>NZ_JAIWPR010000002.1 GCF_021191635.1 Alterluteimonas quercicellularis
GGGCGCTCGGGCGCTTTGATCTGCCCGGCGGGCCCCACCGGTGGCGCAGCCGCGCGCGAGCGCGCTCCTACAGGGGGGCGTATCTCCGGGGCCCGCCCGATCGCAGTGCCGCTCGTCTTGTAGGAGCGCGCTGGCGCGCGACCGGGCAGGATGCCACCGGACTCCCCCAACGCGCGGACGGCGGCGAACGACGGACGGCACCGCTTTTCCCGAATGTCGCAAGAGCCGTCGCGCGCGAGCGCGCGCCTACGCGACCGGCGGTCGCGTCAGCGCTTGACGCAGTTGCGCTGCGGCTGGCCGGCCAGTGTCAGCAGGGCCTCGTCGCCGCTGTCCCAGAACTCGTTGCCGGCGTCGTCGGCGTAGCGCGCGCCGGAGCCCGAGACCTGGCTGTGCAGGGTCAGCGTGCCGCCGGGGTGGCTCAGCGTGTAGGTGTCGGCCACCGGGTCGTAGGCGACGTCGACGGTGACGTCGGCGCAGGCCCAGGTGGAGGCGGTGCCGGCGGCGGGCTGGTCGCGTGCCACCTCGCCGGGCGGCGCGGTCGCCGCCGGCGGCGGCAGCGCGTCCTCCACCGGCGGCGTGGCCGCGGGATCGGCCGCCGGGTCGGCGCCGGGGCGGTCGGCGCAGGCGGACAGCGCCAGAGCCAGCGCGGCCAGCGGCAGGAGGCGGGAGAGCGTCGTCTTCATCGTCGTGCTCCTCTTCGGCTTGCGGAGTGTCGGCCGCGCAGCTCAGGGCGTGCGCAGCATGCGGAACGGCGTCGCGCCCGCGCGCCCGGCCTCGACCGGCACCGGCGCGGAGGTGGCGAACATGCGCTCGCCCGCGGGCGTGCGCAGCGAGGCGTGCACGCCCAGGCGGCGCCCGGGCGGTACGCGCGCCGGGTCGTAGCGCAGGCTGAAGGCGTAGGGCGGGCCTGGCAGCGAGGGGAACTCGCTGCGCGCATAGGCGCCGCCGCCGTCCAGGTCGACCAGCTCGACCGTCAGCACCGATCCGGCCGGCATCAACAGCTTCTCGTAGAACGTCGCGCTGCCCTCGATCACGGCCTCCGCGGGCGACGGCCCGGGCGCGGCCGGGGTGCTGTGGCAGCCGGCCAGCGCCATCGCGGTCAGGCAGCCCGCCATCCAACGTGCGCTCATGGCGCGTTCCTCCCGGGGTGATCCGTTCCCGAGCGTAGCGCCGCCGCCATGAGCCCGAAGTTAAGGCGCCGGCCCCAGCTCGAACTCGGCGCGCACGCCGAAGTGGTCGGACGGCCAGGCGCCGTCGGCGCCTGGCCGGTCCAGCACCCGCTGCGCGGAGCGCGCGCGCAGGCCCGCGCCACGCGCGAACACGTGGTCGATGCGGCGGCCGTGCTCGAAGTAGTGCGGATTGAGCGTGGTCTTCGCCGCGGCCGCCGGGTCGGCGGCGGCCAGCACGTCGACGTAGCCGGCTTCGCGCAGGGCCGCCAGCTCCGGCGCGTCGGCCTCCGCGTTGAAGTCGCCGGCGATCACGCTCGGGCCGTCGCCGGCCTCGGCGCGCACGTGCGCGAGCACGTCCTGCAGCTGGCGCGCGCGGATCGCGCCGCCCTCGTCGGTCCAGTGCAGGTGGGTGTTGAACACGTCCAGCGCGCGGCCGCCGGCCTGCACGCGCAGGTGGGCCACGGTCCGGGTGTCGTCCAGCGGTTCCAGCCGCCGCTGGCTGCGCGCCAGCACCGGCAGCCGGGTCAGCAGCGCGTTGCCGTAGCGGTGCGCTTGGCCCTTGGGATCGGTGGAGACGAAGAACACGCTGTAGCCCAGCGCCTCGCCGATGTCCTCGGCCTGGTTGCGCAGGGTGTCGTGCTGCAGCACCTCCTGCAGCGCGACGACGTCGGGGCGCAGCGCGCGCAGGCCCTCGATCACCAGCGGCCGCCGGCGCTCCCAGTGATCGCGGTCGTGGTAGAGGTTGAGCGTGACCAGCGACAGGCGCGCCGCGTCCGGCGCGGGGGCCTCGGTGCGGAGCGCGGGGGCGCAGGCGGCCAGCACGGACGCGGCCAGTGCGGCGAGCAGGGCGCGGCGGCGGTTCACGGCGCGGCCTCCAGGCGGTAGACCGGGTAGAGGCCGTAGCGCTCGTCCCAGGCCGGGTGGCGGCGGTAGAAGAAGTCCAGGCGCGCGCGCGGATCGGCGGCGAAGTCCGGCTCCTCGCGCAGGCGCCGCGCGAAGGCCTGCGCCAGCGCCGGGTCGGCGGCCAGCATCCCGCGCGCGACGTCCTCGGCGACGTAGGCCTCCATGTACTCCTTGCGCTCGAAGTGGTTGTTGAAGCGGCCCCAGGCGGCGAACGAATCCGGCGCCTGCGGCTCGAACAGCGCCACCACCAGCCGCGCCGCGGGCTGCGCGATCGGTACGAACAGCGCCCCGGCGGGCACGTCGCGCGGCTCGTCGCGCCACTCGCCCTCGAGCTCCAGGCGCTGGTGGCCCTCGACGGTCGCGGCGGCGAGCGTCGTGCCGTCGGCGCGGAAGGTCCGTACCGGCGCGGCGGGCAGGGCGCGCTCCAGCCGGCGGTAGGCGATGCCGTGCACGTCCAGCCGCTCAGCCACCCAGCCGGCGTGCGCCGGCGGCACCAGGTAGCCGCCGCGCGGGGCGACCGCGGTGCGGCCGGGCACGAGGGTGTCGCGCAGGGGCACGCGCCAGACCTGCGGCGCGGTCTCGTCGTAGCGGGTCATGGTCGCCCCGGACACCTCGGACGGCGTGCGGGTGTAGGCGTAGCCGCGGAACTCGATCGTGCGCGCGGCCTCGGTCGCGCGGTAGTCCAGCGGCACCTCCGTGCCGCCGAGCGCGGCGGCGCGGCGGTCGGCCTCGCGGGCGACGCGCTGCCAGTCGCGGCCGTGGCGGGCGATGCGCTCCAGCACCGAGACCACGGTGTTGCGGGTGATCCGCACCCGCACCGGGTACTCCTTCCAGGAGTGCGTCTCGACCAGCATGACCAGGCGGTTGCGCAGCGGGAAGTAGCCGGTGGAGAAGCGCGGCGGCGCGACCCCGTCCTCGAAGCCCGAGGACGGGTCGTCGCCGACCACGAAGGAAGGATAGAACGGCAGCGGCAGCGAGCCCTGCGCGGCGAGGTCGGCGAGGGTGCCGTCGCGCCACGCGCGCCCGGCCTCGCGCAGCGCCTCGTCGCCGGAATGCAGCGGTTCGACCTGGATCGAGATGTCGTGCTCGAACTGCGCGCCGTTGGTGGCATGCAGGTCCACCACGGCCAGCGGGTCCCAGGCCTCGACCAGGCGCAGCATCGCCTGCATCTCGGGCGCGTCGGCCTTGGCGTAGTCGCGGTTGAGGTTGTAGTTCTGCGCGGTGGTGCGCCAGCCCATCTCGCGCGGGCCGCGCTGGTTGGGGCGGTTCCAGGCGCCGAAGCGCTCGTGGCCGTCGACGCTGAATACCGGCACGAACACCCAGACCAGCCGCTCCAGCGCGCCCGGCGCGGCCTCGCCGGCGAGCACCTGCCGCAGGGCCAGGAAGCCCGCGTCCTTGCCGTCGATCTCGCCGGCATGGATCCCGCCCTGGATCAGCACCACCGGCAGGCCCTGCGCGCGCGCCGCCTCCGGGGTCAGCGCGCCGGTGCGCGAGACCGCCAGCGCCTTCATCGGCCGGCCCTCGGGCGAGACGCCGAAATCGAAGCAGCGCACCGCCTCGGGCTCGGCGCGCTGGAAGGCCTCGCACAGCGCGACGGTCTCGTCGTAGCGGCCGGTCTCGGCGAAGCCGCTGCGCTCGGCCACGGTGACCAGCTCGGAGGCGGGCAGGAGGACGGGGGACAGCGCCAGCAGGGCGAACAGCGGCAGGCGGGACGGCATCGGGGCGGGCATCCGGACGGGCAGCCCGCATGGTACCCGAGCGCCCCGCGGCGGGCCCGGGCGGGCGCCGCGCCCCCGGGATCGGCTACGCTTGCGCGTCTTTCCGTCCGCGAACCGTGCCGATGTCCCAGCCCAGTCCCGCACTCCCGAACCCGCCGGGCCGCATGCCGCGGCAGATCGGCTACATCATCGGCAACGAGGCCTGCGAGCGCTTCAGCTTCTACGGGATGCGCAACATCCTGGTGCCGTTCCTGATCAGTTCGGTGCTGCTGGCCTACCTGCCCGAGGGCGATCGCAACGGCGAAGCGCGCGACATCTTCCACACCTTCGTCATCGGCGTGTACTTCTTCCCGCTGCTGGGCGGCTGGCTGGCGGACCGCTTCTTCGGCAAGTACCACACCATCCTGTGGTTCTCGCTGATCTACTGCGCCGGCCACGCCTGCCTGGCGCTGTTCGAGACCAACGCCACCGGCTTCTACACCGGCCTGTTCCTGATCGCGCTGGGCTCGGGCGGGATCAAGCCGCTGGTGGTGTCGTTCTGCGGCGACCAGTTCGACCAGAGCAACAAGGACAAGGCCAGGATCGTCTTCGACGCGTTCTACTGGATCATCAACTTCGGCTCCTTCTTCGCCTCGCTGCTGGCGCCGCTGTTCCTGCGCCACTACGGGCCCGCCGTCGCGTTCGGCATCCCCGGCGTGCTGATGTTCATCGCCACCTTCGTGTTCTGGCTGGGCCGCAGGCACTACGTCAACGTGCCGCCCGCGCGCCGCGACCCGCACGCCTTCTTCGAGGTGGTGAAGACCGCGCTGCGCGCGCAGCGGCCGGGCGAGGGGCGGCCGGGGCTGCTGGTGGCGCTGGCCGGGGTCGCCGCGGCGGCCGCCCTGCTGGTGCTGTGGGCGCTGTCGGCGACGGTCTCGCTGGCCTGGTGGCCGAGCGACTTCGGCTTCGTGATCTCGGCCTGCCTGGCGCTGGGCGTGGTGATCGCGCTGGGCGGGATCGGCGCCTCGATGCAGCTCGAGCGCGCGCGCGGCCTGCACCCGGACGCGGCGGTGGACGGCGTGCGCGCGGTGCTGCGCATCCTGATCGTGTTCGCGCTGGTCACGCCGTTCTGGTCGCTGTTCGACCAGAAGGCCTCGACCTGGATCATCCAGGGCCGCGAGATGGTGATCCCGCACGAGGCCGCCTGGTGGCCGAGCTGGCTGATCCAGGACGCCGCGCAGATGCAGGCGCTGAACCCGCTGCTGGTGATGCTGCTGATCCCGTTCAACAATCTGGTGCTGTACCCGGCGCTGCGGCGCATCGGCTTCGAGCCCACCGCGCTGCGGCGCATGGGCTGGGGCATCGCGTTCTCGGGCGTGGCCTGGATCGCGGCCGGCGCGATCCAGCTGTGGATCGACGACGGCGAGCAGGTCTCGCTGACCTGGCAGTCGCTGCCCTACCTGCTGCTGACCTTCGGCGAGGTGCTGGTCTCGGCCACCGCGCTGGAGTTCGCCTACAGCCAGGCGCCGCACGCCATGAAGGGCGTGATCATGGCCTTCTGGTACCTCACCAGCACCTTCGGCAGCCTGTGGGTGCTGCTGACCAACGCCGGCGTGCGCAGCGACACCGCCACCGCCTGGATCGCCGGCAGCGGCCTGAGCGAGAACGCCTTCCTGATGTTCTTCTTCGCCGGCTTCGCCTTCCTCGCGGCGGCCGCGTTCGCGCTGTACGCGCGGCGCTACCCGATGCAGGACAATTACCGCACCGCCTGACCCCGAGCGAGGACGCCGCCCCGATGAATGCTGGTCCCGTGACCCTGGTCCTGATCGCGATCACCGTGCTGGTGTCGTGGCAGGCGTTCAACAACCCGCGCCTGCTGGAGCGGCTGATCCTGTGGCCGCCGGCGATCGACCGCCACCACCAGTACGACCGGCTCCTCGGCCACGGCTTCATCCACGCCGACTGGCAGCACCTGCTGTTCAACATGATCACGCTGTTCTTCTTCGGCGGCCTGATCGAGCGCGCCTTCGAGCCCTACATCGGCAAGCTGGGCTTCGTGTTCTTCTACCTGTCGGCGATCCTGGTGGCGATCCTGCCCACCTACCTGCGCCACCGCCACGACCCGCACTACCGCAGCCTCGGCGCGTCCGGCGCGGTCTCGGCGGTGCTGTTCGCGTTCGTGCTGCTCAGCCCGTGGTCGCTGATCTTCGTGTTCTTCATCCCGATGCCGGCGATCCTCTACGCGGTCGCCTACGTCGGCTACTCGATCTGGATGGACCGCCGCGGCGGCGACAACATCAACCACAGCGCGCACCTGTGGGGCGCCGGCTACGGCGTGCTCTTCACCGTGATGATGGAGCCGCGGGTGATCAACACCTTCCTCGGCCGGCTCGCGAACCCGTCCTTCTGAGGATCGCGCCGGCGCTCACCCGGACTGCATGGCGGCTGTGCTACTCCTCGGCGCACCCCACCACCGGAGACGACCCGATGCCGATCACCCGCGCGCGCGCCACCGCCCTGCTCAACCAGAGGGAGATGGCGCTGTACGACGACAGCCGCGTCAACGTCCTGCGCAAGCTCGACGTCAAGGCGCTGGACAGCCGCATCGCCCGGGCGCGCGACGCGCGCGACCGCGCCCGCGACCTGGTGCGGCGGCAGAAGCTCGCCTCGCGCGACCGCACCGGCAGCAAGCGCGGCGCCAGCGGCGCGGCCAACCAGCGCAGCAAGGACAAGGCCGAGCTACTGGCCGAGGTGCTGGCGCGCTTCGAGGACCAGCGCAAGCAGGCGGCCCGTGCGGCCAGGACCGCATCGGCGGCGGCCGCGCGCAAGGCGCCGGCCAAGCGCGGCGCGGCGGCGAAGCCGTCAGCGACCGGGCGTGCGGGCGCCGCGAAGAAGGCGGCCAAGAAGACGACTGGCAAGACCGCGAAGACGACGGCGAAGAAGGCGGCACGGAAGACGGCGGACGGCGCGACGGCCGCCGGCCGCAATACGGCGAAGACCGCCGCCAAGAGCGCCGCTGGGACGCCCCGGACGACGAAGCGCGCCGCGAGCGCGCGCAAGCGGACCGCCGCCCCGGCCGGCGAAGCCGCGGCGCCTGCCCGCAAGCGCGTGACGCGCCCCCGGCTGACGCCGGAGCAGGCGCTGGAGCGCACCCGCGAGCTGCTGGAGGCCAAGCAGGCCCGCGACCGCGAGCCGAAGCCCTGGGAGGCGGTGGCGCACGGCGAGGGCGGGGCGCCGCAGCCGGGCTACCAGTCCGACGCCGCCGCCGGCCGCGCCGGGCAGCTCCACGCCGCCGAATCGCGGCAGCCGGCGATCCAGGGCAGCAACAGCACCCGCGACCGCCTCAACCAGGGCCGCCGCGACCATCGCCGCGCGCCCGGCGAGGAGTGAGATGCGCGTCGACCACGACCCGCGGCGCGGCCTGTTCGAGACCGAGGCCGAAGGCGTGCGCGCGCACCTGGAATACCGCCGCGAGGGCGGGCGCCTGGCGATCCTGCACACGGTGGTGCCCGAGGCCGCCTCCGGCCGCGGCATCGCCGGCGCGCTGACCGAGGCCGCGCTGGACTACGCGCGCGCCGAAGGGCTCAAGGTGGAGCCGCGCTGCGCCTACGCCCAGGCCTGGTTCCGCCGCCACCCCGAGGCGGCGGACCTGCTCGCATGAGCCGGGTGCGGGCGGGGTGCCCGGGCCGGCGCGACGCCCTATTCACACACGGGCGCAGAAGTAGGGTATTGTGCAATCACTGTTCAAAGCCGGGATCACGGTACATCGTGGCTCCGATGCGGTAGATCGACGCTGTACGGTCCGGTGATCCCGGCCGGGGATCCGCTCCATCGCTTTCGCGTTACCCCTTGCTCGACAGTCTCGGTTCGCACAGCGGATCGTGTCCAATCCAAAACACTGTTAGTTTCAAGGAGTAACACCATGTCCGATCGTCAGACCGGCACCGTGAAGTGGTTCAACGACGCCAAGGGCTTCGGCTTCATCACCCCGGAGAGCGGCCAGGACGTCTTCGTCCACTTCCGTTCGATCCAGGGCACCGGCTTCAAGTCGCTGCAGGAAGGCCAGAAGGTTTCCTTCAAGGTCGTCCAGGGCCAGAAGGGCCTGCAGGCGGACGAAGTCCAGCCGCTGTAATTCCTGCCGCAAGGCGGAACGGAAAGCCCGGCCATCGGCCGGGCTTTTTCGTGGCTGGGAGCGTGGGCGGTAGATTCGTGCGAGGCGGCTTCGCAGCCCGGACGGCTTCTGCCTTCCACGTTCCCAGGGCCTTGCATGGCATCCTCACGCCGCCGCGGCTAGCCTCGCGGCATCACGAGTCAACGGGGAAGACGGAACATGAAGCTGTGGTGGCTGCGCCCAATCGCATCGGCGCTCGTGCCGGCGCTCGTCCTGGCCCTGGCCGCCTGCGGGCGCGGAGAGGATCCGGCGCCCGCACCCGCGGGCACGCCGGCCCCGGCCGCGCCCGCCGAAGCGCCGGCGGCGGGGGCTGCGGCGACGCCCGCGCTCGACGACGTCATCGAGCGCACGCCGCGCTACGTGGTGGGCATCAGCTATCCGCAGGAAGCGAAGAAGTATCCCGGCCTGGCGGTGGAACTGGACCGCTATGCGCAGGCCGCGCGGGAGGAACTGCTGCAGGCCGCGGCGGCGGCCGGCGAGGGCACCGGCGGCACCCTGTACGACCTGTCGCTGGAGTTCCGCATGCTGGCCGAGACCCCGCGGCTGGTGGCGGTGGCCGCCGACGGCAGCAGCTATACCGGCGGCGCGCACGGCAACCCGCTGGTGGCGCGCTTCGTCTGGCTGCCGGCGCAGGAGCGGCTGCTGCAGGCGGGGGAGCTGATCCCCGACGAGGCCGGCTGGCGCGACGTCTCCGGCTACGTGCGCGAGGCCCTGTACGCGGCGTTGTCGCAGCGGATCGACGCCGAGGAACTGGAGCCGGCCGAGCGCAGCCAGATCCTGCGCACCGGCGGGCAGATGATCGACGAGGGCTCGGCTCCGGCGGCCGACAAGTTCGACCTGTTCGAGCCGGTGCTGACCGCCGACGGCCGCATCGAGGCGCTGCGGTTCGTGTTCCCGCCCTACCAGGTGGGGCCGTACGCCGACGGCACCCAGAGCGTGCTGGTGCCGGCCGAGGTGCTGCTGCCGCACGTGGCCGCCGACTACCGCGACCTGTTCGCCACCGCACCTGCGGCCGCGCCGACCGTCTGACCCCAGGCGGCCGCGCCCGCGCGCGCGGCATGGCGTAGACTGCCCCCGGGCCGGGCGATGGCCGGCCGCCTTCCGGGTCGTACCATGGCCAGCGCAGACCGTTTCCGGCGGCGCGTCGAGGCCCTGGTGGCGGATGCCGACGTGCGCATCGACGGCGACCGCCCCTGGGACCTGCGGGTCGACGACGAACGCTTCTTCCAGCGCGTGCTCGCGCAGGGCTCGCTCGGGCTCGGCGAGAGCTGGATGGACGGCTGGTGGCGCACCGACGCGCTCGACGAACTGCTGCTGCGGCTGGTCCGGACCGGCGTCGGCGAGCGGGTGCGCGGCGCCGGCGAGCTGGTCGACGCCCTGCGCGCGCGCTGGTCCAACCCGCAGGCCGGCCGGCGCAGCTTCGAGGTCGGCGAGCGCCACTACGACCTCGGCAACGACCTCTACGCCGCGATGCTGGGCGCGCGCCTGGTCTACAGCTGCGGCTACTGGCGGCAGGCGCGCGACCTGGATGCCGCGCAGGAGGCCAAGCTCGACCTGTGCTGCCGCAAGCTCGGCCTGCGGCCCGGGATGCGCCTGCTCGACATCGGCTGCGGCTGGGGCGAGATGCTGAAGTACGCGGCCGAGCGCCACGGCGTGGCGGGCGTGGGGGTGACGGTCTCGCGCGAGCAGGCCGAGTACGCGCGCGCGCTGTGCGCCGGGCTGCCGGTGGAGATCCGCCTGCAGGACTACCGCGCCCTGGACGGGCGCTTCGACCGCATCGTCTCGATCGGCATGTTCGAGCACGTCGGGGTCCGCAACTACCGCACCTATTTCCGCGTCGCCCGGCGCTGCCTGGCGCCCGACGGCCTGTTCCTGCTGCACACCATCGGCGGCAACCGCTCGCGCCACCGCACCGACCCGTGGATCGCGAAGTACATCTTCCCCAACTCGATGCTGCCCTCGCCGGTGCAGGTCGCGCGCGCGCTGGAAGGGCGCTTCGTGATCGAGGACTGGCACAACTTCGGCGCCGACTACGACCGCACGCTGCAGGCCTGGCGCGACAACGCCGAGGCGGCGTGGGCGCGGCTGCCGGCGCGCTACGACGCGCGCTTCCGGCGCATGTGGCGGTTCTACCTGGCCGGCTCCATGGCCAGCTTCCGCGCGCGCGCGATCCAGCTCTGGCAGCTGGTGCTCTCGCCCGGGGGCGTGCCCGGCGGCTACGTCGCTCCGCGCTAGCCGGGCGGGCGGTGCGGTTGCGGATACCTGCGCTTTCGCAGGAGCGCGCTCGCGCGCGACGGCGCCTTCCCCGCGGCCCCGGTCGCGCGCGAGCGCGCTCCTACATGGCAACGGGCAGGCCGAGGCCGGCGGCGGCCGCGACCAGGGTGGCGCCGACCTCGGCCTCCAGCTTCAGCCCGGCCAGGGCGTCGGCGCGGGTGAGGCCGCGGTTGAGGATCGCCAGCGGCAGGCCGGCCTCGTGCGCCATGCGGGCGAACCGAAACCCGGAATAGACCATCAGCGAGGACCCCGCGACCAGCATCGCGTCGGCCGCGGCCAGCGCGTCGCGGGCCGCCTCGTAGCGCGCCCGCGGGACGTTCTCGCCGAAGAACACCACGTCGGGCTTCAGCAGGCCGCCGCAGCGGGCGCAGCGCGGTGGCACGAAGACGCGCTCGGCGTCCTCGTCGATGTCGGCGTCGCCGTCGGGCGCGGTGGCGGCCGCTCCCGGCGTCCAGCCCGGGTTGAGCGCGTCCAGCCGCGGCTGCAGCGCCGCGCGCGGGGATCGCTCGCCGCAGCCCAGGCAGACCACGGCGTCGAGGCGCCCGTGCAGGTCGATGGTGCACGGGCTGCCGGCGCGCTGGTGCAGGCCGTCGACGTTCTGGGTGACGAGCATGGCGACCGGCCCGTGCCGCCCGAGCGCGGCCAGGGCGCGGTGCGCCGCGTTCGGGCGCGCCTGGCCGAAGCGCGGCCAGCCGACCTGGCTGCGCGCCCAGTAGCGCCGGTACACGGCCGGGTCGCCGGTGAAGGCCTGCCAGGTGACCGGGGCCGGCCGCTTCCAGGCGCCGTTCTCGCCGCGGTAGTCGGGGATGCCGGAGCCGGTGCTGCAGCCGGCGCCGGTGAGCGCGAACACGCGGCGGTGGCGCGACAGCCAGTCGGCCAGGCGCGCCGCGGCGTCGCCGGCGGCGGGGATGGAGGCGGGAGCGGGCAGGGCGGACATGCCCGACATGCTAGCCCGAGCGGGAACCGGCGGCCCGAAACGCGGCAGGCCGCCCCGGGCGCCCCCGACGGCCGGCCGCGCCACCCGCCCCCGGGGCGCAGTCGGCGGTCCCCACGCGGCGGGCGCGCGGCGGCCCGCCCCGCCGCCCCGCCGGCGACACCGGCCCGCGGGGCTCAGTCGTCGTTGCCGGGCGTGGGCTCGGCCGATTCCGGCGCGGCGGAATCGTCGGCGGTGGCGACCAGCCCGCGCTTGACCAGCAGCGGCTGGATGTCCGGCTCGTGGCCGGCGAAGTCGCGGAACAGCTGCAGGGCGTCCTTGCTGCCGCCGCGAGAGAGCAGGGTGGCGCGCAGGCGGTCGCCGTTGGCGCGGGTCAGGCCGCCATGCTCCTCGATCCAGTTGACGGTGTTGGCGTCCAGCACCTCCGACCAGATGTAGGCGTAGTAGCCGGCCGCGTAGCCGCCCATGATGTGGCTGAAGTAGGGCGTGCGGTAGCGCGGCGGCACCGGCGCGTAGTCGATGCCGTCGGCGGCCAGCGCCTGGGCCTCGAACGCGACCACGCCGTCGGCGTCGGGAATCCGCTCGGCGCCGACCTGGTGCCAGCGCTGGTCGAGCATCGCCGCGGCCAGGTACTCGGTGGTGGCGAAGCCCTGGTTGAACTGCGCGGCGGCGGTCACCTTGTCCAGCAGCGCCTGCGGCATCGGCTCGCCGGTCTCGTAGTGCTTGGCGTAGTTGGCGAGGATGCTCGGCCAGTCGGCCCACATCTCGTTGACCTGCGAGGGGAACTCGACGAAGTCGCGCGGGACGCTGGTGCCGCTGAAGTACGGGTAGGTCACGTCGGAGAACATGCCGTGCAGGGCGTGGCCGAACTCGTGGAACATCGTGGTGACCTCGTCCCAGGTCAGCAGCGTCGGCTCGCCCGCCGGCGGCTTGGTGATGTTCTGGTTGTTGGTCACCACCGGCTTGGTGCCCATCAGCGCCGACTGCGAGACGTAGGAGTTCATCCACGCGCCGCCGCGCTTGGACTCGCGCGCGTAGGGATCGAAGATGAAGATCGCCAGCTGGCTGCCGTCGGCGTCGAACACGTCGTAGACGCGGGTGTCCGGGTGGTACAGCGGCAGGTCGGTGCGGCGCTTGAAGCTGATCCCGTAGAACTGGTTGGCGGCGTGGAAGACGCCGTTCTCCAGCACGTTCACCATCTCCAGGTAGGGCTTGAGCTGGGCCTCGTCGAACTCGTACTTGGCCTGGCGCACCTTCTCCGAGTAGAAGGCCCAGTCCCAGGCCTCGAGCTGGAAGGTCGGCTCGCCCCTGGCGGCCTGCTCCTGGTCGATCGTGCGCTGCAGCTCGGCGGCCTCGCGGCGCGCGTTGGCGACCGCGGCGGGGGCCAGACGGCCCAGCATGTCGTTGACCGCCTCCGGGGTCTTGGCGGTCTCGTCGGCGAGCACGTAGTGCGCGGTGGTGGGGAAGCCCAGCATGCGCGAGCGCTCGGCGCGCAGGCGCAGCACCTGGGAGACGATGGCGGTGTTGTCCCACTGGTTGCCGCGCGCGCCGCGGGCGACCGAGGCCTCGTGGATGCGCTGGCGCAGCGCGCGGTCGGTCAGCTGCGACAGCGGCGGCTGGCCGGTGGTGTTGAGCAGGGTGACGACGTACTTGCCCTCCAGCCCGCGCGACTTCGCCGCCTCGGCGGCCGCGGTGATCTGCTGTTCGGTCAGGCCGTCCAGCTCCTCGCGGGTGTCGACCACCACCGCGGAGTCGTTGACCTCGGCCAGCACGTTCTGGCTGAAGGTGGTGCCCAGGGTGGCCAGCTCGGCGTTGATCTCCTTCAGGCGCGCCTTCTGCGCCTCGTCGAGCTGCGCGCCGGCGCGCACGAAGTCGTTGTAGTACTGCTCGACCAGGCGGGTGCCCTCGGCATCCAGGCCCAGCGAGGCGCGGCCGTCGTACAGGGTCTTGATGCGCGCGAACAGCTGCGGGTTCAGCGAGATCGCGTCGCGGTGCGCGGCCAGCTTCGCCGAGTACTCGGCCTGCAGCTGCTTGCGCGCGTCGTTGGTGTCGGAGCCGACCAGGTTGAAGAACACGCGCAGCGCGCGGCCCAGCAGCTGGCCCGACTTCTCCAGCTCGACGATGGTGTTCTCGAACGTCGGCGGCTCCGGATTGGCGGCGATGCGCTCGATCTCGGCCAGGTTCTCGCGCATGCCGGCGTCGAAGGCCGGGGCGAAGTGCTCGTCGCGGATGCGGTCGAACTGCGGGTACTGCAGGTCCAGCGGGCTCACCTGGAAGAACGGGTTGCTCTGCTGCGCGTCGGACGGCGCGGCCGCCTGTGCGGGCCCGGCGTTCTGGGCGAGCGCGTCCGGGGTGAGGGCGGGGGCGCTGAGGCCGGCGATGGCGGCGGCGAGCGCCAGGCTGAGCGGATGCTTCATCGGCGAATCCTGGGACGGCGGAATTCCCAAGAATACCCCGCCGGCGCGGGCCGGGGCCCCATGACCATCGGCACAGGCGCGGCTTCCGTCGCCCCCGGGCGCCCGGATCGGGCAGGAGCGCGCTCGCGCGCGACAGCTTCTTGGTGGGTGGCCGGAGAAGAGCAAGCGCATCGCGCGCGAGCGCGCTCCCACGGTATTCCGGGGCTAGACTGGGGCCATGCCGACCCTGCACGACTTCGACGCCGTCGACCTGGAGGGCCGCGAAGCGCCGCTGTCGCGCTACCGCGGCCAGGTGGCGCTGGTGGTGAACGTGGCCTCGGCCTGCGGCTTCACCCCGCAGTACGCCGGGCTGCAGGCGCTGTGGGCGCGCTACCGCGCGCAGGGGCTGGTCGTGCTGGGCTTCCCCTGCAACCAGTTCGGCGCGCAGGAACCGGGCGACGCGCAGGCCATCCACGCGTTCTGCGACCTGCGCTACCGGGTGGACTTCCCGATGTTCGCCAAGGTGGAGGTCAACGGCCCCGGCGCGGATCCGCTGTGGCGCTGGCTGCAGGACGCGCGCCGCGGCGTGCTGGGGACGCGCGCGATCAAGTGGAACTTCACCAAGTTCCTGGTCGGCCGCGACGGCCGGCCGCTGCGCCGTTTCGGCCCGGCGCGACGGCCGGAGCGGCTGGCGGGCGCGGTGGAGCGTGCGCTGGAGCGGGCGCCGCCCGCAGGTTGACGCGTCGCGTCGCGGTGCGCTCAGCGCACGATGGTCACCGGCACGTCGGCCTGGGCCAGCACCTTGCCCGAGACCGAGCCCAGCAGCATGCCCTTGACCGCGCCGCGGCCGTGCGAGCCCATGACGATCAGGTCGGCGCGCTGCTTGTGGGCGACGTCGAGGATGGTGGCGGCGATGTCGCCGATCTCGCGCCGCTCCTTGAACTCGACCTTGGCGCGCGCGAGCGTCTTGGCGGCGTCGGCGAGCATGGAGTCGTGCGACTCGGCATGGTGGCGCGCGGCGGCCTCGGCGCCGATCTTGCGCTCCACGCCCGGGAACAGTTCCGGATTCACCGCGACCAGGGTGATCTGGCCCTTGTCGGTGGCGCGAAGGAGCTTGATCGCGAACTTCACGGCACGCTGGCTGATTTCGCTGCCATCCACGGCGACGACGATCTTCATGTGGCGATTCTCCCGGAGATTGCGTGGATTGTAGACGCCGCCGGGGGGCGGGTGGAATCGGCGAGCCCCGCGGGACGCATGGGGAGTGCCCGTGCGCATCCGGAGTGCGGCGGGATTCGTCGCACGCGAGCGCCCGAGATCCCGGACGACGCTCTGTAGGAGCGCGCTTGCGCGCGACCGGTTTGCACGTGCGATGCCCTGTCGCGCGCGAGCGCGCTCCTGCCGGGGCCGCTGTTGCGCGGGGCGGATGCCGGCGCTGCTAGCGCTCGACGAACGCGCGCTCGAACACGTACTGGCCGGGCGTGCCGATGCGCGGCGCCGGCGAGAAGCCGCGGGCGTCGAGCAGGCCGCGGAAGTCGGCCAGCATCTGAGGGCTGCCGCAGATCATCGCGCGGTCGTGCTCCGGGTCCAGCGGCTCGATCCCCAGGTGCTCCATCATCCGGCCGCTGTCCATCAGCGCGGTGAGCCGGCCCTGGTGGTCGTGGCCGCCGAACACGAACGGCTCGCGGGTCACTGCCGGGTAGTAGCGCAGCTTGGCCGCGATCTGCTCGCCCAGGAACTCGTGCTGCGGCAGCTCGTTGACGAAGTAGTCGCGGTAGGCCAGGTCGGCGGTGCGGCGCACGCCGTGGCACAGGATCACCCGCTCGAAGCGCTCGTAGGTTTCCGGGTCCTTGACGATCGACAGCCACGGCGCGAGCCCGGTGCCGGTGCCCAGCAGGTACAGGTTGCGGCCCGGGTGCACGTCGTGGATCAGCAGGGTGCCGGTGGGCTTGCGGCCGACCACGATCTCGTCGCCCGGGCGGATCGACTTCAGCCGCGAGGTCAACGGGCCGTCGGGCACCTTGATGCTGAAGAACTCGAGCTGTTCCTCCCAGTTGGCGCTGGCGATCGAGTAGGCGCGCAGCAGCGGCTTGCCCTCGGTCTGCAGGCCGATCATGACGAACTGTCCGTTGTCGAAGCGGAAGCCGTCGTCGCGGGTGGTGGTGAAGCTGAAGTAGTCGTCCGTCCAGTGGCGGACGTCCAGCACCGTCTCGGTGCCAAATGCGGAGGACATGCTCGGGGGGAGATCCGGGAGAAAACCGGCTCATTGTAGACGATGAGAGCGGTTCTCATCCGGGGCGGTGCGCGCGGCGTCGACGCCGGCCGTGGCAGGCTGGCCGCATGCGATCCGCGCCCCGGCTCTGGACCCTCGGCCATTCCACCCGCCCGCTGGAGGCGTTGCTGGACATGCTCGCCGAGGCCGGCATCGCCGTCGTGGCCGACGTGCGGCGCTATCCCGGCTCGCGCCGCAACCCGCAGTACGCCGCGGAGGCCCTGGCCGGCGGCCTGGGCGGTGCCGGGATCGACTACCTGCCGATGCCGGAGCTGGGCGGCCGCCGCGCCCCGCGCGCCGGCTCGCCGCATACCGCCTGGCGCAACGCCGGCTTTCGCGGCTACGCCGACTACATGGACACGCCGGCCTACGCCGCGGCCCGCGAGTGGCTGCAGGCGACCGCGCTGGACCGCCCCACGGCGGTGCTGTGCGCGGAGGCGATGTGGTGGAGCTGCCATCGCAGCCTGATCGCCGACGACTTCAAGGCGAGCGGCTGGGAGGTGGTGCATCTGATGGCGCCCGGCAAGGCGCAGGTCCACCCGTACACGGCGGCGGCGCGCATCGTCGACGGCCGCCTGGACTATGCGTCGCCGGCCGGCGACCAGGGTGCGCTGTTCCCCGGCTGAGCGCGTGCATCCGGGGACGCGGAGCGGGAAGGGCTCAGGAGCGTGGGCGGCAGAAGCCGTCCGGGCTGCACGGCCCGCTGAGCGGCCCATTTCCGCGCCGCTTCTTGGCCTGTAGTCCCGCTACAGGCCGGCGAAGCGGCGCGAAACTGGCCTCGCGCAGCGAGCCGTTCGCCTCGAACGTTTCTACCGCCCGCGCGCCTGGCGCGGCGCCCTTCCCGCCGCGGCCCTCATCGCGTCAGCCGCAACACCAGCAGATGCCGGCGCGGTAGGTGCCGCCGAAGCCCTGGCAGTCGGGCTCGCAGATCGAACTGCACTGGCGGGCCTGCGACTGCGAGGCGGTGCCGCTGGCCACGGCCTGCATGCCGCCGAAGGCCATGACCCCGAGGAACCCGGCGGCGAGGAGCGACTTGCGCAGGGAGAACTTGGACTGCTTCATGACGATGACTCCTTGGCTTGCGTTGCGGCCGCGGGGGGCGCGTCCGTGCGCATCGCGGCCAGGAGGGAACCGACCTGGTCCATGGTGTCGAGGGTGCCGGGGTGCGCGTGCAGCACGCGCCCGTCGGCGCCGACCAGCACCACCAGCGGCACGCTGTTGCCGCGGAACAGCGCCAGCAGGCGGCGGTCGCGGACCGCGGCCACCGGGAAGTCGAAGCCGTGCTCGCGCGCGTAGGCGGCGATCTCGGCGTCCTCGCCGTTGCCCAGCCCGACCATGCGCACGCTGCCGCCGAGCCCGGCAGCGCGGCGCGCCAGCTCGCGCACCATCGGCGCCGATTCCAGGCAATAGGGGCAGTGCGCGTTGAAGAAGTACAGGATCTGGAAGCCGCCCTCCGGCGCGCCCAGCCGCAGGCGCTCGCCGTCGAGCGCCTCGACTTCGACGACCGGCACGTACATGCCGTAGTAGGGCGCCGAGGCGCGCTGGAGCAGCCAGTCGTTGTCGGCGCGCAGGCGGTGGTTCTGCCAGCCCAGCACGGCGACCAGGGCCAGTGCCAGCCCCAGCGCGATCTGCAGGTACGGAATCCGCCGCATGGCCTTTGCGCATCGCTCCCTTCGCCGTCCTCGGCTGCCGGGCCACGCTATCGGCGGCCGCGCGCGCGCGTCAACGCGATTTACCGGACCTGCAGCCCAGTTCCGCATAAACAGGCAAACGCCGCGATGTGCGTGCTGCGGCGCAGCGTCAGCGGTAGCCGGCGGCCTGCAGCTCGAACAGCTCCGCGTAGCGGCCGCCGGCCGCCATCAGCTCGGCGTGCGTGCCGCTGGCCTCGATGCGGCCCTGCTCCAGCACCAGGATGCGGTCGGCCATGCGCACGCTGGAGAAGCGGTGCGAGATCAGCACCGCGGTGCGCCGGTGCGAGAGTTCCTTGAAGCGGCGGAACACCTCGTACTCGCTGCGCGCGTCGAGCGCGGCGGTGGGCTCGTCGAGGATCATCACCTGCGCGTCGCGCATGTAGGCGCGGGCGATGGCGATCTTCTGCCACTGCCCGCCCGACAGGTCCACGCCGGTCTTGAAGCGGCGCCCGATCAACTGGTCGTAGCCGCCGGGCAGGGCCTCGATGACCTCGTCGGCCATCGCCCGCCGCGCGGCGTCGCGGATGCGCTCGCGGTCGTCCATGGCCTCGATGCGGCCCACGCCCACGTTCTCCGCCGCGCTCAGGTGGTAGCGCACGAAGTCCTGGAAGATCACCCCGATGTTGGCGCGCAGGTCGTCCAGGTCGTAGTCGCGCAGGTCGCGGCCGTCGAGCAGGATGCGGCCCTCGTCCGGGTCGTACAGCCGCGCCAGCAGCTTGACCAGGGTGGTCTTGCCGGCGCCGTTCTCGCCCACCAGCGCCAGCACCTCGCCGGCGCGCAGCTCGAAGTCCAGGTGCCGTACCGCCCAGCGTTCGGCGTCGGGGTAGCGGAAGCCGACGTTCTCGAACGCGAAGCCGCGCTCGACCGGGCGCGGCACCGGGACCGCGCCGGGCCGGGAGCGGATCTCCGGCTCGATGGCGAAGAACGAGAACAGGTCGTCGAGGTAGAGCGCCTGGCCGGCCACCTGCGAGAAGCCGATCAACAGGCCCTCCAGCAGCTGCCGCAGGCGCAGGAAGCTGCCGGCCAGGAAGGTGAGGTCGCCGATGCTGAAGTCGCCGCGCAGGGTGCGCCAGACGATGTAGGCGTAGGCGGCGTAGTAGCCCAGGGTGCCGAACGCGGCCAGCAGCGCGCCCCACAGCGCGCGCCGCCGCGCCAGCGCCCGGTTGGCGCGGTAGAAGCCCTCGGCCAGGCGGCGGTAGCGCTCGATCAGGAAGCGGTGCAGATCGAAGATCTTCACCTCCTTGGCGGTCTCCACGCTGGCGCCGGTCTGGCGCACGTACTCCAGCTGCCGGCGCTCGGGCGTCCACTGGAAGTTCAGCGAGTACCCCAGCGCGTTGAAGTGCGACTCGCCGACGAACGCCGGCACCAGCGCCACCGCCAGCAGCAGGATCAGCCACGGTGCGTAGATCACCAGGCCGGCGGCGAAGCTGACCACGGTCACCGCGTCCTGCGCCTGGCCGAACAGCTGGCCCAGCAGGTTCATCCGTCCCATGGTCTGGCGGCGCGCGCGGTCGAGCTTGTCCTGCAGCTCCGGGTCCTCGAAGTCCTCCAGGTCCAGCGTGGCCGCGTGTTCCATCAGGCGCACGCTGGTGGCGTTGGTGAACAGCTCCGACAGCAGCCCCTCGGCGTAGGCGACCAGCCGCCCCAGCAGGTCGGACACGACCGCCAGCCCGAACTCGGCCAGCACCAGCCACAGCAGCGGATCGAGGCGGCCGTCGTGCCAGGCCGCGGCCAGGTCGGGCGCGCCCGGCGCGGCCCCGGCCAGCCGCACCACCTCGTCGATGATCAGCTTGCCCACGTAGAGCATCGCCACCGGCAGCAGCGCCCGCAGCAGCCGCAGGCCCAGGCTGGCCGCGGTGAGCCCGGGGCTGGTGGCCCAGACCAGGCGCAGGAACGGCGGCAGGTTGCGCATCGCGTCGAAGCGCTCGCGCAGGCTGGGCTGGACGCGGGCGGGAGCGGGCGGGGGGGCGGCGGCCATGCGCGGGATTCTGCATGAACGCGCCGGCGCCGCCGTGAGCGCGCGGGCCCGGCCGGGGCCGCCTGACCCCGGGCCGGAGGGGCGGCTATACTGCCGGACGACGGCGTCCTGGGTGGCGCCGTCGTGCAATGAAAACAACGACTTGCCGGCCGATCCAGGCCGGGAACCTCACATCCGGGCCTGCGAACGCGTTCGCGGGTCCTGCAAACCAGGAGGGTTTGCTCGCGGATCGGGCGCGCAAGCGCGCGGTCCGTGGGAGCCGGTCCGGACCTGTGCCGGGCCGGCGACGTCCGAACGGGTCCATGGACGGGCCTGTCCGGACCTCACCTTGGAGCGGCCGCGCCGATGCGCTGCGCCGCGAGGCTAACGTCCTTCCGCATGCGCCTGTCCACGATCAAGCTCGCCGGTTTCAAGTCCTTCGTCGATCCCACCACGCTGCACCTGCCCACGAACATGACCGGCGTGGTCGGCCCGAACGGCTGCGGCAAGTCGAACATCATCGACGCCGTGCGCTGGGTGATGGGCGAGAGCACCGCCAGCCGCCTGCGCGGCGATTCGCTGACCGACGTGATCTTCTCCGGCTCCACCGCCCGCAAGCCGGTCTCGCAGGCGATGGTGGAGCTGGTCTTCGACAACGCCGACCACACCATCACCGGCGAGTACGCCTCGTTCAACGAGATCTCGGTCAAGCGCACCGTCAGCCGCGACGGCCAGAGCGCCTACTACCTCAACGGCACCAAGGTCCGCCGCCGCGACATCACCGACCTGTTCCTGGGCACCGGCCTGGGGCCGCGCAGCTACTCGATCATCGAGCAGGGCATGATCAGCCAGATCGTGGAGGCGCGGCCCGAGGACCTGCGCGTGCACCTGGAGGAGGCCGCCGGCATCTCCAAGTACAAGGAGCGGCGCAAGGAGACCGAGACCCGCATCCGCCACACCCGCGAGAACCTGGACCGCCTGGGCGACCTGCGCGAGGAGGTCGGCAAGCAGCTCGACCACCTCAAGCGCCAGGCCCGCCAGGCCGAGCAGTACACCGCGATCCAGGCCGAGCGGAAGATCCGCGACGCCGAGTGGAAGGCGCTGGAGTTCCGCGCGCTCGACCGCCAGCTGCAGGCGCTGCGCGAGGGACTGGCGCAGGAATCGACCCGGCTCGAGCAGCTGGTCGCCGAGCAGCGCGACGCCGAGCGTCGCATCGAGACCGGGCGCGTGCGCCAGCAGGAGGCCGGCGAGGCGCTGGCCAGGGCGCAGGCGGCCGTGTACGAGGTGGCCGGCGCGCTGGCCCGCATCGAGCAGCAGATCGCCCACCAGCGCGACCTGTCCGCGCGGCTGCACCGCGCCCGCGACGAGACCGCCAACGCGCTGGCCGAGATCGGCGCGCACATCGGCGGCGACCAGGCGCGGCTGGAGACGCTGCAGGCCGCGATCCTGGACGCCGAGCCGCGGCTGGAGTCGCTGCGCGCCGAGGACGAGGCGCGGCAGGACGCGCTGCGCGAGGCCGAGGCCGCGCTGGCCGACTGGCAGCAGCGCTGGGAGGCGCACGGCCGCGAGTCGGCCGAGGCCGCGCGCGCGGCCGAGGTCGAGCGCACCCGCGTCGACTACCTCGACCGGCAGTCGCTGGACGCCGACCGCCGCCGCGAACAACTGGCGACCGAGCGCGCCGGGCTCGACCTCGACGCCCTGGCCGGCAGCTTCGCCGCCGTCGAGCTGCGCCACGAGGAACAGCGCACCGCGCTCGACACGCTGACCGAGGACCTGGAACTGCGCAAGCAGGACGCGCTGGCGCTGCAGGACGAGCAGCGCGCCGCGCAGGACGAGCTTTCGGACGTGCGCAAGCGCGCGCAGGAGGCGCGCGGGCGCCTGTCCTCGCTGGAGACCCTGCAGCACGCCGCGCTCGGCCAGGAGCAGGGCGCAGCGGTGGAATGGCTGCGCCGCCGCGGGCTGGACTCGGCCGCGCGCGTGGGCGAGCGGCTGCAGGTGGAACCGGGCTGGGAAAACGCCGTCGAGGGCGCGCTGGGGCAGCTCATCGAGGGCGTGCTGGTGGACGCGCCGGAGACCCTGGTCGAGGCGCTGGGCGACCTGGGCGAGGGCCGGCTGGCGCTGGTCGCGGCCGACGAGGGAGAGGCCGCGTTCGCGCCGACCTCGCTGGCGGCGCGGGTCCGCGGCCCGCTGGCGGTGCGCCGCCTGCTGGCGCGCCTGCACGTGGCCGAGACCCTGGCCGAGGCGGTCGCGCTGCAGGCGCGGCTGCCCGAGGGCGATTCGGTCATCACCCGCGGCGGCGAGCGCCTGGGCGCCGGCTGGGTGCGGGTGCTGCGCTCGGGCGCGGCCAAGCAGGGCGCGCTGCTGCGCGAGCGCGAGATCCAGCAGCTGCGCGCCGGGATCGAGACATTGCAGGCGCGCGAGGGCGAGCTGGAGGCCGCCGCGGCGCAGCGCCGCGAGCGCCTGCTGGCGGCCGAGCAGGCGCGCGAGGAGGCCCAGCGCGCGCTCTACGTCGCCCACCGCGGCGTGTCGGAGCTGGCCGGCCAGCTGCAGAGCCAGCAGGGGCGGCTGGATTCCGCGCGCCACCGCATCGAGCGGATCGACGCCGAGCTGGAGCAGCTGATCGAGTCGATCGACAACGCCGCCGCGCAGGCCCGCGAGTCGCGCGGCCGGCTCGAGGACGCGGTCTCGCGGATGGCCGACTACGAGCAGTCGCGCCGCGAGCTGGAGGCCGAGCGCGCCGCCCGCGTGCAGGCCCGCGACGCCGCCCGCGACGCCGCCCGCGCCTCGCGCGACGCCGCGCACGCGCTGGCGCTGTCGCTGGAGTCGCAGCGCGCCCAGGTGGTGGCGCTGGCGCAGTCGCTGGAGCGCATGGGCCACCAGCGCGGCCAGCTCGATTCGCGGCTGGAGGAGATCGCCGGCCAGCTCGCCGACGGCGACGCGCCGGTCGGCGACCTGGAGGCCGAGCGGCAGGCCGCGCTGGAACAGCGCGTGCTGGCCGACAACGACCTGGCCGCGGCGCGCTCGGCGCTGGACGGCATCGAGGCCGAGCTGCGGCAGTTCGAGCAGACCCGCCAGCAGCGCGACGCCCACGCGATCGCGCAGCGCGAGGCCATCTCGCAGCGCCGGATCGACCAGCAGGCGCTGGTGATCCGCGCCGAGCAGCTCTCGGCCGCAGTGGCCGAGGCCGGCTTCGAGATGGAGGCGGTGCTCGCCAACGTGGCCGAAGACGCGAGCCCGTCCGCCTGGGAGCGCACCGTCGCGGAGTTCGACGCCAAGCTGCGCCGGCTCGAGCCGGTGAACCTGGCCGCGATCCAGGAGCACGCCGAGGCCGCGCAGCGCAAGGAGTACCTGGACAGCCAGGACGCCGACCTCAACGCCGCGCTGGAGACGCTGGAGGACGCGATCCGCAAGATCGACCGCGAGACCCGCGGCCGCTTCAAGGACACCTTCGACCGCGTCAACGCCGGCGTGCAGGAGCTCTACCCGCGGCTGTTCGGCGGCGGCCACGCCTACCTGGAGCTGACCGGCGAGGACCTGCTCGACACCGGCGTGGCGATCATGGCGCGCCCGCCCGGCAAGCGGGTGTCCAACATCTCGCTGCTGTCCGGCGGCGAGAAGGCGATGACGGCGGTGGCGCTGGTGTTCGCGATCTTCCGCCTCAACCCGGCCCCGTTCTGCCTGCTCGACGAGGTGGACGCGCCGCTGGACGAGGCCAACGTGGGCCGCTTCACCGCGATGGTGTCGGAGATGAGCGAGCAGGTGCAGTTCCTGTTCGTCACCCACAACAAGGCGACCATGGAGGCCGCGCACCAGCTCAGTGGCGTTACCATGCGCGAACCCGGCGTCAGCCGGCTGGTCTCGGTGGACCTGGCCGAGGCGGCCCGCCTGGCCGGTGCGGCTTGAGGACCGTGGATCTCCCGCGGCCGCCGCGGACGGGCCCGGGGCGCGCGGCATCGCGCGGCCGGGCACGGCCCGGCAGGCTCCAACGCGCGCCGGCGCGCGCCCACAGAGATTGAGGGAGGTGTTTCGATGACCGACATGTGGCTGATGCGGATCGGCATCGCGGTGGCAGGCGCGATCCTGTTCGCGGCGATCTGGTACTTCGGGACCCGGCCGCGCCAGGGCGGGCAGGGCCGCCGGGTGCGCGCGGAGGAGAGCGGCGAGCGCGACCGCATGGAGCCCACGCTGGGCGCGCAGATCGAGCAGGAGCTCGACGCCGCCGGCGACGCCCCGGACGAGCCCGGGCGCCACGCCGAGCTGGACCTGTTCGACGACGCGGTCGGCGAGGCGGCCACGCCGAACTCCGAGCTGGGCCGCCGGGTCAGCGACGACTTCGACAAGATCGTCACCCTCTACATCGCCGCCCGCGCCGGCCAGGTCCTGCGCGGGCCCGACATCGTGGTCGCCGCCGAGAAGGCCGGCCTGACCTACGGCCACATGAACGTGTTCCACCGCCTGGTCGAGGGCCATCCCGAGCGCGGCCCGATCTTCAGCGTGGCCAACATCCGCAAGCCGGGCAGCTTCGAGATGTCCGAGGTCCAGTCGCTGGAGACCCCGGCGATCGCCTTCTTCCTGACCCTGCCGGCGCCGGCCGCCGCGCTGGACGCCTGGGAGATGATGCTGCCCACCGCCCAGCGCATGGCCGAACTGCTCGACGGCGTGCTGCTCGACGAGCAGCGCAACGCCCTCGGCCGCCAGCGCGTGGCCCACATCCGCGACGACCTGCGCGCCTACGACCGCCAGCAGGAAGCGCCGCCGGTCGCGCGCAGCCCGCGCTGGTAGCCGCCGCGGCGGATCGCCGCGGCGCGGGCTTCAGCCGGCCCGTTCCGCCATCGTCGCGGCGAACGCCGCGTGGAAGCGCCGCATGTCCTCGTCGGTCCCGACCGTCACCCGCACCCGCCGCGGCCATTGCGGCCAGGCGCGGCCGATGACGACCCCGTGGCGCGCCATCGCGTCGGCGAACGCGCGGCCGTCGCGATCGGTCTCGACCATGAAGAAGTTCGCCGCGCTGGGCAGCGTGCGGTGGCCTTCGCGTTCGAGCCGGGCGATGGCCTCGTCGCGCAGGCGCGCGTTGTCGGCCTTGCGGCGCTCGACCAGCCCGGGCTCGCGCAGGCTGGCCAGCCCGGCCGCCAGCGCGGTGACCGGCAGCGGGTTGCCGCCCTGCGCCGCCAGGCGCTGCAGCAGGGCCGGCGCGCCCGCCGCCAGCCCCAGGCGCAGGCCGGCCATGCCGTAGAGCTTGGAGAAGGTGCGCAGCACGACCAGGTCGTCGCGCCGGGCGGCGAGTTCCAGCAGGGAGGGCTCGTCGCTGTACTCGATATAGGCCTCGTCGGCCAGCACCACGGCGCCGGGCGGCTTGTGCGCCAGCAGCCATTCGAGGGCGGCGCGCGGCGTCGTGGTCGCGCTCGGGTTGTTGGGGTTGCACACGTAGAGCAGCCCGGCGCGGGCGTCGGCCGCGGCCATCGCCTCGACGTCGTGCGCGCCGTCGGGGCGCAGCGGCACCGCGTGCACGTTCGCGCCGCGGGTGGCGGCGGTCTCGGCGACGGCGTCGAACGTGGGCACGGGCAGCACCAGCGAGGCGTCCGGCGAGGTGAAGGCCAGCCCGGCGCGCGCGAGCGGATCGCTGGACCCCGCGAACGCGGCGACGCGCTCCTGCGGGACGCCGTGTCGCTGCGCGAAGGCCGCTTCCAGTTCCTGCCGCAGCCCGAACAGGTAGCGCCCCGAGCGCGGCAGGATCTCGGCGACCGCGCGCCGCGCGGCCTCGGACGGGCCGTGCGGGCATTCGTTGAAGTTCAGCAGCGCCGGGCCGGCGGCCGCGGGCGCGGGCTCCGCGGCGGCGGGTGCGGGCAGGGCGGCGGCCGCGGCGAGTCCGCTGCCGGTCCACCGGAGGAAGCTGCGACGGGAGAGCGGCATCGGCGCGAAGGGCAGGGGCGACGGTTCAAGCTAGCCGCCGCGGGCCGGCCGGGCAAGCGATGGGACGCCGACACCGGCGCGGGTAAGATCGCCGCCTACCCGACAGCCTTCCCCGCATGACCGCAAGCGCCGCCAAGCGGGTCCAGGACCTGCGCCGCAGGATCGAGGACGCCAACCACCGCTACTACGTGCTCGACGATCCTTCGATCCCCGACGCCGAGTACGACGCGCTGCTGCGCGCGCTGGAGGCGCTGGAGGCCGAGCACCCGGACCTCGCGTCGCCCGACTCGCCCACCCGCACCGTCGGCGCGCGGCCCGACGCCGGCTTCGCCGAGGTGCGCCACGCGATCCCGATGCTGTCGCTGGCCAACGCCTTCGAGGACCCGGACGGCGGCGACGACGACCGCGTGCGCTACCGCGAGGTGGCCGAGTTCGAGCGCCGCATCGAGGACAGGCTCGGCACCCGCGCGCCGCGGTTCTCGGTCGAGCCCAAGCTCGACGGCCTGGCGATCAGCCTGCGCTACGAGCGCGGCGTCTTCGTGCAGGGCGCCACCCGCGGCGACGGCGCCACCGGCGAGGACGTCACCGCCAACCTGCGCCAGGTGCGCTCGGTGCCGCTGAAGCTGCTCGGCGGCGCCGCGCCCGCGGTGCCGGCGGTGCTTGAAGTGCGCGGCGAGGTCTACATGCCGCGCAAGGACTTCGAGGCCTGGAACGCGAAGGCGCTGGAGCGCAACGAGAAGCTGCTGGCCAATCCGCGCAACGGCGCCGCCGGCTCGCTGCGCCAGCTCGATCCCGCGGTGACCCGGCGGCGGCCGCTGGCCTTCTTCGCCTACGGCGTGGGCCAGGTCGAGGGCCTGGACCTGCCGCCGACCCACTCGCAGACCCTGGCGCTGCTGCGCGGGCTGGGCTTCCCGGTCGCGCCCGAGGCGGACACCGCCACCGGCTTCGACGGCCTGATCGCCTACTACCGCCGCATCGGCGCGCTGCGCGACACGCTGCCCTACGACATCGACGGCGTGGTCTACAAGCTCGACCGCTACGACCAGCAGCGGGTGCTGGGCTTCGTCTCGCGCGCGCCGCGCTGGGCGCTGGCGCACAAGTACCCGGCGCAGGAGCAGACCACGGTGCTGCGCGCGATCGAGATCCAGATCGGCCGCACCGGCGCGGCCACCCCGGTGGCGCGGCTGGAGCCGGTGCAGGTGGCCGGGGTTACCGTGACCAACGCCACCCTGCACAACGCCGACCAGATCCAGCGGCTGGACGTGCGCGAGGGCGACACCGTGATCGTGCGCCGCGCCGGCGACGTCATTCCCGAGATCGTGCGGGTGATCGCCGAGCGCCGCCCCAAGGGCGCGCGCCCCTGGTCGATGCCGGCGGCCTGCCCGGTCTGCGGCTCCGAGCTGGTGCGCGAGGAGGGCGAGGCCGCCTACCGCTGCACCGGCGGGCTGGCCTGCGGCGCGCAGCGCAAGGAGGCGGTGCGCCACTTCGCCTCGCGCCGGGCGATGGACATCGAGGGCCTGGGCGAGAAGCAGGCCGACGCGCTGGTGGAGTACGGCTTCGTGCGCTCGGTCGCCGACCTCTACGCGCTCGACGTGCCCGCCCTGGTGCGGATGAAGGCCGCGCTCGACGCCGCCACCGCCGCCGACCTGCTGCAGGCGGTCGACGACAGCCGCGGCGCGCTGTCGATCGACGAGGCCGCGCGCACGCTGCTGGAGCAGGACCCGCCGGAATGGCGGCGCGCCGACTTCCTGCGCGAGCACCTGCAGGTGGACCCGGAGGCCGGCAAGCTGGCCACCAAGTGGGCCGAGAACCTGATCGCCGGCATCGACGCCAGCCGCCGCACCACGCTGCCGCGCTTCCTGTTCGCGCTGGGCATCCCGCACCTGGGCGAGACCACGGCGAAGACGCTGGCGCAGTGGCTGGGCCGGCTGGAGTTCGTGCGTGAGGCGCCCGCGGTCGTGCTGCAGGCGCTGCCCGACATCGGCGGCGAGGTCGCGCGCTCGATCGCGACCTTCTTCGAGCAGCCCGGCAACATCGCCGTGGTCGACGCGCTGCTGGCCGCGGGCATCCGCTTCGAGGACGAGGGCCGGCCCGATCCCGCGCTGCGCGAGCGGCTCGACCTGGCGCACCTGCTGGCCGCGCTGCCGGTCGCGAAGCTCGGCGGCAAGAGCGCGCAGCGCCTGGCCGAGACCTACGGCAGCCTGGACGCGCTGCTGCGGGCCAACGCCAGCGGCTGGGCGGGCGGCGGCGCCTCCGCCGCCGGCGCCGAGAACCTGGAGGCCTACCTGGCCGATCCCGAGGCCCGCGCCGCGCTGGTCGCCGCCGAGCGCGCCATGGCGCGCCTGCTGCAGGCCGCGCCCGCGCGCCATCGCCGCGCCGCCGGCCCGCTCGACGGCCGGACCGTGGTGCTGACCGGCACCCTGGCCTCGATGACCCGCGACGAGGCCAAGCAGCGGCTGGAAGCGCTCGGCGCCAAGGCCGCCGGCAGCGTGTCGGCGAAGACCAGCTTCGTCGTCGCCGGCGAGGCGGCGGGCTCCAAGCTCGCAAAGGCCGAGTCGCTGGGCGTCGAGGTCTGGGACGAGGCGAAGCTGCTCGCGTTCCTGGAGCGCCACGCGTGACGCCGCGGCGCCGACGCGCCCGGACCGCGCGGGCATGAGCTGGCGTCCCTCGGCTGCGCCCGAGGCGCTGCGCCTGCGCGCGCGCCTCAACGCCGAGATCCGCGCCTTCTTCGCCGAGCGCGGCGTGCTGGAAGTGGAGACCCCGGTGCTGTCGCAGGCCGGCAACACCGAGCCCAACATCGCCTCGTTCTCGCTCGACTTCAGCGGCCACCGCGATGCCGGCGCCGCCCGCCGCTGGCTGCGCACCTCGCCCGAGTACCCGCTCAAGCGGTTGCTGGCCGCCGGGGTGGGCGACTGCTACGAACTGGGCCGCGTGTTCCGCGACGGCGAGGCGGGCGGGCGCCACAACCCCGAGTTCACGATGCTGGAGTGGTACCGGGTCGGCTGGGACCACCGCCGCCTGGCCGAGGAGTGCGTGCAGCTGGTGCAGGCCGCGCTGGGCCTGGTCGGACGCCGGGCGCGGCCGCGCATCACCAGCTATCGCAGCCTGTACCGCGACGCGCTGGGCATCGACCCGATGCGCGCCGAGCCGGCCGCGCTGCACGAGGCGCTGGGCGACGTGGCGGTGGACGGGGCAGGGCTGTCGCGCGACGACTGGCTGGACCTGCTGATGACGCACCGCATCCAGCCCGGCTTCCCGCCGGACCAGCTGCTGGTACTGCACGACTACCCGGCCTCGCAGTGCATGCTGGCGCGGGTGCGCGCGGACGATGGCGACGCCGAGGCGCCGGCGCCGGTGGCCGAGCGCTTCGAACTGTTCCTGGGCCCGCTGGAGCTGGCCAACGGCTACCACGAGCTGGCCGACGCCGGCGAGCAGCGCGCGCGTTTCGCCCGCGAACGGGCCGAACGCGCGCGGCGCGCGGCGCCCGTGCCGCCGGTGGACGAGCGGCTGCTCGACGCGCTCGCGCACGGCCTGCCCGACTGCGCCGGCGTCGCGCTGGGCGTGGACCGGCTGCTGATGGCGATGCTGGGCGCCGCGCGCATCGGCGACGTCGTCGCCTTCGACTTCGCCCGTGCCTGAACGACGCGGCGGTTCGTTCAGCCGCGTGTTGACGGCACGCGTCATCCGCAGCGTGTAGATTTGGGTCCGGGTTCGCAGACACGAGGGGAAGGCATGTTGCGACGGGCCGTCATCGCGTTGGTCGCTCTGGCCTGCGGAGGCTGCGGGCTGACCGCGCGCCTGGGCTTCGGCGAGCGCCAGGCCGCCGCCGACGCGGACCGCGAGCCGCGGGTCTTCCGCTGCGAATCGCGCGACAACCGCCGCAACTACTGCCCCGCCGACACCCGCCGCGGCGTGCGCCTGTTGCAGCAGAACTCCTCGCACGACTGCATGCAGGGCAGCACCTGGGGCTACGACGACCGCGCGGTGTGGGTCGCGCGCGGCTGCAGCGCGGATTTCGTCGAGGGCCCGCTGGACCTGGCCGGGCGCGCACCGCCGCAGAAGGTGCGCTGCGAGTCGCGCGGCACCCGCACCACCCGCTGCAACGTGGTGGTCGCCGACAGCGTGACCCTGACCCGCCAGCTGTCCGACACCCGCTGCGTGCAGCGCCAGAACTGGGGCTGGGACCGCGGCGGCATCTGGGTCAACGGCGGCTGCTCGGCGGAGTTCCTGGCGCGCTGAGCGACTGCGGCCGGCCGCGTAGAATAGGGTGGATGAACGACGCCTTCGACTACGCCCGCTACGACCGCATCCGTCCCATCCGCTGGCTCGGCGATGCGCTGGAGCTGCTCGACCAGCGGCGCCTGCCGTTCTCGGTCGAGTACGTGCGCTGCGCGCACAGCGACGCGGTGGCGGAGGCCATCCATGCGCTGGTGGTGCGTGGCGCGCCGGCGATCGGCATCGCCGCGGCCTGGGGCGCGGTGCTGGCCGCGCGCGAGGTGGAGGCCGCCGACGGCGCCGAGGCGCTGCCGCGGCTGGAACCCGCGCTGCAGCGCCTCAACGCCGCCCGGCCCACCGCGGTCAACCTGGCCTGGGCGCTGTCGCGCATGCGCAACGCGCTGGCCGGCGCCGGCGCGGACTGGCGCCAGGCGCTGGAGCGCGAGGCGCAGGCCATCGCCGACGAGGACCTGGCCGCCAACCGCCGCATGGGCGAGCTGGGCGCCTCGCTGATCGCGCCGGGGTCCGGCGTGCTGACCCACTGCAACACCGGCTCGCTGGCCACCGCCGGCTTCGGTACCGCGCTCGGCGTGATCCGCGCCGGCGTGGCCCAGGGGCGCATCGATCGCGTGTTCGCCGACGAGACCCGGCCGTGGATGCAGGGCTCGCGGCTGACGGTGTGGGAACTGCAGCGCGACGGCATCGACGCCACCCTGATCGCCGACGCGGCCGCCTCGCACCTGCTGCGCAAGGGCGAGGTCGACTGGGTGGTGGTCGGCGCCGACCGCATCTGCGCCAACGGCGACGTCGCCAACAAGATCGGCACCTACCAGCTCGCGATCTCGGCGCGCTTCCACGGCAAGAAGTTCATGGTGGTGGCGCCGTCGTCGACGGTGGACATGGCCACGCCCTCGGGCGACCGGATCGAGATCGAGGAACGCGATCCCGGCGAGCTGCTGGGCGTGGGCGGCGCACGCACCGTGGCCGACGGCGTGCGCGCGTGGAACCCGGTGTTCGACGTCACCCCGGCCGCGCTGATCGACGCCATCGTGACCGAGCGGGGCATCGTGGAGGCCCCGGACGCCGGACGCATGCAGGCCCTGTTCGGCCCGGCGCCCGCCGCCCCGTAGCCCGCGACGCCCGCAGGATCGCGCTCGCGCGCGATCGTCCTTGTAGGAGCGCGCTCGCGCGCGACCGGGCCAGGGGCCACCGGACTCGCGGCAGAAGAAGAACGCGTCCCCACGCGCGGACGCCGGCAAACGACAGCCTGCATCGCGTTCCCGGCGCCTGAAGAGGCGCGCTCGCGCGCCTACGCGCCCGCCGCCGGATCGCGCGCGCGCCAGTCGAACCCCGCGTGGCGGATCCCGAACCAGACGCCCATCGCGGCGGAGGGCAGCAGCGCGAACGCCACCACCTGCAGCGTCGCCAGGCCCTCCACCGCGAACTGCCCGTTGGCCGGCGCCAGCGCCTGCGCGACGCCCATCCAGGCCGCATGCACGCCGGCCGATGTCCACAGGCTGCCGGTCAGCGCGCGCACCGCGCCGAGGATCAGGGCGAAGCCGGGCAGGAACATCCATTGCGCCGCGCCCGTCATGGCCCCGGCCAGCCAGGCGAAGGCGCAGAAGGCCGCGGCCTGCAGCAGCACCGCCAGCCAGCGGGCGAAGCGCGCAGCGAGCCGCGACTGCAGCCAGCCGCGGAACAGCAGTTCCTCCGGGATCGCCTCCGACAGCAGCACCGCCGGCACCAGCCAGGCGAGCAGCCGCACCGCCTGGCCCGGGCCGGCCAGCGGCTCGATCCGCGCCCAGCCCAGCGCCAGGCACAGGGCGATGCCGGCCGCCGCCGGCAGCGTCCACAGCAGGGCGCCGCCGGCGAACGCGCGCAGGTCCTCGCGCCAGCGCGCGGCCATGCCGAGGCTGCGGCGGTCGCGGCCCTCGAGCCGGAGCGCCAGCGCGACCAGCGCGATCGCGGCCAGGCCGAGTGCGGCCGCCGCGCCGAGCCGGCCGGCGGGCTCGGCGCCGAGCGCGGCCGCCAGCATCCGGTAGCCGTGCCAGAGCGGCACCACGGACGCCAGGACGAGCAGGGCGGGCAGGCAGCGGCGGATCGCGCCCCCGCGGACGGTGCTGGACATCGACGGATCCCCTGCGGCGGGCGAAACCGACCGCGGCCCCGGCCCGCGCCGCTCAGCGGGCGAAGGCCGTTTCCTGGTCCTGCGCCTGCTGCGGCGACTGCTGGTCGAGCGCCTGCCGGTGCGCCTGGACCCGGGCGTCCCACTGCGCCTGCTGCTCGGGCGAGATCGCCACGCCGGGCAGGCCCCGCGCGGCGGCCGGCTGGGGCGAGGCGTCGCCGAAGCGCTCGTGCATGCCCGCGGCGCGCTGGGCGTCGATCACCGCCTCGATGTAGTGCAGGTCCACGCGGTGCATCAGCATCTTGCCGGGGATCAGCCGCTGGCCGAACGACAGCGGGTCGGGGTCCGGCAGCTGGATCGTGTGTCCCGGCGCATCCGGCATCAGCCGGTTGATCAGGAAGGCGTCCTCCTGCAGGTGGGTCAGCACCTCGTTCTTGACCTGGTAGGCGCGGACCAGGCCCTCGCCGGCGTACTCCCTGGCGGCCGCCACGTCGATGCCCTCGCGCTCCAGGGTGCGGTCGTGCACGCCGGAGGCGTTGTAGGTGACCGCCGGGGTGTCGGTGACCATCGCCGAGGCCGCGGCCAGCCCGCCGCCCAGCGAGTGGCCGGTCAGCACGAGGTCGTCGCCGTAGGCGGCGCGGGCCTTGCGCGCGACTTCGAAGGCCTGCTCGTACTGGGCGCTGGTCAGGCCCAGGCCCTGGCGGAAGTTGTGCTTCCAGTCCTGGCCCTCGTTGGTGCCGGCCATGACCAGCGCGACCTGGCCGTTCTCGCCGCGGTAGAAGCCGGCGTCGAAGCCGTTGCGGTCGCTGCGCAGCAGCGCGGGGTCGATGCCGGCGGCGCGCAATTCGTCGTCGGGGATGCGCGACCAGCCCGCCGGCACGTCGTCGGGCGGCGGGAACGCCTGCCCGGCGCGGCGGGCGTCGGCGACGTCGTAGAGGTCCTGCACCAGTCCGGGAAACTGCACGTCCTCGGCCCGCGGCTCCGTTCCCCTCATCCGCTCCGAGAACGACCCGCCGCCGTCGTGAATCGCCTGTGCCTGGTTCCCTGCCATCGTCTCGACTCCTCAGATCGTCAACGCTGTTCCGGCCCGCCGGTCGCCACTTCGACGGGTCGCTACTTGGACTCCACGGGCACCCCGTTGCGGGCGAGCCATTCGGTGACCTGGCGCCGGCCCTCCTTCCCCTGCTGGTTCATGATCCGCTCCGGCGTCATGTAGAAGTACGCCTGGAACGTGGCGCCCTGCGCGTTCTCCTGCCGCGGGTCCACGCCCGCCTCCAGCAGCCGCAGGATGGTGCCGGCGTGGTTGCCGGCCACGTGCAGCAGCGAGTTGCCGGTGCGGTCGGTCCGCCGCAGGTCGACGCCCGCACCGACCAGCAGGTCGATCTGCGGGCGGCGGTCGTTCTGCACGGCCCTGAAGATCGGCGTGCGGCGGGTGTCGGCGGCGGGGACGTCGACCGGCGCGCCGCGCTCGACCAGGATGGCCAGGTACTGCGGGTCCTCGATCGTCGCCGCCATATGGGCGACGGTCTCGTTGTCCATGCCGAACTGGGCCGGGTCGGCGCCGGCGTCGAGCAGGGCGCGGAACGCGCCCGGCTGCTGGTGCCAGATCGCCCACTCCAGCAGGGTGACGTTCTGGTCGCCGCGCGCGCTCAGGTCCGAACGCGGCGCCAGCTCGCGCACGCGCGCCTCGTCGCCGCGCCTGATCGCCTCGGCGAGCTCGGCCACCTCGGGCTGGGGGAAGACCTGGCTGATGTCCGTGGTGGTCACGCGTGTGGGCTCCTTTGCGCCAGTGGAGATGCCTGCCGAGGCGATGACGGCCATGCCGAGTGCCACGGCGCCGACGTGCCGGGTGGTCCTGTTCAATTCGCGTCTCCTCGCAAGCGACCGGACCGACAAGCGGTACGGCCGGATCGTACGGTCGCAGCCTAGCAGCCTGAACGGGGCGAGTGAACGATCCGAATGTGACCGCGATTGCAGGCTCCGCGACGCCGCGCGGGTTCCGGACGAACGGTCGCGGTGGCTGCGCGGGCTGCTGCGACGGGGGGCGCCCGGGGGCGCCGGCCGCGAGCTAAGTGGTTGTTTTTACGCCGGATCGGTTTGGGATGAACGGGTCCGACGTGGTATGATTCCGCGTCTTTTCCCACGCGTTGCCGGCGGCCGGCGCGCGGGCCGCCCGGGGCCTCCCGGCGCGGCCGACCGTCCCGCGCCGCGCAGCCAGGATGCAAGCCCTCTCGATGGTCGATTCCTCGAACGAAATCATCCCCGTCAACCTCGAAGACGAGATGCGCCGCAGCTACCTCGATTACGCGATGAGCGTGATCGTGGGCCGCGCGCTCCCCGACGTGCGCGACGGCCTGAAGCCGGTGCACCGCCGGGTGCTGTTCGCCATGAACGAGCTCGGCGCCCACAGCAACAAGCCGTACTACAAGTCGGCGCGCATCGTCGGCGACGTCATCGGCAAGTACCACCCGCACGGCGACCAGTCGGTCTACGACACGCTGGTGCGCATGGCGCAGCCGTTCTCGCTGCGCTACCTGCTGGTCGACGGGCAGGGCAACTTCGGTTCGGTCGACGGCGACTCCGCGGCGGCCATGCGCTACACCGAGGCGCGCATGTCGCGCCTCACCCACGAGCTGCTGGCCGACATCGACAAGGAGACCGTCGACTTCCAGCCCAACTACGACGAGAAGGAACTGGAGCCGACGGTCCTGCCGGCGCGGGTGCCGAACCTGCTGATCAACGGCTCGGCCGGCATCGCGGTGGGCATGGCCACCAACATCCCGCCGCACAACCTGTCGGAAGTCGTCGACGCCACCATCGCCCTCATCGACGACCCGCAGATCGACATCGACGGGCTGATGGAGCACATCCCCGGCCCGGACTTCCCCACCGCCGGCATCATCAACGGCGTGGGCGGCATCCACCTGGCCTACCGCACCGGCCGCGGCCGCGTGCGCATCCGCGCCCGCGCCGAGGTCGAGGTGGCCGACAACGGCCGCGAGGCGATCGCCGTCACCGAGATCCCGTACCAGGTCAACAAGGCCCGGCTGATCGAGAAGATCGCCGAGCTGGTCAAGGAGAAGCGTCTCGAGGGCATCAGCGAGCTGCGCGACGAGTCCGACAAGGACGGCATGCGCATCTACATCGAGATCAAGCGCGGCGATTCCGCCGAGGTCGTGCTGAACAACCTCTACCAGCAGACCCAGATGGAGTCGGTGTTCGGCATCAACATGGTGGCCCTGGTCGACGGCCGCCCGCAGCTGCTGAACCTCAAGCAGATCCTCGAGGCCTTCGTGCGCCACCGCCGCGAGGTGGTGACGCGCAGGACGATCTTCGAGCTGCGCAAGGCGCGCGCCCGCGCCCACGTGCTGGAAGGCCTGACGGTCGCGCTCGCCAACATCGACGAGATGATCGAGCTGATCAAGACCTCGGCCAACCCCAACGAGGCGCGCGACCGCATGCTCTCGCGCAGCTGGGAGGCCGGCCTGGTCGCCACGCTGCTGGAGGCCGCCGGCGCCGAGGCCTCGCGTCCCGAGGACCTGCCCAAGGGCGTGGGCCTGGTCGAGGACGGGCGCTACCAGCTCACCGAGACCCAGGCCCAGCAGATCCTGGAGATGCGCCTGCACCGCCTGACCGGGCTGGAGCAGGACAAGCTGACCGACGAGTACCGGCAGCTGCTGGAGACGATCCGCGGGCTGATCGAGATCCTCGAGGACCCGGACGTGCTGCTGGAGGTGATCCGCACCGAGCTGCGCAACCTCCGCGAGGAGTTCGGCGACGCGCGCCGCAGCGAGATCCGCGCCAGCGAGGAAGACCTCGACATCCTCGACCTGATCGCCCCCGAGGACGTGGTGGTCACCCTGTCCCACGCCGGCTACGCCAAGCGCCAGCCGGTCACCGCCTACCGCGCGCAGAAGCGCGGCGGCCGCGGCCGCAACGCCGCCGCGACCAAGGACGAGGACTTCATCGACCAGCTGTGGCGGGTCAACACCCACGACACCCTGCTGACCTTCACCAGCGCCGGGCGCGTGTTCTGGCTGCCGGTGCACCAGCTGCCCGACGCCGGCCCCAACGCGCGCGGGCGGCCGATCATCAACTGGATCCCGCTGGAGGCCGGCGAGAAGGTGCAGGCCGTGCTGCCGGTGCGCGAGTACACCGAAGGGCACTATGTCTTCTTCGCCACCCGCAACGGCACCGTCAAGAAGACCCCGCTGACCGAGTTCGCCTTCCGCCTGCAGCGCGGCAAGATCGCGATCAACCTCGACGAGGGCGACGCCCTGGTCGGCGCCGAGCTGACCGACGGCGCCCGCGACATCCTGCTGTTCGCCTCCAACGGCAAGGCGGTGCGCTTCGACGAGAACACCGTGCGCCCGATGGGCCGCACCGCCACCGGCGTGCGCGGCATCCGCCTGGCGGCCGGCGAGACCGTGGTCGGCCTGATCGCGGCCGAGAGCGCGGGCGACATCGCCGACGACGAGGGCGAGGACGCCGCGAACGGCCACGCCAACGGCAACGGCGAGGCGGTGCAGGTCGAGCGCGAGGACGAGCCCGACGCCTACATCCTCACGGCCACCGAGAACGGCTACGGCAAGCGCACGCGGCTGGCCGAGTACCCGCGCAAGGGCCGCGGCACCCAGGGCGTGATCGGCATCCAGACCACCGAGCGCAACGGCCCGCTGGTCGCGGCGGTGCTGCTCAGCCGCCGCGACGAGGTGCTGCTGATCTCCGATGGCGGCACCCTGGTGCGCACCCGGGCCGCCGAGATCTCGGTGGTGAGCCGCAACACCCAGGGCGTGACCCTGATGCGGCTGTCCGCCGACGAGCGCCTGCAGGCGGTGGAGCGCATGGACGCCGCCATCGAGGACGCCGCCACTGGTGAAGGGCTCGCCGCCGAGGACGCGGGCGACGCCCCGGGACCGGAACTGCCGGCGGTCTGACCGCCGGCGCGCTCCCATACGAGCCGCCGTTCGCATCGGGCCGCACCGGCCGTTGCCGCGGATTCCCGTAGGAGCGCGCTCGCGCGCGACCGGGCTCGCACCGCAATGCCTGTCGCGCGCCAGCGCGCTCCTACACGAGCCGCCGTTCGCATCGGGCCGCACCGGCCGTTGCCACGGATTCCCGTAGGAGCGCGCTCGCGCGCGACCGGGCTCGCACCGCGACGCCTGTCGCGCGCCAGCGCGCTCCTACAGGAGTGGTCGTTCGCATCGGGCCGCACCGGCCGTTGCCGCGGATTCCCGTAGGAGCGCGCTCGCGCGCGACCGGGCTTTCGCCGCGACGTCTGTCGCGCGCCAGCGCGCTCCTACAGGAGCGGTCGTTCGCGTCGGGTCGCACTGGCCGTTGCCGCGGATTCCCGTAGGAGCGCGCTCGCGCGCGACCGGGCTTTCACCGCGACGGCTGTCGCGCGCAAGCGCGCTCCTGCAGGAGCGGTCGTTCGCGCCGGGCCTAGCCCGGCGCGGTTGCGCGGCCGACGCGGCTGCCGGTCTCGCGGCCCAGGCGCGCGGCCAGCCAGCGGCCGGTCTCGGACAGCGCCGCCAGGTCCACGCCGGTGTCCAGGCCCAGGCCGTGCAGCATGTACACCGCGTCCTCGGTGGCGAGGTTGCCGCTGGCGCCGCGCGCGTAGGGGCAGCCGCCGGTGCCGGCGACCGCGGCGTCGACCACCCGCGCGCCCAGCTCCAGGCAGGCCAGCACGTTGGCCAGCGCCTGCCCGTAGGTGTCGTGGAAATGCAGCGCGAGCGCCTGCACCGGCACCTCGGCGGCGACCGCGCGCAGCATCGCCGCCGCCCTGGCCGGCGTGCCCACGCCGATGGTGTCGCCCAGCGACACCTCGTAGCAGCCCATGTCGTGCAGGGCGCGGGCCACCCGCACCACGTCGGCCAGCGGCACCTCGCCCTGGTAGGGGCAGCCGAGCACGGTAGAGACGTAGCCGCGCACGCGTACGCCGTCGGCGCGGGCGCGCGCCATCACCGGCGCGAAGCGCTGCAGCGACTCGTCGATGCCGGCGTTGATGTTGCGGCGGTTGAAGGCCTCGGAGGCGGCGGTGAACACCGCGATCTCCTCCACGCCCACCGCGCGCGCGCGCTCGTAGCCGGTCTCGTTGGGCACCAGCACCGGGTAGGCGATGCCCGGGCGGCGCGCGATGCCGGCGAACACCTCGGCGGCGTCGGCCAGCTGCGGCACCCATTTCGGGCTGACGAAGCTGGTGGCCTCGATGGTGCGCAGGCCGGTGCGGGAGAGCCGGTCGATCAGTTCGATCTTGACCGCGCTCGGTACGATCACCGACTCGTTCTGCAGCCCGTCGCGCGGCGAGACCTCGACGATGCGCACGGCGTCGGTCACGGCGCGGCCTCCAGCTCGGCCAGCACCGCGTCGGCCTCGACGAAGTCGCCGACCGCGACCGGCACCGCGGCGATGGTGCCCTCGCGCGGCGCCTTGACCGCGATCTCCATCTTCATCGCTTCCATCACCAGCACCTCCTGGCCGGCCGCCACGGCGTCGCCGGCCGCGGCGCGCACCAGTACGATGCGGCCCGGCATCGGCGCGCGCAGGCGGTCGCCGGCGCCGGCGTCCGCGCCGTCGCCGCGCGCTTCGCGCAGCACCCGCGACACCTCCAGGCGGCGCTCGCCGTCGTGCACCAGGCGCGACTCGCGGTCGCCGCCGATGCGGACGCGGTGCGCGCGGCCGTCGAGGCGCAGCGACAGCCAGGGGCCGTCGCGACGCGCGCCGTCCACCTCCACCGGCGCCGCGTCGTCGATCGCGATGCGCCACGCGCCGCGGCTCCCGCTCGCATGCACGTCGAACGCGCCCTGCGCGTCGCGCAGGCGCAGGCGCACGCGGCCGCCGCCGGCGCCGTGCCAGCCGTCGCCGGCCGACCAGGGCGAGTGCGGGTCGCCGGCTTCGGCGCGCGCGGCGTCGTCCGCCAGCGCCAGCAGTTCGTCGGCCGCGGCGGCGATGCGCAGCGGCGCATCGGCCTGCGGGTCGGCCGGCCGGCGCAGCGCGTCCGGTGCGCGGTCGAGGTAGCCGGTGTCGATCGTGGCATCGACCACCGCCGGGTCGCGCACCAGCCGTTCCAGGAACGCGATGTTCGATTTCAGGCCGCCGATCTCGCAGGCGGCCAGCGCCTCGCGCAGCCGCGCCAGCGCGCGCGGGCGGTCGGCATCGTGCACGATCAGCTTGGCGATCATCGGGTCGTAGAAGATCGTCACCGTGTCGCCCTCGACCACGCCGGCGTCCACCCGCACGTGGGCGTCGGGCGCCGGCAGGCGCAGCCGCGTCAGCCGGCCGGAGCCGGGCAGGAAGCCGGCGTCCGGGTCCTCGGCGTACAGCCGCACCTCGATCGCGTGGCCGCGCGCGGCGATGGCCTCCTGCGGCAGCGGCAGCGGCTCGCCGGCGGCCACGCGCAGCTGCCATTCCACCAGGTCCAGCCCGGTCACCAGCTCGGTGACCGGGTGCTCCACCTGCAGGCGGGTATTGATCTCCATGAAATAGAAGGCGCCATCGGGATCGACGATGAACTCCACCGTGCCGGCGTTGGCGTAGTCGATCGCGCGCGCCGCGGCCACCGCCGCCTCGCCCATGCGCGCGCGCAGCGCCGGGGTGAGGAAGGGGGAGGGCGCCTCCTCCAGCACCTTCTGGTAGCGGCGCTGCGCCGAGCACTCGCGCTCGCCCAGGTGGATCGCGTCGCCGTGATGGTCGCCGAACACCTGGATCTCGATGTGGCGCGGGCGCTCGATGTAGCGCTCCAGCAGCACGCGGTCGCGGCCGAAGGCGTTGGCGGCCTCGCGCCTGCAGCTCTCCAGCGCGGCGTCGAACGCGTCGGCCGCGCGCACGATGCGCATGCCCTTGCCGCCGCCGCCGTGCGCGGCCTTGATCATCAGCGGGAAGCCGATGCGCTCGGCCTCGCGCGCCAGCGTCGCGGGCGACTGGTCCTCGCCGGTGTAGCCGGGCACCACCGGCACCCCGGCCGCGGCCATCAGGTCCTTGGCGCCGGCCTTGCTGCCCATCCTGCGCATCGACGCCGCCGACGGGCCGACGAAGCGCAGGCCCGCGGCCTCGACCGCCTCGGCGAAATCGGCGTTCTCGCTGAGGAAGCCGTAGCCCGGGTGCACCGCCTGCGCGCCGCTGGCGCGCGCGGCCTCCAGGATTGCCTCGCCGCGCAGGTAGCTGTCCTGCGGGCGCGGTCCGCCGATCGGCCACGCCTCGTCGGCCAGCCGCACGTGCCGGGCGCCGGCGTCGGCCTCCGAGTACACCGCGATGGTGCGGATGCCCAGCCGGCGGCAGGTGCGGATGACGCGGCAGGCGATCTCGCCGCGGTTGGCGATCAGGACGCTGGAGAACATCGGTCAGCCTTTCCCTTCGGAGCCGGGCGCCCAGGCGGGCGCGCGCTTGTCGAGGAAGGCGGACAGGCCCTCCTGGCCTTCTGCGGAGACCCGCAGCGCGGCGATGAGCGTGGCGTTGTCGTGGTCGCGGCGGTCGCGGTCGGGCTGCGCCAGCACCTCGCGCACCAGGCGCTTGGCGTCGGCGGCCGCGAACGGCCCGGCGCGGTCCAGCAGCGCGAGCTGGCGCGCGACCGCGGCGTCGAGGGCCTCGGCCGGCACCACCTCGTGCAGCAGTCCCATGGCCTGCGCCTGCGCGGCGTCGAAGACTTCCGCGGTGGCGAACCAGCGCCGCGCCTGGCGCGGGCCGATGGCGGCGAGCACGTAGGGCGAGATCACCGCCGGCAGCAGCCCCAGGCGGCTTTCGGTCAGGCCGAACTTCGCCTCCGGCACGCCGATGGCGATGTCGCAGCAGGCGACCAGCCCGACGCCGCCGCCGAAGGCCGCGCCGTGCACGCGGGCGATGGTGGGCCGGGGCAGTTCGTCCAGGGTGCGCATCAGGCGGGCGAGGGCGAGCGCGTCCTCGCGGTTCTCGGCCTCGCCGGCTGCGGCCATTGCGCGCATCCAGTTGAGGTCGGCGCCGGCCGAGAACGAGGCCCCGGCGCCCTCGATCACCACCGCCCGCACCGCCGGATCGGCGCCCGCCTGCTCCAGCGCCGCGGTCAGCTCGGCGATCAGCGCCGCGTCGAAGGCGTTGTGCAGCTGCGGGCGGTCCAGGCGCAGGCGCAGCGCGGCGCCGTCGCGGAGGATCTGCAGGGAAGCGGTCATGCGCGCGGGACGTTCCGGCAGGAAGGCCGGCCATGATAGCGCCTCGTTCCGCGGCGCCCTTCGCGCATCCGGCCCGCCGCCGGTGCATCGGCGGCAGGCGTACAATGAGAACCATTCCCGTTGCCGCCGAGCGGCCCCTGTCCTTCTCCGGAGTGCTCCCCATGCCCCTGCGCCGCCGACTGCCCGCCCTGGGCGCCGTCGCCTCCCTGCTGCTGCTCTCCGCCTGCGCCCGCCCGCCCGAGGCGCCCGCGGCGGACGCCGGACCCGCCGCCGCCGAGGCCGCGCCGGCCGACGCGGCAGCGGCGCCCGGGTACCGCGCCCAGCTCGACGCCTACCACGCCTGGGTCCTGGCGCAGATCGAGCAGCTGGAGCGCGACACCGGCGCCTTCGTCGACGCGGTCAACAGCGGCGACCTGGACGCCGCGGCGCGGCTGTACGGCCCCTCGCGGCAGGCCTGGGAGCGCATCGAGCCCATCGCAGGCCTGTACCCGGAACTGGACCGGCGCATCGACGCCCGCGCCGACGACTTCAAGGAGGCCGAGGCCTCGACCGAGTTCGGCGGCTGGCACCGCCTGGAGTACGCGATCTTCTCCCAGCGCGACGTCGACGGCCTGGGGCCGGTGGCCGCGCGGCTGGTCGCCGACACCCGCCGGCTGCACGACGAGGTCGCCGGCCTGCGCTTCGACGCCGCAACGGTGGTGGCCGGCGCCTCCGAGCTGATCGAGGAGGTGGCCGCCACCAAGGTCAGCGGCGAGGAGAACCGCTACGCCGGCACCGACCTGTGGGACATCCACGCCAATCTCGAAGGCTCGCGCCGGATCGTGGACCTGTTCCGCCAGGACATCGCCGCCGCCGAGCCGGCGCTGCTGGCCCAGGTCGATGCCGACTTCGCCCGCATCGACGCGCTGCTGGCCCCGTACCGCGAGGGCGGGGGCTGGACGCACTACGAGCAGGTCGCGGCCGCCGACCGCAACGAACTGAAGGGCGCCAGCGCCGCGCTGGCCGAGTCGCTGTCGCGGCTGCGCGGCGCGCTGGGCCTGGGCTGAGGGCCGGCGCATGGCCGGCGACGAGGACGGCAAGGGCGGCCGCGGCGGCGGCCCGATCTCGCGCCGGCAGCTGCTGCGCGGCGGCGTCGCGCTGGGCGCCGCGGCCACGCTCGGCGGCCTGGCCGGCTGCGCCCGCGGCGACGCCGACGGCGACCCGGCCACCCGCACCGCCGGCGACGACGGCACGATGCAGCGGCAGCCGTTCCGCGGGCCGCACCAGGCCGGCATCGTCACTTCCACCCAGGCCGCCGCGGTGGTCGCCGCGTTCGACGTGCTGGGGCGCGACCGCGAGCGCCTGCGCGAACTGCTGCGGCGCCTGACCGGCCGCATCGCCTTCCTCGCCGAAGGCGGCCCGGTGCCGCGGCTCGACCCGCGCCTGCCGCCGGCCGGTTCCGGCCTGCTCGGCCCGCAGGTGTTCCCGGACAACCTCACCGTCACCGTCGGCGTCGGCGCCTCGCTGTTCGACGCGCGCTTCGGCCTGGCCGCGCTGAAGCCGCGCCAGCTGGTGGAGATGCCGGCGTTCCCGAACGACGCCCTCGACGCCGCGCGCTGCGACGGCGACCTGCTGCTGCAGATCTGCAGCAACACCGCCGAGACCAACCTGCACGCGCTGCGCGACATCGTCAGGCACCTGTCCGGCTTCGTCAGCCTGCGCTGGACCCAGGACGGCTTCCTGCCGCCGCACACCGTGCAGAAGCTCGGCCGCGACTCGATCATCAACCTGATGGGCTTCAAGGACGGCACCGCCAATCCCGACGCCGCCGACGCCGGGCTGATGGCGCGCCTGGTGTGGGTGCAGCCGGAGCAGGGCGAGCCCGCCTGGGCGACGGGCGGCAGCTACCAGGTGGTGCGGATCATCCGCAACTTCGTCGAGTTCTGGGACCGCACCCCGCTGCGCGAGCAGGAGCGGATCATGGGCCGGCACAAGGACACCGGCGCGCCGCTGGGCATGCGCCGCGAGCACGACGTCCCCGACTACGCCGCCGACCCCGACGGCGCGCTCACCCCGCTCGACGCCCACATCCGCCTGGCCAACCCGCGCACGCCGGGCACCCGGCAGATCCTGCGCCGCGCCTTCAACTACTCGAACGGCATGACCCGCGCGGGCCAGCTCGACATGGGGCTGCTGTTCGTGTGCTACCAGTCCGACCTGGCGCAGGGCTTCGTCGCCGCGCAGACGCGGCTCGACGGCGAACCGCTGGAGGAGTACGTCAAGCCGGTCGGCGGCGGCTACTGGTTCGCGCTGCCCGGTGTGCGCGACGCCGACGGCCACCTCGGCGAGGGGCTGTTCGCAGGCTGATCGCGGCGGGGGTGCGGCCGGGCTCGTAGCGCGCCGGCGGTCGCGCGCGAGCGCGCTCCTACAGGGCCATGCCGTACGGCCACGGCGGCTCCAACGCGAACCACAGCATCCGTAGGAGCGCGCTCGCGCGCGACCGCCGTCCGGACAGCCGCGGGACTCAGTGCCGCAGCCCGGGCCGCTTCGGCGGGCGCCGGGTGTCGTTGGTCGGGGTGACCTCGACGGTCAGGTTGAAGGTGCGCACGTCGCCGCCGAACAGCGCGCCCACGCCCACGACCTGCCGGTTGATCTCCTTGCCTTCCTCGTCCCGGATCACCAGCACCACCGCGTACTCCCAGGCGCCGCCCTCGGCCGGGTGGCGGATGGTGCCCTCCACCTGCAGCGCGTTGGTGCTCGCGCCCGCCACGCTGGCGGGCGCGTCGAAGCGCAGGTAGTGCCGGCACGACGGGCAGATCGTCGCGCTCTGCAGGATGGTGGTCTTGCAGTGCGGGCAGATGCGGGTCGAGCCCGCCGCGCCGGGCCGGGAATTGTTCACGAGGCGAGTTCGGCGTCCGCCTTCGCCTCGGCGCGGGCCGATTTCTCCTTGGCCGCGGGCGCGCTCTCCCAGCCGCACTCGACGTGGCCGCGGATCTTGGAGCCCGAGGCGACGGTCAGCGTGCCGGCCTTGAGGTCGCCGCTGAGCACCGCGCTCTCCAGCAGTTCGACGCGCTGGGCGGACTCGATGTTGCCCTCCAGGTCGCCGGCCACGATGACCTTGTCGGCGCGCACGCCGCCATTGAGCTTGGCGCCGCGCTCGATGGTCAGGTCGCCCTGCACGTTGACGTCGCCCTTGAACTTGCCGGCGATGCGGACATGGCCGGTGCCCTCGATCTTGCCCTCGATGGTCAGGTTCGAGGCGATCAGCGATTCCTTGACCTCGGGCGTGGCCGGGGCGCGCTGGGCCTGCGACGGCGGCGCGCTCTGGGTCGGCCGGAAGTCGGCGGCGGCGGGCGGGGCCGGCGGCGGGTTGTCGCGCACGGGCGGGGCGGGATCCTGGGCGAAGGAGGGGGTGTCCTTCTTCGCGGAGCCGGGCGGGGTGAAGATGGCCATCGGGAGACTCCTCGGCAGAGCGTTTGAGCGGAACGGAAAGCGCGGGGGCGCCACGGCAGGAGGCCGTTGGCCGAGACTAGCACGCGAACGGGTCGGTCCCGTTGTGACCGGTCTCACCGAATTCCGGTCGCGCTCAATGCGTTACGCGATGCTGTTGAACCGCCGCCTGCGCTCCCTGCACGCCGCCTGCACGGCCGGCACCGTCCGGATCACATCCGGAACACCCCGAACCGGGCCGGCTCGATCGGCGCGTTGAGCGAGGCCGACAGTCCCAGGCCGAGCACGCGGCGGGTGTCGGCGGGATCGACGATGCCGTCGTCCCACAGCCGCGCGGTCGCGTACCAGGGGCTGCCCTGGACCTCGTACTGCTCGCGGATCGGCGCCTTGAACGCGTCCTCCTCCTCCGCGCTCCAGGCGCCGCCCTTGGCCTCGATGCCGTCGCGCCGCACCGTCGCCAGCACGCTGGCGGCCTGCTCGCCGCCCATCACGCTGATCCGCGCGTTCGGCCACATCCACAGGAAGCGCGCGCCGTAGGCGCGGCCGCACATGGCGTAGTTGCCGGCGCCGAAGCTGCCGCCGATCACCACGGTGAACTTCGGCACGCTGGAGCAGGCCACCGCGGTGACCATCTTCGCCCCGTCCTTGGCGATGCCGGCGTTCTCGTACTTGCGGCCGACCATGAACCCGGTGATGTTCTGCAGGAACACCAGCGGGATCCCGCGCTGGTTGCACAGCTCGATGAAGTGCGCGCCCTTGAGCGCGCTCTCGGAGAACAGGATGCCGTTGTTGGCGATCACGCCCACCGGGTAGCCGTGCAGGTGCGCGAAGCCGGTGACCAGGGTCTTGCCGTAGCGCGCCTTGAACTCCTGCAGCTCGCTGCCGTCGACGATGCGCGCGATCACCTCGCGCACGTCGAACGGGCGGCGGGTGTCCTTCGGCACGATGCCGTACAGTTCCTCGGCCGGGTGCAGCGGCTCGCACGGCGCGCGCACCGCCAGCTCCACCCGCTTGCGGCGGTTGAAGCCGGCCACGATGTCGCGCGCGATCTGCAGCGCGTGGCGGTCGTCCTCGGCGAAGTGGTCGGCCACGCCGGACACGCTGGTGTGCACGTCGGCGCCGCCCAGCGACTCGGCGTCCACCACCTCGCCGGTGGCCGCCTTCACCAGCGGCGGCCCGCCGAGGAAGATCGTGCCCTGTTCCTTGACGATCACCGACTCGTCGCACATCGCCGGCACGTAGGCGCCGCCGGCGGTGCACGAGCCCATCACCACCGCCACCTGCGGGACGTTCTCCGCGCTGAGCCGCGCCTGGTTGTAGAAGATGCGGCCGAAGTGCTCCTTGTCCGGGAACACCTCGTCCTGCATCGGCAGGAAGGCACCGCCGGAATCGACCAGGTACACGCAGGGCAGGCGGTTCTCGCGCGCGATCTCCTGCGCGCGCAGGTGCTTCTTGATGGTCATCGGGAAGTAGGTCCCGCCCTTGACGGTGGCGTCGTTGGCCACGATCACCACCTCCAGCCCGGCGACCCGCCCGATGCCGCAGATGAGCCCCGCCGCCGGCGCGGCGTCGTCGTACATGCCCTCGGCCGCCAGCGGCGCGATCTCCAGGAACGGCGAGCCCGGATCGAGCAGGGCCAGCACGCGCTCGCGCGGCGGCAGCTTGCCGCGCGCGGCGTGGCGCTGCTGCGCGGCCTCGCCGCCGCCCGCCTGCGCGCGCGTCAGGCGCTGCGACAGCTCGTCGGCGAGCGCGCGGTGGTAGGCGGCGTTGTCCTGGAAGTCGGACGAGCGGGGGTCGAGGCGGGTCTCGAGAACGGGCATGGGCGGCGTGGCGGCGCGGGAAGGCGACAGGATACCCGGGCCGGCCGTGGGCGCGTGGATGGGCCACACCCTCCGGCCGAGCGGCCTGTAGGAGCGCGCTCGCGCGCGAAGCTCTTTTTCCCGCCGATAACGCGAGGGACGCAAAGGAAGAGCGTCGCGCGCGAGCGCGCTCCTACACAAGAAGAAGGCCCGCGGCGGGCGCGGGCCTTCGATGTCGCAGGGAGCAAGCCGATCAGTTGTCGTTGTCGGTGCGCGCGTCCTGGGCGGCGTTGTCGGCGCGCTCGGCGGCGCGGTCCAGCGCGTCCGAGGTGTTGCGCGCGGCGTTCGCCGCGGCCTCCGAGGTGTCGGCGGCCGCCTCGCGGGCGGCGGCCTCGCTGCGCTCGCCGGCACGGCGCGCGGCTTCGCGGGCTTCCTCGGTGGCCTCCGCGGTGCGGGCCGCGGCGGCGTCGGCGCCGGAGGAAATCGCCTGCCCGGTCTCGTGCAGCGCGTCGCGCGCGGAGTCGCCGGCGCGCTCGGCGGCGGCCTTGGCCTCGGCGGCGTCCTGGCGGGCGGCGGCGTCGTCGGTGCGGTTGCATGCGGACAGGCCCAGGGTGCAGGCGACGGCGAGAATGAGCAGCTTCTGGTTCATCGGATTCTCCGGTACCCGCGAAGGGGCGTGTTGGGGACGCGCGCAGTGTTGGCAGGCCGCGGTGAAGGAGGTGTTGAAGGGCGAGGGTCCTGTTCAGCCCGTGGTGGGCCCGCGGGCCCCATCGATCGTTTTGCATGGGCGCGCGCTCGCGCGCGACATGCGCTTTCGCCGCGAGATCGGTCGCGCGCGAGCGCGCTCGTGCGGGAGATTCGATTCGGCACGCACGGCTGCGGAGTCGAAGGCGCGCGCAAACGGAAACCGCCGAGAATCGGGCGGAGTCTCCGGACAAAAAGAAACCGCCGCAGAAGCGGCGGTTTCCGGTGACGCATCGGGCGCGGGCCGCGAGGCCCGCGTCGCGATTAACGCTGCGGCTGCTCGTCGGCAGCCTGCTCGGCGTTGTCGGCGGCGTCTTCCGCGACGTCGGCCGCGGTCTCGGCAGCGTCGGCAGCGGCGTCGGCGGCCTCGTCGGTGGCAGCAGCGGTCGCGTCGGCAGCAGCAGCGGCGGCGGTGTCGGCAGCCACGGCGGCGGTGTCAGCGGACTCCTGGGCGGCGTCGGCCAGCGGCGCAGCAGCGGCGTCGGCCTGGGCCTGCGCTTCGGCAGCGGCATCGGCGGCGTCGGCGGCGGCGTCCTGGGCGGACTCCTGGTTCGAGCACGCGGCCAGGGCGAAGCCCATGGCCAGAGCGAGCAGAGCCTTGTTGATGGACATCGGTGTATTTCCTCGTCGTAGTTGAACAAACGCGCCAAACGTGCGCGCCGGGCTACATCATGACAAGCCCATGATGACTGTCAAGCGCGCGCTTGATTTTTTTCGTAAAGAGGTCGTTAACCCCCTTCACGCCAGTTCCACGGCGATCGCCGTCGCCTCGCCGCCGCCGATGCACAGGGAAGCGATTCCACGCTTGAGGCTGCGCGCTTTCAGGGCATGCAGCAGGGTCACGACCAGGCGCGCGCCGGAGGCGCCGATCGGGTGCCCGAGGGCGCAGGCGCCGCCGTTGACATTCAGCTTTTGGTGGGGAATTCCGAGGTCTTTCATCGGTGCCATGGCCACGCAGGCGAACGCCTCGTTGACCTCGAACAGGTCCACGTCCTCCACCGACCAGCCCGCGCGCTCCAGCACCGTGCGGATCGCGGCGACCGGGGCGGTGGTGAACCGCTCCGGCGCCTGCGCATGGCCGGCATGGGCGACGATGCGCGCCAGCGGCGTCAGGCCGCGCCGGGCGGCCTCGTCGGCGCCCATCAGCACGGCGGCGGCGGCGCCGTCGGAGATCTTCGAGGACGAGGCGGCCGTCAGCCGGCCCTCCTTGCCGAACGCCGCGCGCAGGGTGGGGATGCGCGACAGGTCGATCTTGCCGGGCTCCTCGTCGGTATCGACCACGGTCTCGCCCTTGCGGCCCTTGACCGTCACCGGCACCACCTCGTCCTTGAACGCGCCGCCGGTCACCGCCTCCTGCGCGCGGCGCGCGCTCTCGGCCGAGAACGCATCGAGGTCCTCGCGGCTGAAGCCGTACTCCTCGCAGGTCTGGTCGCCGAACACGCCCATCGCCTGGCCGTCGTAGGGGTTGGTCAGGCCGTCCCAGGCCATGTGGTCGAGGAATTCCGCGCTGCCGTAGCGCACGCCGGTGCGCGAGCCGTTGAGCAGGTGCGGGGCGTTGGTCATCGACTCCATGCCGCCGGCCACCACCACCGACGACGAGCCGGCGCGGATCAGGTCGTGGCCGAACATGATCGACTTCATGCCCGAGCCGCAGACCTTGTTGATGGTGGTACAGCCGGCCGCATCGGGGATGCCCGTCGCGCGCGAGGCCTGCCGCGCCGGCGCCTGGCCCAGCCCGGCCGGCAGCACGCAGCCCATGATCACCTCCTCGACCTGGTCGGCGCCGAGGCCCGCGTGCGCGAGCGCGCCCTGGATGGCCGCCGCGCCCAGCGTCGGCGTGGGCACCCCGGTGAACTGGCCGAGGAAGGAACCGATGGCGGTGCGCTTGGCGCCGACGATGACGACATCTTGCATGGCGAACTCCGGAGTCTGGCCCGGGCGGGCAGCAGGAACCGCGATTATCCCGCCGCGCCGGGGCGCGCGGCAAACCGCCGCCCGGGGGCGGCATTTCGGGCGGGATGCGCGAATCAGGCAGCCGGTCGCACCGCAGAGGTGGCAGGCGCGCGCGCCAGCGGGTATAGATGGGCCCGGTCGCGCGGTGGGCGCGAGGGGTCCAGGGAGAGAGGGAGTCATGACGAAGACGATGCGCGGCGCCGGCTGGCGCCACCTGCGCCGGTCGATGCTGGCCGGGTCCGTGAGCGCGGCGCTGGCCGCCTGCGGAGGCGGCGGCGGGGGCAACCGCGCCGAGCCGCCCCCGACCACGCCGCCGCCCACCACGCCGCCGCCGACCGTGGTCGAGCCGCCGAACCCGGCCTACAGCCGCCACCTGGAGCTGACCAACGCCTACCCGGCGCTGGAGGCCGGGCTGACCGGCGAGGGCGTGGTGGTGGGCGTGGTCGACAGCGGCGTCAACCGCGAGCACCCGGCGCTGAAGGGGCGGGTGAGCGCCAACCTGGTCTACATCGGCAGCCAGGGCAACGACCTCACCGTCGACGACAAGGTCGGCCACGGCACCGCGGTCGCGCAGACCATCGCCGGCACCCCGTTCGGCCAGTGGCCGGGCGGCCTGGCGCAGGGCGCGACCATCGTCTCGGCGCGCATCATCAACGACGAGCCGCCGGACGACGACGGTAGCGGCGACGGCAACGCCGTCGACGGCGCGCTGGGCCTGGCCCCGATCCACCAGGACCTGATCCAGCGCGGCGTGCGGGTGATGAACAACTCGTGGGGCGGCCTGTACTGGGACGACGCGAACGCCACCGCGCCGATCGCCGCCGAGTACCGGCCCTTCATCGTCGACCACGGCGGGCTGGTCGTCTTCGCCGCGGGCAACCGCGAGCCCGGCGACTCGCTGGAACTGACCGACATGGCCGGCCTGCCGAGCCAGCTGGGGCCCAACGGCAGCACGCCGGCGGCGGACCTGGCGCGCGGCTGGCTGGCGGTGGTGGCGGTGGACACCGACACGCCCACCCAGCTTGCCGAGTACTCGCGCACCTGCGCCTACGCCATGAACTACTGCCTGGCCGCGCCCGGCGACGTGGTGGTCACCGGCACCGACGACGCCCCGAACGCGCCCGAGTACTGGCAGTGGAGCGGCACCTCGTTCGCCGCGCCGCAGGTCTCCGGCGCCGCCGCGCTGGTGTGGGAAGCGTTCCCGTACTTCGACAACGACCTCGTCCGCCAGACCCTGCTCGGCACCGCCACCGACATCGGCGCCGCCGGCGTGGACGAGGTGTTCGGCTACGGCCTGCTCGACGTGGGCCGCGCCGTCCAGGGCCCGGGCCGCTTCGACTGGGGCCGGGTGACCGTGGACTTCGACGGCCTGGAATCGGAGTGGTCCAACGACATCGCCGGCACCGGCGGCCTGACCAAGCGCGGCGACGGCCGGCTGGTGCTGTCCGGCGACAACACCTATTCCGGCCAGACGCGGGTGGAGGAAGGCTTCCTCCATCTCACCGGCGCGCTGCGCAATTCCGACGTCGCCATCACCGCCGGCGGCACGCTCGGCGGCGGCGGCCGGGTCGGCGGCGACGTGTCCAACCAGGGCACGCTCGCGCTCGACGCGGGCGAAGGCTTCACCGTCGGCGGCGACTACGTGCAGGGCGCGGGCGGGCGGCTGTCGGTCACCATCGGCCATGGCCTGCTGCAGGTGCAGGGCGACGCCAGCCTCGACGGGACCGTCCACGTGGCCGGCGTCCGCCCGGGCTACGTGCGCAGCGGGCGCGAGGACTTCCTGCGCGTGGACGGCACGCTCAGCGGCCGCTTCAGCCAGCTGACCTACGACGCCAACCGCGTCTTCTTCGACGGCTCGATCCGCTACGGCACCCAGACCGCCTGGCTCGACATCATCCGCCTCGACGTGCTGTCCACCGCGACCGCGCTGGGCGGGGTCACCGCGGCGTCGCTGTCGGCGGCCGAGCGGGTCGAGAGCGCGTTCCGGCGGATCGACGATCAGCTGGCGCAGGGCCAGGGCGCGGTCGCCGACGGCTTCATCCGCACCGCCGGCGAGTTCCAGGGCATCCCCGATGCGGCCGGCGCGCGGACCGCGCTGTCCAGCCTCTCGGGCGAGCTGCATGCGCTGGCCTCCAGCGCCACCTTCGACACCGTCGACATCGGCCGCCGCGCGCTGTCCTCGCAGCTGGCCGAGACGCTGGACCGCCCGCAGGCCGCGCGCAGCTGGCAGCGGCGGCTGGGCCTGGGCGGGGAGGGCGGCTTCGCCGCCGGGCAGTCCTCGCTCGACGGCTGGATGATCGGCCAGGACTTCCGCCTCGCCGACGGCCTGCTGGCCGGCTTCGCCTTCGGCGAGGTCCACGCCGACAGCCGCCGCGAAGGCAGCGGCGACCGCGGCCGCGACCGCCAGCTGCAGGCGCAGCTCTACGCCGGCAAGGCGCTGGGCGGCGCGCACCTGAGCGCGCAGGTCGGGGTGGGCCGCTTCGACCGCGACCTGCGGCGCGACCTGTTCACCGGCGCGCGCTGGTCGGGCGTGCACAGCGCCTACTCGGGCGACCTGTTCAACGCCGCGGTCGAGGGCGGCTACCGCGTCGGCCTCGGCGCCGACGCGCACCTCACGCCCTACCTGGGCGCCGAGTACACGCGGCTGGACAGCGACGGCTTCCAGGAACTGGGCGCCGAAGGCTTCGGCCTGCGCGCCGACGCCTGGACCTCCAGCCGCAGCCAGGCCATCGCCGGCCTGCGCGGCGCCTGGGACGTCGGCGCGCTGTGGACGCTGCGCGGCTACGCCGAGTGGCAGCACACGCTGTCGGCCGAAGGGCTCGACCTGGATGCGTCCTTCGTGGGCGCCGATGCCTGGTCGTCGCTCGGCGGGCTGCAGCCCGGCCGGTCCGGCGGGCTGTTCGGCCTCGGCATCGACGCCTGGGCCGGCCGCGACGCCACGTTGAGCTTCGGCTACGACCAGCGCTTCGGCCCCCGCGGCGAGGACCGCATGCTCTCGCTGCGCTACGCCCGCGGCTTCCGCTGACCCGGCGCGGCGCCGGCCGCGCCGCGTTCCTGCGGTGCACGGGTGCGCGAGCCGGACGCGCGTGACCCGGCCCGTGTAGGAGCGCGCTCGCGCGCGACAACTTCCCGCGCCATCGGTCGCGCGCAAGCGCGCTCCTACAGGGCCTGGGGTGCGCAGTGAGCGTGTCTGACGCCGCCTGCGCTCCGCTCTTGTAGGAGCGCGCTTGCGCGCGACGGGCTTTCCCGCGGCGTTTGTCGCGCGCGAGCGCGCTCCTACAAATGGACGCGGCGTATTCCGATGCGGTCGCGCGATGGCGGCCGATACCACGCCTGCCATTGCGGCGGGACGATGGATGCATGTCCGCAGACTCTCCCGCTTCGCCCGGCCATCGCGCGCTGCGCCGTGGGCGGGTGTCCCTTCCGCACGGCGTCTACCACGTCACCGTCGCCACCTGGCAGCGCAGGCCGTGGTTCGCGAACACGGTGCACGCCCGGGCAGCCTGTGTCGGCTTCACCGACGCCACCGCATTGGGTGATGCGCGCCTGCTCGCGTGGGTGCTGATGCCCGACCATGCGCACTGGCTGCTGCAGCTCGGCGAACGTGACGGCCTGAGCCGCGTCGTCGCGCGGATGAAGGCCGCTGCCGCCCGGACCGTGCATCGTGCCGGGCTCGCCGGTCCCGTGTGGCGGCCGGCCTTCCACGATCGTGCGTTGCGGCGGGAGGAAGACCTGCGCGACGTCGCGCGGTACCTCCTCGCCAACCCGGTCAGGGCCGGCCTTGTCGAACGCTCCGCCGACTACCCCTTCCTCGGCACGATCTGGCCGGACGTGTAGGAGCGCGCTTGCGCGCGAGAACAGCCCCGGGTGAAGCCCGGTCGCGCGCGAGCGCGCTCCTACAGGAGTCGCAGGGACGGAGCGCTCGACGTGGGATCGCACTCGTCCTTGTAGGAGCGCGCTTGCGCGCGACGAGCGTCGCGGGGAAAGCCCGGTCGCGCGCGAGCGCGCTCCTACAGGTCGTGCCGAGGATCAGCTGCGGCCGTCGAACAGTTCGCGGCCGATCAGCATGCGGCGGATCTCGTTGGTGCCGGCGCCGATGGCGTAGAGCTTGGCATCGCGCAGGATGCGGCCGGCCGGGTACTCGTTGATGTAGCCGTTGCCGCCCAGCGCCTGGATGCCTTCCAGCGCCACCTGCACGGCGGCCTCGGACGCGTGCAGCAGGCAGCTGGCCGCGTCCACCCGCGAGCGGTGGCCGGCGTCGTAGTCGCGCGCGACCTGGTAGGCGAAGGCGCGCGAGGACTGCAGCGCGGTGTACATGTCGGCGAGCTTGGCCTGCATGATGCCGAAGGTGCCGATGGCGGCGTCGAACTGGCGGCGCTCACGCACGTAGGGCAGGGCGAGGTCGAGCGCGGCCTGCATCAGCCCGAGCGGGCCGCCGGTCAGCACCAGACGCTCGGTGTTGAGCCCGCTCATCAGCACCCGGACGCCGTGGTTCGCCTCGCCCAGCACGTTGGCGGCCGGGATCTCGCAGCCCTCGAACACCAGCTCGCAGGTGTTGGAGCCGCGCATCCCCAGCTTGTCGAGCTTCTGTGCGGTGCGGAAGCCGGGCATGCCCTTTTCGACGATGAAGGCGGTGATGCAGCGGCTGCCCGCCTCGCGCCCGGCGGTGCGCATGTAGACGATCAGCACGTCGGCCTCGGGGCCGTTGGTGATCCACATCTTGCTGCCGTTGGCGACCCAGACGTCGCCGCGCAGCTCGGCGCGGCAGCTCATCGAGCCGACCACGTCGGAGCCGGCGCCGGGCTCGCTCATCGCCAGCGCGCCCTTCCATTCGCCGCTGCACAGCTTCGGCAGGTAGCGCTCGCGCTGGGCCTGGTCGGCGTTGGCGTACAGGTTGGAGACGCACAGGTTGGAATGCGCGCCGTAGGACAGGCCCACGGAGCCGGAGGCCCGCGAGATCTCCTCCATCGCCACCAGGTGGGCGAGGTAGCCCATCTCGCTGCCGCCGAACTCGCCGGGCACCGTCAGCCCGAGCAGGCCCATCTCGCCGAGCTTGGGCCACAGGTCCTGCGGGAAGGCGTTCTCGCGGTCGATCGCTTCCGCGCGCGGCGCGATCTCGGCCTCGGCGAAGCGCCGCACCGCGTCGCGCAGCGCGTCGAGGTCCTCACCCAGCGGAAAGGTACGCATCGCCCGATCTCCCGAGAATCACGAAACAAGAATCCGTCGGAGCGCGATTGCACGCGACCAGGGCCGCCGTCGCGGACCCCGTCGCGCGCGGGCGCGCTCCGACGGATCGGTCAGTGGCCGCGCACGCGGCCCTGGAACCGCGGCTGCGCCCGGCCCAGCGGCAGCTTCAGCTTGCCGATGACCTCGATGCGCTCCTCGGCCAGACGGTCGGCCGCCTTGTAGGTCGGGATGCCGTCGCGCTCGGCGATCTCGAAGATGCGGGTCAGGTTGTGGTAGATCGTGCGCATCATGCGCATGGCGCGCTCGCGGTTGTAGCCGTCGATCTCCAGCGACACGTTCATCACGCCGCCGGCGTTGACCGCGTAGTCGGGCGCGTAGAGGATGCCGCGCTTCTCCACCTCGTCGCCGACCTCGTTGGTCGCCAGCTGGTTGTTGGCCGCGCCGCAGATGATCCTGGCCTTGAGCCGGGGCAGGGTGTCCTCGTTGACGGTGCCGCCCAGCGCGCAGGGCGAGTACACGTCGGCGTCGACGTCGTAGATCTCGTCCAGGCCCACGGCCTCGGCGCCGAATTCGCTGACCGCGCGGTCCACGCGGTCCTTGTTGATGTCGGTGACGAAGATCTTCGCGCCGCGCTCCTTGAGCAGCTTCACGAACTCGATGCCGACGTGGCCCAGGCCCTGCACCGCGTAGCGGTAGTTGCCGACCTCCTCGTTGCCGAACTTCTTGTTCAGCGCCGCCAGCAGGCCCTGCATGGTGCCGTAGGCGGTGAACGGCGACGGGTCGCCCGAGCCGCCGTGCACCTGGTGCACGCCGGTGACGTACTCGGTCTCGCGGTAGACGAACTCCATGTCGTTGACGTCGATGCCCACGTCCTCGGCGGTGATGTAGCGCCCGCCCAGCGACTCCACGAACTGGCCGAAGGCGCGGAACAGCGCCTCGGACTTGTCGCTGGCCGGATCGCCGATGATGACCGCCTTGCCGCCGCCGATGTTCAGGCCCGCCACCGCGTTCTTGTAGGTCATGCCGCGCGACAGGCGCAGCACGTCGTTGAGCGCGTCCTGCTCGCTCTTGTACGGCCACATGCGGGTGCCGCCCAGGGCCGGCCCGAGCACCGTGTTGTGGATCGCGATGATGGCCTTCAGGCCCGCGTCCTTGTTGTGGCAGAACACGATCTGCTCGTGGCCGTACCGGTCGAGGTGTTCGAAAATCATCGCAAGCTCCGCTGCGGCGCTGTCGCGTTGGCGAGCACGCCGGTCGCTGTGGTGGGTGGTGGTTGCTGCGGCGCGGCAGCCGGAACCGGCCGCCGATGGGGGCAGCATTCTACGCAGGTCGGGTGGCAAAAGCCCGTCCGCCGGCGTGCGGTCGGCCGGGGCAGGGCGGCGCTGCAATGCAGCAAAATCAATTACATGGCCGTGGATGGCCCGTTCAGCCGAGCCGTGCGCGACTGGCGCGAGCCGAGCTGCGGCTCCACGGCGTCGATGCGGGACGGACGCCCCATCGGCCTTCGATCGCCCGGATCGGACGGGCGATGGCGCCGGCGTGGACATGGTGGCCGGGCCGTGCTCCACCTGGGGCAGGTTGGCGGGCGGCGGCCATGGCGGCGCTGCCGGGGGGCGCGTTCGCCGTGCCCGGCACCGACTGCCCGTGGCCGGCCGCGCCGCTTCGCCGCCTCCGCCCGCACCTGACGAAGGATCGCGGACGCGCCGTGCGGGCCCGGCCCGACGATGCGATCCTGCGCGCCTTCCCCCGCGAGCCTTGCCATGCCGTCCAGCCTCTCCAACCAGGTCGTCCTCGTCACCGGCGGCGCGCGGGGCCTTGGCGCCGCGATCTCGCGCGCGTTCCTGCGCGAGGGCGCGCGCGTGGTGGTCAACCATTTCCGCAGCGCCGAGGCCGCGCGGGCGCTGCAGCGCGAGTTCGGCGAGGCGCGGGCGCTCCCGGTACGTGCCGACGCGACCGACCCGCGGCAGGTCAAGGCGATGTTCGCGCAGGCGCAGGCCCACTTCGGCGCAGCGATCTCGACCGTCGTCAACAATGCGCTCGTCGACTTCGCGTTCGATGGCGATGCGCGGCCGCGGGGCGAATCGATCGACTGGTCGCGCTTTTCCACCCAGTTCGAAGGCAGCGTGCGCGGCGCGCTGAACACGATCCAGGCCGCGGTGCCGGCCATGCGCGCGGCCGGCTTCGGCCGGATCGTCAACATCGGCACCAACCTGTTCCAGAACCCGGTCGTGCCGTATCACGACTACACCGCGTCGAAGGCCGCGCTGCTGTCGCTGACCCGGACCATGGCCGCCGACCTCGGTCCGCACGGCATCACCGTCAACATGCTGTCCGGCGGCCTGCTGCGCACGACCGACGCCAGCGCCGCCACGCCCGAGGCGGTGTTCGACCTGATCGCCGCCGGCACGCCGCTGCGCCGCGTGACCACGCCGGCCGAGTTCGCCGACGCGGTGCTGTTCTTCGCCTCGCCGTGGGCGCGCGCGGTCACCGGCCAGAACCTCGTCGTCGACGGCGGCCTGGTCAAGGACTAGGGCCTGTCAGCGCGCCAGCAGGCCCTGGCGCGCGCCATCCGGCGCGGTGCGCCTACAGCTGAGATTCGATCGGCAGCCAGGCCATGGCCCAGACCAGGAAGCGCTGCCAGCGGCTGGCCTCCGGCTCGTTGCCCAGCACCTGCGGCGGTTCGGCGGCGGCGTCCAGCCAGCGCAGGCGGTCGCGGCCGTCCAGGAACACGTAGTAGCTCAGCTCCGGGCTGGACAGTTCCAGGTAGATGTCGCGCACCGCCGCGCCCAGCGCCGGGTCGTCGAAGAACACGCCCATCTCGGTGTTGAGGTCGATCGAGCGCGGGTCCATGTTGAACGAGCCGACGAAGCCGCGGCGGTCGTCCACCACGTAAGCCTTGGTGTGCAGGCTGGCGCCGCTGCTGCCGAACAGGCTGGATTCGGTGGCCACCTCGGCCCTGGTCTCGTACAGCACGATGCCGGTGCGCAGCATGCGCTGGCGGTAACGGCTGTAGCCGCTGTGCACGGCCAGCACGTCGTTGGCCACCAGCGAGTTGGTCACCACGCCGGCGTGCACGCCGCGGCGGGTCACCTTGGCCATGTAGGTCACGCCCTCGTCGCCGGGCACGAAGTAGGGCGAGATCACGAGCGCCTTGTGCTGCGCGCTGTCCAGGTCCTCCAGGATCGGCTGGATCAGCCAGCCGTCACGGCGGTCGCCGTCGCGCTTGACCGGGGGGTCGGAGACGATCCGCAGGCGGTCGCTCCAGTACGGCTCCAGCGCCTGCAGGAAGTAGCGGCGCACGCTGTCGGAGCTGTCCACGCGCTCCAGGTAGGCCTTGGCCTCGGCGCTGTGGGCCTCCTCGCGGATCGAGGCCATCACCGCCTCCAGGCGTCGTTCCGACTTGCTGTTGAGCGCGGCGATCGGCACCACCGCCTCGCTGTTCCAGAACTGGTCGAAGATGTCGCTGGCACGCTGCACCTCCGGCCCGAACAGCACCAGGTCCAGGTCGCGGAAGTTCATGTCCTGCGAGGCGTCGAAGTACTCCAGGCCCACGTTGCGCCCGCCCACCACCGCCACCCGCCCGTCGGCGATCCAGGCCTTGTTGTGCATGCGGTGGGTGATGCTCCACATCCGCTGCACCATCTCCAGCAGCCGGCCCAGCCCGTCGCGGTTGCGGAACGGGTTGTAGACCCGGATCTCGATGTTGGGGTGCTGGTCGAAGGCCAGCAGCGCGCCGTCCTTGCCCTTGGTGTTGATGTCGTCGAGCAGCATCCGCACCCGCACCCCGCGCTCGGCGGCCTGCCAGATCTCGTTGAGCAGCAGGTGGCCGGTGAGGTCGTCCTTCCAGATGTAGTACTGCAGGTCCAGGCTGCGCCCGGCCTGGCGGGTGGACAGCGCCCGCGCGGCGAAGGCGTCCAGGCCGTCGGGCACCAGGATGGTCCCGGTCATGCCCGGATTGCGGTCCAGCAGCGGCATCAGCTCGCGGTCGAGCGCGGTCTGGTCGCGCTGCACCGGCAGCGCGTGGCTGGGCGCGCCGGTGGCCTTGGGGGTCAGGTGGTCGGCCAGCAGCAGGCCGCTGGCGACCAGGACCAGCAGGCCCACCAGTCCCCAGGCGAAGAGTCTCTTCAAGCGCTTGCGCATGCCCTGTTCCGCCGTACCGCCGAAAATCCAGCCGCGATTGTAGCGATGCCCCGCAGGAGCGCGCTTCGCCGGCCGTCGTCGCGCGAGCAGCGCTTCGCCCGCGGCCGGACCGGAACCCCGGCCTTTGCGCCGCGGGTCGCGGACGGCGCGACGGGCCGCAGGCATGCTGTGGCTTCGGCCGGGCCCACCGGCCGGCCCCCACGCCCGCGCCACCACCAGGAGGGAACCGCCATGGCCACCCGCACCGCCCGCAGCCGGACCGCGCCGCCGCGCCTGCTCGACGCCCGTCCCGACACCGCCGACTTCCGCGACCGCATGTTCGAGCCCACCCTGGTCGACGTGCCGCTGCAGCTGCCGCTGGCCCAGCACCTGCGCCGCCGCGTGCCGGTGCTCGACCAGGGCGAGGAGGGCGCCTGCACCGCCTTCGCCCTGGTCACCGTGGCCCATACCCTGCTGCGGGTGCGGCGCCCGCGTCCCGACGCCACCCGCCTCAGCCCGCGCATGGCCTACGACATGGCCCGCCGCTACGACGAGTGGGAAGGCGAGGAGTATGCCGGCTCCAGCTGCCGCGGCGCCATGAAGGGCTGGCACCGCCACGGCCTGTGCACCGAAACGGTCTGGCCCTGGCGCGCCGGCCCGGAGCTGGAGCCCTATACCGAGCGCCGCGCCCGCGACGCCCTGCGCCACCCGCTGGGCGCCTACTTCCGCGTCAACCACAAGGACCTGGTGGCCATGCACGCCGCCTTCGCCGAGGTGGGCGTGCTGTACGCCTCGGCCGCCGTCCACGACGGCTGGCTGGCGCCGCCGGCCAGCGGCGCGATCGCCTGGCGCCAGCAGCCGGTCAGCGGCTATCACGCCTTCGCCATCGTCGGCTACGACGCGCGCGGCTTCTGGATCCAGAACGCCTGGGGCACCGGCTGGGGCCGCAAGGGCTACGGCCACGTCGGCTACGACGAATGGCTCGAGCGCGGCACCGACGTGTGGGTGGCGCGGCTGGCGGTGCCGGTGCAGGTGCAGCGGCCGGCCACGAGCGCGGTGTTCAACTCCGCGCTCGCCCGGCAGTCGGCCGGCTACGCCCAGGCCGACCTGCGCCCGCACATCGTCAGCCTGGGCAACAACGGCCGCCTGCGCCGCAGCGGCCGCTTCGGCAACGGCCAGGACGACATCCGCAACCTGATCCGCCAGGACCTGCCGCGCGCCACCCGCGACTGGAAGCGCAAGCGCATCATGCTCTACGCCCACGGCGGCCTGGTGCCCGAGCAGGCCGCCATCCAGCGCATCGCCGACTACCGCGAGAACCTGCTCGGCCAGGAGATCTACCCGCTCGCCTTCGTCTGGAAGACCGACTTCTGGAGCACCCTGGGCAACGTGCTGCGCGATGCCGCGCGCCCGCGCAGCGAGGGCCTGCTGGAGCGCACCCGCGACCTGCTGCTCGACCGCCTGGACGACACCGTGGAGCCGCTGGCCCGGGTGCTGGGCGGCAAGGCGCTGTGGGACGAGATGAAGGAGAACGCGCTGCTGGCCACCACCGCCGTCGACCGCGGCGCCGACGGTACGCTGCAGGAAGCCGGCGGCGCCGCGCAGGTGGCGCGGCTGCTGCACGCCTGGCAGCAGAGCGACCCCAGCGTCGAGATCCACCTTGCCGCGCACAGCGCCGGCTCCGTGCTGCTGGCGCCGCTGGTGCAGCTGCTCACCACGCCCGGGCAGATCGCCGCCGGCCCGGCCGCCGGCATGCTCGGCCTGGGCGGGCGCATCGACAGCCTGCACCTGTGGGCGCCCGCGCTCACCACCGAGCTGTTCCTGCAGACCTGCGGCGAGGCCCTGCGTGCCGGCCACATCGGCCGCGCCAGCCTGTTCACCCTGACCGACCGCGCCGAGCAGGACGACCACTGCGTGCGGGTCTACAACAAGTCGCTGCTGTACCTGGTGGCGCACGCCTTCGAGGCCACCGCGCGCAGCTGGATCGACCGCAGCCGCCGCCACGGCACCCCGCTGGCGGGCATGGCGCGCTTCATCGAGGACGCCACCTACGGCAGCGAGGACATGCGCGCGCTGATCCGCGACGGCCTGCTCGACTGGATCCAGGCGCCCACCGTCGACCAGCCCAAGGGCTCGCCGCACGCCTCCGACGCCAGCACCCACGGCGCCTTCGACGAGGACGCCGCCACCCTGTGCGCCACCGTCAGCCGCATCCTCGACGTAGCGCAGGGGCCCGACCGGCTCGACATCCACCGCTCGGAGTCCGGCCTGGACGCACGCCGGCGCACCGTCTACCGCGCCATCTGCGAGAGCGCATGACGCGCGCCGGGTTCACGCCGGCCGCACGCGCGGCTGCGCACCATGCGCTCCACACCGGCCGCGGCTGCCGGGGGCGCCGGGTCCGCACGGAGCGGAACACGCCCCGCCGCGCTGCCGCCGGTTCCCTCATCCGGAGACCGACATGATCAAGTGGGCCATCATCTTCGCCGTCATCGGCCTCATCGCGGGCGCCCTCGGCTTCACCGGCGTCGCCGGCGCCTCGATGGGCATCGCCCAGTTCCTGTTCTGGGCCGCGATCATCATCGCCGTCATCCTGTTCGTCCTGGGCGTTACCATCTTCAAGAAAGTGACCTAGCCGGCTTCGCGCACGGGTCCATCGACGCCCCCGTCCGCGGGGGCGTCGTCGTTTCGGGAGCCGGACGACTGTAGGAGCGCGCTTGCGCGCGACAGGGCTTTTCGGCGCGCGCCCAGTCGCCCGCAAACGCGCTCCTACAGGGCTGGGCTCTGCGGATGAATACGCCTGTCACGCGCCATGCTGCGATGCAGCGCGCCGCCACGGCGCGGGGCGGGGGACAATACCCCGCATCGCACAACGCCCAGGAGCGCGCCCCATGAGCACGCCAGCCCCCCATCTCCCCGCCGCCCGGCCCGAAGCCTCGCCGCTGCGCTTCGTCACCGCCGCCAGCCTGTTCGACGGCCACGACGCCGCCATCAACATCATGCGCCGGCTGATCCAGGCCCAGGGCGCCGAGGTCGTCCACCTCGGCCACAACCGCAGCGTCGAGGACGTGGTGCGCGCCGCCCTGCAGGAGGACGCCGACGCCATCGCCCTGTCCAGCTACCAGGGCGGCCACGTCGAATACTTCAAGTACATGGTCGACATGCTGAAGGAGAAGGGCGCCCCGCACGTGCGCGTGTTCGGCGGCGGCGGCGGCACCATCACCCCCGAGGAGATCCGCGAACTGCAGGACTACGGCGTCGAGCGCATCTACCACCCCAACGACGGCATGAAGATGGGGCTGGTGGAGATGATCGAGGACGTCGTTCGCCGCGCAGCGGCGAACGGGGAATCGGGAATCGGGAATGGGGAATTGGAAGCGTTCCCGTCTCCGGCGATCGACGATGAGATGGGCATAGGTCGCATGCTCAGCGCCATCGAGGACGGCGTGCTCGGCGAAGCCGAGCTCGCGCAGCTGCGGAAGCAATGGGTGCGCGGCTCTTCCGATTCCCCATTCCCGATTCCCCATTCCCGGATGCCGACCACGCCAGTGGTCGGGATCACCGGCACCGGCGGCGCCGGCAAGTCCAGCGTCACCGACGAACTGCTCAACCGCTTCCTCGCCAGCTTCCCGGAGATGCGCATCGCGGTGATCTCGGTCGATCCCACCCGCCGCCGCACCGGCGGCGCGCTGCTGGGAGATCGCATCCGCATGAATTCCCTGCGCAGCCATCGCGTGTACATGCGCTCGATGGCCACGCGCCGGCAGAACGTCGCCACCAACGCCGTGCTCAAGGACTGCATCGCCTTCCTCAAGGGCCTGGGCTTCGACCTGGTGATCGTGGAGACCGCCGGCATCGGCCAGTCGGACTCGGAGATCGTCGACCTCGTCGATTTCCCGATGTACGTCATGACCAGCGACTACGGCGCCGCCAGCCAGCTCGAGAAGATCGACATGATCGACTATGCCGAGCTGATCGTGCTCAACAAGTACGACAAGCGCGGTGCCGAGGATGCGCTGCGCGACATCCGCAAGCAGTGGAAGCGCAACCGCAACGCCTTCCAGACCGCCGACGAGGACATCCCGGTCTACCCGACCATCGCCAGCCAGTTCAACGATCCGGGCGTGAGCTGGATGTTCGCGAATCTCTGCCGCCTGTTGCGGCAGAAGCTGGGAATCGGGAGCGGGGAATCGGGAATCGGCAAAGCGGAATCGCGCTGCGACTTCGCGCCCGACCTCGACACCACACTGAAGGAGCCCCGCGCCACGGTGCTGATCCCCGGCCAGCGCGTGCGCTACCTCGCCGAGATCGCCGAGCAGGGCAGGGCGATCAACGCCGGCATCGAGAAGCAGGCCGAGGCCGCCGACCGCGCCCAGGCCTTCTGGCAATCCCTCCAGGAACTCGAAGACCCCGATCTCCCCCAGGCCCTCGACCTCTACCACGCCGACGACCTCGTGGGAGCGCGCTCGCGCGCGACCCCCGATGCCGACGCCGAGCCCACCCCCGACCGCACCCTGCTCACCTTGCGCCAGCGCTACAACGACGCTGTCCAGGCCCTGACCAGCGAGAACCTCAAGCTGCTGCGCGAATGGCCCGCGCGGCTGAAGTCCATCACCGACGAGGTCGCCGAGTACCAGGTCCGCGGCAAGACCATCCGCGTCGAGAACTACCGCGAATCGCTCAGCCACCAGAAGATCCCCAAGATCGCCGCGCCCGGCTACAAGAGCTGGGGCGAACTGCTGGTGTTCCTCGGCAAGGAGAACCTGCCCGGCAGCTACCCCTACACCGGCGGCGTCTACCCCTACCGCCGCACCGGCGAGGACCCGATCCGCATGTTCGCCGGCGAGGGCACGCCCGAGCGCACCAATCGCCGCTTCCATTACCTCAGCGTCGGCCAGCCGGCCGCGCGCCTGTCCACCGCGTTCGATTCGGTCACGCTGTACGGCGAGGACCCCGCCGAGCGCCCGGACATCTACGGCAAGATCGGCAACTCCGGCGTCAACATCCCCACGCTGGACGACATGAAGAAGCTCTACTCCGGCTTTGACCTGTGCGCGCCCACCACCAGCGTCTCGATGACCATCAACGGCCCCGCGCCGATCATCCTCGCGCTGTTCATGAACACCGCCGTCGACCAGCAGGTGGAAAAGCACCTGAAGGCGGACCCGGACCGCTGGGCCGAGGCCGAGCGGAAGATCGACGCCTTCTTCGCCAGCCGCGAGCGCCCGCGCTACCACGGCGACCTGCCGCCCACCAACGACGGCCTCGGCCTGGGCCTGCTGGGCGTGACCGGCGACCAGCTCGTCGACCCCGAGACCTACGCCCGCATCAAGGCCGAGACGCTGGCCACCGTGCGCGGCACCGTGCAGGCCGACATCCTCAAGGAGGACCAGGCCCAGAACACCTGCATCTTCAGCACCGAGTTCGCGCTGCGGATGATGGGCGACATCCAGCAGTACTTCGTCGACCACAAGGTCCGCAACTTCTACTCGGTCTCCATCTCCGGCTACCACATTGCCGAGGCCGGCGCGAACCCGATCAGCCAGCTCGCCTTCACCCTCTCCAACGGCTTCACCATCGTCGAGTACTACCTGGCCCGCGGCATGAAGATCGACGACTTCGCGCCCAACCTGTCGTTCTTCTTCTCCAACGGCATGGACCCCGAGTACACCGTCATCGGCCGCGTCGCCCGCCGCATCTGGGCCCGCGCCATGCGCGAGCGCTACGGCGCCAACGAGCGCAGCCAGATGATGAAGTACCACATCCAGACCAGCGGACGATCCCTGCACGCGCAGGAAATCCAGTTCAACGACATCCGCACCACGCTGCAGGCCCTGTACGCCCTGTTCGACAACTGCAACAGCCTGCACACCAACGCCTACGACGAGGCCATCACCACGCCCACCGAGGAAAGCGTGCGCCGCGCCGTCGCCATCCAGATGATCATCAACAAGGAGCTGGGGCTGAACTTCTGCGAGAACCCCTGGCAGGGCAGCTTCGTCGTCGATCAGCTGACCGACCTGGTGGAAGAAGCCGTGTACAAGGAATTCGAAGCCATCAGCGAGCGCGGCGGCGTGCTCGGCGCCATGGACACCATGTACCAGCGCGGCAAGATCCAGGAAGAATCCATGTACTACGAGCAGAAGAAGCACGACGGCAGCCTGCCGCTGGTCGGCGTGAACACCTTCCTGCCCAAGGAACATGCCGGCGAAGTCGCCACCGAGATCGAACTCATCCGCTCCACCCCGGAGGAAAAGGCCCAGCAGATCGCCAACGTGCAGACCTGGCAAGCCTCGCGGAACGCGCTGGCGCCGGAAGGTGAGACCGAACTCGGCCACACCGCAGGCGTCGAAGAATCAGACCAAAGTGTCGTCCACGACGGCCACGGACTGGCGTATCTTCAGCGGACCGCCCGCGAGCGCAGGAACGTGTTCGCGGCGCTGGTGGAAGCCGTCAAGACGCACAGCCTGGGGCAGATCAGCCATGCGTTGTATGACGTGGGTGGGGAATATCGAAGGAATATGTAGTGGAAATCGGCGCTTGAGGAGCTCATGTATATCCATCGTGTGGTACTTGAAGACATTAAAGGCTTCCCTAGGCTGGACGTCAGGTTTGATCGCCGCTCAGCGACGGGTGATCCGATCTACGCTGGATGGAATGTTTTAACCGGAGATAATGCAGCCGGAAAAACGACGGTCCTCAAAGCGATCGCGATGGCAATCGTGGGTCCAGACACCGCCCGCGCGCTTCAGCCGTCCCTGTCGGGATGGATTCGAGTTGGAGCGGCCAATGGAATAATTGCCGTCCAAATCTCAGGGGGCGACGAAGATAAATTTACAACAGGTCGTCCGTCTGAAGAGCCCTTTTTTGCCGAACTTGCACTTGAAACTCGTGGCGGCGAAATTTATCCCGCGCCCGGTGATAAATATCGAAAAAAGAAGAAATCGGCTCTCAATGGCCCTTGGGCAGCGGGTCAGGGAGCATGGTTTGCTGTTGCATATGGTCCATTTAGGCGGTTATATGGAACATCGACTGACGCGCAGAAGCTCATGTCTGCGCCCGGAAAACCGCCAAGATTTGCAACTCTATTTAAAGAGGATGCAACTCTTGGCGAGGCTCAGTCATGGTTGCAGGAATTACAATTCAAGTCTCTGGAGCGGAGGGATCGTGAGCGTCAACTTCTTAAAGATGTTCTAGATCTTCTTGACGCAGATTTTCTAAGAAATGGCTTGAAGGTGTCGCGAGTTGATTCTGAGGGTTTGTGGCTGGTTAATGCGGATGGAATGGTTTTGCCGCTCGCAGACATGAGCGATGGGTATCGATCATCTTTAGCGCTTCTTATCGATATTCTGAGGCATCTCTCAGAAGTATTCCCGTCCCGTCCTCTTGTTGAGCGGAAAGATTCCGAAGTATGGATTCCGCATAGGGGTATTGTGCTTATTGATGAGGTGGATGCGCATCTTCATCCTGCGTGGCAGCGAGAAATTGGTTTTTGGCTAAAGCGCCATTTCCCGAATATTCAATTTATTGTGACTTCGCACAGCGCCTTTGTTTGTCAGGCTGCGGATGAATTGGGGGTCTATAGTTTATCCAGGACGAGCGATGATGATTCGGTCCGTCTCGAGATATACGAATGGCAGAAGATTGTTGCAGGCACGGTCGATGAAATTTTGAGGTCTTCGGCGTTTAAATTAACCCACACTCGTTCACCGAAGGCGGTTGATGCTCGCAAGGAATGGAGCGCGCTGCGTGCGAAATCAGCCCGCGTTCCGCTGTCAGAAAACGAAATCCGTCGAATTGAGCAGCTTGAATTGTTTGTGACCCCAATTGCGGGTGACAACGACTAATGCGCCCCGCTACTCGAGTGGAGCTCTCGGCTCGAGCGGCTGCTTGGCTTGAAAAGAATCAATGGCAGTTGATTGAAGATATGGAAATCAATATCCATGAGCGCTGGGGTGCGCGCCGTAAGACCATGAATAAAAATGGCGTTGTCCAGGCTCTGAGGCATATGGCGGGGCCTTCTTTTCGCTGTATGTACTGCGGTGACTCTGAAGGTTGCGATGTTGAGCATTACTATCCAAAGGCACAGCCCGCCTGGCGAGATAGGGTTTTTGAGTGGAGAAATTTTATTTGGGTTTGCGCTCCGTGCAACCGATTGAAGAATGCGAATTTTCGGACCGATGCGGTGGGTAATGGTATATTGCTTAATCCGGTGAACGACAAGGTTTGGGATTTCTTTGACTACGTCGACGAGAGTGGTTATTTAGTTCCCCGATTTGATCTCACGCCAGAGAATGCGGATCGTGCCTTTTTTACCAGCTCAGAGAAAGTAACAAGGCTTACTCATGATGTGGTCTGTGAGGGGCGGCAGCGATCTGCGAGAGGCATTAGGAGGGCAATGCAGAGGTATGAGTCATCACCTCGGTCTGAAGGAGACGTCGAAGAGTTCTTGTTGCACGTTATGGATGCTGGTCATCCGGAGTTGTGCGAGTGGTTTTTCGCCGGGCAGGGAAGTAGAGAGAACCCGTATAGGGCGTTCGTTGCGCACCATCGTGGTTTGATAGATGAGCTTCGGCAGAGGTTGAACCGTTCTTACCCTGGAATTTGGTGACATTCATTATAAAGCTGGAACAACGGGGTCAGATAGCGAGCCCCATCTAAAGTACGACCGCCGGCGGTAGTGATCGGAGGCGATCCAGCCATCTGGAGACAGACTCCAGCGGTCATCGCCTGACCAAGGCCCCGCGGCCTACGCGAAAAGTCGAGTAGAGCTTGCGCTTGCTTCGGATGGGAGAGACTATTGCGCGATACCCGTAGCTTCGCATCCCAGACCTGCGAGCCAGCTGACGAAGCTGGCCAGAGTGCTCACTAGCAGCGGGACATGAAGACACGCGCCGTGTCGGGTCAGGCTATCTTCCATCCCTCGGCCGTAGCGATGTGATTCGAGATCAACACAAGTTCGATTTGTATCCGTCGCGCGTAGAGATTTACCAGCTGCCGTGCGATGGCGCCTCGAGTTCGGGCGATGCGACGATCAATCAGGGCTCCTGTTCACGCGCGGAGGCTTTCAGGCTCGATGTCGAGTGAGACGCTCTGTTTCGCATGCGTCGATCGGGCTCGTCCGTCCTTGTCGCGCCTTGGCGTAGACCACCAGGCGGCAATCGATCGGACCGCTCCGGTCTGCCAGCATCGGCGGTAACTCGCGTTGTGTTGTCGACGCCAACAAATGCAGTTGACGGTTGCCGACTCACTGGTCGAGCATGTTGAGCTCCTCCCGCGGCTTGACCTGTGTTCGGCCTCGTAGTCGCCCCACCCAGTGTTAACCGATCGCCGAGACCGCTCGAAACCAGGGTGCGCGGAAGCCCGCATCGGTCACCAGAATTGGCGTCACGTCTTCGGGTCACGATGGTACGCAACTGCTGCAGGAAGCGCTTCTCCGCGCCGGGTGTGCATTTTTGGCGACCGCATGTAGAGCAACGTCAACTTGCGGAACTCGTAACAGCCAGTGCGCCCTCTCACGATCGATTGCGGGACGCTCTGCATGTAGATGCCGGTTGCTGAGCAAGCGATTGAACGCCTTGAGCGGAGCGCGGAGTCTGCGAAGTGGAAGGCGCAGCTTGCGGAACTGCAGGACTGGACGTAATCGGCTACCGGCTGAGGTTGCCATGGAGCAGAAAAGAAAATCACTGTGGCAGCGGTGTGCCGGGAAGCTCGAGGGTATCGGCATACCATCCGTAGCAGTTGGGAGTTGGCAGGAAACCGAGATCTCTGGCCTCATCGCGCTTGGCCTTGTCCCGGAACCAGGTGCACCCCCACAGTTCGATCTCTATCACGGGGTCTCTCAACAGCGACTCGGCGACAATCGACACCCGATGATCCAAATGTAGGGTTCGGTCACCTTCTAGCCGTGCCATCGCGTAGTACACCCGATCCGGTGCAACTATATCGCCATTACGATAGAGCATCCATTCTGGATAGACATTGATCGTCACCCGCTGCAGGTCGTCACCGCGCACGTCTAGGTGTTCCACGGTTGAAAGGCGGTGCATGTAGATGTTGTCGCGTATGCCATGCCGATCCTGATCTCGATGTGCAACGAAACCCATGCGACGCCAGAATGGAATCGAGGTCTTCGGCTCGCATTGAATCACCAATACAGCATTGCCTATGGCGTCGGCCTTGGCGATTGCATACTCCACTAACTTGCGACCGATACCACGGCCCTTCTGGTCGCTGCGCACTTGCAGGATGGACCCACGGCTCAGCCCATATGTCAGGAATGCCACTGGACTCTGCAGGTCTCCGAATACGGTCATTTCGCCATCTGCAGTTGCGCTCTCGATCAGGTCCCAGTTATGGATAAAACCCACACCATCTCTGGCTTCCAGTTCCAGCCACTCCTTTATGAGAGGGAGGTCGGCGTAAGTCGAAGGTCGAATCGCTGTTGTCGATGAAGGCATCGGCTTGCTCCGGTTCAAAGCTCCTGGATTGTAGGTGGAAAACAAGCAGATTCACTTACGAAGAAGGGTGGGGTCACCACCACTCGTATTGAGTCACCTGTTCGACGCCACGTCCCGCGTGGCTCTATACGGCCCAGTCACGGCTGGTGTCACCAACTGGGGATCAATCGTGGAGAACGGTCAGGCTGGCTAACCATGATGCTCCAGCGCCTTATACTCAGCACGTGAGGTCGTGGGCCAGGGATCACGTAAGCCCGTCAGGGGGACGGCATGCGAGGCAAATTGAAAAGCGTGGCGCATCGCCGCCACGACGCGCTGGCGCGGGTGCGCTGGGATCGGCTGGAGCATCTGCTCGCCGACCATTACCGCGATGCGGGTTATGCGGTGGAGCATGTGGGGACGGGAGCGACCGCTGCCGAGTTCGACGGCGGCATCGACCTGAAGCTGCGGCGCGGGAGCGAATACCTGCTGGTGCAGGTCAAGCACTGGAACGCCTACAAGGTGCCGCACAACGCGGTCCACGAGTTGATCGGGCTGACGATCAACGAGGGGGCGTCCGGCGCCATTCTGGCGACCAGCGGCGAGTTCACGCGGGCGGCTATCGACGCGGCGAGCCGGTACGGCCATTTGCGGCTGATCGACGGCGATGCGCTACGCGACATGCTCGGCCCCCTTCCGGATGTGGGTCCTGAGATCGCTACCGCTTCGCGTACGCAGCGGCTCGCGGCCCACGTCGGCGAGCATCTGGTGCATACCGCCATCGACCGGCTGGTGCCGGGCACGCGGCGCCGCGGAGGCGGGGGCTTCAAGGTCGCACTGGGGCTGATGGCGGCGAAGGCCGCGTTCTCCCTGATCGGGTTGGCCGGGGCCTTCTTTTTACTGCAGCACGCGGTCCAATCCATGACGGCGGGTCTTGCCGGCGGTGGGGTGCAACAGCGCGGTGCCCGGCCGGTGCAAGCTGCACAGGCGGCGCCGGTTTTGGGGTCGCGAGCGTCCATTCCGGTCGGGCAGGCGGCCGCGACGGCGCAGAATGGCCGCCCCTGCCACGAGGTGGTGGATCACTACTCGGGTACCTACATCGATCATTGCAGCGGGCGCTAGCCACGCCGTGCGCTGTCGGAGGCGGAAGCGCGCGAGGCGCGCCGCCGGGCCGATGCGGCGATGGAGGTGCTGCAGGCGTCGACGCCGGAGATGTAGAGCGATCGCGATGTGGAGGCGGTGCCTTGGGGCGGCGCGGGCAACAGGGGGATTCGAGTTGAGACACGTAACGAGGCGATGGATGTGGGGATGCGCGCTGGCCTTCGGGCTGTGCGGCGCCGCGATGGCGCAGCCGGCGGCCACCGAGGTGCCGCTGCCGCCGGAAGAGTGGCGTGCCTACTTCGATGCGGCGCTGGCCGCCGACGAGATCGAGGAGCACGAGGCGCGTTGCCTGGCGTACCCGGATCTGCCGGGCCATCAATGGGCAGAGGGCGCGGCGCGGGCACGCTGCGCGCTGTTGCGGCCGCCGAAGTACGACCTCGATGCGATGTCGGGTTTGCTGGAGCAGGTAGATGGCGCGGCTCGGCTCGACCGCGAGTTCGCCACGCTGCTGGAGGCCCACTATGGCGAGATCGCGCAGCGCGAGCAGATCTTCCTTGCCTATGCCGTCTTCGACGAGACGCCGCGTGCTGGCGAGGTGGCGCAGCGCTGGCTGCAGAGGTCCCCGGACAGCGCCTATGCTCACGCGGCGCTGGCCGCCCACCGCGGGTCGGCGGGCTGGAAGGCGCGCGGCGGCGCCTACGCCGCGGACACGCCACCTGAGCGCTTCGAGCAGATGGGGGCGCTGTTCGCGCAGGCGCTTCCTCTGTATGCGCGCGCGCTCGAACTGGAGCCCAGGCTGAGCGTGGCTTGCGTGAAGCTGATGGCGATCGGCAGACAGAGTTCGCAGACGCTCGAGGACGGGGCGACCGGTCACTGCCTGTCCGTCGACCCCGACAGCTACCACGTGGTGTACGAGATGTTGGTCCGGGCACAGCCCCGCTGGGGCGGGTCCGACGATGCGATGCGCCAGGTCGTCGCCTACGCGCAGGCGCGCGTGGACCGCAATCCCATGCTGGGGGCGCTCGCCGGAGAGGCGGTCGGGCACCGCCCATCGCTGGAGGACCATTTCGGCCCGTTTGCGGATACCTTCGCCGCCGCGGCGCGCATGGGGCCCGCTGGCGGCCTGTCGCGCAACGCGGGCAGGGGCTACGCGCGGCGGGGCGACTACTGGCAGGCGGTCGCGTTCCTGGGCCAGAGCTCGCGGTTCTGGCCCGAGCGACACGAGCTGTTCTTCGACCGCGGGATGTATCTGGCGCAGGAGATCGGCCATCAGGAATGGGCGGTCCGGGACTTGAGGAAAGCGGCCGCGCTGAAGCCGGACGATGCCGCCACCCATCACCTCCTCGGCAACGCCCTGGTCCTGACCGAGGGGCCGCTCGCTGCGCGCCCGCACTATCGGATCGCCAGGACCGGCGGGCGGAACGCCAGGAGCTCGCACGAGCAGTACTGCCAGACCTTCGCCGTCCTGCAGGACGACCTGGATGCGTTTCTCGACTGCACCGAGGCGCTGGTGGTCTCGTACCCGGAGAACGGGGAGGGCTGGCGCATGCGGGCCTGGGCGCTGCTATCGGCGAATCACCTGGACGCACACCACGCGGTCCGACGATTCAGGGCGCTTGCCGATCCGTCCAATGCCTTTCACGAAACCACGCTGATCCAGTTCGCGGAGATCCCGCTCTGAGGCGCTGTGGGTGACGGGGCGTGTGTGAAAGGATCGGCCGCACATCCGGGGAGTCGCTTCACTGACCTGCCGCTGGTGAAGCCGATTGACCCCGGACGATGAGGGGCCGGACGGCTGCGGACGACCGGCGGGTCGAGGGGCAGGTGGCTGATCGGCCGGCCGGCCCGTTGCACATCTTTGGGGTTCGGGCTCGGACGCTCGGCACCTCTCGCAGGAAAATGAACCGGCTCCGCTGGCCATGTTGACCATCCACTTGGATGGCAATAGGATGGCCGCATGCCAGCCAGACCCGCCAGCCAAACCTCGGTCCCCAAGCCGGTCGACGAGAAGATCACGATCAACCTAGGGTGCGTGGACCTCGGCCAGATCGACCTGCTGGTGCAGGAAGGCTTCTACGCCAACCGCACCGACCTGATCCGCACCGCCATCCGCAACCAGTTGGCCACGCATGGCGATGTCGTCCGCCAGGTGGTCTCGCGCAGGACGCTGGTGCTGGGCCTGCATCGCTACACCGCAGAACACCTTCGCGCCGTGCAGGCGGCCGGGGAGACGCTGCAGATCCGGGTGCTCGGGCTGGCTTCGATCGACGCGGACGTCACCCCCGAGCTGGCGCTGGCGACCATCGAATCGCTGACCGTCCTCGGCGCACTGCAAGCCAGCCCCGCGGTCAAGGCCGCACTCGCCGAGCGCATCCGCTGAGCGGTCGCGCTTCACGGAGAACACCATGCACGTGGATTTCAAGCGCCTCATGTCCGAGGCCACCCGGCTCACCCGCTCGGGCGATCTGCAGGCGGCCACCGCCGCGATCCAGTCCGCGCTCGGCAACGTGCCGGCTCAGGCGGACCCGACGGGGGACGTCATCGACGCCGAGTTCCGCGTGGTCGGTGAAGCGCCTGCGCCCCGCGTCGAGTCGCCGGTACCGCCGCCCGCCGCGCCGGGGGCCGGCCTGTTCCTTGCCGGTCGCCACGGCGGCAGCGCGGGCCAGCGCGACTACAAGCTCTACGTGCCCCCGATGGCGGACGACCGGCCGCTGCCGTTGGTCGTGATGCTGCACGGCTGCACCCAGGATCCGGACGACTTCGCCCTGGGCACCGCGATGAACCTCCTGGCGCAGCGCGATGGCTTCTTCGTGCTGTATCCGGAGCAGTCTTCCCGGGCCAACCCGCAACGCTGCTGGAACTGGTTCAAGCACAACCACCAGGTGCGCGGACGCGGCGAACCCGCGCTGCTGGCCGGCATGACGCGCCAGGTGATGGAGACCTATCGGATCGATCCCGAGCGCGTCTACGTGGCCGGGCTCTCGGCGGGCGGTGCGATGGCCGCGATCCTGGGCGAGACCTATCCGGACCTCTATGCCGCGGTCGGTGTGCACTCGGGGCTTGCAGCCGGCGCCGCGACCGATCTGCCGTCGGCACTGGCGGCGATGCGCCAGGGGGCCGTCGGTGGCCGCGCCGGCGCCAGCGGCGTCCCGACCATCGTCTTCCACGGCGATGCCGACCCGACCGTGCACCCGGACAACGGCCGCCATGTCATCGCCGCCAGCGCCGGCCGCTCCGCCGCCGTCGAGACCGAGCGCATGCAGCATGGCGGCCGCGCCAGCACGCGCCATGTCCACCGTGACGGCGACGGGCGCGTCATCGCCGAGAACTGGCAGGTTCACGGTGCATCCCACGCCTGGTCGGGAGGCAACGCCGCCGGCTCCCATACCGACAGCCGTGGTCCCGACGCCAGCGCGGAGATGCTGCGGTTCTTCTTCCAGCACAGGCGCCGCCAGGCGCACTGAGGCCCGGAAGGCGCAGGCGGTGCGCGAGCGCCAGGGCGATCGCAGGGCGAGGGTGGCCGATGGGCGGGCCGGGTGCCGGGGAAGCGCTGGTTCCCGGCTTCGATCATGGATCGGAACGCGGTCTGGACCAGGACGCGCTGCTGTCGCCGGGGCCTGCGTGGCGGCCGACGAACGGCAAGCGCGTTGCGCTTGGACAGGATTAGGATCGTGCAAGGAAGGCGCTTCGCCGGAAGACGATGCTGCCATGCGGGGCCGACAGGGGGACGGCATGTGCGGGTTCGGCGGGCGCGCGCTGTCCTCCGGGCGATCCATCGCAGCACCAGGGACGACATGACCGATCGAGGGGGATTCGCCGATGTGGCCAGAGGATCTGGGGCTCATGTTCTACAACGGCGCGAACGGGCTCATCTACTACTCGAGCCGGGCGGCCCGTGTGTTCGTCGGCAACGCGGGCTTCGTCGCGACGGTGGCGGTCGGCGGCTACTTCTTTCCCAGGGAAACAGCGGCCGGGCTCGCCGGCGCCGTGGCGATACGTGGTGCCACGTGGCTGACGAGGAAGGTCGACGAGGAGTATCGGGTCCACGTCGCCGATGGGGTCAGTACGCTGCTCGAAATGGCGCCGAGATCGGTCGCCGCCGGCTACATGCGCGCGTCGCAGATGTCCGGAAGACCGCAGGCGGCGATCAGCACCGCGATCGACAACACGCCTCGACTGCGCTGGGTCAACGAGAGTCTCGCCAGCGAACTCCTGTCGCCGCTGTTGGAGGAAGCGATTTTCCGCGCCGGTATCCAGGAGGGCCTGGTACTCGGCTTGACGGCCGTCGGCATCCCTCGGCCGGCGGCGCGTTTCCTGTCGGGGGCGCTCTCCGCGTCGTTCTTCGCGGGGGCGCACAACGGGGACCCGGACAGCAGGCAGTACCGGGACCTTCTCGTTGCGGGGATCGGGTTCGGGCTCATGATGCACCTTCACGGCTTGCCCGCTGCGGTGGTCGCCCATGCCGCGACCAATGCCGGCCTCCGGTTCGAACTCGCGTTGAGGCAATAGTGGACGCGCTCGGACAACGGGGCCGGGTCCACTTGTCTTGCTGTGGAGTCCTGGGCGATACCGAAAAGCGTCGTGAGCAGCCGACTGGCGTCATTCGCGTGTTCCGGCGTCCGATGCCGCCGATGCTGGGTGGCGCCGCAAGAAGGTTGACCTGATCGCCCACGAGCACGCAGGCGTACAGGCGGCGTTCCGTCGCCGTCAGTGCGTCGCGTAGCTGGTGCAGGGCGCGCAGGCGGTTGCCCGTCGTCGTCGAGGAAGCAGGGCAGGCGGTCGTTGCACTGGACGACATGCCGCGGGACGCCGGCAGATCGAGGCGATGAAGGCGGGCCGTGGCGAGCAGCATGACCTGCCGGTCGGGCCGGTCCGTTCCACACCCCTTGGTGTCCGCGCCCGGATTCCCGGGCCGCGCCTTCTCAAGGACAAGCGAGTCCGACCCCGTTTAGCGGTGGCAAACGTCAGACGGGTGCGAACGCCTTGGTCGCGTTCTTCTCGCGCTTCGCGGCCTTCTTTTCCTTCATGGTCTTGGCGGGTTTTTTCTTCAGTTGCTTCTTCTGGTCCAGGCTCTTGCTCACGTGCTTCTCCTCGGCGCGCTCGGCGCTGGACTGCGGTTGCAGTCGATCCGCGCAGTATGCGCCCGAAAACATCGACAGGGCCGGGATCGACGGCGCGACCCCGGCATCCGGCGACGCCGGGCAGGCGCCTGCGCGCAGCGCGTCGACCGGACAGCCCCAGAACGCAAAAAGCCCGGCCTGAGCCGGGCTTTCCTGCCGACAGGCGGCGGCCGGTGTCAGAGCACTCGGACCTGGTCGGCCTGCATGCCCTTCTGGCCCTGGGTCGCCACGAAGGACACCCGCTGGCCTTCCTGCAGGCTCTTGAAGCCTGAGGACTGGATCGAATTGAAATGCACGAACAGGTCGGGGCCGCTTTCCGGCGTGATGAAGCCGAAGCCCTTCGCGTCGTTGAACCACTTCACGCTACCGGTCTGTGTCTCGGACATGGTATTTCTCCTTGGAGCAAAGATTGAGAGCCGCATGGCGGCAGAAGCTGGCTGCAAGGAGGAAGCGATAACCGGTGTAGTGGAACGACATCTACAGGATCAGGCCACGATTCGAGGGTGACCTTGTAACTCAGCCCCGCCAGCCTAGACCTCTCGGGTATCGAGCGCAAGCAGCGATCGTCCATCGTTCAGGCGGGAAGGGCGCGTAACGGCAACGAGGGCGGCGCATTCCAGGGGCTGTTCCGAAGGGGCGCGGTCGGGCGGCCTGCGCGGACTATCGCTCCGCCTGCCGCAGCGGCCGGAAGAACGCGCGGATGTCCTCCACCAATTCCGCGGGGCGTTCCAGGGCGGCGAAATGGCCGCCGGCGGGCATGGCGGTCCAGCGCCGGACGTCGAAGACGCGTTCCACGTAGCGGCGCGGCGGGGTGGGGAGTTCGCGCGGGAAGTTCGCGTAGCCGAGCGGGGGCCGCACGCGCTCGCCGGGCGCGAAGCGCGGCGGCGCCAGCCGGTTTTCCTTGTACATGCGCAGCGAGGCATCGATCGTGCGGCCGAACCAGTACAGCGAGATGTCGGTCAGCATCGCGTCCATCGGGATGGCGCGCTCGGGATCGCCGCCGCAGTCGCTCCAGCTGCGGAACTTCTCGACGATCCAGGCGGCCAGGCCGGTCGGGGAGTCGGTCAGCGCGAAGGCCAGAGTCTGCGGCTTGGTGCCCTGGAGCAGGGCGTAGGCGCCCTCGGTTTCCATGAAGGCGGCGCGGCGGTCCATGAACGCCTGTTCCTCGTCGCTCAGCGGGGCGTCGGCCTCGCCTGCGGGGGCGCGGAAGGCGCCCGGGATGTAGTTGAGGTGCAGGCCGGCCACATGCCCGGGATGCAGGTAGGCCAGCCAGATGCCGACGGCAGCGCCGATGTCGCCGCCCTGCGCGCCGAAGCGCGCGTAGCCCAGCGCCTGCATCAAGGTCGACCACAGGCCGGCGACGGTCCGCGCGCTGGTGCCCGTTCGCGGCGGCGGGCCGGAGAACCCGAACCCGGGCAGCGAGGGGATTACCACGTCGAACGCGTCCTCGGCGCTGCCGCCATGGCGGGCGGGGTCGGTCAGCAGGGGCAGGGCGCGTTCGAACTCGGTGAACGCGCCCGGCCAGCCGTGCGTCAGCACCAGCGGGAACGGCGCGGGGCCCTGGCCGCGTGCGTGGACGAAATGGATGTCATGGCCGTCGATATCGGCCTTGAAGTGCGGCAGGCGGTTGAGCCGTTCCTGCTGCTCGGCCCACGAGAAGCGGTGCTGCCAGTGGTCGACGAGCTTCTTCAGGAAGGCGAGGTCGGTGCCGTCCTCCCAGCCCGTGCCTTCGAGCGGCGCGGGCCAGCGCGTGTCGCGCAGCCGGCGGTGCAGGTCCTCGACCTGGGCCTCGGGTATGTCGATGCGGTAGGGGCGGATCGCGACGTTCGGCATGGGATGTGGCCTGGCGGGCTCGGTTCGGAGGACGCGCTCGGCGCGGAGCGGCGGGGAGGGAGCAAAAGGACGGGTTCAGTCCACGCCGTACAGCCGCTGGCAGGTGTCGCACCAGAAGGCCCGGCGCTTTGCCAGGCCCAGGTGCTTGCGGTAGCTCAACGGCGTTCCGTCGCGGGGGCACGTGCGCCTGGCGTGCACCTGCCAGTGCTTCTTCAGCACGAATTCCTTTTTCCAGCGGTAGAAGTCGAAACTGTATTCGCGCGCCTGGGCGACCAGCTCGGCCAGTTTACGCGGGGGCAACGCGCCGGCCGGGCTCTCGGGATGCACGCGGATGCGATGCAGCACCTCGTTCTTGATGATGTTGCCCACTCCGGCGAACAGGTCCTGGTCCAGCAGGGCGTCGGCGGCGATGGCCTGCGGCCTCGCCCGCAGCTTGCGCCGTGCCGCGGCCGCATCCCAGGCCTCGCTCATGACATCGGCGCTCCAGTCGTAGGCCTGGTCGAGGTCGCCCTCGATGAACTTCACCGAACAGGCGTAGAAGTTCAGCGCCTCGCCGCGGCTGAATCCAAGCGACAGCCGCGGCGGCGTGGTCTTCGTCTCGTTGATGCGCCAGCTGCCGAACAGCATGAAGTGGATGCGCAGGCCGAAGCCGTCGAATTGCAGCAGGAAGTGCTTCCCCCAACTGCGTACCGCAAGCACCTTGCGACCCCGCATGCGCTCGATGGCCTGGGTGCTGTTGCCGGCGACGCGCAGTACCTTGCGCCCGGCGAAGTGCGTGGCGGCTTCGCGCAGGATGACGATCGAGGGGCCTTCGGGCATGACCGGAGTATCCGCGCCGCGCATGAGGCGGGCGTCAACCGCCGTCTGCGGCACCGGGGTCTGCTCCGGGCCGGCGCAGACGTGGCGTGCGCGGCCCGTGGACGATCCGGGCCGGGCTCGATGCGCTGTTCGAGCGGTCCAAGTCGCCACGTTGACGGCCGGGGCGCTATCCAGGGGCTCCCTTGCCTGGAGGTGTCCCGATGCCACGGATCCCGACATCCGGCTGCCTGGCCGGCCTCGTCGTCCCCGTGATGCGGACCGTCGTCCGCGGTCTGCCGCCCGGGGCAGGCGCGCCGTGAATGCGTTGCGCCGCGGCACGCGGGCGCCGTTTCGCGTCGGCTGTGCGGGATGGTCGGTCCCGTCGGTCCATGCGGGCCTGTTCGGCGACGGGGGCAGCCATCTGGAGCGCTACGCCACGCGCTTCTCCGTGACGGAGATCAATTCCACGTTCTATCGCGCGCACCGCGCGGCCACCTACGAGCGCTGGGCCGCCACGGTGTCGGCGGACTTCCGCTTCTCGGTGAAGGTGCCGAAGGCCATCACCCACGACGCGCGCCTGCGCGGGGTCGGCGATGCCCTGTCGTCGTTCCTGGAGCCGCTGGCCGCACTGGGTCCGAAGCTCGGCGGCCTGCTCGTGCAGCTGCCGCCGGGGCTGCCCTTCGATGCACGCAGTGCGCATACCTTCTTCGCGATGCTGCGCCGGCGCACGGCGGTGCCGGTGGCCTGCGAGCCGCGCCATGCGAGCTGGTTCGAGCCCGCTGTCGACCCGCTGCTGTCGGGTTACGCGGTCGCGCGGGCGGCGGCGGATCCGGCGCGGCTGCCGGCGGCGTCCGCGCCCGGAGGCTCCGCAGCGCAGTGGCGCTACTGGCGCTGGCACGGTTCGCCGCGGATCTACTACAGCCGCTACGACGATGCGGCGCTTGCGGCCCTGGCCGTGGCGATGCGCCAGGCTGCGGCCGACGGGGCGCCGGCGTGGTGCATCCTCGACAACACCGCGGGCGGGCATGCGGTCGCCGATGCGGCGCGCCTGCAGGCCCTGCTCGACGACGCCGGCGAGTGATCCGGCAGTCGAGAGCCGAAGGACGTCGAAGGTTGCCCGGCTCGGCGCTGTTGCCACGGGCGCCGGGCCGGAGGAGCCGGCCGCCCCGGTCCTTCGGTAGCATTCCAGGAATGCTCTCCGCGCACGATCCGCTTCCCGTCCGCCCGCAGCGCGTGCTCGTCGCCGGCGTCACCGGGGCGGGGAAGACCACGCTCGCGCGGCGGCTCGGCGAAAGGTGGGACCTGCGCCACGTGGAGATCGACGGGCTGTTCCACGGGCCGGGCTGGACGCCGCGGCCGCAGTTCCTCGACGACGTGCGGGCCCTCGCCGCGGAGGAGCGCTGGATCACCGAATGGCAGTACGCCAGCAAGGGGACGACGCCCCTGCTGGCGCCGCGCGCCCAGCTGGCGATCTGGCTCGACTACCCCGACCAGGTGGTGCGCGGCCGGCTGCTGAGGCGGACGTTCGCGCGGCGCCTGCTTCGCACGAAGCTGTGGAACGGTAACGTCGAGAAGCCGTTGTGGCGGATGCTGTCCGAGGACCCGGAGGACAACATCCTGCGCTGGCAGACGAAGACCCTCCGCACGTGGACCGAGCGCATGCCGAAGATCGAGGCGGCGTTCCCGCAACTGGCGATCGTGCGGCTGCGCACGCCCCGGGAGACCGAGCGCTGGCTGCGGGCGAACGCGCGCTGAGGTGGAATCCTCCCAACCAAGCGCGCTCCTGCGGCCACGATGCATCGCGGCATGCCCGGGAAACGCGACACCCCGGCGGACCGGGGTGCCGCGATGCCGCAGGGCGATGGTCGGTCAGTTGGTGACCAGGCTGACGCCGTAGGAGCTCAGCATCGGGGTGAGCCGCTGGTACCAGGTGCGGCGCTGGTTCTGCGCGATGCCGCAGTTGGTGCCATCGCTGCCGAGCGCGCCGCCGGAGGTGACGCCCTGGCCGTGGCCGCCCGAGGAGATCCACGAGCCGCCCGAATCGCCCTGGCCGGCGCAGGCGTTGGACTCGCGCAGGCCGTTCACGGTGCCCTGAGCGTAGGTCACGCTGACGTTGGTGCGGGTGATCGTGCCGCAGCGCCAGCCGGTGCGGAAGCCGGAACGACAGATGGCCGCGCCGACGGCGGATTCCGAGCTGCCGACCACCGGGGTCGTCGCGCTGCCGCTGTACTGCCACACGCGGCCGAACAGGACGTCCTGCTGGCGCACGGTGGCCCAGGCGGCGTCGGAGCCGGGGAAGTTGCTGGCCTGGAACGAACCGACCGTGGTGCCGTTGATGCTGACCGAGGTGCCGACGTTGCCGCAGTGGCCCGCGGTCACGAAGCCCTTGGTGGCGCCGCGGGTCACCGGGAAGCCGATCGAGCAGCCGTTGTAGCGGATGCCGCCGTAGATGTTGATCAGCGTGGTCGGGATCTGCTCGGACACCTCGAAATGCAGGATGCCGGTGTCGACGTCGCTGCGGGCCAGGAAGTCCAGCACCGACTCGGCGTTACCCGCGCCGGGCGAGAGCGTGACCACCACGCGGTTGTTGGGCAGGTCGACGCCCCAGGACTGCACGCCGTCGAGGCGGCGCGCCACGCGCGAGGTGGCCGAGAGGTCGAGCGCGTTCACGGCCTGGTCCAGCTCGTACAGGCTGTAGGTCACCTGGCGCGTTTCCGCGCCTTCCACGGCGGGCAGCCGCTTGGCGCTCTGCGCGGCCGTGCCCACCACCACGCGCGGGTTGCCGGCGGCGTCGTGCTCGATCCAGGTGCCGGCGAAGCTGTCGCCGTAGAGTTGCCGCGCCGAGGCTTCCACGGCCGGCACCAGGCGTTCGGTTTCCACGGTCACGAGGTACTGGTCCTGCGACATGCCCAGGTCGCGCTCCAGCGCGGCCACCATGCCCGGGTCCAGCTCGGGGCGCTCGGGTTCCGCGGCGAACGCGCTTGCGCCTGCGGCGACGGCCGAGAGCAGGGCGAGGGCGAGGGTGCGGTGTGCCGCTGCGTGCAGTGTGTTCATGGGTGCTTCCTCCTTGTAGCGTTCGGGATGGGCCGCGCCAGGCGGCCGGCGATGCGTCCGGACGCCGACGGACAGCACGCGGTGCAAGCGGCCGACGACCGCTTGGGGCCGATCCGATCCTCGCCGGTCGCATGCGGCCACGCGGCGCCGTGGAGGAACGGTCCGCAGGGGACCGGTGCCACGGCCGATGGCCGGATACTGCTGGCGTTGCTGCAGGACGAAGCGGGCCTCGAACACTGCGACTGCCGTCCGGCATCCCGACGACCGGTGCGGCCTTGCTGGATACGACGCGCTGCAGTCGCGAGGCACGTGGGGTGCGGCTGGCTTGCTGCGCGTTCCGAAAATAGGCGGCCCGCTTCGCTGCGGTCAAGTGCGCAGGCGCAGCATGAATGCCACGCAGCGCTCCTTTTTCGATCGGCGTTCGGAATCGATGGCGTAGAACATAGATGAACTGTGCGCCCGGTCGGGCTCGCCGATCGGCGACCGGGCGCGGGCAATGCGCGCGAGCGCCGGCCCGGTGCATCGTTCCGACGCGATGGGCTCGCCTTGACAGCGTCAGACCCCCGTGTTTATTTCGCGACGGGGTGCCAAGGGAATTGGACCGTTCGACGGGTCATGGACCGACGTCTTTTCGTTTCCTGCGTTCATGGCTCGGATCGTGCTGCAAGGCGCCCCGCCGTTGGGTTGTCTTCCGATCCTCTCCAAGGAGATAGAGCCATGAAGATGAAGAACGTGCTGCGCCTGGCTGCCGGGTGCGTGCTGGCGTTGGCGGGCGGTTTCGGCGTCACGGCCTGGGCACAGTCGAACTGGTGCGAGACCTGCCATCTGGGCTGCGGCGAGAACTACAGCCAGTGCATGGCGAGCGGCAGGTTCACCCCCGCGCAGTGCGCCGAGTCGTATCGCACGTGCATCATCTACGACTGTAACAACTGCATCCTGCCCTGAGCCGGACCGGTGGGGCGCATCCGCGAGGGTGCGCCCCATCGCGCATAGACGCATGGAGCGACGCATGAAACGGGTTCAGGCGGGATTGATCGGTGTGTTCGCGCTGGCAGGCGTGGCGCTGGCCTACTGGTACGCGGGCCCGAGGGAACGTGCTGACCTGCCGCCGGTGCAGGTGGAGGTCGGGGACTACGCGGCGTTCCACGACCCGGTTGGGTCGCGCGTGGTGCTCTACACCCTGGCGAGCTGCCCCATCTGCGGCGTGGCGAAAGAAACGCTGGACGCCCTTGGCGTGGAGTACGTCGAGCGCAGCCTCGACGACACCCCGTCGCTGCGGGAGGACGTGCGTGCGCTGGGGGCGAGGTCGGTGCCGCTGATGATCGCCGGGCGGCACAAGGTCGAGGGCTTCGACCGGCAGGTATTCCGCGACACCCTCGAGGCCGAGTCGCTGATCCCGCCCGATGTCCGGTGACCGGGCAGGGAGCGCCGGTCTCCGAGGATGTCGCCGCTGCGCGCGTCCGCCGTCGTGCAAACAGTGACCGGATGCTCGGAGTCATTCGGGTTTCATACCGGTTTAACACCAGGTTCGCGCACGGCTGGCACCGTGCGCGCTCCAACCCCGAACATGGAGTGTGCGATGAACAAGTGGCGTCTTTCCGCCTGTGCTTTCCTGCTGACCGCCGTGTCCAGCACCGCCGCGCTTGCGGCCGTCCATCATTTCGAAGTCATCGGCGAAAGCTACGGGCGCACGAGCGACGAAGCGATCGACAACGCGTGGCGCGTGGCGGACCGGGAGTGTTACCTGCGCTGGGGCCGCTCCGACCAGGAGATCACCGTCCTGGCCGAGTGGATCGATCCGGCTACGGGCTACTCGCATGCCCGCGTGTCCCTGGGGTGCAGGACCGAGGACTGACCGCAGTCCTGGCGGGCCCGCCGCGAGCGAACAAGGCACGCATCTTCGCTTTGTTCGGGCGGCGGGCTTCGTTTTTCGCCACTCGGATCGACGCACGCGCCGGTCTCGACGACGCGTCCGGTGGGGCGATCCGTAGCGCGCCGGGAATCCAGGTGCCGGCCCGGATCGACGGCTCGTCGCGGGCCACCCGCTTTCGATTCCTTGGCGTTCGCGTTCGCATTCCTGCCGTTCTCTGCCGCAGGCCGGCGCATCCGGCCGACGTTCGTCCATGCTCCTGGCCCGCCACGACGCCACGGAGAAGACGATGATCCTGTACGACGCGAACGCCCCGGGACCGAACCCGGTCGTCGTCCGCCTGTTCGTCCACGAGCGAGGGGGCCTGCGGTTCGACGTGCAGACGATCGACCTCGTCGGCCTGGAGAACCGGAAGCCCGCCTACCTGCGCGACGTCAACGCCCGGGGCGAAGTGCCGGCGCTGCGCCTCGACGATGGGCGGGTCATCACCGAGATCACCGCGATCTGCGGCTATTTCGACGAGGTGGCGACAGGGGGACGACGCCTGTTCGGCGGCACGCCCGAGGCGCGGGCGGAGATCCACATGTGGACCCGGCGGGCGTATCTCGAGATCGTGCTGCCCTTCGTGACCTGGTGGCGCGGCACCGAGGCGGCCGAGGTCGCGTATCGCGGCCATCGCCTGCTGATGCCCGAAGCCAGGCGCTCGCACCGGCTGCTGGCCGACCAGGGCCTCAACCGGCTGGACGACGAACTGGAAGGCAGGCGCTTCGTCGCCGGCGACGAGGTGACGATGGCCGACATCCTCCTGTACGGCTTCATGGGATCGAACATCGCCACGGGGGAGATCCCGTGGCTCGACGTGCCCCAGCGCCCCCACGTCGCCGCGTGGCTCGGCCGCATGGCGGCGAGAGCGTCCAGCCGGAAGATGATGGCCTCGCTGGAGGCGCGGATCGAGAACTGACGCGCTCCGCCGTGCCCTAGGGCGTTCCGCCGGCGCCCGGATGCCGGTGGCGACGGCGGAACCCGGTCGCGGTCGTCCCGTGGGCCTTGCGGAAGGCGACCGCGAAGTGCGCGGCGCGCGGGAAGCCGGTGCGCCTGGCGATCTCGGCGACCGGCAGGTCGGTGGCCGCCAGCAGGTGCCGGGCCGCCTTCAGGCGCTCGCCGAGAAGATAGGCATGCGGCGACATTCCCGTCCTGAGCCGGAACAGCCGCGCGAAGTGGAACTTGCTGACGCAGGCCTCGGCCGCGAGCGCGTCCAGCGACAGCGGTTCCGCGTACCGCTGCCGGATCAGCTCGAGAACCCGGGCGAGCCTGCGCTCGGCCAGCCGCATGCCGCGGCCGCCGGCTTCGGCGCCGGCCGGAAGGCGTTGCGTCAGCACCAGGTGCATCGCCAGCCAGTGCGTGGCCTGCTCCGCGTAGAGGTCCGGTGCGCCGAGCTGCGCGGCGGACAGCAGACCCTGCAGCACCGACGAGACCGCGGGATCGTCGAACGACAGCGGCGGGTCGGGCGGGGACGAGCGCGTGCCGGCGCGCCGGAGCTGGTCGGCGGCGGAGGCGATCGTGTCCGCCGGCACGAAGAGGTGGATCGTCTCGATCGGGACGTCGCTTCGCCAGCGGAGCCGGTCTACCTCGCCGGCGGCCGTCACCGCGGCGGCGCCGGGCGCGGCGTCGGTCCTGCGCCAGCGGCCGTCCACCAGCACCTCGGTGCGGTGGGCGCCGCTCAGGACCATCGAAACCCGCAGATCCGGCGAGGCGCGCGTTTCCAGCTCGGTCCTGCCGGCCGGCCAGCGCCTGCGCTCGATCAGCGTCGACCGCCAGCCCGCATCGACGCTCGTCGCCAGCGCCCGGCCGGGCAGGGCGCGCAAGCCCGCCAGGCTCGCCTCGTCGTAGGCGGGTGCCGGGCGAGGTTCGGGAAGAACGGCACGGGTCATCGCGCGACCCTACGTGGGCCGCGTCCGCTTGTCCAAGCCTGTGCGTCGGGGCGTCGCGACCGTGCCGTCGGCGCAGGAAGCGCGCCAGGCGACGCCGGTCCGCTATCCGGGCGTCCGGCCCGGCGTCACCACGGCAGCTCGCCGTCGCAGTCGTACACCTGGGTGACGTGGTTCGGCGTCGGGTTGCCCCAACTGCCGATCGGGCAGTCGCCCCAGCTTTCGGCGGCCACGAGGTTGCCGGCGCCGTCGTAGTAGAAGGTGACCCACACGTAGCGCGGCGCCTGCGCCTGGCCCATGGCGGCGGAGGCCAGCAGCAGGCCCGCCAGCACCGTGCCCAGCCTGAAACCCGTCGACGTTGCCTTCCCGAGTACGTTCATAGTGTCGCTCCTTCGATGACCGCGATGGCCGGGGAATGCGGGGGCGGCCCGACTATGCCACGGGGCGGACAGCGCGAAACGCGATGGGGATCGACGTTTCGTGCGCGTTCGCCGGCGATGTCCCGGCCGCGGGCGGGCCTGGCCGGGTGTTTGGCCGCGTTTCCGGACACCCAGGGTTTTCACCATCTTGATCCGGGCGGGCCTGGGGGGGAAAGTCCGTCCTGGAAGATGGTTGCCACTGAGAGAATCCCCATGGACGTATCGCTCAGGCCCGCCCCGGACATCGATCCCTCGCGTCTGTCGCCGCCGCCCGGCCCGCTCGACCGGCCCGCTCAGGCGACCGCGCAGGAGGCGCTGTCCTTCGGCGCCGAACCCGAGGACGGCGCCTTCGGCACCGCCGCGGGACCGGAGAGCGGGGAGGACATCGCCGTCTGCATCGGCGGGCCGCTCGGCACGCCGGTCACGCCGAGCAAGGAGGAGGCGGCCGAGCGCGTGCGCGAGCTCGAGGCCGACGCGCCGGAAGCCGACGACTACCCGGGCGGCAGCCTCAATCCGCTGTACTGGGTCGCCACCGCGCAGCATCGGCTCGACCTGCATGGCGCGAAGCAGGCGCTGCTGGAAGCGTACAAGGCCGAGGCCGCGGAAGGCTCGCCCACCACCCAGGCCATCTTCGAGGCGGCGGAGCGCGAGGGCGTGCAGGTGGTGGTGCTGAGCGACGAGGAATACGCGGAGCGCTATCCGGGCACCGGCGGCGTCACCGTCGGCGAGACCGTGTACGTGCCGGTGAGCGCGCTGGAGTCGGGGGAGGGGGTGCTGGAGCACGAACTGGTGCATGCGCTGCTGAACGGCAGCGACACCCTGTTCGACGAGACGGTGCCGCTCGACGACCGGGTCGCCGAGGCGCGCGAGCTGTTCGAGTCGATCGGCCTCGATGCCGACGACGGCGAGCGGCTGATCCGCTCCACCGAGGGCATGAACCCGGTGGATGCCGATCACGTGCAGACCTACGTCACCGGCATCGACATCCATCGCGAGCAGGCCGGCCTGCCGCCGCTGACCGATGCCCAGCGCGACACCCTGTACGAGCAGGCGGCGATCCGCGAGACGGCGCTCGGCGTCTGGCGCCACGGCGTGGAGATCGGCGGCGAAGAGGTCTCGCTGGCCGGCCTGGGCGAAAACGATCTCGAGTTCGCGGTCAAGATCGCGCAGATGTCGGAGCAGGAACTGGCAGACTTCGCGGCCGAGGTCGAGGCGCGCTGGAACGAGACCTCGCTGGCCGGCGAGTACCCGCTCACCGGCGACACGCCGCTGGAGCGGCTGCAGGAGATCCGCGACCTCGTGCTGCGGCTGCAGGACGAGGCGCCGCTGCAGCAGTACTGGCAGTGATCCGCGTGGCCGGGTCGTGCGTCCGGCTATCGCCCGCGCGCGCGACCACGTCGCTCGCGACCTAGGCCGGCCGGCCCGCCATCGGAGTGGAACCCGGCGCGCACGCCGGGTCTTCGCCGGTCCCGAGCGGAACGCGCCCCGATGCGTTCACGCGCATCCGATGCGAGGCCGCCTACGGTGGCGGGCGGGCCGTCGCAGGAGCCGGACCGACCGAACCCGACCGACGGGCGCGTCCCGCAGCCCCAGTGGCCGGGCGTGGGGACGTCCGCGTACCGTGGCCGCTCCGCGATCGCAGCGTCGGGCCAGGCGCCACGGACGCGCCATGCCGACGGAGCCGACGATGCCGCGCAAGCCGAAGACCCTCAAGCTGGCCACCTTCAACGTCAACGGCATCGGCACGCGCCTGCCGCACCTGCTGGCATGGCTGGAAAAGGAGCGCCCCGACGTGGTGGCGCTGCAGGAACTCAAGGCCGTCGACCAGGCGTTTCCCGCGGCGGAACTGGAAGCGGCCGGCTACGGGGCGATCTGGCACGGCCAGCGTTCCTGGAACGGGGTGGCGTTGCTCGGCCGCGGCGCGGTGCCCGTGGAGAGCCGGCGTGGGCTGCCGGGCGATCCCGACGACGCGCAGAGCCGCTACATCGAGGCGGTGGTGCACGGCGTGGCGGTGGCCGGGATTTACCTGCCCAACGGCAACCCGCAGCCGGGCCCGAAGTTCGACTACAAGCTGGCGTGGATGGCGCGCCTGCTCCGGCGCGCGAAGGCGCTGGCCGCGCAGCCGCATCCGGTCGCCATCCTCGGCGACTTCAACGTGATCCCGACCGACGAGGACGTGTACGACCCCAAGGCCTGGCGCAAGGACGCGCTGATGCAGCCCGAGGTGCGCGAGGCCTTCGAGCGCTTGCTGGCGCAGGGCTGGACCGACGCCTTGCGGCAGGTCCACGGCGACCGGCGCATCTACACGTTCTGGGACTACTTCCGTCAGCACGCCGAACGCGACCGCGGCCTGCGCATCGACCACCTGCTGTTGAACCCGCCATTGGCCGAGCGCCTGGTGGACGCCGGCGTGGACCGCTGGGTGCGGCTGCAGGAGAAGGCGAGCGACCACGCGCCGACGTGGGTCGAGGTGCGCGCGCCGGCGGCGGGTTGAGCGGGACCGGAGCGGAGGAGATCGGGTGCCCCGCGCGTTCGCGATGCGCGCGTCGCCGCAGGGCGGGCGGGGCCATGCGCCGTGGATACCGGCACGGCCGTCTAGCCGGCGTCGCCCGATCCGTCCGCAAGGCGCGCGCGCACCCGCCACCGCCCCTCGCCGCCGTCGGGTTCCAGGCGCCAGGACCTGGCGGCGATGCGCGTGCCGCGGGCGGTGGTGTAGGCCGCCACGTGCAGGACGATCGTGCCGTCGCGAACCTCGTGGCGCCCGGCGGCGATGCTGCCGTCGCTGAACTCGACGAGGTCTTCGGCGTGCCGCGGGCCTACGCCGTCCTCCGTAGTCCGGAGCCGGCAGCCGGGGTAGGCGTGCGAGTGGGCGAACTCGAATCGCATACGCGCGTGTCCTGTCGCGGCGATGCGCGCAGTCTACGCCGGGCGCGCGGCGGCGGTGCCGGGCCGCGATCGCGACGATGGCGCGGTCAGCGGCTCGCGCCGGCTTCCAGCCCGTCGACGAAGTCGGCCAGGTCGCGGTCGAAGCGGTCGGCTTCCTCCAGGAAGGGGGCATGCCCCGATTCCGGGTACAGCACGCTGCGGGCGTGCGGGTTCAGGGCCTTGGCGCGCGCGATGGACGGTTCCGCGCGCACCAGCGCGTCCTGCGCGCCGTACAGGAGCAGCAGCGGCTTGCGCATCGCGCCGAGGCCGGCGGGCGCGTCGAGGGCCATCGAGTGCACCGCGGTCTGCATCGTCGACGAGGCGAGGGCGGCATTGGCGATCAGGCGCTGGAACGTGGGGGCGTCGGGCGGCGTGCGGAAGCACAGGGCCAGGAACGCGCGCTCGGCGTCGAGGTGGGTCCGCAGGTCCGGCGAGGCCAGGTCCCGGTAGATCTCGGGGTGCGGCGCGATCTGCCCGGGGGCCAGCTCGATCACCCCGCCCACGTAGACGGCGCCGGCGATCCGGTCGTCGCCGTAGGCGGCCAGGTACTGGGTGATCACCGCGGCGCCGAGCGACCAGCCCACCAGGACGGGGTCGCGCGCGTCCGCGGCGGAGAGGACGGCGGCGAGGTCGTTCGCCCAGCGGCGGGCCTCGGTGTAGGCTGCGGCATCGTCCGGCTTGCCGGACAGGCCGTGTCCGCGCAGGTCGTAGGCGATCAGGCGGTAGCGCTGCAGCGCCGGGCTGCGCATCTGCGCGTCCCAGCTCAGGTGGCTGCCGAGCAGGCCGTGGACGAAGACCAGCGGGCGGCCATCGGGATCGCCGGATTCCTGGATGGCGAGCGCGACACCGTCCGGCGCGGTCGCGGTGTAGCGCCTGGGTTCCGCGGGCGCGGCGGTGGCGACGAGCAGCAGGGCGACGGAGACGAGCAGCGGGAAGATGCGGGACAGGGCGGGGCGCATCGGACGGGCCTCGGCAGTGGGCGGGGCCGCAGTCTCGACCCTGACGCCGGTGTCAGGGTCAAGCGCCCGGTGCTACGCTCGCCGCATGAGTGCCGTGCCCGCGGACCTGATGTCGATCGGCGCGCTCGCCCGCGAGACCGGCGCGAGCGTGCGCGCGATCCGCCACTACGATGCGCACGGCCTGCTCGCCTCGGTGCGCGCGGGCAACGGCTATCGCGCCTTCCCCGCCGCGGCGATCGCGCAGGTGCGGCAGGTCCGGCGCCTGATCGCGGCCGGGTTCAGCCTGGCGGAGATCCGTGGCTTCCCGGACTGCATGCGCATGATCGAAGGCGCCGCCTCCTGCCCGCAGACCGCCCAGGTGCAGCGCGAGCGGCTGGCCTCGCTGGAGCGGCAGATCGCCGACCTCGAGCGTCGCCGCGCGCGGCTGCGCGCGATGCTGGCCGAGGGCGTCGCGCCGCCGGTGCCGCAGGTCGCGGCCGAGCGGCCGGGGCGGACGGCCGGGCGGCGCGGAGCCTGAGCGTGTCGGGCGGCGATTTCTCGTCGCGGTAGCGGCCCGCTGCCGGCAGTTCGTCGCGTCAGGCAGGCCGGAAGCGTTCCAGCAGCCACCTGCCTGCGGGGCCCGGCAACCGGTCGGCGGGATAGGCGGCCTGGAAGGGCATCAGGCCGGCGGACGGCCCTTCCAGCTCGACGCGCACCAGGCGGCCTGCCTTCAGGTCCTCATCGACCAGCCAGCGTGGCATGTGTCCCCATCCGAGGCCGGCGCGCAGGAAGGCGTGCTTCGCGCCGAGATCGGCAAGCCACCAGAGGTTCTTGCCCTGTACGCCGTAGTCGACCCCGCGGGTCAGCGTGGAGCGGTCGGTGAGCACCAGCTGCGTCTCGTCGGACAGCTCTCGGAACGCGATCGGGCCTGCCCTGTCGGCCAGCGGCGATCCCGGCGCCACGACCGTCACCATGTCCTCGCTGAACAGGCGTTCGGCCGCGAGGCCCGGCGGAAGGAGCGGCAGCGTCCCGGTGATGCCGAGGCTGCACCGGCCATCGAGCACGAGTTCCGCGACCCGGCCCAGCGCCTCGACATGGAGCCTGAGCGGCGTGGACGGGAAGTGCGCCTTGAAGCTGCCGAGCGCATCGGTCAGGCACTGCTGCGGAAACATGACGTCGACGACGATGGACAGTTCGGGTTCCAGCCCGGCGGAAAGACTCCGTGCCTTGGCCTTCAGCGCATCGGCGCCGGTCACCAGGCGGCGCGCGTCGGCCAGCAGGTTCTTCCCCTGGGCGGTCAGCCGGGGGTAGCGGCCAACCCGCTCGAACAGTACGACGCCCAGTTGCGCTTCCAGATTCGCGATGGCCTGGCTCACCACCGACTGCGCGCGCCCGATCGCGCGGCCGGCCGCGGAAAAGCTGCCGTTGTCCACCGCGGCGACGAACGTGCGCAGCTGGTCGAGCGAGACCCCGTCGAGCAATGTATCGGTCTTCCGGATGGTTCCCATCGAACAATATAGGCTTACCAGAGAGGTGTCGAGGCTCTAGGCTCCATTCGAAAAGGAGCCCGCATGTCACAGCACATCTTGATCGCCGGTGCATCGGGGTTCGTCGGGAGCACCCTCGCCAGGCATTTCGCCGCGCAAGGCCGGGAGGTCTCGGGGCTCGCGCGATCCGATCGCGCCCAAGCCGCTCTGGAGGCTACGGGCGTCCGGCCCGTCCGCGGCGATCTCGACACCGACATGGCGCCGGTCCTGGCGGCGGCGCGTTCCGCCGACGTCACGCTCTATGCCGCGCAGGTCGCCTTCGAGCGCGAGCCGGCCGTCGCCCGGCTGCTGTGCGATGCGCTGGCGGGGAGCGGCAAGACGCTGATCTTCCTCTCGGGCAGCGGCGTCTTCATGCAGCGCACCGGCGGGGCGTGGAGTCCGGACAGCTTCGCCGAAGACGACCCCTTCGTGCCGGAGCCGCTGGCGCTGCCCAGGGTCGAGGCGGAGGGCATCGTCCGGGCCGCATCCGCGCACGGGCTGCGCAGCATGGTGGTCCGGCCGCCGGTGATCTGGGGGCCGGGCGACGACGGTCCCGTGGCCAGCGTGTACCGCTCGGTCGCGCTGACGGGCGCCGCCTGCTACATCGGCTCGGGGCTGGCCGCCTACTCCAACGTGCACGGCGCCGACCTGGCGCGGCTGTTCTCGCTCGCCATCGACCGCGGACGGGCCGGCGCGCTGTACCACGCGGTCGCCGGCGAAATCCCGTACCGCTGGATCGCCGAGGCGGTCGCGCGCGATCTGGGCGTCGGGACGCGCAGCCTGACGATGGACGAAGCCGTCGAGGTGTTCGGCCCGTTCGGCGCCCTGTTGCAATCGGCATGCAGCCGTTCGCGCGATCCGCGAACGCGATCCGAGCTGGGCTGGACACCCTCTCGGCTCGACCTGCTGTCGGAGATCGGCGAGCCGCGGCTGCGTGCGCTCGCCACCCCCGATCCCACCCAGGAGCGACACCATGAAGACGCATGAAGACAAGGTCGCCATCGTCACCGGCGGCAAGCAGGGCATCGGCCGCGGCATCGCCGACCTACTCGCGCAGAGGGGCGCCAAGGTCGCGATCGTCAATCGAGAGCGCGCAGACGAAGCCGCGAAGGCGATCGGCAACGGCGCCATCGCGATCGCTGCAGACGTGACGAGCGAGGCGGGCTGGGCCGAGGTCGCCGGCCGGGTCGAGCAGGCATTCGGGCGCGCCGACGTCCTGGTGCACGCCGCGGGCATCTACCCCCTGGCGACGCTCGACCGGATGACGCCTGCCGAATGGCGGCGCGTGCTGGCCGTGAATCTCGACGCGCACGTGCTCGGCGCGCGCGCGATCGTGCCGCTGATGCGCAAGGCCGGCGGCGGCGCGATCGTCGCGATCGGCTCGGATGCGGTCGGCATGGTCACGCCGCCCGGCATGGGCTTCTCGCACTACGTCGCGTCCAAGCTCGGGGCGGTGGGCCTGGTGCGCGCGCTCGCCAACGAGTTGGCGGCCGACAACATCATCGTCAACGCCGTCCATCCCGGCATCACCGACACCGAAGGCGCGAGCGGCATGCCCGACGAGCAGAAGGCGCAGGTGTACATGATGCAGGCGATCAAGCCGCTGGGCACGCCCGCCGACATCGCCGGCCCGGTCGCCTTCCTCAGCAGCGACGATGCGCGCTTCGTGACGGGACAGACGCTGGTGGTCGACGGCGGCCTGATGCGGCTGTGAAAAGGAAGCCGCCGCGCACGGTCGCGATGCGCGAGCCGGACGGCGAGGCCGGGCCCGCTCGGCGGCATGCGCCGGACGCGGTGGGGCGCGGCGCCGAGCCTGCGGGCTGGACGGCGCCCTGCCTCAGTCGATGCGGTGGAAGTCCTCCACGACGCGGAACACGATCCTGTCGACGTCGACGGGATCGGTGTAGCCGTGCTCCTCGAACGTGGCGCTCCACACGTGCTCGGGCTGCCGCATGATCCGGTCGAGGATCCGCGCGGAGGCGGGATACCGGATCTCGGCGATCGCGTCGTCGAGCGGGAACCACCGGTAGCCGTCCGCGACGGCTTGCGCGGTTCCGGCGACCGGGACGACGAGGTAGGGCCGGAGGTAGGCCTCGGGCCGTTGCGGCGCGACGTAGGTGAAGATGCCGCCCAGGCGGTAGCGCTCGTAGGCCAGGCCGATCTCGCCGGCCAGCCGGTCGATGTACTGCCGGAAGCCGGTCGGTCCCTGCATGAAGCCCTGCGCCGGCACCTCGAAGGCCTGCCGCCGTTCGTCGAAGACGAGCAGCACCCGTGCGTTCGCATCGACGAACACGACCTTGGGGAAGGTCGGGGAGACGCCGGCTTCGCCGGATTGCGCGGATGCCGGGGCGAACGATCCCCACAAGACGAGGCAGAGCAGGATGTGCGACAGCGGCCTGGACATGGCGCGGCTCCGGCCGGGCGGCCTGGCGCCCGGATCGGCCCCAGCCTAGGCGATCCGCCGCGGCGAGGCGAGGCAGACGCGGGCGCAGGTGGGTGGTTCGCGAGGGGGCCGGGTCGGGGCGCCGCCGGCGCGGCCCGGATGCGGGCGAGGTCGCCGTCGTGCGCGGCCGGGGCGATGCCCGGAAAGTGCGCGGCCGCCGACCCGGATCGCCGTCGTCGCCGCGATGCCGGCAAGCCGGTGCGGACCGCGCAGCGGCGCGCTCTGCGTGCCTCGGGCGATGCCCTGCGTGCTAGGATCGGGAGCGACGCAGGGGAGATCCGAACGCAGGAGGCTCCGACATGGTCAGTGCGGTGTCACGCCGAAAGGATGCCGACCGGAAAGCCCGTCGCCTGTGCCTGTTGCTCGCGTGCCTGTTCGGCCTGGCGGCGATCGTGCTCGCGCGCGTGGGCGCCCCGCCGCCGCTCTACTGGGCGCTGGGCGTCACCGCGATCGTGGATGCGGCCGTCGGGCTGTTCGCGCCGGCGCGCTTCTGCCGCTACCTGTTGCTGATGGACCTGTTCACGCAGGACCTGGTGGAAGATCCCTAGCGAGCGTCCCCCTCGGCGCGCGCGGACGGCGCTGCTACACTCCGGCCCCTTTCCGCAGGCGGGCACGCAGGCATGGCGATCCGGGCATTGGCGATCTCGATGGTGCTTTGGTGCGGCGCCGCCGCGGCCGGCGAGCCGGTCTTCGACATGCACGTGCACCTGCGCGACGGCCAGGCCTCGGTGCGCGAGTACACGGCGGACGTGGCCGCCGCGGGCGTCGAGCTCGCGGGCTACGGCGCGATGTGGTTCGGCGGTCCGCACCAGGCGCCGGCGGGCGACCCGGCCGACATCGCCCGGCGCAACGACGCGTTGATCGCGCTCGCAGCCGCCAACCCCGGCCTGCTGCCCATCGCCATCGTGCATCCCTACGACGGGCAGGCCGCGCTGGACGAGCTGGCGCGGGTGGCGGGGCAGGGCGTGCGGGTGCTGAAGCTGCATCCGCACACCCAGCGCTTCGACGCCGACGACCCGCGGGTGCTGGCGCTGGTGCGGCGCGCGGGCGAGCTGGGCGTGACCGTGCTGCTCGACAACGCCAACATCCTGCCCGGCGACAGCGAGCGCCTGTTCAACCTGGCGCTGCAGGCGCCGAAGACGCAGTTCCTGTTCGCCCACATGGGCGGCATGAACTTCCGCTTCTGGAACATGCTGGCCGCCGCGCGCACCGCCGACGCCCTGTTCATGGAGAACATCAGCTTCGACATCTCCGGGATGGTGGCGCTGCTGGCCGATTCGCCAATCGAGGCGGAGTTCGTGTGGACGCTGCGCAGCGTGGGCATCGACCACGTGCTGCTGGGTTCGGACTACCCGCAGTTCACCCTCGGGCCCACGGTCGAGGCGCTGGAGCGGCTGGACCTGACGGACGAGGAGAAGGCGAAGATCCGCAGCGGCAACGCGCTGCGCCTGTTCGGCGCGGGGATCCGGCCGGCCGCAGACGCCCGCTGACTGTGCGGCACTGCGCATTTCGCGCGCAACGACGCTTCCCTTACCGATTCTTCACCACGGTCTTCGCGGCGCATGCTCGAATGCGCGCGTCCGGGGCCGTGGGGCCCCGCGTGGGAGGCGCAGCATGAAGCAGTCGAAGATCGCCGCCGCCGCGATGGCGGCGCTGCTGTCGGTCACCGGCGTCGCGTTCGCGGCCGTCGTGTACGTCAGCGGCCAGGGCCAGGGCTACGATCCGGGCATCGCGCTGGAAGCGGCGCGCGCCGACGCCATCGCCGAGTGCACGTCGCAGGGCGGCACGCCGCTGGAGGAGGTCTACAGCCACGTGACCCGGGCGAACCTGTGGCTCGCCAGCGTGGTCATGGAATGCGAGGTGCCCTAGGCGCCTCAGGGCAGGCCGTTGCGCCCATGGACACGGAAGGCGGGACGTTCGCTCAGGCGCTCGTAGTAGGCGCGCACGGCGGGCAGCGGCGGATGCGCGACCGGGGTCTCGAACCAGCGGTTCACCGAGAGCCCGAGCGCGACGTCGGCCAGGCCGAAGTCGGGACCGGCGACGAAGGCGCCGGTATCGGCCAGGCGCGCGTCCAGCACCGCCATCAGCGCGCTCCATGCGCGCAGGGAGGCCTCCGCGGACGCCGGGTCCCGGTGCGCGGGCGAGCGGCGGACATGGTGCATGAAGGCGTAGCGCCAGGCGCCGTTCAAGTCCGAGGCCTGCCAGTCCAGCCACTGGTCGGTCCGTGCGCGGGCGCGCGCCTCACGCGGGTAGAGCGCATCCCCGCCGTACCGGTTGGCGAGGTAGCGGACGATGCTGTTCGATTCCCACAGCACGAAGTCGCCGTCCCGGATCACCGGTACCAGGGCGTTGGGATTGAGCGCCCGGAACGCGTCGCTGTCGGTGCTGCGGAATCCGCTGCCCCAGTCTTCCTGCACGAACGGCAGGTCCAGTTCCGCGCAGGTCCACAGCACCTTGCGGACGTTGATGGAGCTGCGTTTTCCGAGGACTTCCAGCATGGCGCGGTGCGGCCGTTGGCGGCGGGGTGCGAGGATTCTATGGCGTCCGGCGCCCGCGGCGCGGCGTCCGCGCGACATGCCGCCCCGGCGCGTTCATCGGACGAATGCTCATTTGGCGACGCTCGCGCGCCCGCCGTATCGTGAAGACTCGTCCTGGCCGGTGATCGCCATGAAGCCGCACGCGCCGCTGTCCCTCGCCGTCCTCGCCGCGCTCGCGCTCGCGGCCTGTTCGCCTCCGCAGCCGGAAGAGGACGCCGGTTCGGCCGCGCCGCAAGTCGAAGCCGCCGTCGAAGCCGATCCGGCCTATGTCGCCTCGATCGAGCAGTGGCGCGAGGAACGCGAGCAGGCGCTGCGCGACCCGGACGGGTGGCTGAGCTTCGCGGGCTCGGGCGAGGTCGAGCCGGGCGAGCACCGGGTGGGCGCCGCGCCGGACAACGCGATCGTCGTCTCCGGCGGCCCGGCGCACTGGGGCGTGCTGCGCCTGGGGGCCGACGGCGCGTTGCGGTTCGACGCGGCGCCGGACGGCGACCTGCGGGTGGACGGGCAGCCCTTCGAGTCGGTGGACCTGCGCACCCAGCTGGACGAGGGCGGTCCCACCAGCGTCCATGCCGGCCGCCAGCGCTTCTACGTGGTCAAGACCGGCGACCGCTACGGCTGGCGCTTCCGCGATCCGGAGGCGCCGGGGCTCGAGGCGTTCGCGGGCGTGCCGCATTTCCCGGTCGATCCGTCGTGGCGGATCGAGGCGCGATGGGAGCCGTTCCCGGAGCCGAGGACGGTCGAGCTGGTCACCAGCAACGGCACCGTGGAACAGGCCAAGGCGCCGGGCCTGGCCACGTTCGAGCGCGAGGGCCGCACCTACAGCCTGCTGCCGGTGTCGCAGGGCGAGGGCGACGGGCTGTTCTTCATCGTCGCCGACCGCAGCAGCGGCCGCGAGACCTACGGCGGCGGCCGTTTCCTGGACGCGGACGCGCCGCGCGACGGCCGGGTGGTGCTGGACTTCAACAAGGCGCAGAACCCGCCGTGCGCGCTCAACGGCCACGTCGTCTGCCCGCTGGCGCCGCCCGAGAACCGCCTCGACCTGCACGTCGCCGCGGGCGAGAAGACCTACCCCCTTGACGGGCACGGCTGAGGGCGGGCGGCGCCGCCGTCCGCAGGACGCGCCGCCCGCGCCCTGCGACGGTGGCGCCCGGGCGGGTCCGGTGCTAGGGTCGGCGCGTCCGGATCCCCTCATCGCCCGTGGTGCCATGCCCAAGGTGACCGCCCCTTCCGGTGTCTTCGACCGCCTCGCCGGGAGGGTGCATGCGCGCCCGGCCGCGGCGATCCTCGCGCTTTCCCTCCTGCTGCCGGCCTGCACGATGCAACAGACTGCGACGTTCGACCCCGATGCCTGGAAATCGCAACGCGGCGCCGCGCCGCAGGACAACCGCCGCGGGGCCATGGTGGAAGGCCTGAAGGCGAGCGTGCGCGAAGGGATGCCGCGGGAGGAGGTGGTCGCGCTGCTGGGCGAGCCCGATGCCCGCAACGCGGGAACCGGCGTGGACGTCTACGAACTCGGCGTGTCCTCGGTCGGCGTCGACGAGGAGTACTACGAGGTCCGCTACGAAAACGGGCGCGTCGCGTCGAGCCGCTGGGCGCGCCGGTAACGCGATCGCGCCCCGACACGCGAACAGGAGGTCACGATGTCCGATCCACGCCCCGACCTTGCGGAGATCCGCGCGAAGTACCAGGTCGCCGACGACGAGCTGGTGACCTATCGGCCGCGCGCCTACGGCGCGATCGACATCCCGTTCACCGAGGGGCGGGAGATGACCCGCACCGAGGGCGAACTGCTGGACCGCCTGACCCGCGACCGCGGCCTGCTGGGGTTGAGCGGCTTCCGCGACATCGCGCAGGACGCCTTCGCCGAAGGCACGCGGCGCTACCCGGACAACGCCGTGCCCGCGTCGGTACCGGACGAGCGCGCCCGCGAGTGGCAGGGCAACGACGGCCATCGCGACGCGTTCCGGCATGCCTACTGGAGCGCGCGGCTCGCGCAGGAGTACGGCCCGGAGTGGGCGCGCGCCTTCACCACCGCGCACGAGGGCGTCCCGGGGAACTGGGCCGATCGCGAGGCGATGGACCTCTACAACAATTCGGTGGGCATCGGGATCGGGGCGTCGCATCGCGATGCTTCGCCGCAGGAGCTCGCCGGGCTGGTCCAGCGCGCGGTGCAGGAGGGCAAGCTGGTCGTCGTCGATCGCGAAGGCCAGCTGGCGTGGAGCGACCAGGTGCGCATCGGCCAGCACGGGCTGTCGAGCGACGAGGTGATCGGGCCGCAGCTGCGCACGCCGGGCGCGGTCTCCACGGAGAGCCGCGCCGCGCTGGGCACGCCGGACACCGCACCGGGACAGGACGGACGCGGGGACACGCAGCTCGCCGCGGCGCCCGCGGAGGACCCGGCCGCCGGGAGCCGCGAGCTCGTCGACCGCCTGGCGGACAGCCTCCGTCGCGATGGCGGCGCCGGCTTCGCCGAGGCGCTGCGCGAGGCGCAGGGCAGCGAGTACGGGCAGCGCTTCGAGGAGCGCGCGAGCGCGGCGCTCGACGCGCTGCGCGAGCAGCCGGCGGAACAGGCCCAGGCCCAGCAGCAGGCCGCCGCCCGGGGTTGAGCGCAGGAAGGCGCCGGGCGCCTTCGGGTCCGTGCGTCCCGCCGCCGGCGGCATGGTCTTTCCGATCCGGAAGGATCGGGCAAGGCTGGGGAAGGAATCGGCTTTCGCGCGAGAGCGGCGGCTGCGCACCATGCGGCACGGCGACGGCCTGCCTGCGGGCTGTGCGCTTCCTTCCCGAACCTGCCCGGAAGTACGCCCCATGCGAACCGTCGAAGCCCGCAACGCCCGCATCCGATCCGAACGTTCGCCGGCGTCCCGCCCGTCCCGGCCGCGATGGCGCGGGCCGGTGCTGGCGGCGGCGCTACTCGTGCAGGGACCGGTCTCCGCTTCGCCACCAGGCGGTACCGAGATGCCATCCCACCCCTATGTCGGCATGTGGGTCACCGCCGACGGCCGCATCCGCCACGAGCTGCTGCCCAACGGCCGCTACGACGAGGCGCGCGGCGACCGCGCGAGCGCCTACCAGGGACGCTACACGGTGACCGGCGACCACATCGAGTACGTGGACGACACCGGGTTCACCGCCGACGGCGATTTCGTCGACGGCGTGCTCCAACACGCCGGGATGATCCTGCGGCGCGAGCCGCCGGCCGGCGACGCGACGGAGGCAGGGCGATGAGCGCGCGGTTCGCGTTCTGCGCGGTCGCGGCGTTCGCCCTGGCGGCGCCGGCGTCCGGCGCGGACGTCGCGCTGTCCTCGACGACGGAGGCGAACGCGGCGCGGGTGCGGCAGGCGTTCGAGGACTGGGGCGCGGGGCGCGGCAGCGTCTTCGACCTCCTGGCCGAGGACATGTCCTGGACCGTGGCCGGTTCCAGCCCGGTCTCCGGCACCTACGCCTCGCGCAGCGACTTCATGACGCGCGCGGTGGCGCCGATCAACGCGCGCCTGTCCACGCCGATCTCGCCGCAGGTGCGGAGCATCGTCGCCCAGGACGACACCGTCGTGGTGGTGTGGGACGGCAGCGCGACCCGGCGCGACGGCCTGCGGTACGAGAACCGCTACGCCTGGCACATGGTGTTCGAGGACGGGCGGATCGTGGAGGTCATCGCCTTCCTCGATACCTGGGCCCTGGCGGCGCTGATGGCCGGGGGCGGCGAGGGCGATTGAGCCGCTGTTGGCCGCCCGCAGCCGCGATCAGTTCCGTCCGGCCGGGATGGGGCGCGCGGCGAGCCAGCGGTCGAGCTGTCCGGCGAAGGCCTGGCGGTCGCGGGCGTGCAGGGCGGCGGGACCGCCGGTCTGGATGCCGGCGCCGCGCAGTTCCTCCATGAAGCCGCGCATCGACAGGCGCTCGGCGATGTCGTCGGCGCTGTAGCGCGCGCCGCGGGGATCGACCGCCTGCGCACCGCGTTCCAGGACGCGCGCGGCCAGCGGGATGTCCTGGGTCACCACCAGGTCGCCGGGGCGGACCCGTTCGACGATGGCATCGTCGGCGGCATCGTAGCCGCCCTGCACCTGCAGGGCGCGGACGTAGCGCGACGCCGGGGTGTGCAGCCACTGGTTGGCGACCAGCGTGACCGCGACCCGCGCACGCTCGGCGGCGCGGAACAGGATGTCCTTGACCACGCCCGGGCAGGCGTCGGCATCCACCCAGATCCGCGGCGCGGCCGGGTCCGCTTCCTTCACTCGGGACCCGACGGCACGTCGGGCTTGGCCGCGTCGCGCTCGGCGCGCTTCTTCGCGTCCTTCTCGTCCTTTTTCTTTTTCTTGGCCAGCTCGCGCTGGCGTTTCTCGAAGGAATAGTTGGGCTTGGCCATGGGAACTCGTCGGTGGGTGGACGACCAGTGTACGAAAACCTGGGTTCGGGAAGCGTTTTCCCGGGCGTGGACGCTCGGCCGGAGGACGCGGGAGCGTCCCGCGGCCGGCATCGCTCAGGCCGGCGCGCCGTCCTCGCGCCAGCGCCGCACCGCTTCGCCCGGCGGGTGGCCGAACAGGCGCTTGAACTCGCGGCTGAACTGCGAGGCGCTCTCGTAGCCGACGGCATAGGCCACCGCGGCGGCGTCGCCCGGCTCGGCGATCAGGCGCTCGCGCGCGGCCTGCAGGCGCACCTGCTTCTGGTACTGCAGCGGGCTGAGCCGGGTGGCGGCCTTGAAATGGCGATGCAGCGACGAACTGCTCAGCGCCACGTGCGCGGCGAGCGCGTCGATGCGCAGCGGCCGGTCGTAGTGCTCGCGGATCCAGGCGATGGCCTGCTGCACCTGCCCCAGGCGGCCCTCGCCGCGCGCGATCTGCCGCAGCATCGGCCCCTGCGGTCCCCGCAGCAGGCGGTACAGCAGCTCGCGCCGGACCAGCGGCGCGAGGACGGGGATGTCGTCGGGCGCGTCGAGCAGCTGCACCAGCCGCAGGCAGGCGTCGGCGAGCGGGGCCTCCATCGCCGCGACCTCCAGTCCCAGCCGCGGCGGCGCGGCATCGCGCGCGGACGGCATCCGCATCAGCAGCGCGGCCAGGTCGGCGCGGTCGAGCCGGACCGAGACGGCGAGATACGGCACCTCGGCCGAGGCTTCGCACACCGCGCCCACGACCGGCAGGTCGAGGGAGACGACCAGGTAGTGCGCCGCGTCGTAGTAGCGCACGGTGTCGCCGAAGACGACCCGCTTGCGTCCCTGCACGACGATGCACAGCATCGGCTCGTACACCACCGCCAGCGGCTGCGTGCTCGCGTCGGCGCGGTGCAGGCCGAGGCCGGGCACCCGCGTGTCGGTGGCGTCGGCGACGGCATGCCGCGAGACGAGCTCGCGCAGCGCGGGCAGGGCGGGGACCGGGAGCGCTTCGGCGGCCATGGCAGCGACGTTATCAGAGCCATGGTCCGATTCCGCCGCGGCCGGCAGGATCGGGCAAGCTTCGCGCAGGAATGGGATCGCGGGCACGGGCCCGGCGCGGGCAGGCTGTGGCCTCCCCCGCAACCGAGGAATCCCCATGACCACCCGGACCTGGTTCATCACCGGCGCCAGCCGCGGCATCGGCCTGGAACTGGCGCGCGCGGCGCTCGCCGCAGGCCAGCGCGTGGCCGCCACCGCGCGTCGCGGCGAGACGGTCGCGCAGGCGCTGGGCGACCACGAGGCGCTGCTGCCGCTGGACCTCGACGTCACCGACCGCGCGCAGATCGCCGCCGCCGTGGAGGCCGCGCGCGAGCGCTTCGGCGGCATCGACGTGCTGGTCAACAACGCCGGCTACGGCCATCTGGGCCTGTTCGAGGAAACCACAGACGCCGATGCGCGCGCCCAGTTCGACACCAACGTGTTCGGCCTGTTCGAAGTCACCCGCGCGGTGTTGCCGCTGATGCGCGCGCAGCGCCGCGGCCACGTGATCAACGTGTCCTCGATCGGCGGCATCTCCGGGGCCGCTTCCGGCAGCCTCTACTGCGCGAGCAAGTTCGCGGTGGAGGGTTTCTCGGTATCGCTGGCCGACGAGGTGCGCGACTTCGGCATCCACGTGACCATCGTCGGTCCCGGCTTCATCCGCACCGATTTCCTGGACCCGCGGTCGGTGCGCTTCGCCGAGCCGGCGATCGCCGACTACGCCGAGCTGTCGGAGCGGCTGCGCAGCTTCTACCAGCAGCGCAACCACCAGCAGGCAGGCGATCCGGCGCGGCTGGCGCAGGCGATCCTGCAGCTCGCGGAGGCGCCCAGTCCCCCGCAGCGCTTCTCCGCGGGCAGCGATTCGCTGGACATGGTCGATGCGCGCCTGGCGCAGCTGAAGGAGGAGCTGGACGCCTGGCGCGCGCTGTCGCGTTCCGTCGATGGCGAATGGGAGGACGCGGCCGGATAGGACCGCGGTCGCGTCGGCGGTGCCCGGTGCTATGCTCGCCCGCGGCGGGGAATCGCCGCAGGGGACGGATCGATGCGGAAACGGAAGCGGCTCGCGGGTGGGTTGCTCGCGGCGTGCGTGCTGTGCATGGCCGGCGCGGCCGGCGGAGCGCCCGCGGCGCCGGCGCCGCGCGACGCGCTCGCGGCCGGGGCGGTCGACGGCGTCGCGCTGGAGGAATGGACCGCGCGCTGGTGGCAGTGGGCGGAGTCGCAATGGATCGCCCCGTACCGCGACCCCGACGGCCGCCTGTGCGCGCTGGGGCAGTCCGGGCCGGTGTGGTTCCTGGCCGGTACCGACGGCACCTTCGATGCGCTCAGGACGTGCACGATTCCCGCCGACGTGCACGTGCTGGTGCCGGTGATCAACACGATGCAGTCCGTGCGTTCGCGTGGCGGTAAAGCGGACTGCGCCGGCCTGCAGGCGGGGGCGGCGGTCAACAACGACCGGCTGGTCAGCGCGGTGGTCCTGCTCGACGGCCGCTCGCTGGGCGACATCCGCGGGCACCGCGTGCGCACGCCAGCCTGCTTCCGCCTCGGCCGGCACGAGGCGGCGCCGCTGGCGGCGTCCGACGGCTACTGGCTGATGCTCGCGCCGCTGCCGCGCGGCCGGCACCGCCTGATGGTGGGCGCCAACTACGGCGCGCCGGACTCGCCGTACGGCCGCATGCAGCAGCACTTCGAGTACGTGCTGGACGTGGGCGGGCCGATCCTGGTCAGCGAGGCCGGCGGCCCGCCACGCGGGCGCACGCAGTAGCGGGACAGCGCGCGGATCGCGCCGGCGCCGTCAGCGCAGGTCGATGTCGGCGACCTTGTCCTCGGCGTCGCGCTTGGGATCGATGCCGAGCAGCATCTTCACCCCGGCCAGCAGGTTGGACTCGTTGAGCCAGACCTCGGCGTGCTCGGGGTCGAAGCGCAGCAGCACCAGCTTCGGATCGTCCTTGCCCTCGAACCAGGCGGCGATGAAGGGATTCCACAGCCGGTCGATGACGGCGCGGTCGTGGGACAGGCTGAGGTTGCCCTGGATGCTCGCGAACAGGTCGTGGCCCTTCGAGCTGAAGGCGGCGATCGCGCGCCGGCTTTCGGAAAGGCGGTCGACGACCGCGTTGGGCTTGCCGATGAAGAACCAGATCGGACCGGACTCGCCCTCGACGAAGGCGGTCAGCGGCCGCGAGTGGCCGTCCTCGACGCCGTCCACGCCGAGCATCACGGTGCGGTCGGACTTCAGCGCTTTCCAGAGCTTGGCTTCGAGTTCCTGCTGGGTGGGCATGGGGCGCTCCGATGGGGCGTCGGCGACGCCGGGAGCCTCGTTCTAGGCGCTGCGCGGTGAACGCGACGTGCGCGCCGGCGCATCGCTGCGCTTCCGATGGGAGCGCGCTCGCGCGCGAACGCGCGCCGCTCAGCCGGCGCCGGACTCGTCCCGGCCGACGCCCGTGCGCGGCGCGCCGGCCGCGCGGCCGAGCCACCGCCGCTGCCGCCGCAGCGCCCAGTGCCGGTAGGCGACATAGCCGATGCCGGTCATGCCGGTCAGCGCGGCGGGGATCAGCAGCGCGTAGTAGTGCATCGCCCGGAACAGCCAGGCGCCGAGGATGCCGCCGCCCAGGAAGCCGCTGATGATGAGGCCGCTGAGCGTGAGCCGCCGCATCGGCAGCGGCATGCCGCGGATCAGGTGGCCCAGGCCGATGCCGAGGTCGGTGAACATGCCGCTCAGGTGGGTGGTGCGCACCGCGGCGCCGCTGTAGGTGGTGACCATCGCGTTCTGCAGGCCGCAGGCCATCGCCGCCAGCAGCGCGCCGTTGAGCTGCTGGTGGACGAACATCGGCACCGAGGCCGCGAGCAATGCGGCCTCCAGCGCCAGCGCCACGCCGTAGCGGCGGCCCAGGCGCAGGGTGCTGTCCTGGATGATCAGGCCGCTGAGCATGGCGCCCAGGCTGAAGGCGATCAGGATCGCCCACAGGTGCCGCACCGAGCGCCAGTCGCCCTCGACGAGCGCGGCGCCGAGCAGGCTGGTGGTGCCGGTGAGGTGGCTGACGGCCAGGTGCTCGAAGCCGAGGTAGCCGACCACGTTGACCATGCCGGCGATGCAGGCGAGGGTGACCGCGCCCACCCAGACCCAGCGCGGCAGCCGCTCGGTCATCGCCGCGGCGCCTCCTGCCGCCGGCGGCAGGCGCCGCTCATGCCGGCGCCTTCAGCCGCACGCCGCGGCCCCGGCCCTCGCTGGGCCGCTCGTTGCCGATCAGCTCGACGCCCGCGGCGTCCAGCGCTTCCACGATGCGGGTGAGCGTGCCGACCATGCCGCGCACGTCGCCCTGGCTGGTTTCCATGCGCTGGATCGTGGGCAGGGAGACGCCCGCCATCTCGGCCAGGCGGCGCTGGTCGATGCCGAGCAGGGCGCGCGCGGCGCGCAGTTGGGCGGCGGAGATCATGCGATAGGGGGCGACATGCGTGGCACGTCAAGATACGCCCGCCATGCGCCCTGAGGCAAGCAATCGACATGCATGCCGATGTACAGGACATCATCCTGCCGATGTCCGGGCCTGGACGCCAGGCCACCCGGCGCCCCCGTGGGGGCGCCCGCCCTGCCGCTCGGGCCAGTGCCAGGCCGGCGCGTCCGGCAGGCCCTAGTGCGGCGATGAGGCGCCCGGCGTGCGAGATCGCCCAGACCTGGGTGCGGCGCGAGGCGTCGGCGATCAGGCGCGCGAGCGCCGGCAGCAGGTCGGGATGGAGGCTCATCCCGCGCGGCAGCCGGCGCGCTCGGGCGCGGGCTTCAGCGCGTCGCCGTCGTGCGTCCGTCGCCGGGCCGCAGGCGCAGGCCGGGGTGGCGGCAGGCATCGATGCCCGGATAGAGCAGGGTGCGGCCGTCGCCGAAGCCGACGCGGAGATCGTAGCGGCACGCGCCGCCGGGCAGTTCGACGGTGACGGCCCGGGTGCCGCCGCGCAGCGGGACGCCGAGCGCGAGCGGCGCGTAGGCGCCGCTGCCCGCGGGCGCGGCGGCGAGCGCGGTCACGCTGTCGTGCGAGGCATTGACCAGTTCGAAGTAGCGCGTGCGCTCGCCGCCGGCATGGGCGTGGGCGGCGGACAGCACCAGGCAGGCGGACAGGGCGGCAGCGAGGACGGCATCGGGGCGGGACATCGGAGCCTCCGTCGGGTGAGGGCGGGCGCGCCGGGAGGGTTCCCGGCACGGCCATCAGGCCCAGGCGGACGCACCCCCGGAAAGGACGACGGGACGAATCGTCGCCAGGGGCCGCCGGATCGTCGGGGTGCCGTCCGGCGCTTCCGGGCCGGCGCGGCACGTGCCTAGGATGCCGGCGTCGTCGCTGCGGCCGCTCCCGATGAAACTGCGCCTGGGCCAACTGGAGATCGGACTGTTCCGCTACCTGCGGCTGTGGGCGCTCGTCGTCCTGGCCTTCGCGCTGCAGGGCTGGGGCACCGACTGGGTGCGCGGCGACCCGTGGCCGCTGGGGAACTACCTGCGCTGGTCGATGGTGCAGTGGCTGACCTGGGCGGCGCTGGCGCCGCTGGTGTTCCGCCTGGGCGAGCGCCATCCCCTGCGGTTCCCGCTGCGCATGCGCGCGCTGGGCGGGCACGGGGTCTACAGCGTGGCGGTGACGCTGCTGGCGATGATCGTCGGTGCGGCGGTGTCGGCGGTGCTGGAGCCGGACTCGTTCGGCAACCAGCTCCGGCATTTCCTCGGCAAGCACATCGCCACCGGGCTGCTGACCTACTGGGCGCTGCTGGCGGTGCAGCAGGCGATGCACTTCCAGGCGGAGCAGTCGCGGCGCGAGCTGGAGGCGAGCCGGCTGGCGACCGAGCTGGCGCGCTCGCGCCTGCAGGTGCTCAAGACGCAGCTGCAGCCGCACTTCCTGTTCAACACCCTGCACGCCATCGTGACCCTGCTCGACGACGAGGTGGTGGCGGCCGAGGACATGCTGCTGCGGCTGAGCGAGCTGCTGCGCGCCTTCCTGGAGGACTACGACGGCCAGGAGATCGGCCTGCGCCGCGAGCTGGAGCTGCTGGAGCTCTACCTCGGCATCCAGCGGCGCCGCTTCAAGGACCGCCTGAGCACCCGGATCTACGTGGCGCCCGACGCGCTCGATGCCGCCGTGCCGAGCCTGCTGCTGCAGCCGATCGCGGAGAACGCGATCCGCCACGGCATCGGCCGCCACGTGGGCGAGGACCGCGTGGAGATCGACTGCCGCCGCGACGGCGACGCGCTGTGCATCGAGGTGCGCAACCACAACAGCGTGCTGGAGGCGGAGGCGGACCCGCAGGGGCACGGCATCGGCCTGTCCAACACCCGGCTGCGGCTGCAGGAACTGTACGGGGACGCCGCCGGGCTGCGCCTGGACATGATGATGCCGCGCGGCGTGGCCTGCCGCGTGCGGCTGCCGTACCGCCGGTTCGCGGCGGACGCCGTGGACGGGGCACCGATGCCCGCACCCGCACCCGCATGAGGCTGGGCGCGCTGGTGGTGGACGACGAGCCGATCGCGCGGCACGCGGTGGTGCGCCTGCTGCGCGAGGACCCGGACATCGAGCTGCTGGCCGAGTGCGGCGACGGCGTGTCGGCGGTGGAGGCGATCCGCGGCCACTCGCCCGACCTGGTGTTCCTGGACATCCAGATGCCGGCGATCGGCGGCCTGGACGTGGTCGCCACCATCGGCCCGGCGCGCATGCCGGCCACGGTGTTCGTGACCGCCTACGAGGAGTTCGCGGTGCGTGCGTTCGAGGCCAACGCGGTCGACTACCTGGTCAAGCCGTTCGGCCGCGCGCGCTTCGCCGACGCTCTGCTGCGGGCCAAGGCGCGCCTGGCGGCGGGCGGCGACACGCAGGCCGTGGCGCGGATGCTGGAGGCGCTGGGCCGGCGCCAGGACTGGCTCGAACGCATCCCGGTGCGCGAGGACGAGCGCGTGGTCTTCGTCGACGTCGAGGACATCGTGTGGATCCGCGCCAGCCGCAACAGCGTCCGCCTGCACCTGGCCGACCGCGTGCACGAGCTACGCGGGACCATGGGCGAATTGGCCGAGCGCCTCGACCCGCGGCGCTTCGCCCGCGTGCACCGCTCGGCGATCGTCAACGTGCGCCGCGTGGCCTCGATCCACCCCTGGTTCAACGGCTACCACATGGTGACCATGGATACCGGCCAGACGCTGCGGATGAGCCGCTACCAGCAGGAGGCCTTCCTGCGGCTGGTCTCGCTTAAGCGTCCGTAGGAGCGCGCCCGCGCGCGATGCTTTAGCTTTTCCACGGCCGTCCGAAGAACAAAGCATCGCGCGCGAGCGCGCTCCCACGAGGTCAGGTCAGAGGTCGGTGATGCGGGTGACCCGCGAACCTTCCAGCGAGACGCCCGCCATCAGCCCGGCGTTGTTGAGCACGAAGCCGATCACCGACTGCTGCGCGGTCTGGGTGTCGATGTTGCCGTTGGCGCCGACGTGGGCCACGGCCACCGTGGCGTCGGCCCCGGCCGTCCAGCCGTTGCTGCTGCGGAACTTGGCCAGCGACTCGTCGGTCATGAACAGCAGGATGGTCGCGCTGGACTGCGCGCCGGCCTGCAGGCCCAGCGAACCGGCCGCGGTGCGGTAGTAGCCGGCCGGCTGATTGCCCACGCGCAGCACGCCGCGGCCGTACTCGCCGCCGACGACGAAGCCGGCGCGCACGACGGTGGGGAAGATCAGCACGCCCTTGGCATCTCGGACCAGCTGGCGCGCGTCGGGCGCGTTCTCGTAGAGCCGCTGCAGCGCGGCGTCGGCGGCGCTGTCGATCTCGGCGCGCTGGGCGGAGGGCGATGCGGCGGTGTGGCCTGCGGTGGTGGAGCAGGCGGTCAGCCCGACGCCGGTCAGGGCGAGGCCGGTGGCGAGCAGGGCGGCGGCGAGCCGGCGGGTGCGGGGAAGCGAGTGGGCGCCACGCATCGGAATGTCCTTGTTCGGAATGGGTGCGCCTACTGTAGTCCTGGCCGTGTGGCGATCGTTTCACGCCTCGTCGACGCAGCGCGGGCGGCTCCGGACGCCGCCGCCGGTCAACGCGCGCGATTGCGCCGAGCGTGGCGCCGCGCCGTCGCGACGATGGTGTCGGCCAGCTCGTCGCAGGCCTGCGCGGCGGTGATCTCGCCGTGCGCCGCTGCGCCCGACAGCGCCTCGGCGGCGCCCAGCACCGCGCGCAGCGCGGCCAGCGGCAACGGCTCGGTGCCCGCGAACGGGGCGAGGGCGGCGCGGCACTTGCCGATGAAGCTCGCCTCCCAGTCGCGCTTGACCCGCTCGAGCTGCGGAGAGCCCGCCAGCGCGGCGTTCACTCCCGGGATCTCGCGGCCCTGCTGCATCACGCAGTCGACGTAGGAGCCGGCGATGACGCGCGCGCGTGCGTCCAGGGTGGCGGCGCTGCGCGCGAGCGCTTCGTCCATGAGCGCGGTCTGGCGCGCGTCGAATTCCTCGTAGAGCGCCACCAGCAGGCCGTCGCGGGTGCCGAAGTGATCGTAGACGACCGGCTTGGTGACGCCCGCGCGCTCGGCGAGGCGGCCGAGCGTCAGTGCGTCGGTGCCTGCCTCGCGGACCAGGGCCCAGGCGGCGTCCATGAGCTGGCGCAGGCGCGCTTCGCGCGGCAGGCGCCGGCGGGGCGGAGCGGTTGACATCCGTTACCTACTAAACGTAACTTACTGTTGGTAGACAAGAGTGCGCCGCCGCGACGGCGCCCGTCAACGCCCACGCCCCAACGACAGGAACGCCCCCATGCACGCACTCGTGGTCATCGCCCATCCCGAACCCGGTTCGCTCAGCGCGGGCATCGCCGCGCAGGTCGCCGCGGGCGTGCGCGACGCGCCCGGCGGCCACACGGTCGAACTCGCCGACCTCGCCGCGGAGGGCTTCGATCCGCGCTTCACCGCCGCGGACCTGGCGGTGCACCGGCGACGGGCGGCGCCGCCGGCCGACGTCGCCGCCGAACAGGCGCGCCTGGACCGGGCGGACGCGCTGGTGCTGGTGTACCCGGTCTACTGGTGGTCGATGCCGGCGCTGCTGAAGGGCTGGATCGACCGCGTGTTCTCCAACGGCTGGGCGCTGGAGTACGCGCCGGACGCACCGCTGGTCAAGAAGCTGGGCCGGCTGCGCGTGCACCTGGTCGCGGTGGCCGGCGCCGACGCGAGGACCTACGCGCGGCACGGCTACTTCGGCGCGATGAAGACGCAGATCGATCACGGCATCTTCGACTACTGCGGCGCGCGCGCGGAGACCTCCGAGCTGCTGCTCGACTCGGAGACGGGCGATGCCGCCGCGGGGCTGGAGACCGCGCACGCGCTCGGCCGCCGGCTCTTCGCGGCGTCCTCCCGCCGCGAGGCGGCCTGACGCCCGTCCGGGCCGCGCAGGACGCGCGCGGTCCGCGCGGCCGGGGCCGCGTTGCCGGGGCCGATGGGCTGGAGTACCGTGCGCGCTCCGCCCGAGGGAGCATCGCCATCGACACCCACCAGACCGGTCCCGGCAGCGCGTTCGCGCGCATGCAGCGGGACGTCCGCCTGCTCAAGGGCTACGCGCTGTTGTCGACGCTCGCGCTGCTCGCGATCGGGCTGACCGCGGCGCGTTCGCCGGGCTCGGGCGCGGAGCTCGACGTGCAGCGGATCAACGTGGTCGACCCGTCCGGCGTCACCCGGCTGGTCATCGCCAACGCCGAGCGATTCCCCCTGCCGAGGCTGGACGGCCGCGAGTATCCGCGCGCGGTGCAGCCGGCCGGCATCGTCTTCTACGACGCCAGCGGAAACGAGGTGGGCGGCGTGGCGATCACCGACGCGCAGGCGGGCAAGGTGAGCGCGCTGGCCTTCGACTACCCGAACTACGACGCGATGGGCCTGATCACCCGCGTCAGCGCCGACGGCGCCGACGCCCTGGCCGGCTTCCAGATCAACTCGCGTCCGCCGGCCGGCCTGGACGTGCTGCAGGCGAGCCAGGTGGTCGAGCGCCGGATCGGCATCCACAACCACAACGAGGACGCCGAGATCGTGCTGTCCGATCCGCAGGGTCGCGAGCGGATCCGGCTGGTGGCCGATGCGCAGGGCGAAGCGCGCATCGAGGTGCTCGACGCCGAGGGCAACACGACCTTCCGGGTGCCGGACGCGCAGCGCGACTGAAGATGGCCGGGAGCCTGGAAGGCACCGGGGCGGCGTCGGGCCGCTGACGCGACCGGATCCGCTGCGTATGCTCGGCATACCGCCGCGGTCGCGCGGCCGCCGGAGGGAGTTCCGCATGTGGCTTCTCGCGTGGGTCGCGGCGATGGGAACCCTGGCCGCACAGGATGCACGACCGACCCAGGCCCAGGCCGAACGGGCCGCGCAGGCCTGGGTGGCCTACTACCCCGGGGACGACATCATGAGCGACTACCGCGCCGACTTCGCGACCGTGGCGGACCTCGACGGCGATGGCGTGCATGAGATTGTCTCGTTCGAGACCGCGACCTGCGTGAGCGCCAACTTCGATTGCCACAACCAGGTCGTCGTGATGACGCCATTGAAGCCGGGTGATCGGCGGGTGGTACCCGATCCCCTGGGCGGCACATGGGAGTCCGAGGCCAAGGCGCGCATGCGCGAAGGCGGCTACGGGCCTAGCGCGGCCCTGCACATCCCTGGGGAAGTGACCCGGCTCGAAGTGCGCGGCGCGGAGATCCGGGTCTCGTTCGAGGCCCGGGACGGCTCCCCCTACTGCAAGCGCGGTACCGTGGAGCAGGCGCGACGCTTCCCTTGCCCGTCGCCGGGCCGGCACCTGTGGCGGCTCGCCTGGGACAAGGGATGGGAAGCGCGCACGCTGCGCGATTGCGAAGATGCAGGGCCGCTGGATGCCGAGCGCAGCGCGGTTGCCGTCGCGCTCGACTGGGGTTGCCTGCGCAGGCTCGACCCGTCGCCCTCGGCGCCTTGAGACGCGCTCCGCGGGGGCCGCGACCGGTGGAGCGCCCGATCGCCGCGAGGGGCGGGCGCCCCTCGCGGCAACGGGATCGGCTCACGGACTCTGGTAGTAGACGTTGTCGATGTGGATCTCGACATTGGCCGCGGGCGGGTCGGCGACCAGCATGAACATCTGCTTCACCGCGTGCAGGTCGAGGTCGTAGAAGGCACTGAAGGGAATGGTCACCTCGTGCCAGTTGCCGTCGCGCACCAGGCCGTATCCCGGGCCGCCGGCGACGAAGTCGACCCAGCTGTCGCCGAACGAGGTGTTGATGCCGATCTTGAAGGTGGCCTGGGTGGTGGTGCGCATGTGGAACTTCAGGGCCCCGCCCGCGTAGTTGGACATGTTGCGGTAGTCGGTGACGATGCCCATGCCGAACCACTGGCCGGCGTTGGCGTGGAAGGCCATCACGTCGCCGCCCTCGAACGGCGAGGCCGGGACCGGCGTCAGGTTGTTCCACAGGAACAGGTCGGCGTCGGCACCGAAGTCGAGCGCGCCGCTCAGGCCCGACTGCTCGCTGTAGACGCCGAAGCGACCGGGCGGCGCGGCGGCGGCGCTGCCGATGTAGAGCTCGCTGCCGGGCGCGTTCTGGTACAGGCGGATGTAGTCCACTTCCATGCGGCCGGGCAGCGGCGCGGTGACGCCTTCGGGGCCGAGGACGCCGGTGTAGGTGCCGCCGACGGCCAGGTTGAGCAGCAGGAAGTGCTGCTGGTGGAACTCGTGCAGCGAGGCGCCCTCGATGTCGGAGATGGCGAACTCGAAGTACTGCTGGCCGTCGATGGACACGCGGATGAACTGCGGGTCCCAGGTCATGCGGTAGACGTGGAAGTCGGTATGCAGGTCGGTGGGGCTGTCGTGGTCCTGGCCGTAGTCGGCCTGCGAGCCGTTGTAGTCCCAGTGCACGGCGGCGCCGACCCGGCGGTTGGCCATGCCGGCGGAGATCGCCGCGGCCGAGCCGGCCTCCATGATGTCGATCTCGCCGCGCCCGGGCCACACGCCGATGGCGCCGAGCATCCAGTACGCCGGCCACAGGCCGTTGCCGACCTGCGGGGTCTTGATCCGGGCCTCGAGCGTGCCGTAGCGGAAGTGCATGCGGCCTTCGGTCTTCAGCCGCGCGGAGGTGAAGGGGCTGCCCTGGAAGCCCTCGCGCCGGGCCTCGATGATCAGGCGGCCGTTCTCGATGCGCGCGTTCTCGGGACGGCTGGTGTAGTACTGCAGTTCGCCGTTGCCCCAGCCGCAGATGCCGAGCTGGCAGCCGGTGCCGACGTCGTAGATCCACTTGTTGCCGTCGATGCCGGGGCCGTCGAAGTTCTCCTCCCAGACCGGGGTCTGGGCATGCGCCGCCTCGGGCGGCGACAGCGTCGCGACGCCGAGCAGGGCGGCGAGCGGGAGGGCGAGCGCGCGTAAGCGATCCGTATCCATGGGAAGCTCCTGGGGAGTGTGGCCGGCGCCGGATTGGCGACCGGCGGCCAGACTTTTCCCGGATGACAGCGTTGTCAAAGGGAGACCGCGGGCGGGGTGCGGATCGTCGATGGCAGTCACGGAAAAGTGTTCACGCGCGGTGAAATCGCGCGCCGGAACGGGCGCGTCATGTTGCGCGACAGCAGGGGTTCGCGAGGATTCGCGCCCGGTGAAACGCCCCGCGCTGGGCCGGCGACGCGTCCGCAGCGACGCTATGCTTCCCCATTCACGAATCCTGGCGGGTGTCGGATGACGAGTGGATCGCCGCGGCTTCGGACGTGTACGGCGGTGCTGGCGATCGCGCTGGGCGGCTGTGCGAGCGGGCCGGGCGCGCCCTGGCGGGAGACGGCCGGCTGCGACCTGCTCTCCGGGCGCCCCGAGACCTTCGCCGACGCGCGCATGCTGGAGCTGCGGTTCTCGCAGGACGGGAACGGCTGCCGGGTGACCGGCATCGCGCCGAGCCCTCGCGTCGCCGCCGCGCAGCAGCGCGCGATCGAAGCGCTGGCGGCATCGCGTTGCGGCGCGGGGGCCGCCTCGTCTTCGATCGTCGAGAAGATGCGCGACGGCGTGCCGGTGGAGGTGCTGGCGATGCGCATCGAGCCGCCGCCCGGCCCGCTGCGCTGCGAGCCCGGCGAGACCGGGGGGGCGGGGCAGGTGAGCGTGGACATCTCGTCGAGCCGCATGCACCCGCCGCGCTATCCGCCCGCGGCGGCGCGGGCGGGGATCGGGGGACGGGCGACGATGCGGGTGCTGGTGGACGAGCACGGCGGCGTCGCCGCGGCGCTGGTGGAATCGTCCAGCGGCCATGCGGCGCTGGACGATGCCGCCTACGAGGCGGTGCTGCGCTGGCGTTTCCAGCGATCGGGCACGGGCCTCGTCGTCGCGCGCGTGCCGATCGATTTCGACCCGGGTTGAGGCGATCGGCTAGAGATCCACCGACACCGAGACCGTGAACGTGCGCGGCGCGCCCAGGACCAGGTAGTTGGCGCCGGAAGCCCCGCCGGTGGAGGCCCAGTAGCCGCGGTCGAACAGGTTGTCCACGCGCGCGCGCAGGGTCCAGGGCCGGCCGCCGGCCTCGAAGGCGTAGCGCGCGCCCAGATCGAACCGGGTCCAGGACGGCAGCTCCAGCGTGTTGGCGTCGTTGGCGAACTGCCGGCCGGTGTGCACCGCGCGCGCATCGAGGCTGAGCCCGTTCGCGCCCGGCACGTCCCAGTCCACGCCGGCGTTGATCTGGGTCTCGGGCACGCCCAGCACCTCGTTGCCTTCGTTGACGCCGCCCTCGGTCTTCTGCAGCGTGGCATCGATCAGGGTGAAGCCGCCCAGCACCCGCAGCCCCTCCACCGGCTGGCCGTAGGCGCTGAACTCGAAGCCCTGGTTGCGCTGCTCGCCGTTTTCGCGCACGACGTAGTCTTCCTCGATCGCGTTCGGCTTGTTAATGCGGAACAGGGCCGCGGTCGCGCCCCAGCCGCCGCCGTCGAACTTGGTGCCCACCTCGTACTGCCTGGAGCGGAACGGGGACAGGATCTCGCCGGCGTTGACGATCGGTGTGCCGTCGGCGCTGGTCTGCTTGACGGTCTCGCCGGGCAGCAGCGCCTCGGCGTAGTTGGCGTACAGCGAGACCTGCCGGCCGAGCCTGAACACCACCGCGCCGACCGGGGTCGTGACGCTGTCGTCGTAGCGGCCGAGCCGGGCGCCGGTGTCGTAGTCGTAGCTGGACTGCTGCAGCGACTGGCGCCGCGCGCCCAGGGTCAGCAGCACGCTGTCGCCGGCGAAGGCCAGGGTGTCGGCGATCGCCCAGCTGTCGGTACGGGTGCGGCCGGTGGTCAGCGGATCGGACATGTCGCCGCCGGCGAAGGTGATCGCCGGCAGCGCGAACGCGGCCGGGGCGTAGAGGCTGCCGGCGGCGCTGCCGAAGCCGCCCATGCCGTAGGCGTTCTTCGAATCGAGGTCGTAGGCCGATGCGCTGACGCTGACCCGGTGGCCGACGTTGCCGGTACGGAACTCGGTGCGCAGGCCGATCTCGCCGGTGATCACCAGGTCCTCGCGGTAGTTGTCGAAGCGGTAGGCGGTCAGCGTGCCGTCGGCGTCCGCGGTCGGGTTGGCCAGCACGTTGTGCTCCTTGCTGTCGCGCACGCCGAACGCCGCCCAGGCCATCGTGGAGTCGCTGAGGTCGTACTCGCCGCGGATCACGCCGAACAGGTCCTCCTCGTCGGTGAAGGTCCAGGGCTGGGCGAAGTTGGCGTCCGCGTCGGGCGCGATGGGGATGCCGGCCGAGGGCGTGACGCTGGGCCGCGGCGCCTCGATGCGATGGTCCTGCCAGCCGAGGTCGGCGGAGAAGCGCGCCCGCTCGCCGCGGTAGTCCACGCCCAGCGCCAGCACGCCCAGCTCGCGCGCCTCGTCGATGGCGGTGTCGCCGTCGCGGCGCACGGCGTTGGCGCGCACGCCCCAGGCGCGGTCGGCGCCGAAGCGGCGGGAGACGTCGGCGGCGGCGTAGCCCTGGCCGTCGTTCTCGTAGCCGAGGGTGAGGCGGGTGACGTCGTCGTCGCCGGCGCGCTTGGGCACCAGGTTGAACGCGCCGCCGACGCCGCTGCCGCCGGGCGCTGCGCCGTTGAGAAAGCTGTTGGCGCCGCGGAAGACCTCGACGCGCTCCAGGAACTCCGCCGCCACGTACTGCCGCGGCAGCAGGCCGTACAGGCCGTTGTAGCTCATGTCGTCGGAGTACACGGGGAAGCCGCGCACCACGTACAGCTCCTGGAAGTTGCCGAAGCCGCGCGCCACCCGCACCGCCGGGTCGTTCTGCACGACGTCGGCGACGCTGCGGGCCTGCTGGTCGCGCATCAGGTCGGCGGTGAAGTTGAGGCTGTTGAACGGCGTGTCCATGATGTCGAGGTTGCCGAACAGGCCCACGCGGCCGCCGGTGGCGACCTGGCCGCCGGCGTAGGCGGGCGGCAGCTCGACCTGCGAGCCGTCGGCGGTGACCACCACGGCGTCGAGGGTCTTGGCCTCGTCACCGGCAGCGCGGTCCTGCGCGTGCGCGGACGCTGCGCCCAGGCAGGCGAGGAGGGCAACGGAAAGGGGCGCACGGCGGCGCGGCGCGAGGGCGCGCGGGGACTCGATGGACATGGGGCAGCCTTGGGGGAACGCGTTGAGAGCGACTGGCTGGGGAGCGCACGGCCCCTTGGCTGACGATCGGAAGCGCGCCGCGCGCGCTGTACGCACCGGGGACGCCGTCCGGGCGCGATTATCGCACCGGGCCCGAAGGGCGCGGACCGCGGTCCCGGGCGTCCTGCGCACCGGCGGCAGGGCGCGGTTCATCCGCGATCCGGACCGTCCGGCGGCGCGGTCGGCGCTCGGCCGCCGAGCCGCCGGAGGCGGGGCCGGTCAGAACGGCAGCAGGGCGATCTCGGGGTGCGCCAGCCCGAGTTCGCGCAGCCGCCGCTCGTAGGCGTCGTTGTCGGGCGCCTGCCCGTCCTCGCGCAGCGACGCGGCGGCGGCGTGGAGCGGGCGGCCGTCGGCGTCGTGGAGGACGAACCATTCGCAGGCGGCGCAGCCGCGGGGCAGCTCGCCGTACTGCACCACGAAGTAGGGCGTACCCGATGCGTCCCGGGTGCAGCCGAGGCCGATCGCGGCGACGTCCTGCATGCCTTGCGGCACGTCGAGAACGGTGCGGCGGCCGTCGCGCTCGGCCTCGAGCCGGGTCCGCTGCGGCAGGCCGTCGCCTTCGTGCAGCGCGGTGAGGACCAGGGTGGCGCCCCGGCAGGCCGTGCGCACGTGCGGCGCGTGCCCCGCGGTGCCGGTCTGCGGCGCGGTGGCGGCCGCGGGCGTGGCCGTGGCCGTGGCCGGCGAGGGAGACTCCTGGGCGCCGCAGGCGGCCAGCGAGAGGGCGAGTGCGGACAGCAGGCAGCGCATCGGGGGCATGGCGCGTTCTCAGATGGACTGGTTTTCGATCCGCACCAGCTGCCAGCAAGGGCGCTTGGCGAAGTGGAAGAACTGCTGGTCGCTGGTGTCGGGCGTGCGGATCAGGACCGTCATGCCGCCGTCCAGTTCGTCGGAGACCAGCATCTCGCGGCCCTGCGCCTGCAGCCCGGCCGGATCGGGCATGACCGGCCACTCGACTTCGCGCAGCGGGATGCGGGTCTCGACGCGGCGCGGCTCCGGACCGGTCTCGACGTCGTAGGCGCCGCTGATCAGCGGATCGGCCACGGAGCGTTCCTGGAACGCGATCTCGCGGCCGAAGCGGGCCAGGAAGGCCTCGAAGTCCTCCTCCGGGCAGGCCGGCCCGGCAGCGGCCGGCGAGGGCGCCGGTGCGGCCCCGGCGGCGGGCGGCGACGTAGGGGCTTCGGGCCGGCAGGCGCTCAGCAGGGTGCCGAGTGCGGTGGCCAGCAGGGCGGGGGCGAATCGGTACGACAAGGCAATCTCCGGTAGGTGGGTGGCGCGGTCGCGGCGTGCCTTCGCCGCGATCTCGGGCCGCATCCCGACACGATCGGCCGCGTGCAGGGTCAGCGCGCGGGTCCGTCCCGCAGGGGGGCGTCCTGCCGCGGCGCGTCCGGCTCCGCGGCATCGAGCGGGGTCGGCGCCGCACCCTGCGCGGACGCTGCCGCCCAGGCCAGCGCGAGCGGCGAGCCCGCGAGGTTGGCGAGCGCCGCCAGCAGCGCCAGCGCATCGCCGCGCCTGGCGGCCTCCATCAACGCACCGAGGAACGCGCCTTCGCCGCCGGCCTGTGCCAGCGCGTCGGCCGGCGTGGCGGATGCCTGCGATGCGGGGCCGAGCCCCAGCGCGGCCCCGCCCCCGGCATTCGCGCGGGTGGCCTGCTCGAACACCTGCAGCGCCTGCTCGACGCTGCGGCCGAGCGGGCCGTCGAGCCGCAACCCGCCGGCCAGCGCGCCGGCCTGCCCGGGTGGCTGCAGGCCGGCCTGCCATTGCCTCAGCAGGTCCGCGAGTGCCTGCGGCGCGGGCAGCCCCGCCTGCGGGTCTCGCAGGCCCTGGAGCGCCTGCGCACCGGGAACGGAACCGCCGCCTCCGGCCGCGGCGACCAGAACGGAGAGCTGCTTGAGCGCACGTTCGCGCAGCGCGCCGTCGCGGAAGGCTTCCGCTGCCTCGCCTGCCGATCCGGCCGGCGCCCCCAGCCCGCCCTGCTGCATGCGGCGGACGAAGTCCAGCGGATCCCGGCCGAAGTCCGGCGCGGTCGCCTGCGATCCGCCGTGATCGGCGGCGGGTGGTGATTCGGGACGTCGATTTTCCACTGTGTGGCTCCTGGGGACCGGATCGCCATGGCGTCGTTCGGCGCCGCCTCCGATGAGGATGGCCGGATCGCGAACCTCCGCGATCCATTTGCGTGCATCCGCCGAGCGATGGTTCCGAGCGGACGGTCTGCGGCAAGGAATGCGGGCGTCGGGAGAACGCCCGCGCCGGGATCATCGGGCGAGGCCCTCCTGCGCCTGCTGCTGCACCTGTGCATCGGACTGGCGCGAGGGCTGCACCTGGCATTGGTCGCCGCCCTGCTGCAGCCATTCGCGGCCCTGCGGCGAAGCGGCGAAGTCGGTCATCGCCGCCCGCATGGCGGCCACGTCGCCGCGCTTGGCCGCATCCATCAGCGCGTCCAGGCCGTCGCGTCCGGTGGCGGCGCCGGACTGCCGGGCGCCGGCGTCCTGCTGGCGATCTTCCTGCTGGGCGCGTTCCAGCGCCTTGTGCGTCTCCGGGCCGACGACGCCGTCGACTTCCAGGTTGCGGGATTGCTGGAACGCGCGAACGGCATGATCGGTGTTGCGGCCGAAGTCTCCGTCCGTTTCGAGCGGCTTGCCGTCGGCTCCGTTGAAACCGAGACGGCGAAGATCGGTCTGCAGGCTTTTCACCGCTTCGCCGCGATCCTCCATCTGCAGCACGTCGCCGGCCTGCGGATTGCGTCCAGACCTTCCGGCGGCCTGGCTCGGAAGCCGACCTTCGGCCAGCTCGACCAGATCGGCCTTTTCGGCCAACGCGCGCTGGCGCAGCGAATCCCAGAGTTCCGGCGAACTCCTGAAGAGCCGTTCGGTATTCGCATGCTTGTAGTCCTGGATCGCCTCCACGATCTCCCTGTCGGACAGGCGGGCCAGGTCGTAATCCTCGCCGAATTTCGCCCGAAGGCCGTTCTGGAAGATGCCAGGCGTCAGGTCACGGTACTGGACTGAGGTGCTCCACAGCGCGTCCTGCACCGCCGGACCGCGATCGCTCAGGTCGAGGCCGCCCTGGTTGAGGGTCCTGACCTGTACGTCGTAATGCGTATTCTTGATGAATTCGTGCTGTGCGCCCGCGAACTGCGGGTCGGTGTTCGCCAGCTCCCGCCATTTCGCGTTGAATTCGTCGCTCGTCGGGGTCAATCCCCGGAACTGCGCGCCGTAGGGCGATTGATCCAGGAATTCCTGCAAGGTTCCCATTCGGGACGACAGCTGATACGTGCCGTAGGAAGCGCCACCGTGGTCGCCTCTGCCCGTCGAAATCGTGCCTGCCCCGCGCCCGCCGGTCTCGTAGCGCGCCGAGGTCATACCGAGATGCCATCCTTCCATTTCGCTTGCTCCTTCTGGTCGGTGCGGTGGTTGCCGCGCTTTCGTTGCGTGGCCGTTTCAGCGCTGCTCGAGCACCAGCGCGCGGTTCGCGGTCGCGTTCACTTCGCAATTGCCGGCTTCGAGAATCTGTCCCTGGCCCGGTCGCTCGCCAGGACTGCAGGCGGTATCGCGCTCCTTGATCCATCGGCGCTGCTCGTCGCGCAGAGCGTCGCGCCCGGACGGGGCCGTCCGGTCCATGAGCGCCTTGTATGCTGCATTGAGACGATCGTCCTGGAACCCGTACTCCTCATCGATGCAGTCCTGCATCGAGGGAGTGACGCCGCCCGACGCGTCCAGGCAGGACTTGAAAGAAGGGCGTAAGTCGCCGGAGCCGATGTCGACCAAGCCCGAGGAGGCGGTATCGGTGGCGGCTTCTTCCTGGATTGCCCGGTCGCCCGTTGGGCCTGCTCCGGCGCGAGGTGTTTCCTGGCTCGTCGCCTCCGCCGGGGCGAGTGCTTCCCTGGATGCCGTCGTCTCGTCGGCAGGCGACTCCTGCGATGCCGCGATGGTGTCTGTCGACGCGGTTGGCTGGCAGCCAGCAAGTGCTCCGAGGATCAGAAACGCCGCCATTCCCTTGAAGGGGATCGCGATCGAAAAGCGGCGCATCCTTTCTGCGTCGCGGTTCGGCACACCGCTGCGGTGCACCAGAGGCGATTCGGCGACCGGCTCGATTTCGGAAATCCGTTGCATCCTCTTGTCCCTTCCCATCGCGTTTCCTCCTCTGTGTCAGCGGCCGCCGTCATGGCGTCCATGGATACGAACCCCGCGCGGGGTCGAAGGCGACCGCGCGGGTGCCGAGCAGCGTATCGCCGCGCCGGCGCGTCACCTTCAGCGGGTACATCCCCGCCACCGGCGCGCCGCTGCGGTCCACTTCCAGGGTGTTGAACTCGCCGGGGGCGTCGCGGCTCGCGCGGGGGATGCGCGAGACCTCCCGGAACGCGCCGTCCTCGGCGATGCGCAATGCGTATGCGCTCGATTCGGCGCCCTGCCACGCGTCGCCGGCGATCGACAGCCAGCCGTAGCGTCCCGGGCCCACTTCGATCGCCGCGTCGTGCCGGCAGCCGCAGTCGCCGGCCCGGCCGGTGCCGATCGCCGGGCTCGCAGCGAGCGGAGTCCAGGTGCCGTCGTCGCTCGCCTGCGCCGCGAACAGGCCCTGCAGGCCCGGCTCGTCCTGGGCGTAGCGCCCGGCTTCGGGATCGCTGTAGGTCAGCACGTAGACCTCCGGCCCCCGTTCGCCGGGCAGCACCTGGGGCGTGGCGACGCGCATGCAGTAGTCCCGCGGTCCCGTCGCCCCATCGAAGGTGTGGCGCCAGCAGGCGCGCGAGGCGTCGAAGCTGTCCTCGCCGTAGGCGCTGCGCAGCATGGCGTCGACGACGGCGCGCACCTGGGCGGGCGAAGGCGCACGGTCCGCGGGCTGGACCGGCGGGGCGAGCGGATCCGGCGGACCGAGGAGATGCGCCGATGCGTTCGCGGTGTCGTCGGACGCAGGGTCGCAGCCGGCCAGCCCGCCCAGCGCGAGCAGGCAGGCGAGCGGCGACGTCGATCGGTCGGAGCGCGAGGAGGCGGGCATCGTGTGCGTTCTTCGGTCCTGTCCGGCGCGCCGCGCCGGGGATGGGAAAAGGGGGCGTTCCGGGCCGGGGGCGCGTCAGCGCGCCAGGCCTTCCTGCGCCTGCTGCTGGATCTCGGCCTGCCGTTCCGGCTGCGGCTGGCAACGGGCTTCGCCCTGCTGCAGCCAGGCCTGGCCCTGCGGCGAGGCGGCGAAGCCGCTCACCGCCGAGCGCATGGCGGCCACATCGCCGCGCTTGGCGGCTTCCAGCATGGCCTCCAGGCCGCTGCGGTCCGATGCTTCGGCGGCAGGCTGACGCGCGCCGGCGTCCTGCTGCCGGGTCTCCTGCTGGGCGCGCTCCAGCGCCTTGCGCGTGTCGGGGCCGACCACGCCGTCGGCCTCCAGCCCGTTCGCGCGCTGGAAGGCCTCCACGGCGTGTTCCGTGCGTGCGCCGAAGCGGCCGTCGGTCTCCAGCGGCCTGCCCTCCGCATCGCGGACGCCGAGCCGGTTGAGCGTCTCCTGCAGGGCGCGCACCGAGTCGTTGCGGTCGCCCTCGCGCAGCGCGGCCGGGGCACCGTCCTCGCGCGCGCTGCCGTGGGGCGCCGCGTCGGCCGCCGCGGTCCGGCCCGCGGCGAGCTGTTCGATCCGCTGCAGGGTCTCGCGGCCGGCGGCGCCGTCCACCTGCAGGCCCTGGTCGCGCTGGAACTGCTCCACCGCGTGCCTGGTGTTGGCGCCGAACGACGCGTCGGCGACGAGCGGTTGGCCCTCGCGGCCGGTGTAGCCGAGCTGCGCCAGCCGGCCCTGCAGCTCGCGCACCGCGTCGCCGCGCTCGTCGAGGCTCAGCTGGCCGTCGGCCATCGGATCGCGCGGCGCGGCGTCGCGCCCGCCCTGGCCGCGGGTCAGCGTGCCGCTCGGCAGGCCGCGCTCGGCCTCCTCGGCGAACCCGGCGTAGCGGTCCATCTGCCGGCCCATCGCGGCGTAGGACTCCGCCACGGTCCTGCTGCCGTCGCCGTACAGGGAACCGTTGCCGCTGATGACCCGATCGCTCAGCACGCTGTCGATGCGGGCATCGGGGCGGTCGCGCAGGGCCTGCAGGAACCTGGGGCCGTCGCCTTCGCCGAGGTTGTGCATGGCGTAGACGTTGGCGGCCACGTCCTGGCCGCCGTAGCGCGAGGCGCGCTCGATGTTCTCGCGGGTGAACTCGGCCAGCATCGCCGCCTGCAGCCGCGTGTCCTGGCGCAGTTCCGGCGCATTGGCCTGCTGCCGGGTCATCTCCGCGGCGTTCTCGACGCCGTACTTCTCGCCGTGGCGGTTGATCATGTCCTGCCAGGTGGCGTTGAGGAACTGCCCGTAGCCGTAGGCGGACGAGATCGCCATCGTGCCGTCGAACTGGCGCACGGTGTTGTTCTCGGGGTTGGTGACCGCGACCGGCCGCGCCTGCGGGTTGAAGCCCGACTCGAAGCCGGCGATCTTCGCCATCACGCCCACATCCACGCCGGCCGTGCGCGCCGCCTCTTCCAGTTCGGGCCGCGCCGCCGCCCATCGATCGTCGATTCTTGCCATGCCGTGTGCTCCTGAGGATTCGTCTGTGGTCGGTCCGTGCGTGCGGCGCCGTCAGGGCGTCCAGGCATAGACGCCCCGGGCGGGGTCGAAGGCCACCTCGCGGGTGTCGACGACGGTCTGGTCGCGCTGGCGCGTCACCCGCAGCGGATACATGCCGGCCACCGGCGTGCCGTCGCGATCCACTTCCAGGACGTTGGTCTCGCCGGGCGCGCTCTCGGTGGCGCGGGGGATGCGCGAGACATTGCGAAACGCGCCGTCGAGCGGCACCTGCAGCGCGTACAGGCTCGATTCGACGCCCTGCCAGACGCCGCCGGCGACCGAGAGCCAGCCGTAGCGGCCGGGACCGACCTGGATCAATTCGCTGTCCTGGCAGCCGCAGTCGCCGGCCTGGCCCATGTCGATGGCGGGGCTGGAGGCCAGCGTCGTCCACGTGCCGTCGGCGCCGGCCTGCGCCGCGAACAGTCCCTGCAGGCCGGGATCGACCAGCGAGTAGAACCCCGCCTCGGGATCGCTGTAGGTCAGCACGTAGACCTGCGGTCCCTGTTCGCCGGCGACCACCTGCGGTTCGGCGACGCGCATGCAGTAGTCCTGCGGCTCCGCGCCCGCGTCGAAGGTGTGGCGCCAGCATGCGCGCGAGGCGTCGAAGCTGTCGGCGCCGTAGGCCGACCGCAGCAGGCCGTCGACGATGGACTGCACCTGCGCCGGTTCCAGGCGGGTGGCTTGGGGCGGCGTCGCGGTGGGCGCCTGGGCCGCAGCGGCGTCGGGCGCCTCGACGGCAGGCACGGGAGCGGCCCCGGCCTCGGGGGGCGAGGGCCGGCAGGCGGACAGGAGCGCCAGCGCCAGGGCGCCGGCCAGCGCCGGGACCCCGGTGGGGCGGCGCGGGCGGTGCGGCCGTGCGGGCCGGGCGTCGCTGTGCGGATGAGTCATTGCATCGTTCCTCGTGTTGCCCGGCGAAAGCGGCCGGTCGGGGATGGGGCGGGGAAGAGGACGGTCGCGGTCCGGCGCGACCGTTGCGGCTCCGGACAAGCGCGCCGGGTGCGGTTCAGCGCGCGAGGTCCTCCTGGCGCTGCGGCCGGGGCTCGGCCTGCGCCGCGTCGGCCTGGCGCTCCGGCTGCGCCGGGCAGCGGGCCTCGCCCTGCTGCAGCCACTCGCGTCCCTGGGGCGAGGCGGCGAAGCTGGTCACCGCCGCGCGCATCGCGGTCAGGTCACCGCGCCTGGCGGCCTCCATCATCGCTTCCAGGCCGCTGCGCTCGGGCGCCCCGGCGGCCGGCTGCCGCGCGCCGGCGTCCTGCTGGCGCGTCTCCTGCTGCGCGCGCTCCAGCGCCTTGCGGGTGTCGGGGCCGACGACGCCGTCGACCTCCAGCCCGTTCGCGCGCTGGAAGGCCTCCACGGCCTGCGCGGTGCGCGGGCCGAAGCGGCCGTCGGTCTCCAGCGGCTTGCCTTCGGCGTCGCGGACGCCGAGCCGGTTGAGGCTCTCCTGCAGGCCGCGCACCGCGTCGCCGCGGTCGTCCTCGCGCAGCGGCCCCGGCTGCCGCGATCCCGCGGACGCGTCGCGCGCCGCCGGCGTGCGCGCCTCGCCGCGGTCGAGCAGCAGCTCGCGCGCCTGCGCCAGCGGGTCGGTGGCGTACAGCTGCGCGCCGCGGGCCTGCTTGCGCTCGAGGTAGCGTTCGACGGGGATCAGTTCCACGCCTTCGCCGCTGCGCGACTGGCTGATCTTGAGCGCGCCGTCGGTGGGATCGCGCACCACCATCACGATGTGGTCGATGTCGCGGTGGCGGCCGGCGTCCCAGCCCTTCCGCCCGTTGTCCTCGCCGATGATCATGCCCTCGCGCAGCACGTCGGGGGTGACGTCGCGGCCCTGGATCGACACCCCGGAACGCTGCTCCGCCTTCTCGACGATGCCGGCGGCGTGGTCGAAGCCGAGCGAGTAGCGCTCGCTGCGCGGGAACACCGTGCGCCCGGCCTGGCCGTTGATCTCGTCCATGCTGGCGTTGAGCAGGGTGGCCACCCAGCCGGAGCAGTCGACCTCGCCGCGCTCGGGATGCTTGGCGCCGAAGCCGTAGCGCACGTGGTCGTACTGGCGGGTCAGTTCGTAGGCGCGCTCCAGCGCGATGCCCGGCGTCGCCGCCTGCGCGGGCTCGCGTGCGGCCTGCGGCACCGCGTCCTGCGCGGGGGCGCCGCCCGCCGGGGTCTGCAGCTGGGGCTGCGCATCCCGCACGGGCGCGGCCTCCTGCGCCGGCGTCGCCTGCGCGCGCGCGGCCTCGGCCTCGCGCCGCGCCGCGTGCTCGGTGAGCAGGTGGTCGAGTTCCAGCCGCTGCAGCGTCGTGCGGTCCGCGACGCCGGTCGCCTCCAGCCCGGCGCGCTCCTGGAACCGGCGCAGCGCGTCCTGGGTGCCGCGGCCGAAGTCGCCGTCCACCTGCAGCGGCTGGCCCTGGTCGGCCAGCGCCTGCTGCAGGCGGCGCACGCTGTCGCCCATCTCGCCGCGCTGCAGGCGGCCGTCGTCGAGCGCGCGGTCGGGCATGGCGTGGATGTGGCGGCCCACGCCCAGCGACTCGAGCATCGCGGCGTCGGCGACGCCGGTCTGCGGCAGGCCCTGGTCGCGCTGGTAGTCGCGCACGCGGGCCTGCGTGTTGGGACCGAACTGGCCGTCGGGCGTGCCCACCGCGTAGCCGCGGGCCTGCAGCGATTCCTGCAGCTGGCGGACGCCTTCGCCGCGCTCGTCCAGCTCCAGCCGGCCGTCGGCCAGCGCGCCGCGGATCAGCACGCTGCGCTCGCGCGCCGGGTCCAGGCCCAGCCGCGCGTCGAGCCGGTCCTGGTCGATGGCGATGTCGTTGTAGTAGGAGGCGTTGCTGGTGCCGTTGGCGTCGGACACCGAACGGCCCTGGATCACCTGCGCGGCGCCGCCGGGACCGGCGATGTGGCGGGCCTTGAGGATGCCGGCGATGTGCTCCGGGCTGTCGCCCTCGTGCAGCACGCCGCTGCCCAGCGCCTGCCGGTAGGCCGCGTCGCTGACGCGCTTGAACGCGGCGTCCTGCAGGTCGGCCGAGGCGACGTAGCGTTCCAGGCTGTGGCCGTCGTTCCAGTTCGCCGGGTCCTGCAGGAAGCGGGTCATGCCGCCGGAGACCGCCCAGTTCCATTCCGAGCTGTGGCCGGAGTCGCGCAGCGCCCGGTCGTAGCGCTCGCGGTCGACCAGCCCGGCGTCGGCCAGCCAGCCGGCGCCGGCCTGGTAGCGGCCCACGTAGCCCTGCGCGTTGGTGATCGCGAGGTCGCCGCCGTTGCTCTCGGTGTAGACGGTCGAGGCGACCAGGCGCCGGGTCATGGCGTCGTCGAGCCCGGCGATCGCGCCCTGGTTCCATGCCCGCGCGGTCGCGACCGCATTGTCGCTACGAATGTCGCTCATTGCCTTGTTCCTTGGGGAGTGCCCGGCGGGTCGCGCCGGCAGGATGGTTCGCGGTGCCGTCGGGAACGGCGGAGTCCGTCAGGCGCCGCAGTCGGGCAGCTGGATGTCGGCGCCGCCGCGGCGGAACTCGAAGTCGGTGTAGCCGGGGCCGGACTTGCCGCCCTCGGCGACCGAGGCCGACACCGCGAGCGTGCGTTCGCCGCCCTGCAGCGCGAGCCAGTACTCGGTCGGCGCATCGGTCGCGACCGGCGCGGCGTCGTCGCAGACGCCGTCGCGGCGCACCAGCCGGTCGCCCGGCTGCAGCTGCGCGCGCAGTGCCCGTGCGTAGTCGGTGCGGGGATAGAACTTGCGCACGATCAGGGTGCGTACCGAATCCTCGGTGCCGGCGAAGGTGGCCATGGCCTCGCCTTCGTTGCCTTCGCGGGTGCCGGCGCCGGCGCCCACGCCGCCATCGGGCAGCACGGCTACATCGAAGCCGGCCAGTGTCAGCCGTGCGGACAGGCCCTTCGGGTAGCCCTCGATGCCGTCGGCCGGCACCAGCGCCGGCAGGCCGGGGACGGCCTGCAGCCGGTCCCAGGCGGGAGGCTGCTCGCTCGCCAGCACGACCAGTGCGCCGTGCAGCGCGCCGGGCGCGGCCGGCGCGACGTTGGGGACGGCGCCCGCGCTCGCGTCGGGCGCGGCGTCGGCGGGTGGCGCGGTATCGGCGGCGGAGGCTGCGGCCGCGGCGTTCGGCGCGGCCGTGTCCGGCGACGGCTGGCAGGCGGCCAGCAGGCCGATCAGCGCGAAGGCCGCCAGCCGCACCGCGAGGGTCCGGAGCGGACGCGCTTCGCCGCGTGCGCAAGGCGCATCGGCTGAAGAAACGGCGGGGAAGGAACGGTCCGGGGTCGCGGTCCGGGGGTAGCCTGTCTGCATCGCGGTGTCCATGCGTGCGGGGCGACAGCTCGCGCTGCCGCCGTGAGGCCGACCCGAGCCAGTCCGTTGGCCCGCTACCGTGAGGTCGACCGGTAGGTTGTATGGGCGGGATCGTAGCGGTACTCGAGCGGTTTGTCACCTGGCAGGCGGAGGTCGGGCAGGTCGCTGCCTTCGCGGGCCACGAATTCCGTCGCGGCGCCGCCGTCGCCCGCCGGCAGGGTGCCGAGGTAGGTCCACTTGCGCTCGTCCACGCTCTGCAGTTCGTGCGGGTTGAACACCAGCGCCTCGACCGTCCGCTGGAAAGCGCCGCCGGCGTCCGCAGACCGGGTCGGCACGAGCAGCAGCAGCCGGCCCGATGGCGTGGCGTGGGTCTGCGGCGTGCGCGAGGTGTCGACTTCGTTGCCTCGTTCGGCCGCGCCGAACTCGCCGATCCACTGCTCGTTGCCGAGCAGGGTCCACGGCGTGTTCGAGCCGGGCGCGCTCGCCTCGAAGGTCGCGTGGGCCAGCGTCACCCGGGCCTGCGGATCGATGTCGTCGCGTTCGCGCGCATTGCCGTACTTCTCCGGCGTGATCCAGGCGAAGCCGGTGTAGTAGCGCTTGCCCGCGGCCTCGAACTCCAGCCCGTACCAGTAGTGGATCCAGCTGCCATTGGCGATCTCGTAGCCGGTGGCGCCGTCGCCGTCGACGCCGCTGATGAAGTACAGGACGCTGTCGGCGCGCGGGGCCGGGAGCGGGGCGGCGGGTTGGCGGGTGTCGGCCACGTGCGGGGCTTCCTGGTTGGCGGGACTCGGGGTGGGCGTGCCCGGAGGGCCGGCGGTGTCCTGCGCGCCGCAGGCGCAGAGCAGCAGCGGCAGCAGGGCCAGCGAGCAGGTGCGCAATCGCATGGAACGCCTCCTTGGCGGTCGTGAACGGGGGAGTCTAGCCGAGGGCCATGACGTGCGGGCAGGCCGCGGCGGCGCAGCGAAGCCGGAACGCGGCGAGGAAGACAGTGCCCGCCGCGCATGCTTTCATGGCCGCTGCGAGCGGCACGTACGGGGGATCGCGTCATGGATGCAACGGTACGCACGGCGAGGCGGGGCGCGGCGGTCGTCGCGCTGTGGGCGGCCGCCTGCGCGGCGGCCGCGCAGGCGCCGCCGCGCGCGGACGAACACGCGTGCCGCAGCGCCTACGCGCAGGCGCGCGTGGCGGTCGCGGCGCTCCACGACGGCCTGCGCGAACGCTTGCTCCAGTCCACCGACCGGGGCTGGTGGCATTTCTGGCACGAACGGTCTCCATCAAGCGCGGCGGACGAGATCGGCGAGGCGCTCGCGCTGCTGCGCGATCCCGCGGAAGCCGCCTGGGAGCCCGGTGCCGTCGCGGATCCGGAAGCGGCGCTGCAGGCGTTCGGCGCCTGCGTGCAGCGCGCGCCGCCGCCGGGACGCGCGCGCCTGCGCATCGCCGCCTACGAACTGCACGAGGGCCGGCCGGACCTGCGCGGCGCGCCGGTGGCGGATGCGCGCATCGCGGTGGACGGGATCGAGGCGGCGCGCACCGGCGCCGACGGACGTGCGGAACTGGAGGTGCCGGCCGGCCCGGTCGAGGTGCGCGCGAGCGTGCCGTCGACCGCGCTGGCGCTGGCGGAGGTGCAGGCCGCGCCCGGTACGGAAGCGGACGTGGCCCTGGTCCTGGATTCCGGCAAGGAAGTGGTCTCGACCGCGCATGCGGCGATCGACGCGCTGGTGGGCACGACGCTGCCCGAAGGATTCGACCGCCTGGTGGTGCGGCTGACGGAAGGGCGGCAGCACCGGCCGGTCCGTTACCTGGACCGTTTCGACATCGAGGACGGCGCCGGCAACACCCTGTTCCGGTTCGACGACGGCGTGGCGGTGGACGCCGGCGGCGACCTGCGCTGCATCGACCCCGCCGCGCTCGCCGCGCGCCTGGCGCCGTATCGCGGGCGCCCGTTGCGGCTGTCGGTCCAGGCCGTGGACGCCGACGGGGTGACCTGGCAGGCCGAGCGGGCGTTCCGCTACGGCGCCGGGCCTGTGCTCCCGTAGATCTCCTGTGCTCCCGTAGATCTTAGGAGTCCGCCTCCAACTCGGCATCGAGGCGCTCGAGCAGGCGCGGGTCGTCCGCGGCCACGTCGGGGGCGAAGCGGGCGACCGGCCGGCCGCTCCGGTCGATCAGGAACTTCTCGAAGTTCCACAGCACCTCGCCGGGCGCGCCGGTCGCGATGCCGTAGCCGGCCAGCCGCTCGCGGAACGGCCCGTCGCCGATCGCGTCCGGCTGCGCCGCGGTCAGCGCCGCGTAGAGCGGGTGCCGGTCGGGCCCCGCCACCGAGATCTTCGAGAACAGCGGGAAGTGCACGTCGTAGTTGAGCGAGCAGAACTGGCCGATCTCCTCGTCGCTGCCCGGCTCCTGGCCGTTGAAGTCGTTGGCCGGGAAGCCGAGGATCTCCAGGCCCTCGCCGCGCCTGGCCTGGTACAGCCGTTCCAGCCCTTCGTACTGCGGAGTGAGCCCGCACTTGGAGGCCACGTTGACCACCAGCAGGACCTTGCCGCGGTAGTCGGCCAGGGTGGCGTCGCCGCCGTCGATGCGCTTGAGGGGGATGTCGTCCAGGCTCATGGTCGTGTACTCGCGGAAGGGGTCCGCCCAGGGTGCCATGGCCCGGCCCCGGTCGCGCGTCGCCTGCGGCCGCGGTTTTGGGTATAGGCTTGCGGCGAGGTCGACCGGGTTCGAGGGGGACATGCGTCGGACGGGGACGAGCGTGCCGTGGGGCCTGGCCGTGCTGGCCGCGCTGGCGCTGTGCGGGTGCGCGCGCGAGCGGGATCCGGAGGCGCCGCGCCCGCAGCAGGCCGGGCAGCCGATGGACCCGGTGCGCACGGCCGCGCGCATCGCCGCCATCCACGGTGCGGCCGCCGTCGGCGACCAGGACGCCGTGCGCAGCCAGCTCGAAGGCATGAACGAGGACTTCCGGCGCTCGATCCGGCTCGCCGATCCGTCGCGGCCGGTGGACCGCGAGGCCGCGCGCATGGCCGCACGGCGGGTGGAGGGCGTGCGCACGGTGGCGTGGATCGATCGCGAGAACCTGCTGGCGATCGTCGGCCGCAACGAGCAGCGCAGCCAGGCGACCATCGACGCGATCTGCCTGCAGCTGGCGCCGCTGGGCGACACCCTGGGCGTGGTGGTGAACCTGCAGAGCGGCGCGGCGACCAACGGCGACGACCTGGAGATCCTGAGCCGCAACTGCCAGCTGGCGCCGGGCGAGCGCGCCATGCTGCAGCGCCATCGCCAGGTCGACGTGATCCCGCCGGCGCTGCGCGAGCAGCAGCGCCTGGAGCGCCAGTGGGCGGAGGCCAACGCGGAGGAGCTGCGCCGCCGGCAGGAGGCGTCGATGCGCATCGTCGAGCGGACCACGCCGGAGTTCTAGCCGCCGCTCAGAACGTGTACGTCCCCCACACCGCGACGTAGAAGCCATCGCGGTGCCCGGCCTCGCGCAGCACGTCGCCGGCCTCGAGGTAGTTGACGAAGGTCGACAGCGACAGGTGCCGGCTGAGCGCCCAGTTGCCGCTGAGGCGGGCGAGCCGGCCGACGTCGCGTCCGGCCGCCAGCTCGGTGCCGGCATAGGCCTTGCCCGCGCCGTCGTAGACGGCATCGCGGGGATCCGCCCGCCGCAGCAGCGCGTACTCGGCGTTCACCCGCAGCGAGGGCGTGAGCTGCAGCGACAGCGTGGGCGCGAGATCGATCAGGTTCGCCGGCGCCAGGTAGTTGTTGTCGGCGAAGTAGGGGCTGTGGCCCACGCCGTAGTTGAACGCTTCCAGCGTGCCGCCGGTGTAGCTGCCGCCGCCGGAGCCGTAGTCGGCGCGCAGCCCGATGCGCGGCTTCAGCGCGCTGTCGCCCACGGCCGCGTCCGCCTTCGCGAAGACGCCCCACGCCGACACGTCTCGCCCGGCGTAGTCGCCGCCCTGGTGGGCGACGGTGACGTCGTACTGCCAGCGTCCGGCGCTGCCCCAGCTGCGCAGGCCGAGGGTGTCGCGCCGGTCGCGGCCCGTGCTCGTTCCCCACTGCTTGCGCGTGTTGGTGTAGCGGTAGGCGAAGGGGTCGAGGAAGTGCGCGCCGGCCTCGTCCAGCGCGATGCTCGCGTTCACGCCGCGCACGCGCTCGGTGCGGCTGCGCGCGTCGTCGAAGGTGCCGGTCCGGGCGACGGTCGGCCGCAGGTCGAACGCGCCCACGCGCAGCCGCGCGCCCCAGGCGTAGGCGCGCACGCCGTTGTGGGTCAGGGGCACGTTGAGCGACTCGCGCCGCGAGAACAGCACCGGCGACACGTCGGTGAAGTCCTGGCGGCCCACGCGCACGCCCGCGGTGGCGCCGCCGACCGTCCCGCGGACCTCCCCGAACAGCATCAGCCAGTCGAGGTCGTTGCGGGTGGTGCCGCTCTCCGGCGTGCCGTCGACGTGGGCGCTGGTCAGCTCCCCGTAGACGCGCAGGTGCTGGCCCAGGTGCAGGTCGGCGCCGAAGTGCGCGCGCAGCAGCGACTGGTCGGTGCGCTCGGCCTCGCGCAGGCCGGGCGCGTGGATGCCGTTGTAGCGCAGGCGCAACTGGCCGTTGAGGGTGAGGTGGCCGAGGCCGTCGCCGAGCGGGATGCGCTTGACCGGCGCGAAGGGATCCTGATCGGGCTCCGCGGCCGGCGTCGACCAGTCCTCCGCCCAGCGCGAGAGCTGGTAGTACTTGCCCGCCCGCGGGCCGTTGCCGAGGGCATGGGCGGGAAACCCCGCCGCCGCGGCGGGCGGCTCGCCGGCGGCGGCGGCCGTGGCCGGCAGGCACAGCGCCACGGCGAGGCAGAGGGACGGGACGGCGGGACGGGACATGGGCGCGCTCCGGGCAAGGCGTGGCCGGCGCCGGCAGGGCCGGCGGGGCATCGGGGTGGTGGGGCGCCGGCGTCCTCCGGCGCGCGGCGTCAGTGGGCGTGGGCGACCGGGCGTTCGCCGCCGGGGCGCAGCAGCGCGACGAAGCTGCCGAGGGCGAGCACGCCGAGGCAGCCGGCGGGGACCAGCATGGCGATCGCGGGCGCGCCGCCGTGGCGGGCCACCCACGGCATCAGGTTCTGCGCGATGAAGCCGCCGATGCTGCCGATGGTGGAGATCAGCGCGATCCCGCCCGCGGCCTGCGCGCCGCTGAGGGTGCGCGAGGGCAGCGGCCAGAAGCACGGCAGCAGCAGCGAGATGCAGGGCGTGCCGATCAGCAGGCCGAGGAAGCGGACCGTGTTGCTGTCGGCCTGGGTGGTGACCACGAACGCGACCACGCCCACCGCCGAGGCGACGGCCATGCACCACGTCGAGCGCCGCTCGCCCTCCAGCCGCTTCGGCAGCCACAGCAGCAGCACCGTGGTCAGGGCCCACGGGGCGGCGCTCAGCAGGCCGTTCGTCGCGCTGCCGACGCCGAACGCGCGCACCACCGTCGGCGTCCAGTAGATGACCCCGTACAGCGAGATCATGATCAGGGTGTACACGCCCGACAGGAACAGCACCCGGCCGCTGAACAGCGCGGAGAGCATGGAGCCGTGCCGCGCGGGCTTGGCCCGGGCTTCCTCCTCCAGCGTGCGCACCAGCCAGGCGCGGTCGGCGTCGCCGAGGAAGCGCGCGCTCTGCGGGCCGTTGGGCAGCCATTTCATCACCACGAACATCATCAGGAACGCGGGCACGCCGGTGGCGATGAACACCCACTGCCAGCCGTGCAGGCCGAGCAGGCCGTCCAGTTCCAGCAGCGGCCCGCCGACCAGCGCGCCGAACATGTTGCCCAGCGAGCTGCCCAGGGTCAGCACCGCCACCGCGCGCACGCGGTAGGCCTGCGGGAACCACAGCGTGATGTAGAAGACCAGGCCCGGGTAGGCGCCGGCCTCGGCCGCGCCGAGCAGGAAGCGCAGCGCGCCGAACATGGTGCCGCTGTGGGCGAAGCCGAGCGCGATCGTGACCGCGCCCCAGGTGCCGAGGATGCGCGCCAGCCAGAGGCGCGCGCCGAAGCGGTTCTGCGCCAGGACGCTGGGCACCTCCAGCAGCAGGTAGCCGATGAAGAACAGCGACGAGGCGAGGCCGTAGGCGGTCTCGGTCATGCCCAGGTGGCCCACCATCTGCAGCTTGGCGAAGCCCACGTTCTGGCGGTCGATGATCGCCAGCAGGTAGATGGCCGTGACGAACGGCATGATCCGCCAGAACACCTGGCGCATGAGCCGGGCGCGTTCTTCCGGCCGTCCCTCCGGCATGTAGTCGGTGTGCATGTCACCCCTCCCGGGAGTGCGTTGGATGGGCGGCGCTTGGCCGCGGTGCGTGGAACGGGTCAGTCGAGCGTCTGCGGCGGCACGAAGCGCCGCCATCGCGCCGGGTCCTCGGCCTGCTCGGCATAGCCCTGCAGGCGGTCCGCGGCGAGGCCGACCAGGTCCCGGAACGGCAGCCGCTTGCGTTGCAGGTAGGCCTCGAGTTCGTCGAGCATCCTGCGCAGCGCGCCGAAGCCCTCGAGCATCACCGCCGACAGCGCCTCGCAGGCGGAGGCGCCGGCCAGTGCCATCCGCGCGATGTCCTCGCCGTGGCGCACGCCGTTGGTGCCGATCAGCGGCACCTCGGGGCCGAGCGCGCGCCGGCTCAGCGCGAGGTGCCGGCAGACGATCGGCAGCGCCCAGGGGCCGCCGTAGGCCGCGGACGTGCCCAGGGCCGGCGCCAGCGTCTCGACGTCGGGGACGAAGGCCATGAAGCGGCCCATCATCGCCACGGCGTCGGCGCCGCCCGCGCGCGCCGCGACCGCCAGCGCCGGCAGCTGCGACGACAGCCCGGTGAGCTTGACCCACAGCTGCAGGTCCGGCGCGGCCGCGCGGACCCGGGCGACGGTGGCCTGCAGGCGCGCGGGATCGGTCTCGAGCACGATCGCGCCGGGCGCGGCCTCGGACGCGTGCGGAGCGCCGACGTTGAGCTCGAACACCCGCAGTCCGCGGTCGGAGGCGCTGCGCGCCAGCGCCGCGGCGCCCTCGGCGCTCGCCATCACTACGCTGGCGGCGACGAAGCGGCCCTCCCTCGACGCCTCGCGGTCGAGCGCGGCGAGCGCGTCGAACCAGTCGCCGGCCTCGCGCGGCTGCAGGCCGGAGCGGTTGAACAGGCCGGCGCCGTCGCCATGCCAGGCGTCGGGCGCGCCGCGCGCATCGAGGCGCAGGTAGTCGGCGCGGGCGAGCTGCCTCCCCGCGGCCGGATTCTCGTTCACCGACTTGGCGACCACGCCCGCCGCGCCGGCGTCGAGCGCGGCGCGGATGCCGGCCTCGGTCATGACCGGCTCGCCGGCGCCGCACACGAGCGGGTTGGCGAGCGCGAAGCGTCCGATCCGGGTGGCGAGCGGGGAGGCGGTCACGGGGTCAGGCCAGGTAGTCGGGGCGGGCCGGGGAGAACACGTCGAGGTTGAGCACGTCGGTCTCGCCGACCACCTCGGCGTAGTGCTGCACGTTGGGCGGGATCACCAGCAGTCCGCCCGGGCCCAGCCTCACGACCTCGTCGCCGACGTGGAAATCGACCTCGCCCTGCAGGATGTAGACGATCTGCTCGTGCTCGTGGGCATGCGGGCGCGGCGCGTGCCCGGGGGCGAGGCGGTGCAGCGCGAGCGTCGCGCGCTCGCCGCCGAACGCCTTGCGGTCCACGCCCTGGCGGATGTTTTGCCAGGGCACGGCGTTCCAGTCGATGCGTTGGATCATGGGGTCTGCTCCTTGGTGGCGGCGCGCTCCCGCCGCGGGCGCGCGGTGCTCGTGTCGGCGCCGTGCAGGGTGTCTTCGATGGCCCGCACGGCGGCGCGCAGGGCGGCGAGCGAGCGCTCGTCGGGCGGTGCGGTCACGAACTGCACCGAGCCGACCAGCGCCAGCACGCCGGTAAGCCGGCCCTGCTCGCGCACCGGCATCGCCAGGGTGTTGATGCCCAGCAGCACCTCGTTCGGCGCCACCGCCCAGCCGCGCTCGCGCACGCGGGCGATCTCGGCGTCCAGCGCGGCGGGATCGATCAGGGTGTGCTCGGTGAAGCGCACCAGGCCGGTGGCGCGCAGGCGCTCGCGCAGTTCCTCGGGGCCGAAGGCGAGCGCGACCTTGCCCTGCGCGGAGGCGTTGAGCGCGAGGCTGCTGCCCTCGCGCACGCCGATCTCGACCTGCTGGCTGCTGCGCAGCGTCGACAGCACGACGATGCCGTGCGGGCCGGGCGCGGACAGCACCACCGTCTGCCCGACGGCCTCGCCCAGCGCGCGCATCGCCGGCGCGGCGAGGCTGGCCAGGTCGAAGCGCTCCGGCGCGTGCCGGCCCAGCAGGTACAGGCGCGGGCCCCAGTGGTAGCGCGAGGTCGACGGGTTCTGCGACAGGAAGCCGCGCTCGGTGAGCGTGACCAGGTGGCGGAAGATCGCCGGCTTGCCGAGGCCGAGCGCCTGCGCGATCTCGGTGACGCCCATTTCGCCCTCGGAGGCGGCGAGCAGTTCGATGATGTCCAGCGTGACCTGGACCGAGCGCACGCCGGCGTCGGCGCGCGTTGCGGTGCTGCGGGTGTTCATGGGTCGAAGGGCTCCACGTCCAGTCCCAGCAGGTGCGCCGGGTTGTCGGCGATCATGGCGTGGACCTCGGCGGGGGAATAGCCCGTGCCGAGCGCGAGCCGGATCACCGCGCGGAAGCCCTCCACCGGCGTGGGATTGCCGACCTGTCCGAGATCGGAGCCCAGGATCGTGCGGCCGACGCCCGCGGCCTCGATCAGCGCGCGCAGGTGCCCGGGCTCGTAGAACTTGAACTTCGAGCCCTCCACGAACATGCACACCGAATGCTCCATGTAGGCGCCCGCTGAGGCGAGCTCGCGGATGTCGTCCAGCGTGGCGTCGATGACGTAGGTGGGGTGGTTCACCAGCAGCCGGCGCACGCCGCGTGCGCGCGCTTCGGCGAACAGCGGATGGATCTCGCCGACGTGCAGGTGGCCGCCGGACAGGATCAGGTCGTGCTCGGCGACCATGTCGAGGATGAACTTCACCTCGTCGCGCACGCGCCCGGCGTCGTCGAGTACCGACAGCGGCGTGGGCGCGAGCATCTTCTCCTTCGTGGTGGGGAATTTCCTGTCGAAGTCCTTGTCGTGGTCGTGGTGGTGCAGGTGGTTGGCCGAGGAGAACGTCGGCATCCACACCAGCTGGCCGCCGAGCTTGATCATGTGGTCCACGGCGTAGCGGTTGAAGCCGCCGACCGCGTTGTTCAGCGCGACGCCCGAGAACATCGCCACACCCCGGTCGCCGTAGTGGCGCCTGAGCAGTTCGACGATCGGGGTGGCGGAGTAGTAGTGGTCCTTGAACAGCAGGCCGCGCATGCCGGCCGCCGCGGCCTGCTCGATCGCCTCGATGTGGTCCAGGCGGCGCGGCATGACCGAGGGGCCGCTGTGGCAGTGCAGGTCGATGGCGCCGCGCAGGATGCGGTCGACGAGCGCGTCGTCGACGGGATCTGCCGGGGCGCGTTCGGGCGGAAGGCGGCGGGGGGCGGACGACATGCTCAGGAGACTCCGGACGGGGCGGGGGAGAAGGCGGTGCGGACGCGCCGGGCGCCGGCGGCGACGAAGGCCTGGTCGGAGCCGCAGACCAGGCGGTCGACGCCGGCGTCGAGCCAGCGGCGGCCGTCGTCGATGTCGCCGACGGCGATCCCGACCGCGACGCCGTGGCGCCGGCCGGCGGCGACGATCGCTTCGATCGCCTCGGTCCAGGCGGGCGTGCCGGGCGCGGTGCCCAGTGACACGGCGAGGTCGGCCGGCCCGACCAGCAGGCAGTCGATGCCCGGGGTGGCCGCGATCGCGTCGAGCGCGGCCAGCGCCCGTGCGTCCTCCACCTGGCACCAGACCGCCACTGCGGCATCGGCGAGGGGGGGATATGTGTCGGGCCGGGCTGCACCGTAGCCGCCGGCCCGGGTCGATGGCGAGAAACCGCGTTCGCCACCCGCGTACCTGGCGATCGACACCGCCTGCCGCGCGTCCTCCGCGCTGCAGGTGTGGGGGACCACGATCCCGGCCGCGCCCAGGTCCAGCACCGCGCCCGCCATCGCCGGGTCCCGGCCGCGCAGGCGGACGAGGCAGGGGAGCCCGGTGGCGCGCCCCGCCAGCAGCATGCGATCGAGGGCGGGCAGGTCGAGCGGCGCGTGCTCGGCGTCAAGGATGGCGAAGTCGAGGCCGGCCAAGCCGAGGATCTCGACCTGCGCGGCGCTGCCGGTCTTGACGAAGGTGCCGACGCGCGGCGCCTCAGGTCTGTTCTCTATTGGCGAACGATGTTTCATTTGTGCGCATTGAACCCGCCGGGACGATCTCCGTCAATGTGCACTGCACAAATTTGGCGAACAGCATTCGCTGCTGGGGAATCTGGAGGCAGAGAGCCCGCGTCCGTTCGCGCGCCGCCCGGCCCACGGCGGTCATGGCCAGGTCGGTGCGCAGGCCCCGCGCGGCGCGCCCGGGCGAAGGGCGCGGGCACGCACACCGCGTCGAGCCGAGGGTGGCGAGCGAAGAAGGCGGCACGGACCGGCGGACGCAAGCGCGGGCTGCCGCCCAAGCCGTGCGGGAGAGCCGCCCGGAAGGGGACGCTGCGGGCGGTGCGCGCTAGGCGCCGCCCGGCCTGTCGTCGCGCACGGCGATGCGGACGTGAGCGATGGGAAGCGGGCGCAGGCGCTGGCGCAGCCGCGCCCACCAGCCGTCGCGGCCGCGCTCGTACATCGCCGGCAGCGCGCGGATGCGCGCCAGGGCCGCGTCGTCGCCGCCGAGCGCGTCCTCGCCGACCAGCCGCCGGCCGGGGCCGAGGAGGGCGGGCGCCTCGGCGCGGATGCGCTCCAGGTGCCGGGCAGGCGAGGCCGTATCGAGCAGGACCAGCACGTCGGGCAGGGGTGCGCCGCCGAGGCTGACGAGCGCGAGGTGCGCGCGACCGATGTCGGCGTGCGCGCGGCAGTAGCCGCGCAGCCAGTCGGCGAAGCGGTCCGGGTGGAAGGCGCGCACGGCCTCGGCGTCGTGGGGGATCGTCGTCGATGCCGGCGGCGTCAGGGCCGGCATCCGGGCCAGCAGCAGCAACCGCTCGTCGTCGAGCAGCAGGACGTCCTCGTCGCCGGGGCCGGTGCGCAGGTGCAGGTCGAAGCGCGCCTGCTGGGCGAACTCGAGGATCGTCGTGCCGGTGCCTTCGACCAGCGCGTCCGCGTGGCCGCTCAATGCCTGCGCCGCGGCGCTGCGATCGGTGCCGGCGCACAGGGTCGGCCGGCCGTCGATGTCGAGCAGGGCGATCCCGTGCCCGCGGCCCGCCTTCGCCGAGCCGGCGAAGACCAGCGGCTGCGCGGCGAAGGCCGCAGCGAAGGCGAGGGCATGGTCGCCGGCGTCGTCGCGTCCCTGCGCAGCGGCCGAATGGGCGGCTTCGGCAAGCCGGTGGAGCGGGTGGCGAGTGGCCATGGCGAATTGCTGAATGCGCGAGGGGCGGGCGGCAGTCTAGCCTTACGGCGCGCCCGACGGTGAAACGGCCGTCGCCGCGCCGGCCCGCATGTAGACGACCAGCCGCAGGTGGCGTTCCTCGTCGATGGTCAGCGTGGTGTGCTCGAAGGCGACCGGCGCGCCGTCCACACGCAGGCGGCGCACGCCGCTGCACGGCGCGTGCACCTCGTGCCGCCGCCACCAGCCCTTGAACTCCGGTGCGACGCGCTCGAGTTCTTCGACCAGGCCCAGGGTGTCGGCGTCCTGGGTGGCGCGGGCGTGGTCGCGGCGGAAGCTCGACAGCATCTGCGGCGCCTGGCGCTCCCAGTCGACGATGCGTTCGCGCAGGCGGGGATCGGCGAACAGCATCCACAGCAGGTTGCGCCGCGCCGGCGGCTGCGCGTCGAACCCGAACACGGTGCCGGCGGGCGCGTTGTGGGCCAGCACGTCCCAGCGCAGGTTGAGCACGTAGGCGGGGTGCGGCGCGAGGTCGTGCATCAGCCGGCCGACCAGCGGCGGCGCCTGGCACCAGGTGCGGCCGGGCTCGACCGGCGGGCGGGCGTGCGCGAGCAGGTAGAGATGGCGGCGCTCGGCGGCGTCGAGCCGCAGCACGCGGGCCAGGCTGTCGAGGAAGGCCGAGGACACGCCGATCTCGCGCCCCTGTTCGAGCCAGGTGTACCAGGTGAGGCCGACGCCGGCGAGCGCGGCCACTTCCTCGCGGCGCAGGCCCGGCGTGCGCCGCCGTCCGCCGCTGGGCAGGCCCAGGTCCGCCGGCGACAGGCGCTCGCGCCGGGTGCGCAGGAACTCGGCCAGCTCGGCGCGGCTGCGCTGGAGCGAACGCGCCATCGGGTTGTCTCCGGCAACAGCATAAACGGCTGGATTGTAACGGGATCGGACGGTTCCGAGAATCGCCCGCTCCGGACCGATGCCGAGACCCGCCGTGACCTCCGACGCCTGCTCCGCCGCTTCCGCGCCGCTCGTGCGCGATCCGCCCTGGCTGGGCCTGTCGGTGCTGCTGCTGGCCGGCTTCGTGACCATCTTCGACCTGTTCGTGGTCAACGTGGCGATCCCGAGCATGCAGGCCGGGCTCGGCGCGAGCTTCGCCCAGGTCGGCTTCATCGTCGCCGGCTACGAACTGGCCTTCGGCGTCCTGCTGATCACCGGCGGCCGGCTCGGCGACCGCTACGGGCGGCGGCGGCTGTTCGTGGCGGGCATGGCGGGGTTCACCGCCGCCTCGGCGCTGTGCGGGCTGGCGCCGACGGCCGGCGTGCTGATCGCCGCGCGCGTGCTGCAGGGCCTGGCGGCGGCGCTGCTGTTCCCGCAGGTGTACGCCGCGATCCGGGTGGGCTTCGACGGCGCGGCGAGCCGTCGCGCCTTCGCCCTGCTGGGCATGACCCTGGGCCTGGCGGCCATCGCCGGGCAGGTGCTGGGCGGCTGGCTGGTGCACGCCGACCTGCTGGGGCTGGGCTGGCGCACGATCTTCCTGGTCAACGTGCCGATCGGGCTGTCCGCGATCGCCGCCGCGCGCTGGATCCCGGAATCGCGCGCGCCGCAGCGCCCGGCGCTGGACTGGCCCGGCGTGGCGCTGGTCAGCGCCGGGCTCGCGCTGCTGCTGGCGACGCTGATCGAGGCGCCGGCGCGCGGCTGGCCGGGCTGGAGCGGGTGGGCGCTCGCGGCGGCGGCGCTGGCGCTGGCCGCCTTCCACGCGCGGCAGGAGCGGCTGCGCCGCGCCGGGCGCATGCCGCTGGTCGACATGCGCCTGCTCGCGCAGCCCCGCTTCGCCCTGGGCGGCGCGCTGGTGCTGCTGATCTACTCGACCTCCAGTTCGTTCTTCCTGTGCTTCGCGCTGCTGGCGCAGTCGGGCCTGGGGCTGGACCCGCTGGCGGCCGGGCTGCTGTTCGCGCCGTGCAGCGTGGGCTTCGTGGCCGCGTCGCTGCTGGCGCCGCGGCTGGTGGCGCGCTGGGGCACGCCGGCGATCGCCGCGGGCGCGTTCGCCTACGCCACGTCGCTGGCGGCGCTGATCGCGCAGGTCGGCCTGGCCGGCGCGGCGCTCGATCCCTCGCGTCTGCTGCCGGCGCTGGTGGCGGTGGGCGCGGCGCAGGGCCTGATCATGACGCCGCTGTTGAACCTCGTGCTGGGCTTCGTCGACCCGGATCGCGCCGGCATGGCGGCCGGCATCGTCTCCACCCTGCAGCAGGTGGGCGCCGCGCTCGGCGTGGCCGTGGTCGGCCTGCTGTTCGGCGAAGTGCTGGCCGGCGGCGGGAACGGGCGGGAAGCGCTGTACGCCGCCGCCTTCGTCGCCGGCATGGCCTGCAACCTGGGCGCGGCGATCCTGGCCTGCGGGCTGCTGTGCCTGCTCGCGCGGGCGGCGCGCGGCTGACCGCGGGCGCTCAGCCCGCGTCCGGCGGCGGGCCCGGGGGTGGGCCGCCGCGGCCGCCCGGGCCTCCGGGACCGCCCGCGCCCTGGACCCGGCAGGCGGGCGGGCCGGCCTCGCGCTGCACCACCAGCGTCTTGGAGGCGAGCATCACGCCGTCGTCCAGGCGCTGCACGTCGAAGAGGTAGGGCGACTTGTCGGCCTCGCCGCCGACCACGTTGTCGTCGTCGAGCCCGGTGTCGGGCAGGCCGAAGCCGGCGTAGAGCGGGTGCGACGAGAAGATCTCCTGGTTCAGCGCGTCGCTGAAGAGCAGCTGCGTGGTGACCGCGGCCGGCGCGTCGTCCGCGGCCTCGTAGCCGCCGGTGAGCACGCGCAGGTGGATGTGCACCGCGCGGCCGCGGTACCAGCCGGGATAGCAGGTGTCGAAGGCGACGCGGCCGTCGGCGTCGCTGCGCTGGTAGCCGCGGAAGAAGCGCTTGCCGAGGTCGTCCGCGTCGTTGTTGCACATCGCCGCGATGCGGCCCGAATAGCCGCCGGTGTGGTTGGTGTGCCAGATCTCGACCAGCGCGCCCTCGACCGGCGCGCAGTCGGCGTCGACCACGCGCAGCGCCAGCCGCAGCGGCAGGCCGTCCCAGCCGTCGCTGACGTCGCTGCGCTCGGGCGATTCGGCGTGGCAGGGACCGATGGTGGTGGTGCAGGTCAGCACGCAGGCGGCGGCGGGCGCGGTGGCGAACGGATCGGGAAAGCGCGCGGGATCGCCGATGCGTCCCGTGCCGCCGCTGGCCCAGGCGGCACCGTCCGTCGCGGCGGTGTCGCCGCTTGCCGCGGCCGGGGCGTCGCCGCGCGGGCGGCAGGCGGCCAGTCCGAGCAGCGGCATCGCCAGCAGCGAGCGGCCTGTGGCGGCCAGCAGGCGACGGCGACGGGAAGAGGGCGGTGGCGGCATGGGGGCGGCTGCGGTGCGACCGGAGTCCAGACCTTAGCGCAGCGCGCCGCGCCGGGATGCCGCGCGGCGGCCGCCGTCGTTCCCGCGTTCAGCCTGCCCGCTCAGAACGAGACGAGCCGGTCCGGCCGCACCGCGCCGGCGACGGCGGCCGCGGCCTTGGCGAGGGGGATCGCCGCGGGCGCCAGCCGGCGTCCCATCGGGATCGCGCGATGGGGAATGCGGGTCAGCATGGCGAAGTCGTCGTTGCGGCCGGTGAGGTCGTCGGCGATCGCCTTGCCGATGCGCACCGTCTGCGCCACGCCGTGGCCGCTCCAGCCGTGCGCCAGGTAGACCGGCGCGGCATCGTCGGACTTGCGGCACTCGGTGGCGCCGTTGAGGGTGAAGTCGCTGGTGCCGCTCCAGGAGAACTCGAGCGCCGGCGCTTGCAGTTGCGGGAACACGGCGCGGATGCGCCCGAGCAGGTAGCGGTTGACGCGTTCGGGCGCCCAGCGCGTACCGGTGCCCTGGCCGCCGAACAGCAGGCGGTTGCCGTGCACCGGCCGGTAGTAGTCGATCTGGAAGCGGGTGTCGTAGACGGGCAGGCCGGTCGGCAGCAGCTCGGCGGAATCGACGTCCAGCGGCGGGGTGACGCCGACGTAGGTGTGGAAGGGCACCGTGGTGGCGGCGGCGCGCGGCAGGAAGCGGGCGCTGCCCTCGTGCACGGCCAGCACCACGCCGCGGCGCGCGAGCAGGCGGCCGTGGCGGGTGCGGACCACGGTGCCGCCCGGCCCCGGCGCGACCGCCAGCACCTCGGTGCGTTCGTGCGCGCGGCCGCCATGGCGCGCGAAGCCGTGCGCGAGGCCGCGGACCAGCGCGAGCGGGTGCAGCTGGCCGCCCAGCCCGTCGATCGTGGCGCCGTGGTAGAGCGGCGAGCGCAGGTGCTCGCGCAGGGCGTGGCGGCCCACCACCCAGGCCTCGCCGTCGCCCAGCCGGAGGCGGGCGTCGGCGTCTTCGACCAGGGCGCCGAGATGTCCCGGATGCACGGCGGCGGTGATGTGGCCGCGCCGGCGGTCGACGTCGAGGCCGTAGCGCGCGAGGATCGCGTCGATCAGCGCCATCGATTCCGCCGACGCGAACCGCCACAGGCGCCGGGCCTCGTCGAAGGGCAGGCGGGCGAGCATGTCGGCCGCCTCCCAGCGCGCCAGGCCGGGCGTGAGCTGGCCGCCGTTGCGGCCGGACGCGGCGGCACCGAGGCCGTCGCGCTCGAGCAGGACCGTGTCCACGCCCGCCTCGGCCAGGTGCAGCGCCGTGGAGGCGCCCAGCAGGCCGCCACCGATCACCACGACCTCGCAGGCGCCGTCGCCGGCCAACGGCGCGAACGCCGGCGCCTCGTCCAGGGAGGCTTCGTACCAGTTGGCCGGGGCCGGCGCTCCCGGGCGGTGCGCCGAATGCCAGCTCCAGGCGCCGCCGGCAGGGCCTAGGCGGGAGGGAATGGCGCGGGCCTCGTCGAGCAGGCGGGGGCGGGGAATCGTCTCCATGGGGCGGTCTCCAGTCGCTTATTTCTTCAATGTAGAATTAAATTCTACGACATAGAAACAAGCCGATCAACGGGCCTGCAGGGCCCCGCGGCGGCCGATGCCCGACAATCGCCCTAACCCCAGTGCGGAGACCCGCTCCATGCCCGACTCCCGACGGCCCCGTGCCGGCACCGGCCCCCGCGGGCTGTCCAAGGACGCCATCGTCGAGGCGGCGGTGGCGCTGATGGAGGAGGTCGGCGAGGAAGGCTTCACCCTGCGCAAGCTCGGCGAACGCGTGGGCTGCGACCCGATGGCGGTGCTGTACCACTTCAAGTCGAAGCAGGGCCTGCACCGCGCGATGGCCGAGTGGCTGACCGCGCGGCTGGCGCCGGTGGAGGCGGACGCGCCCTGGGACGCGCGCCTGCGCGGTCTGGCCGACCGCCATCGCGAACTGGCGCTCGCCTATCCGGCGACCTTCGGGCTGATGCCACGCTTCCTCAACACCGGCCTGTCCGACTACCGCCACACCGAGACGGTGTTCCGCGCGCTCGAGGACGCCGGCATCGGCGAAGCCGACATCCCGGCGGTGTGCCTGGGCTGGTACGCCAGCGTCATCGGCCTGGCGATGGGCGAGGTAGGCGGCCTGCTGCAGCCGGCCACGGCGGAAGAACTGGCCGAGATCGAGCGGCTGCCCGAGGACGCGTTCGCGCTGACGCGCCGCTTCGCGGGCTTCTACCGGGATCTGGAAGCCGGGCGCGTGCATGCGCGCACCGTGGACCTGCTGATCGACGGCATCCGCCGCCAGGCCGAGACTGCGCGCGCCGGCGCCCGGACGTAGGCCCGCAACCGTCCGGAACGCCATCGCGGCCCGACCTTCGCAAAAGCGCGCTCGCGCGCGGCGTAGCGACCGCGCGCGCGAACGTGCGGCGACACGCGGCGTGTGCCGGAGAGCCTGTGCGCAGCCGTCGCGGGGAACGCCTGCACGCGGGGGCGTCGTCGCCGGAACGGAACCGCGTCCGGTGCTTGCCGGGCTCGTAACGCTGCGAAAGCGGTCCCGTGGCGCAAGGCCGCTTGGACCGCCCCGTCACGTCGCGATTGCTTGAATCGCAGGCTCTCCCAGAACCGGAAGCCGCGGCCATGGCCCGTCCCGACACGAAGTCCTTCGGTCTCCTGCGCGCCTGGCCGTCCGCGGCGCTGCTGGCGCTCGCGCTGTCGGCCTGCATGAGCAGCAGCGAGCCGCCGGTCGACGACACCACGCAGGTCCCGCCCGCGGCCAGCGACGACCCGGCCACGTCGGGCGAGTACCCGGTCGGCACCGGGCCGGACCCGGTGCTGCCCGAGCCGGACGAGTCCGCGCTGCCGGTGGTCGAGATCGCGCCGGCGGTGGGCTGGCCCGAGAACGCGCAGCCGGCGCCGGCGGCGGGGTTCGCGGTCACCGCGTTCGCGCGCGGGCTCGACCACCCGCGCACCGTGACCGTGCTGCCCAACGGCGACGTGCTGGTGGCCGAGGCCAACAAGCCCGAGGCCCCGGGCACGCCCGGCCCGAAGCAGCTGGCGATGAACGCCGTGCAGAAGCGCGCCGGCGCCGGCGTGCCGAGCGCGGACCGCATCACCCTGCTGCGCGATGCCGACGGCGACGGCGTGGCCGAGGAGCGGCACGTGTTCCTCGACGGCCTCACCTCGCCGTTCGGCGTCGCGCTGGTGGGCGACACGCTGTACGTGGCCAACGCCGATGCGCTGGTGCGCGTGCCCTACGCCGAGGGCGCCACCTCGATCGACGCCACGCCGGAGAAGGTGGCCGACCTGCCGGCCGGCCGCAACCACCACTGGACCAAGGCGCTGGTGGCGAGCGCCGACGGCAGCCGGCTCTACGTCGGCGTCGGCTCCAACAGCAACATCGCCGAGCACGGCATGGAGGAGGAGGTCGACCGCGCCGCGGTGCTGGAGGTCGACCCGGCCACCGGCGCGGTGCGCAACTACGCCTCCGGCCTGCGCAACCCCACCGCGCTGGCGATCCACCCGCACGACGACGCCCTGTGGGCGGTGGTCAACGAGCGCGACGAGATCGGCAACGACCTGGTGCCCGACTACCTGACCTCGGTGCGCGAGGGCGCGTTCTACGGATGGCCCTACAGCTACTTCGGCCAGCACGTGGACACCCGCGTCGAGCCGCGGGCCCCGGACCTGGTCGCCAGGGCCATCGCGCCCGACTACGGCCTCGGCTCGCACGTGGCGCCGCTGGGCCTGGCCTTCTATGCCGGCGATGCGCTGCCGGCGCGCTACCGCGAGGGCGCCTTCATCGGCCTGCACGGCTCGTGGAACCGCAAGCCGAAGGTCGGCTACTCGGTGGTGTTCGTGCCGTTCTCCGGCGGGCGGCCGTCGGGTCCGATCGAGACGGTGCTGGGCGGCTTCGTCAACGACCGCGGCGACGCCCAGGGCCGTCCCGTCGGCGTCGCGGTGGACGGGCGCGGCGGGGTGCTGGTGGCCGACGACGTCGGCAACGCGGTCTGGCGCCTGCAGCCGGCCGGCGCCGGCGCGCGCTGACGAGAACCTTTCGATGCGGGTCGGCGGCCGGCGCGGAGCGCTGCGCGCGGCCGCCGCCGCCGCGAGGCGCGGCCGCGGTCCGGATTCCGGGCGCCCGGCCGCGACATGGCCGCAGCGCTGCGGCTAAGATCGCGCTTCGCCATCCGGGGGAGTGCGGTGATGTCGATCCGAAAGCGCGCGGCCGCCGCCGCGCTCGTCGCGTGCCTGGGCGCCGCGGAACTGCAGGCGCGCGAGGCGTCTCCGCGTCCCGAGTACGCCTTCTCCACCGCGGACGCGTTCGACGCCTCCGCGGTGCCGGCCTACGCCGGCGACCACGGCGACGTCTACGCGCGCATCGAGGCCGACCTCGACGCCCATGTCGCCCACCTGCAGCGCTGGGTGCGGCAGCGCTCGGTCAGCGCCCAGGACGACGGCATCGACGCGATGGCGCGGCTGGTCGCCGACGACCTGTGCGCGCTCGGGTTCCAGGAGGTGCGGCTGGTCGAGACCCCGGGCCATCCCGGCGTGCTCGGCCACTACGACGCCGGCGCGCCGCGCACGCTGGTGGTCTACATGATGTACGACGTGCAGCCGGTGGAGCCGAACTGGCGCATCGACGATCCGTTCGCCGGCGAACTGGTCGAGCACGAGCTCGGCACGGTGCTGATGGCGCGCGGGGCGACCAACCAGAAGGGCCCGCAGCGCGCCTTCCTCAACGCCATCGACGCCATCCTGGCGACGCGCGGCACGCTGCCGGTGAACCTCTACGTCGTCGCCGAGGGCGAGGAGGAACTGGGCTCGCCGAACTTCGGCGCGGTGCTCGCCCCCTGGGTCGACCGGCTGCGCGAGGCCGACGGCGCGTTCTTCCCGATGAACATCCAGGGACCGAAGGGCGACGTGGCGCTCAACCTGGGCGTGAAGGGCATCGTGTACTTCGAACTGGAGGCGCGCGGCGGCGAGTGGGGCGGCCCCGGGCGCTCGGAGATCCACGGCTCGCTGAAGTCGCTGGTCGATTCGCCGGCGCTGCGGCTGGTGCAGGCGATCGCCTCGCTGACCACGGCCGACGGCAACACCATCCTCGTGCCCGGCTACTACGACGCGGTGCGCGCGCCCACGCCCGACGAGCAGCGGCTGGTCAACGCGCTGGCCTCGACCGCGGACGAGGCCGCGATGCAGGCCAGCCTCGGCGTCTCGCGCTGGATCGACGGGCTGCAGGGGCGCGAGGCCATCGTGCGCAACCTGTACGACCCTACGCTCAACATCAACGGGATCTGGAGCGGCTACACCGGCGAGGGCATGAAGACCATCCTGCCGCACGTGGCCACCGCGAAGATCGACTCGCGGCTGCCGCCGGGCCTGGAGCCGGAGGCCGCCTACCGGATGATCCGCGCCCATCTCGACGCGCAGGGTTTCCGGGACATCGAATTGCGGCCGCTGTCGGGCTACCCGGCCGCGGCCACGCCGGTCGATGCGCCGCTGGTGCAGGCGGCGCTGGGCGTCTTCAACAAGTACGGCGCGCAGCCGCGCGTCGCGCCCTGGCTGGGCGGCAGCGCGCCGTTCTACCAGTTCACCCGCACCCTGGAACTGCCGTTCGTGTTCGGCGGCCTGGGCCACGGCTCGGGCGCACACGGCCCGGACGAGTACATGCTGATCCGCCCGGCCGAGGGCGTGGCCGCGGCCGGCCTGGCGGAGATCGAGCGGTCCTACGTCGACCTGCTGCACGCGCTGGCCGAGGACGCGGCGCAGTAGGCGCGGCGCGTCCTGCGCAGCGTGGAAGCGCCCCGGCGGCCGGGCGGCGGGTTCCGCACCCGTCGCCTGCGGCTGTGCCCGCTCGGCGCCGGCGACCGCGCGCTCTACGTCCGGCTCTACGGCGACGCCGCCGCCATGCGCCATGTCGGCGCGGCGCTGGCCCCGGCGGCGGCCGAGCGCGCCTTCGACGCGGTGCTGGCCGCGCTCGCCGGCGATCCGCCCGCGGCCGTCTACTGGGTGCTGCGGGAGGCGGCGACGGACGAGGCCTTCGGGCTGATGGCGCTGGCCTTCGATGCGCGGCGCACGAGCGCCGAGCTGGGCCTGGTGCTGCCGCCGCAGCGGCAGGACCGCGGCTACGCCAGCGAGGCGATCGGCGGCCTGCTGCCCAGGCTGCGGGCGTTTCCGCGGCTGGCCTCGGTCTGGACCCGGCACCGCGAGGGCCACGCCGCCGCGGCCGGGCTGATGCGGCGGACGGCGTTCGCCCCGGACGGGACGCGCGACGGCTACGCGCACTGGCGCCTGGCCCGCGCCGAGTGGCCGCCCGACGCGGCCGGCCCGGGCTTTGCATCGGTGCCGGAACGCGAATAGAGTCACACTTCGGGAGCAGGGGAACGGCATGGGCGGAAGCGGACGACTCGCCTGCGTGGGGCTGGGCATGATGCTCGGGGCGCATCTCGCCCCGCGCGCGCGCAGCCACATCGAACAGGCCGACGTGGTGTTCGCCGCGGTCTCCGATCCGCTGGTCGAGCTGTGGGTGCAGCGCATGCACCCCGACGTGCGCAGCCTGCAGCCCTGCTACGCGCCGGGCCGGTCCCGCCACGACAGCTATCGCGACATGGTCGAGGCCATGCTGGCCGAGGTGCGCGCGGGGCGCTCGGTGTGCGGCGCGTTCTACGGCCACCCGGGGGTGTTCGCCACCGTCCCGCACCGCGCGGTGGCGCAGGCGAGGGAGGAGGGCTTCGAGGCGCACATGGAGCCGGGCATCTCCGCCGAGGACTGCCTCTACGCCGACCTCGGAATCGACCCCGGCCTCGTCGGCTGCCAGCACTACGAGGCCAGCCAGTTCATGTTCTACCGGCGCCGCATCGACCCCTCCGCCTACCTGGTGCTGTGGCAGGTGGGGGTGGCCGGAGACCGTTCGGTCAGCCGCGCCGCGACCGGGCCGGCGCACCGCCGGCTGCTGGCCGAACGGCTGCGCGAAGATTATCCGGCCGAGCACACCGTGTGGCTCTACGAAGCTGCTACGCTGCCGATCGCCGTACCCCGCATGGACGCCCTGCCGCTGTCCGGGCTGGCGGACGCCGGGACCGCCCAGCACACGACGCTCGTCGTGCCGCCGGCGGCGCCCCTGCAGCGCGACGAAGCGATGCTGGCGCGGATCGCGGAACTGGAGTGTCACGACCACTTGTTGGCCGGTGCGCCGGCCGGAAACTGACGGGGAAAAGGGGGAACTGCGATGTCGGATGCGATCGGCTTTCTGGACACGATGGGGCGGGGCGCCTTCGCGGCGGACCCGGGCGGCGCGTACGCGGAAGCGGTCGACGCGCTGGAGATCGACGACGGCCAGCGCGCGGCGCTGCGCGCGCGCGACGCCGCGGCGCTCGGCCGCCTGCTGCAGGCGCGGGCCGCGACCACGTGCCTGATCATGACACCGGACGGCGGCGAGCCGCTGGACGCACCGGACGACGACGACCGCGGCCAGGACGACGACGACCGGGACGACGACGCGCCCCGGCCGCAGCCCGACTGATCCGGCCGCCACCGCCGGGAACCGAACACGGGATGTTCGCGCCTCTCGCCAGGATGCTGCTGCTCGCGCTGCTGGCGTCGCTCGCCGCGACGCCGGCCGCGCTGCGTGCGCAGGAAGCGTCGCTCGACGCCCTGCTGGCGGAGGCGGAGGCGGTCCGCACTTCCGACCCGCAACGGCTCGATGCGCTGCTGCCGAGGATCGACGCGCTCGCGGCCGCGGGAGACCAGGCCCAGCGCACCCGGGCGCGGACGCTGCGCGCGCATCGCCTGATCACCCAGGGCGACAGCGAGGGCGCGGTGCGGATCCTGCGCTCGATCCTCGACGACGGGCTCGATGTCCGCTCGCGCTTCGTCGCCGCCTCGATGCTCGCCAATACCTACGCCATCCTGCGCCGCTTCGAGGAATCGCTGCAGACGATCGAGGGGATGGCGCCGCTGTATCCCGAGATCCGCAATCGCGAACTGCTGCACCGCGGGCTGATGGTCGCCGCGGTGGTCTACAACCAGGTGGGCGAGTTCGAGCTGGGCAAGCGCCACGCCGAGCGGGTGATCGCCGACGCGCCCGACGGGCGCAACCGCTGTGCGGCCGGCAGCGTGATCATGGAAGCGCGGATCGGCCTCGGGCAGATCTCGGGCGATCGCTACGCCGGGCAGGCGCTGCGCAGCTGCATCGCGGTCAAGGAGCCGATCTTCACCGGCTTCATCCGGCTGCACACCGCGCGCGAATGGGCCTTCCTGGGCCGGCTCCAGGAAGCGGCGGACCTGCTCGACCGCCACCTGCCCGAGGTCGAGGCGATCGGCTATCCCTACCTCATCGGCCAGTACCACGCGCTGCTGGCCGAGTACCGCCTGCAGCTCGACCAGCCGCAGTCGGCCAAGGCGCATGCGGACGAGGCCGCGCTGCACAGCGCCTCGATCGCCAGCTCCGAGGCGCTGGTGAAGGCCTACGGCGTGCTGTTCTCGCTGGCCGAGCGCGAGGGCGATCCGGCGACGGCGCTGGCGGTCTACCGCCGCTTCGCCGAGGCCGACCGCGCGCACTTCAGCGACGTCAAGTCGCGCGAGATGGCCTACCAGATCGTGCGCCACCAGTCGCAGCAGCAGGCGCAGCAGATCGAGCTGCTCAACCAGCGCAACGCCCTGCTGGAGCTGGAACAGCGCGTGGCGCGGCAGCGTGCGCGGGCCTGGCTGGTGCTGACGGTGCTGCTGGCCGGCCTGCTCGCCAGCATCGGCTACTGGGCGCTCAAGACCAAGCGCCTGCAGATGCGCCTGAAGCGCATGGCCGAGACCGACATGCTCACCGGCGTCGGCAACCGGCACCACTTCACCCAGGAGGCCGAGCGGCTGCTGGCGCAGTGCCGGCGCGAGCACCGCGTCGCCGCGCTGCTCGCCTTCGACCTGGACCACTTCAAGCAGGTCAACGACCGCCACGGCCACGCGGCCGGCGACTGGGCGCTGCGGCAGGTCGCCGCCGTCTGCCAGGCGCTGTGCGGACCGCACGACCGCATCGCCCGGCTCGGCGGCGAGGAGTTCGCGATCCTGATGCCGGGCCGCGATGCCGTCGCGGGCCGGCGCGTCGCCGAGGAGGCCCTGGCCCGGCTCGCCGGGATCGACGCCGCGGGGGCCGGCTACGACTTCCGGATCAGCGCCAGCATCGGCGTCACCGATACCCATCTGTCGGGCTACGGGCTGGAGCGGATGCTCTCGCACGCCGACCGCGCCATGTACGCCGCCAAGCGCGCGGGCCGCAACTGCGTGTACGAGGCCGACGGCGGCAACGGCGTGCGCGCCGTCGCCTGGCTGGGGATCGCGGGCGAAGCGGACGCCGCGGCGCCGGACGCGGGGACGGCGCCCGGGGCCGCGTCGACGCGCAGCGCGCTCGCGTCCCGAGCGTAGGAGCGCGCGCCCTAGAACGTCACCCGGATCGACTCCGCGCTGCGCTGCGACGGACCGTGGTACACGGCCTCGATGTTGTTGCCGTCGGGATCGATGACGAAGGCGGCGTAGTAGCCCGGGTGGTAGGGCCGCTCGCCCGGCGCGCCGTTGTCGGTGCCGCCGGCGGCGATCGCCGCGCGATGGAAGGCCTCCACCGCGGCGCGGTCGCGCGCCTGGAAGGCGAGGTGGTGGCGCCCGGTCGGCCGCCCCAGCGCGGCCTCGCTGCCGGTGCTGGAAACGAACAGTTCGTCGGCCCAGAAGTAGTCGTCGCCCGTGCCGCCCATGGGCACGCCCAGCGCGTCGAGCACTGCGGTGTAGAAGCGGCGGCTGGCCTCCAGGTCGCGCACGACGAGCTGCAGGTGGTCGATCAGGCGGCCGCGGTGGATTTCCTCGGTGTCCATGGGCGTGTTTCCGGGGTAGGCGAGGCAGGTATATCACCGCCGGCGCGGCATGTCCCCCGGCGAGCGCGGGCGCGCTGTCTACGCGGCGCGGGGGGCGGTATCCTGTGCGATCAACGACGCGTCCGGAGTCTCCGCTTTGAAGAAGTCCCTGCTGTCCCTCGCCACCGCGCTGGCGCTGAGCGCCGCCGCTCCGCTGGCCGCGCACGACGACCGCGATTGCCTCGACGAGGCCTGCACGCTGCAGGCGCTGTTCCCCGCCGAACCCGGCGGCGCGGGCGATGCCATCCAGGCCCGGCGCTTCGGCAGCTGGGGCATCGACACCGCGGGCATGGACACCGGCAAGCGCCCGGGCCAGGACTTCTTCGGCTACGTCAACGGCCACTGGGCGGCCACCACCGAGATTCCCGCCGACAAGTCCAGCTACGGCGCCTTCATGATCCTGCGCGACCTCAGCGAGGCGCGGGTGCGGCGGCTGGTGGAAAGCTACGAGATCGGCGATCCGGCCACCGGCGGCGATGCGCCGAAGATCGCGGCGCTGTACGCGGCCTTCATGGACGAGCCCGCGATCGAGGCGCTGGGCGCGCGTCCGCTGGCGCCGCAGCTGGCGAAGATCCGCGCCGCCGGGGACCGCGAGGCGCTGGCGGTGCTGATGGGCGAGCAGTTCGGCGGCTTCGGCCGCAGCCTGTTCGGCCTCAGCGTGTCCGACGACCAGCGCCGGCCCGACGTCTACGCGCTGTACCTGAGCCAGTCGGGGCTGGGCCTGGGCGACCGCGAGATGTACCTGGACCCGAAGTTCGCGCCGCAGCGCGAGCGCTACCAGGCCTACGTGGCGCAGCTGCTGGAGCTGGCCAACTGGCCGCAGGCCGCCGCGCAGGCCGAGGCGATCCTGGCGATGGAGACCCGCATCGCCGAGGCGCACTGGACGCGCGCGCAGAGCCGCGACCGCGACAAGACCTACAACCCGCTCGCGCTCGCGGAGTTCCCCGCGCGCGCGCCCGGCTTCCCGTGGGCGGCGTTCTTCGCCGCCGCCGGCGTCGATCAGGCCGGGACCGCGGTGATCCGGCAGGACACCGCGATCCCGAAGCTGGCCGAGATCTTCGCGCAGACCGACGTCGCCACGCTGCAGGCCTGGCAGGCCTTCCATGCCGCCGACAGCGCCGCGCCGCTGCTGTCGAGCGACTTCGTCGAGGCGCATTTCGAGTTCCGCTCGAAGTTCCTGTCGGGCCAGCCCGAGCAGCGCGAGCGCTGGAAGCGCGGCGTCGGCTTCGCCGAGGAAGCGATGGGCGAAGCGATCGGGCGCGACTACGTGGCGCTGTACTACCCGGCCGACGCCAAGGCGAAGATGGACGAGCTGGTCGCCAACGTGAAGGCGGCCATGCGCGTGCGCCTCGAGGCGCTGGAGTGGATGGGGCCGGAGACCCGCGCGGAGGCGATGGCGAAGCTGGAGAACTTCGGCCTCAAGATCGGCCATCCCGACACCTGGCGCGACTATTCCGGGCTGGAGATCGCCAACGGCGACCTGTTCGGCAACGCCGAGCGCTCGCTGCGCTTCGAGTGGGACTACCGGCGCCAGCGCATCGGCCGGCCGGTGGACAAGGGCGAGTGGGGCATGACCCCGCAGACCGTCAACGCCTACTACTCGTCGGTGAAGAACGAGATCGTGTTCCCGGCCGCGATCCTGCAGCCGCCGTTCTTCGACCCGGACGCGGACCCGGCGGTGAACTACGGCGCCATCGGCGGCGTGATCGGCCACGAGATCGTCCACGGCTTCGACGACCAGGGCCGCAAGTCAGACGGCCAGGGCGTGCTGCGCGACTGGTGGACGGCCGAGGACGCGGCCAAGTTCGAGGCCCAGGCGGCGAAGCTCGGCGCGCAGTACGAAGCCTATACCTTCCCGCAGCTGCCGGGCATGCACATCAACGCGCGCGTGGCGATGGGCGAGAACATCGGCGACCTGGGCGGGCTGACGATCGCGCTGGAGGCGTACCGCCGTTCCCTGGGCGGCGCGGAAGCGCCGGAGATCGACGGCTTCAGCGGCGAGCAGCGCCTGTTCATGGGCTGGGCGCAGGTGTGGCGCACGCTGTGGCGCGACGATGCGCTGCGCCAGCAGCTGGTCAACGGCACCCACTCGCCGGGGCAGATCCGCGCCTTCGCGCCGCTGCGCAACATCGACGCCTGGTACGACGCCTTCGAGGTGACCGAGGGCGATCCGCTGTGGATCGCGCCGGAGGACCGCGTCCGCATCTGGTGACGCGGCCGCGCAGGGCATTGTAGGAGCGCGCTCGCGCGCGGCCGGGCTTCGGGGGAAAGCTCGATCGCGCGCGAGCGCGCTCCTACAGGGCCCGCTTCGCCGCGCCGGTCTCGCGGACGTAGGCGTCCACCTCGCGCTCCAGCAGGTCCAGCGGCACCACGCCGGTCAGCAGCACGCGGTTGTGGAATTCGCGCGGATCGTAGGCCTCGCCCAGCGCGTCGCGAGCCTTGTCGCGCAGGCGGATGATCTCCAGCTGGCCGATCTTGTACGAGGTCGCCTGGCCCGGCATGACCACGTAGCGGTCCACCTCCGAGGGCGGGATGCCGTAGTCGATCGCCTGCTGCCGGGTCCAGCGCATCGCGTGCAGGCCGGTGTCGGCGACCAGGCGGCGCGCGCGGAACAGCTCGGCGTCGAGCTGGCCCAGCAGGCCCTCGCGGTCGCCTTCGTACCAGCCTTCCTCCGCGGCCAGCCGCTCGGCGTACAGCGCCCAGCCCTCGCTGAAGGCGGAGATGCCGCCGAAGGCGCGGGTCTGGCGGAACTTCGGCAGCGCCGGGTTCTCGACCGACAGCGCGATCTGGAAATGGTGGCCCGGCACGGTCTCGTGGTAGACCAGCGTGCGCAGGCCGAAGCGGGTCAGCCGGTCCTTGCGCAGCGGCATCTGGTACACGCCCGGCCGCGAGCCGTCCAGCGGCGGCGCCGTGTAGCTCGCCGCGGCGCTGGCCCAGCGGTACTCCGGGTAGGGCTGGGCGACGACCGGCGTCTCCGGGCGGATGTCGAACAGCGCCTCGCTGCGCTTCTCGGCGTCGCGCATCATGGTCTCGATGTCGTCCATGATCGCCTTGCGGCCGGCGCCGTCGTCGGCGTAGGCGAGGTCGGCCCGCAGCCGCACCAGCCGCGCCTCGACGCTGCCCTCGCTGCGGCCCAGCGAGCGCAGGATGGCGTCCATCTCGGTCTCGATGCGTTCGACCTCGCGCAGCCCGATCTCGTGGATCTCCTTCGCGCTCAGCGCGGTGGAGGTGTAGCGGCGCAGCTGGAAGGCGTAGGCCTCGGCGCCGTCCTCGAAGCGCCACAGGCCGGCATCGTCCGTGGCCCCGGGCAGTTGCGACTCCAGTTCCGCGATGGCGCGCTGCCAGGCCGGGTACACGCCGTCGCGCACCAGGCGCTCGGCGCTGGCCACCCGCGATTCGCGCCCGGCCGCGTCCAGCCCCTCGATGCCCTCCAGGCGCTCGGCGAAGGTCGTCACCAGCGGGTTGCGCTCCGGCGGCGCGGAGACGAACTGGCGCATCTGCGCGATGGTGGCGTCCAGGATGAAGCGCGGCGGCAGCATGCCGCGGCCGGCCAGCTCGCGCGCGCGCTCCACGGCCTCGCCCATGCGCGCCTCGAACAGGCCGAGGCGGGCCAGGTAGTGCTCGGCGTCCTGCGCGCTGTTGAGCGGATGCACCACGGTCAGCAGGTTCGGCAGGGCGACGTTGGCGCCGCCGAACTGGTTCAGCGGAAAGCCGTAGTCGTCGTAGCGGTCGCCCTCGACCAGCGTGCGCAGCTGCCATTCCATCAGCTCCGCGGAGACGCGGTCGGTGGCGCTCATGGCGGCGCGGTCGAAGCCGGCCAGTTCGGCCAGCCCGCGCTCGGCGAGGGACACGGTCTCCTCGCGGAAGGCCTGGGTGAGCGGGGTGAGCTGGCGGTCCATCTCCGCCTGCAGCTCGCCGTCGAAGTAGCGGCTGGCGGTGGCGGCGGAGGGCTGGCGCCGCATCCACTCGTCGGTGAAGGCTTGGAAGAACGCCGACACCGGCGCCTGCGCCGGGGCGTCGGCCGCCGGCGGCGCGGAGGACTGGCCCGTCGGCGCCGGCGGCGAGCACGCCACGGCGAACAGGGCGGCGGCGAGGGCGAGGCCCAGCGGGGCGGGGCGGGCGCGTGGGGACACGGGAACTCCTGGGATGGGGACGCGGGGGCGCCTGCGATTCTACGCAGGCCGGCGGCGGGGCCCGCGCGGCGCGGTCAGAAGAACAGCAGCACCGCGCCGATGATCAGGCCGGCGGCGATCAGCAGCATCAGGCAGTAGCCCATGATGTCCTTGATCTGGAGGCCGGCGATGGCCAGCAGCGGCAGCGCGAAGAAGGGCTGCAGCATGCTGGTCCAGGCATCGCCCCAGGCGACCGCCATCGCCACCCGCGCGAGATCGGCGTCGAGCGCCTGCGCCGCCGGGATCATCACCGGCGCCTGCACCGCCCACTGCCCGCCGCCGGAGGGCACGAACATGTTGATGAGGCCGGCCGAGAGGAAGGTCCACAGCGGCAGCGTCGAGGCGCTGGCGAACGAGACGAACCACTCCGACATCGTGGTCGCCAGTCCCGATCCGACGAGGATCGCCATGATCCCGGCGTAGAACGGGAACTGCACCACGATCCCGGCGCCGCCCTTGATCGCTTCCTGCAGCGCGGCCAGCAGGCGCGCCGGCGTCCGGTGCAGCACGATGCCCAGCATCAGGAAGCCATAGTTGACGATGTTGAGGTTGAGCCCGCCGCCGGCGGCGAAGTGGTCGACCAGATAGACCAGGCCGGCCGCGCCGATCGCCACCGACAGGATCCAGCCGTGCTCCAGCCGGACCGCCGGCGTCGCCCCGTGTTCCAGCGTCGGCGGCGCGGGATCGTCCGGCGGCGAGAAGATCACCGCGTCGCGGTCGGGCGGGGTCATCGCGCGGTTGATGAGCGGCACCGCGATCGCCAGCAGGGCGAGGATCAGCAGGTTGAACGGCGCGAAGATCGTCTCGCTGGTGGGGATCAGGCCCATCGCGTCCTGCAGGAAATGGCCCTCGGTCGCGATCGTCAGCGGGATCGAGCCCGACAGCCCGCCGTGCCAGACCAGGAAGCCGGAGTACGCGCTGGCCACCAGCAGCCGGTAGTCCACGCGCACGTGGCGCGCCACCTCGCGCGCGAACAGCGCGCCGATCACCAGGCCGAAGCCCCAGTTGATCCAGTTGGCGAGCATCGCCACCAGGGTGACCACCACGATCGCGTTGCGCGGCGTGCGGCAGCGCGAGGCCAGCGCGGTGAGCATGCGCGCGACCGGCGGCGTGCGCGCGAGGATGAAGCCGGTCACCAGCACCAGCAGCATCTGCATCGAGAAGCCGAGCAGTTCCCAGAAGCCGTTGCCCCAGTGGCGCACCAGTTCCAGCGGCGGGGTGCGCTCGACCGCGAGCGCGGCCACGGCGGCCAGGGCGGTGAAGATCAGCACGAAGACGTAGGCGTCGGGCAGGTAGCGCTCGACGAGGCGGACGGACAGGCGGGTGGCGCGTTGGAACATTGCGGTCTCCGGGGCAGGCAAAAGCCCGAAACCATAGCGGCGCGCGCCGGCCGTGGCTGTGGGACCATCGTCGAGGCGCATTGCGGGGCCGCGCGTTCGCCGGCGATTCACGCCGCACTGGCGAGCATCGCGCCGAGTCCGCCGCTGGAGCGATCGCGATGCGAATACACCTCATGGCCGCGCCGCTGGCGCTGCTGCTCGCCGCCTGCGGCGAGGCCCCGCGCGCACCCGACGACGACGTCCGGCCGGTCCCGCCTGCGCCGCCCGCGGGCGAGGCCGTGCCGCCCGATGCCGGCGAGGCGGGCCCGCCGGCCGAGATCGTCGTCTCCACCAACGAGCCGTTCTTCCAGGCCCGCGTGGAGGGCGACGCGCTGGTGCTGACCGGCGTCGACGTGGGCGAGCGGCGGCTGGCGGTGACGCGCTCGGAGATCGTGGACGGCACCCGCGAGGTGAGCGCGCGCGACGCGGCCGGCAGCGTCGAGGCGCGCGTGCGCGCGGTCGCCTGCGACGACGACATGTCGGGCGCACGGTTCCCGATGGCCGGCGAGCTGATCGTCGACGGACGCGGCCCGTACCTGGGCTGCGCGCGGCCGGCCTCGATGCCGCCGCCCGGCGAGCCCGCGGTCGACATGCCGCCCGCCGCGACCGTGGGCGAGACGCTGCCCGCGGCCTACCTCGGCCGCTGGGCACCCGACGAGGCCGCCTGCCGCCAACCTGCGTCCAGCATCGAGGGCGTGGTGCTGGAGCCGCGCGCGATCCGCTTCCACGAGAGCCTGGGCGTGCCGCGCACCGTGTCGGCCGACGAGGAAGGCACGCTGCGGGTCCTGTTCGACTACGAAGGCGAGGGCGAGCGCTGGAGCGCGCTGCAGGTGCTGCGCCTGGTCGGCGCCGACACGCTCGAGATCGCGGGCCCCGGCGAGCAGCGGCTGCGCAGGATCCGCTGCGCGCCCTGACCGTGGGAGCGCGCTCGCGCGCGACCGGGCAAGGTGCCACCGGACCCGCGGCAGAAAGAACGCGTCCCCCACGCGGGAGCGACTGCAAAAGATGACCGGCGCTGCTTTTCCCGTGGCCTGAAGCAAAGCCGTCGCGCGCGAGCGCGCTCCTACGGCGATGCGGTCACGTCGCCGACGAAGCGGTGGTCCTCGATGCGCAGCGGCAGCGTCGCCGGCACCGTGGGCGCGGCCGCCATCGCCTCGTCCGGGCCCCGATCCAGGTAATGCAGGATCGCGTCGTAGTGCGTGCCGTCGACGGCGCCGGCGGTCTCCACGCGTTGCAGCCGCACCCGGTCGCCGACGAAGCGCGAGTCCGCGTGCCGCGCGCGCCCGTCCGGCCCGATGTGGAACAGCGCCACGTAGCGCCAGTTGCCGCTGCCGCCGCGGATCACCGAGAGGTTCGCGAACAGGTCGCGCCCGTCCGCGGTCGCGACGCCGCCGAGTACGCCGTCCAGCACGGCCTGTCCGCGTTCGTCGCCGGACACGTAGTCGCCGCGGCCCTCGCGCAGCGTCAGCGGCACGTCGGGCTGGCCGTCGCCGGGCACCCGGATCTCGGCGCCCGCCAGCAGCGCCGCGTCGTCGGCGGCGGGCGGCGGGGGCGCGGGTGTGGCGGCCGGGGGGGCGGCGGCATCGGTGGAGGGAGCAGGCGCGGGCGCCGCCGCATCCGGGGCGGGCGTGCGCTCGCAGCCCGCGACCAGCACGGCGAGCAGCGCGAGGGCTGCGCCGTGGACGCGGGCCGCGCGCGCCAGCACGGGAACGGACAGGGGATCGGAGGGAGACATGGCGGCTCCGTTCGATGGGCGTGCCGGCAGCCTGCGCGCCCGCCGGTGGCGCGACGGTGAATACGGTCGTCGCGACGCGACGGCTACTCCACGGGCACGCCGTACGTTTCCGACAGCATCCGGCGGTAGTCGGCCATCGGCGGCAGGCCGACCTCGCGGCGCCGCGCGTCGAGCCCGGCCTCGTCCTCGACGGGACGCAGCCGCATCGCGCCGTCCTCGCCGGTCTCGAACTGGCTGCCGTAGCGCTGCGGACGGCCCTCGGCCAGCAGGACGCGGTCGGTCAGCATCGCCAGGTGGGCGGGATCGGGGCGGTCGGCCGGCGCGGCGCGTTCCATCGCCGCGAGCGCTTCGCGCTGGAAGGCCGGATCGGCGTCGGCGTGCTGCACGAGCAGCCAGGCGGCCCGGGTGCCGTCCTGGCCCACGCGCGCGGCGCCTGGCCAGCCAACGCCGGCCAGGCGCCTCCGCAGCCAGGCGGTGTTGTCGCGGTCGACCGCCGCCATCGCATTCAGCGCCGCGCTGCGGCCGGGGCCGTCCTGCGCCTGCACGACCGCGTCGCGGGCGGCCTGGTCGCGCTGCGCGCGTTCCAGCAGCGCTGCGCGCAGCGGCCCGTCGAGCCGCGCCGCCAGCGCCTGCGCCGCGTCCTGCGCGCGCGCGGCCAGCGCAGGCCAGCCTGCATGCGCGCGCAGGGCCGCGAGCCCCGCGCTCTCGCGCTCGCGAAGCTGGTCGACGTCGATGCGGCCGGACGCGAGGTGGCGATCGATCAGCGCCAGCGCCTCGTCGAAGCGACCCGCGGCGGCGAGGCAGTCCGCGCCCATCAGTTCGCCGTTCGGCGGCAGCGGCGTGCCGCGCCGTTCCGCTTCCAGCACGAGCTGGCCGCAACCGGCCATGTCGCCACGCTCGCGCGCCTGCAGCGCGGCCATGAAGCCCGCGTCTTCCGCCGCGGCGGTGCCGGCGCAGGCGGCCAGCCCACCGAGCGCGAGCGATGCGGCGCGCCGCCGGATGGCGCGTTCAGGCCACCAGCGCATCGGCGCGGGCGGCGCAGATGAAGTCGTTCTCCGACAGCCCGCCGACGTCGTGGGTCGAGTAGCGGACCACGCAGCGGTCGTAGTGCACGCCCAGGTCCGGGTGGTGGTCCTCGCGATGGGCCATGAACGCCAGCGCATTCACGAACGCCATCGTGCGGTAGTAGTCGGGGAAGCGGAACGTGCGCACCAGCGCGTGGCCGTCCTCGGCCAGTTCCCAGGCGGGGACGTCGGGCAGCAGTTCGCGGACGCGGGCTTCGGCGAGCCGGTGTTCGCTGCCGCGGCGCGGGACGCAGCGGGCCTGGGCGAGCGGGACGAGATCGGACATGGCGGCATTCGACTCCGAACGGGGGGACAACGGCGGGCCCGGCCGGGCCCGCCGCGGCCCGATGGCGTGATCCGGGCGGGCTAGAATACGCCGATGATCCAGATCTCAGAGAGCGCGCAGGCGCATTTCCGCAAGCTGATCGAGCGCGAGGCGCTGCCCGGCCTCGGCGTGCGCCTGTCGGCCGTGCACCCCGGGACCGTCCGCGCCGACGTGCGCCTGGAGTTCGCCGAGCCGGGCGACCTGCGCGGCGACGAGTGGGCGGTGGACTGCGAGGGCTTCACCCTGTGGCTGGAGGCCGACAGCGTGAACTGGCTCGACGGCGCCGAGATCGACTACGCCAGCCAGGCCACCGGCGGCCAGTTGCAGATCCGTGCGCCGCGGATCAAGGGCGAGGCGCCGGCGGAGTCGGCTTCGCTGGTGGAGCGGGTGCGCTGGCTGGTGGAGCACGAGGTCAATCCGCAGCTCGCCCGCCACGGCGGCCACGTCTCGGTGGTGGAGGTGAGCGGCGAGGGCGTGGTCGTGCTGCGCTTCGGCGGCGGCTGCCACGGCTGCGGCATGGCCGACGTGACCCTCAAGCAGGGCATCGAGAAGACGCTGCTGGAGAAGGTGCCGGGCGTGACCGCGGTGCGCGACGTCACCGACCACGAGACCGGCGTGGCGCCGTACGTTCCCCGCGACGCGGCCTGAGCGGGCTACGGCGCGAGTGTTCACCTCCGCCGAACTGATCGCCGCGCTCGACAGGCGCCACCGCCGCTCGATCCGCCCGCAGGCGCCCGTCGGGACCTTCCCGCCCGGCTGGCAGGCGTGGCTGGACGCGCTGCAGGCGCGGCCGGGGCGGGTGGTCGGCGCGCCGGCGGCCGAGATCGTCGCGCGGCTGGCCGGGCGCGAGCCGGCGCCGCTGCCGCCCGGCGAGGTGCCCGCCAACCGCTGGCGCGCGTTCGCGTCGCTGTGGCGGCAGCAGTGGGAGCCCGACCGTCGCGACGAGCGCGGCCTGCGCGCGGTGTCCTCGGCCGGTTCCGGTGCGCTGCACCTGCTGTTCCTGCTGGCGCTGGCCTGGCTGATGGTCGTGCCGCCGTACCGCGCGCCGGCGCAGGCCGGTCCCGACGCCGCGGTCGAGGTCACCTGGATCGGCGAGGGCACCCCCGAGGACGCCGGCGGCGGCGCGCCGTCCGGCGATGCGGCCGCGGAGCCGTCGGCCGAGCCGGCGCCCTCCGCACCACCCCCGGCCGCGCCCCCCGCGCCGGCACCGGCGACGGTGTCGCGTCCGCCCGAGCCGCAGCCCGCGCCCGAGCCCGAGCCGGTGCCGCCCGCCCGGCCGGAGCAGCCGCTGGTGGTCACCGAGACCCCCACGCCGGACAGCGCGTTCCTGGTGCCGCCGCCCCCCGAGATCCCGCTGGCCGCACCGGCGCCCGAAGCGCGCGAGGTCCAGCCGCGGGTGCGGGAGATCGTCGAGCAGCCGCCGCCGCTGGTGCGCCCGGAGTCGCCGCGGCTGCAGCCGTCGCCGGCCGCGCCCGACATTCCGCAGCCCATGGTGGAGCTGGCCGAGCGCGAGATCGCCGCGCCGCCGCGCGAGGTGACCCTGCCCGACGTGACCGTGCCCGCGCCGCAGGCCCCGGTGGTGCAGCGCGACGCCCCGCAGGCGCGCGTGCGCGAGATCCCGGTGCGCGAGCCCGAGCGCGGCTCGGGGGCGGCACCCGCGGCCACCGCGGATGCTGCGGCACCGGCACCCTCGGCCGCCGCGCCCGGCGCTTCCGCGCCGGCGGCGGCCGAAGGCGCCAACCCGGATGCCGTGACCGCGGGCGCCGGCCCCGCGCCGGCGTCGCCGCCGGGCGCCGCGCCGACGCCGCGCGCCTCGGACGACTGGGGCGAGGCGGCGCAGAACCGGCCGGGCGGCCAGGCCGGCACCTCGGGCCTGTTCAACCGCGACGGCCGCCCGCAGCTGCCGCCGGGCGCGGGCGTGCGCGTCGGCGGCGGCCTGCCGCCGGGCACGATCACCGAGGACTACGAGAAGATCGACCGCATGGGCACCTGGCTCAAGCGCCCGTCGTCCGACTACGAACCGACCAGCCTCGACGAGTTCTGGGTGCCGCACGAGAACCTGCTGGAGGAGTGGGTGCGCCGCAGCATCCGCACGGTGCTGATCCCGATCCCCGGCAGCAGCAAGTCGATCCGTTGCGACGTGGCGCTGCTGGCGTTCGGCGGCGGCTGCAATATCACCGATCCGAACATGCAGGACGTGGAGGCCGAAGCCCGGCCGCCGCCGGACGTGCCCTGGAAGCCGGAGCTGCAGGAGGGCGACGGCGACTGAGCCGGACGCGATGCGGCCGTTGCGCGCGGCGGCCCGGGCCACCGCCGGCGTCGCGCCTGCGGCCCCCAACGCGAAACGGAGCCTTGCGGCTCCGCTTCGGGCGTGTCCTGCGGGCGTCGCGCGCCGGCGCCGGCCGGTCAGCGCGCGTGCGCGCCCTGCAGATCGACGATCAGCGGCGGCCGCGAGCCGAAGTAGGCGGCGAGGTCGGCGATCTCCTGGTCGGTCAGGTCGACCGCCTGGTTGGCCATCAGCGCGTTCTCGCGCTTGCCGGCGCGGTACTGCTGCAGCGCGTGGGCCAGGTAGTCGGCGTACTGGCCGCCGAGCTTGGGATAGGTCGGATCGAGCGGGTCGTTGCCGTCCGGGCCGTGGCAGTCGATGCAGGACTGGCCGGTGGCCTGGCCCTTCACGTTGGCGCGCTGCTCGCCCTCCATGGCGCGGCCCTTGGGCAGGCCGGCGGAGGAGGAGCGGTTCTCCGCGGCGTGCTGGCCTTCGGCGCCGCCGGAGCAGGCGGCCATCAGCGCGCAGGAGAGGACGAGGCTGGACAGGACGAGATGACGGGCGTTGATCATGGCGCGGCTCACTTCTGCAGGCTGGACAGGAACGCCGCGATGTCGGCGATGTCCTGGTCGGAGAAGCTGCGCGCCTGCGCTTCCATGGTCGGGTGCTGGCGGGTGCCGTTGCGGTACTCGGTCAGCGCGTTGACCAGGTAGGGCACCGGCTGGCCGCCGATCTTGGGCACCCGGTAGTTCGGATAGGCGTTCTTGTAGTTGGCGATGCCGTGGCAGCCCTGGCAGGTGTAGGTGAGCATGCGGCCGTTCTCGGGATCGGCGCCGCCCGCGTCGGGCGTGGAAGCGGGTTGCTGCGCGGTCGCGGCGGACGAGGCCGCGGCGAGGGCGAGACAGGCGGCGAGTTGCAGCGGTCGCATCATGTTGTTCCGCAGTCCTGTTGGCTGATGTCGCTTGGCGATGACTGGTTGAGCATCGGCGGCGTCGGAGGGTGCGACGACGCGCAATCGCGGCAGTATAGCCTGCGTCCAACGCGCTTCCCAAGGCGCCGGCGGCGGCGGCCGGACGTGCCGGCGAGCGGGCATCGCGCGCGCCGCCGACGTCGCCGCGGCGGGACCGCGCGGGCCGCCGGACGCACGTGCGCGGAGAGTGTCCCGGCAGTGCGCATGCTCCGCCGCCACCGGTCACCATGACCTTCGGCGGATGGCGACGTCGCGGCCTGGTGATATACCTAACTACAACACCAACAACACGAACCGGGGACGCTGGGGCATGCCGTCGTATCGAAGCAAGGGCTGGGGGCGGCGCGCGCTGCCGGCAATGGGCGTGGCCATCGCGCTGGCGATGTCGACCGGGTGCGGCGAGGGCGCCGCCGGCGGCGACGACAAGGCGCCGGACGCCGCGGCCGCGGCGGTGCCGGTGGAGACGGCCGAGGCCTCGCGCCGCGCCGTCGCCGCCAGCTACACGGGCACCGCGCCGCTGGAGGCGCAGGCCGAATCGCAGGTGGTCGCCAAGACCTCCGGGGTGGCGCTGCAGGTGCTGGTGGAGGAGGGCGACGCGGTGCGCGCCGGGCAGACCCTGGTGCGCCTGGACCCCGACCGCGCGCGGCTCAACCTCGCCCAGATCGAGGCGCAGATGCGCAAGCTGGAGAACAACTTCAACCGCTCCAACCGGCTGGCCGCGGAGCAGCTGATCAGCGCCGGCGACCACGACCAGCTCCGCTACGACCTGGAGAACGCCCGCGCGGCCTACCGCCTGGCCCAGCTCGAGCTGTCCTACACCAACGTGATCGCGCCGATCTCCGGCGTGATCGCCTCGCGCTCGATCAAGACCGGCAACTTCGTCCAGATCAACACGCCCATCCTGCGCATCATCGACAACTCGCGCCTGGAGGCCACGCTCAACGTGCCCGAGCGCGAGCTGGCCACGCTGCGCCAGGGCCAGCCCGTGCGGCTGCAGGTGGACGCGCTGCCGGGCCGCGAGTTCACCGGCGTGGTCGACCGCGTGGCGCCGGTGGTGGATGCCGGCAGCGGCACCTTCCGGGTGATCTGCGCCTTCGCCGGCGAGTCCCTGCAACCGGGCATGTTCGGCCGCATCCGCATCGACTACGACCAGCGCGCCGACGCGCTGACGATCCCGCGCCTGGCGTTGCTCGACGACGAGGGCGCGCCGGCGGTGTACGTGGTGCGCGAGGGCAAGGCCGTGCGCACGCCGGTCCAGCTCGGCTACGTGGACGGCAACCTGGTGGAAGTGCGCGAAGGCCTGGCGCCCGGCGATGCGGTGGTGACCGCCGGCAAGATGGCGCTGCGCGACGGCGGCGCGGTGCAGGTGATCGGCGCGCCGGCCGCGGCGGTGGCGCCCGCCGCCGACGGCAGCAGCGGCGCGCCGCGATGAGCGCGCCCGACGGACGCGACGGCGCTCCCGCGGGCGCCGGCCAGGGCCCGCGCGCGCGGGGCGGGGTGATCGAGTTCTCCACCCGGCGGCGGGTGACCGTGGCGATGGTGACGGTGAGCCTGCTGCTGTTCGGCCTGCTGGCGCTCGGCAACCTCAAGGTCAACCTGCTGCCGGACCTCAGCTATCCCACGCTCACGGTGCGCACCGAGTACACCGGCGCGGCGCCGGTGGAGATCGAGACGCTGGTCAGCGAGCCGGTCGAGGAAGCGCTGGGCGTGGTCAAGGGGCTGCGCAAGCTGAAGTCGGTCTCGCGCACGGGGCAGAGCGACGTGGTGCTGGAGTTCGCCTGGGGCACCGACATGGACCAGGCGAGCCTGGAGGTGCGCGACAAGCTGGAGACGCTGCAGCTGCCGCTCGAGGTCGAGCCGCCGGTGCTGCTGCGCTTCAACCCGTCCACCGAGCCGATCCTGCGCGTCGCGCTGTCGGCCACCGGCGACGGCGACCCCATCCGCCAGCTCACCGAGCTGCGCCGCTACGCCGACGACGACCTCAAGAAGAAGCTGGAGCCGGTACCGGGCGTGGCCGCGGTGCGCGTGGGCGGCGGGCTCGAGGACGAGATCCAGGTCGACCTGGACACCCAGCAGCTGGCGCGCATCGGGCTGCCGATCGACAACGTGATCCAGCGGCTCAAGCAGGAGAACGTCAACCTCTCCGGCGGCCGGCTGGAGGAGGGCACCCAGCGCTACCTGGTGCGCACCGTCAACCAGTTCGCCAGCGTGGAGGAGATCCGCGGGATGCTGGTGGCGACCCAGGCCGGCGCGGCGGCGTCCGGCGGCGGCGCGGAGGAGGTGGCGCGCATCGCCGCGGCCTCGGGCGACGCCGCGGTGATGGCCGCGGCGATGCAGGCGCAGAGCGCCGGCACCTCCACCAGCCGCACGGTCGCCGACGGCCGCCCGGTGCGCCTGGGCGACGTGGCCGAGGTCCGCCAGGGCTACCGCGAGCGCGAATCGATCATCCGCCTCGGCGGCCGCGAATCGGTGGAGCTGGCGATCTACAAGGAAGGCGACGCCAACACCGTCGCCACCGCCGACGCCGTGCACGCGCGGCTGGAGCAGCTGCGCAAGGAGGTGCCGCCGGGCATCGAGCTGACCGTGGTCGACGACCAGGCCAAGTTCATCCGCGCGGCGATCGACGACGTCAAGTTCGACGCGGTGCTGGGCGGCACCCTCGCCATCCTGATCATCTTCCTGTTCCTGCGCAGCGGCTGGAGCACGTTCGTGGTCGGCCTGTCGCTGCCGGTGTCGATCATCACCACGTTCTTCTTCATGGACCAGCTGGGGCTGAGCCTCAACGTGATGTCGCTCAGCGGCCTGGCGCTGGCCACCGGCCTGGTGGTGGACGACTCGATCGTGGTGCTGGAGAGCATCGCCAAGGCGCGCGAGCGCGGGCTGGGCGTGCTCGACGCGGCGATCGAGGGCACCCGCGAGGTCGGCATGGCGGTGGTCGCCTCGACCCTGACCCTGATCGCGGTGTTCCTGCCGCTGGTGTTCGTCGAAGGCATCGCCGGGCAGCTGTTCCGCGACCAGGCGATCACGGTCGCGCTCGCGGTCGGCATCTCGCTGGCGGTGTCGATGACCCTGATCCCGATGCTGAGCGCGCTCAAGGCGCGCTCGTCGATGCAGTTCCCCGACGAGCCGCCGCACCCGCAGTGGCGGCCGGAGGCGCGCTGGCAGCGGCCGATGGCGGCGACCGGCCGCGGCATCGGCGCGCTGCTGCGCGGCGCCTGCTTCGCGGTGGCCTGGGCCTTCGTGCGCCTGTGGCGCGGCGCCGCGGCGGTGCTGTCGCCGGTGATGCGCAAGGCCAGCGACCTGGCGATGGCGCCCTACGGCGCCGCCGAGCGCGCCTACCTGCGCCTGCTGCCGGGCGCGATGGCGCGGCCGTGGGCGGTGCTGGGGATCTCGGCGGCGGCGTTCGCGGCCAGCCTGGCGGTGGTGCCGCTGCTGGGCACCGACCTGATCCCGCAGCTGGCCCAGGACCGCTTCGAGATGACGGTCAAGCTGCCGCCGGGCACGCCGCTGCGCGAGACTGACCGCGTGCTGCGCGAGGTGCAGGCCGCCCACGACGGCGACGCGGACGTCGCGGCGCTGTTCGGCTACAGCGGCAGCGGCACCCGGCTGGACGCCAACCCGACCGAGAGCGGCGAGAACGTCGCCAAGCTGACCGTGGTGATGGCCGAGGGCGGCAGCCGCGCGGTCGAGGCGCGGCTGACCGACGCGCTGCGCGAGACCATGCGCGCCTACCCGGGCGTGCAGGTCGACTTCAGCCGTCCCGCGCTCTTCAGCTTCTCCACGCCGCTGGAGATCGAGCTGCGCGGGCAGGAACTGGAGGGCCTCGCCGCCGCCGGCCAGAAGATGGCCGCATTGCTGCGCGCCAATCCGCACTACGCCGACGTCAAGTCCACGGTGGAGCAGGGCGCGCCCGAGATCCAGATCGTGTTCGACCAGGCCCGCGCCGGCGCGCTCGGGCTGACCACGCGGCAGATCGCCGACGCCGTGGTGCGCTCGGTGCGCGGCGAGGTCGCCACCCGCTACAACTTCCGCGACCGCAAGATCGACGTGCTGGTGCGCGCCCGCGAGGGCGAGCGCGATTCCCTGGAGGCGATCCGCAACCTGATCGTGAATCCAGAGGCCGCGCGCCCGGTGCGGCTGTCGGCGGTGGCCGAGGTGGTCGCCACCACCGGCCCGGCCGAGATCCACCGCGCCGACCAGGTGCGGGTGGCGGTGGTGTCGTCGAACCTGCGCGGGATCGACCTCGGCGCCGCCGTCGCGGAGGTGCGCGCCATGGTCGCCGCCAACCCGCTGGGCGCCGGCGTCTCGATGCACATCGGCGGCCAGGGCGAGGAGTTGTCGGAATCGCTGGCCTCGCTGGTGTTCGCCTTCGCGCTGGCGGTGTTCCTGGTCTACCTGGTGATGGCCTCGCAGTTCGAATCGCTGCTGCATCCGTTTGTGATCCTGTTCACCATCCCGCTGGCGCTGGTCGGCGCGGTGCTGGCGCTGCTGGTCACCGGCAACACGATCTCGGTGGTGGTCTTCATCGGCCTGATCCTGCTGGTGGGCCTGGTGGTGAAGAACGCGATCATCCTGATCGACAAGGTCAACCAGCTGCGCGAGGCCGGCGTGCCCAAGCGCGAGGCGATGGTGGAGGGCGCTCGCTCGCGCCTGCGCCCGATCGCGATGACCTCGCTGTGCACGGTGTTCGGCTTCATGCCGCTGGCGCTGGCCTTCGGCGAGGGCGCGGAGGTGCGTTCGCCGATGGCGATCACGGTGATCGGCGGCGTCATCGTCTCCACCGTGCTCACGCTGCTGGTGATCCCGGTGGTCTACGACCTGATGGACCGCCGCGGCGACGCCTGGTACCGCGCCCGTGGCGAGCGCGCGCGCGGCGCCATCGAGGATCCGGGGGCCGAGCCCGCATGAGCGTCGCCGAACTCAGCCTGCGGCGGCCGGTCACCACGGTGATGCTGTTCGTGTCGCTGTTCGCGATCGGCCTGATCGCCTCGTTCCGGCTGCCGCTGGAGGCGCTGCCGGACGTGTCCGCGCCATTCCTGTACGTGCAGCTGCCGTATACCGGCTCGACGCCCGAGGAGGTGGAGCGCAACGTGCTGCGGCCGGCCGAGGAGGCGCTGGCCACCATGACCGGCATCAAGCGCATGCGGGCGCGGGCGAACTCGGAAGGCGCCGACATCTTCATGGAGTTCTCGGACTGGGACCGCGACATCGCGATCACCGCCTCGGAGGCGCGCGAGCGCATCGACGCCATCCGCGACGAACTGCCGGACGACTTCCGCCGCTACTTCGTTCACAAGTGGTCGACCGCCGACGAGCCGGTGTTGCGGGTGCGCCTGGCCGGCGACACCGACCTGACCGGCGCCTACGACCTCATCGACCGCCAGCTCAAGCGGCGCGTGGAGCGCGTGCCCGGCGTGGCGCGGGTGGAGGTCAGCGGCGCGCCGCCCAACGAGGTCGAGATCGCGATCGATCCCGACCGGCTCACCGCGCACGGGCTGGAGCTCAACGCGCTGGGGCAGCGGCTGCAGGCGGTGAACTTCTCCGTCTCCGCCGGGCTGATCGAGGACGGCGGCCGCCGCCTGCGCGTGCAGCCGGTGGGCGAGATCGTCGACCTGGAGGAGCTGCGGCAGCTGTCGATCAACGACCGCGGCCTGCGCCTGGGCGACGTGGCCGACGTGCGGCTGCGCCCGGCGCGGATGGACTACGGCCGCCGCCTGGACGGCCGCACCGCCGTGGGCCTGGACATCTACAAGGAGCGCGACGCCAACCTGGTGGAAGTCTCGCGCGAGGCGCTGGCCGAGATCGACCGCGCGCGCGGCGAGCCCGGGCTGGAGGGGATCGACGTCAAGATCATCCAGAACATGGGCGAGGAGGTCACCGGCTCGCTGCTGGAACTGGCCGAGGCCGGCGCCATCGGCCTGGTGCTGTCGATCGTGGTGCTGTTCTTCTTCCTGCGCCACTGGCCGTCGACGCTGATGGTGACGCTGGCGATCCCGATCTGCTTCGTGATGACGCTGGGCTTCATGCACTTCTTCGGCGTCACCCTCAACGTGCTCAGCCTGATGGGCCTGCTGCTGGCGGTCGGCATGCTGGTCGACAACGCGGTGGTGGTGGTGGAGAGCATCTACCAGGAGCGCGAGCGCCACCCGGACCGCCCGGCCTACGCCTCCATCGTCGGCACCCGCCACGTCGCCATCGCGCTGTCGGCCGGCACCCTGTGCCACTGCATCGTGTTCCTGCCCAACCTGCTCGGCGAGACCAACGACATCAGCATCTTCATGGCCCAGATCGCGGTCACGATCTCGGTCTCGCTGCTGGCCTCGTGGCTGGTCGCGGTCAGCCTGATCCCCATGCTGTCGGCGCGGATGAAGACCCCGGCGGCGGTGGCGCGGCCGGACGGCCTGATCCCGCGCATGCAGCGCCGCTACGCGCGGCTGCTGCGCTGGACGCTGGAGCACCGCGGCTGGGCGGTCGCCGGCATCCTCGCGGTGATCGCGCTGAGCCTGGTCCCGATGAAGCTCGCCAAGTTCGACATGTTCGGCGGCGGCGACGGCGGCAACGAGATCACCCTCTACTACCAGTGGAAGGGCAGCTACAACAACGAGCAGCGCTCGCAGGAGGTCGCGCGCGTGGAACGCTACCTCGACGACAACCGCGAGCGGCTGGGGATCACCCAGGTCTACTCCTGGTTCGGCGAGCAGGGCGATTCCGGCACCGTCGCCACCTTCGGCGCCGGCAAGGTCGACCTGCGCGAGAAGAGCGACGTGATCAGCCGCGAGCTGCCGAAGTCGGCGCGCGCCGAGATCGGGGTGCGCGGCAGCGGCGGCGACCAGGGCGGCGGCATGGGCGGGCAGAACGTGCAGGTGCTGCTGGTCGGCGATTCGGCGCAGATGCTGCGCGACCTGGCCGCGGACATCGTGCCGGTGCTGGAGAGCCGCCCCGAGCTGCGCGACGTGCGGGTGGACGCCGGCGACACCAACCAGGAACTGACCGTGCGCGTGGACCGGGAGCGGGCCGCCGCCTACGGCTTCAGCGCCGAGCAGGTGTCCACCTTCGTCGGCATGGCCCTGCGCGGCAGCCAGCTGCGCGACTTCCGCCGCGGCGAGACCGAGGTGCCGGTATGGGTCCGCTTCGCCGGCGCGGAGAGCTACAGCGAGGCCGACATCGCCACCTTCATGGTGCGCGCCGACGACGGCCGCACCGTGCCGCTGCTGAGCATGGTCGACGTGTCGGTGGTGCCCAGCGCCAACCGCATCAGCCGCACCGACCGCCAGACCACGCTGTCCATCCAGGCCAACCTGGAGGGCGCCACCACGATGCCCGACGCCCGCGAGGCGATGGAGCAGGCGCTGGAGGCGATGGCGTTCCCGCCCGGCTACGGCTTCAGCTTCTCCGGCAGCGGCTTCGAGCAGGACCAGCAGGCCAGCCAGCAGATGATGTTCAACCTGCTGATCGCGCTGCTGATGATCTACGTGGTGATGGCCGCGGTGTTCGAATCGCTGCTGTTCCCGGCCGCGATCATGAGCTGCGTGCTGTTCTCGATCTTCGGCGTGTTCTGGCTGTTCTGGCTCACCGGCACCTCGATCACGGTCATGGCCTTCATCGGCGTGCTGGTGCTGATGGGCGTGGTGGTCAACAACGGCATCGTCATGGTGGAGCACATCAACAACCTGCGCCGGCGCGGCATGAGCCGCACCGACGCGCTGGTGGAGGGCAGCCGCGAGCGCCTGCGGCCGATCCTGATGACCATGGGCACGGCGATCCTGGCGATGATCCCGATCTCGCTGAGCGACACCGTGGTGCTGGGCGGCCTGGCGTACTCGCCGATGGCGCGCGCGGTGGCCGGCGGGCTGGCCTTCTCGACCGTGGTGAGCCTGCTGTTCCTGCCCACGATCTACGCGCTGCTCGACGACCTGGCCAACGGCACCAAGCGCATGCTGCGGCGCGCGCGCCGGCGCCGCGGCGAACCGCTGCCGGCCGCGGCGTTGCCGTAGCGTGCGCGGTCCGGCGTCTGCCGCGGTCCGGGCCAGCGGCCGCAGCGAACGTTCACGAGAACAGGGTGCGGAAGATGCGCAGCCCGGCGATCCAGACGCCGGCGCTGGAGCCGAGGTTGGTCAGGATGAAGTTGAGGATCGCGCGCGAGACCCGGTTGCGGTACCAGCCCTTCAGCGTCTGCACGTCGTCGCGCAGGGCCAGGAAGTCGCCATAGGCGGGCTTGCGCAGGTGCGCCTCGACCAGCGCGCTGAACAGCCCCGGCGAGACGCCCGGCGGCCGGAACGGCTTGAGCGGCGCGGCGACCGCCGAGGCCAGCACGCTCAGCGGGTGGCCGGCGGCGGCGATGGTGCCGATCGCCGCGAGCGCGGCAGTGATGACGACCCAGTCCAGCAGCATCCGCGTGCCCAGCGCCGCGCCGCCCTGCCAGAAGCCCCAGGCGATCATGCCCAGGATCAGCGCCATCAGGACGGTGGTGAACCAGGGGAAGCGGCGCTTGGTCGAGACCGCTTCCAGCTCGGCGCGGATCTCGCCCGGCGCCGGCGCGTCCTCGGCCAGGTGCCGCGCCAGCCCGGCGAGGTGGCCGGCGCCCACCACGGCCAGCACCTCCTTCGCGCCGGCCGGAAGCTCGCGCAGCCGCGCGGCCATGTAGCGGTCGCGCTCGGCGATGACGGTCTCGTACAGCGCCGGGCTGCTCTGCGCGAACTCGCCGAAGCTCGATTCCAGCATGTCGCCTTCCTTGAGCTTCTCGATCTCGTCCTCGCCCATCTCCTCGCTGGTCAGCAGCCCGCCGAGCAGGCTCCAGCCGAGCTTCATGCGGCCGAAGAAGCCCAGCCGCCGCGAGGCGCGGCGGAAGGTCAGGCCGACCTCGCGGTCGATCAGTTCCAGCCCCAGCCCGCGTTCCTTCGCCACCGCGACCGCGCGCTTGAGCTCGGCGCCGGGCTCGATGCCCAGCTGCTCGGCCAGCCGGCGCTGGTAGGCGGCCAGGGCGAGGTTGGCCGCGAACATCGCCACCCGGCCCTTGCGGATCACGTCCACCAGGTTGAGCCGGGCCAGCGCGTCCGGGTCGGTCAGCGCCTGCAGCCGGCCGGCGTCCAGCTCCACCGCCACGGTGTCGAAGCCGCCCTGCTCGATGGCGTTCTCGACCGCGTCCACGCTCGCGCGCGAGACGTGCGCGGTGCCGAGCAGGGTGTAGCGGATGCCGTCGCGCTCGACGATGGCGTGCGGCTGGCTCTGCCAGAGCGGGCTGTGGGCGTCGGTCATCGTGGATTCGTCATTCGTCGTCGGGAGGGGACGCGGCGCCGTCGCCGAGCGCGCGCTGCATCTGCACGACGTCGAGCCAGCGCCCGTGTTTGCGGCCGAGGCCGGGGAAGACGCCCACCACCGCGAAGCCCAGGCGCTCGTGCAGGCGGATCGAGGCCCGGTTGTCCCGGTCGCCGATCACGGCGACCATCTGCCGGTGGCCGATCGCCGTGCAGCGCGCGATCAGCGCCTCCATTAGCGTCCGCCCGATGCCGCGACCGTGCAGGGTCTGGCTTACGTAGACGGTGCTCTCGACTGCCCAGCGGTAGCCGGCGCGGGCGCGGTAGGCGCTCGCATAGGCGTACCCCGCGAAGCGGCCGTCGGCCTCCGCGACGAGGTAGGGATGGCGCGCGTCCGCGGTCGCGCGCCAGCGCCGGCGCATCTCGTCCACGTCGGGCGGGTCGTACTCGTAGGTGGCCACGCCGTCGCGGACCTCGCGGGCATACAGGGCGGCGATCGCGTCGAAGTCGCGCTCGGCGGCGTCGCGGAGGCGGATGTCCACGGATCAGTCGATGTAGCGCTTGAGCAGGTCGCCGTAGGCGTCGATGCGGCGGTCGCGCAGGAACGGCCAGATCCGGCGCACGTCCTCGCTGCGCGCCAGGTCCAGCTCTGCCAGCAGCACCTCCGGCTCGCCGCCGGCCTCGGCCAGGAACTCGCCCTGCGGGCCGAGCACGTGGCTGTTGCCCCAGAAGCGGATGCCCGAGGCACCCGCATGCCCCTCGGAAGCGATGGGCGACGGCTCGTGGCCGACCCGGTTGCACGACAGCACCGGCAGCCCGTTGGCCACCGCGTGGCCGCGATGGCTGAGGATCCAGGCGTCGCGCTGGCGCTCGCGCTCGTCCCGGGCGTCGTCCGGGTCCCAGCCGATCGCGGTGGGATAGAGCAGCAGCTCCGCGCCCGCCAGCGCCATCAGCCGCGCGGCCTCCGGGTACCACTGGTCCCAGCACACCAGCACGCCGAGGCGGCCGACCGAGGTGTCGATCGGGCCGAAGCCGAGGTCGCCCGGGGTGAAGTAGAACTTCTCGTAGAAGCCCGGGTCGTCGGGGATGTGCATCTTGCGGTACTTGCCCGCGAAGCGGCCGTCGGCGTCGAAGACCACCGCGGTGTTGTGGTACAGGCCGGCGGCGCGGCGCTCGAACAGCGAGCCGACCAGGACCACCCGGTGGCGCGCGGCCAGCGCCGACAGGCGCTCGGTGCTGGGCCCGGGGATCGGCTCGGCGAGGTCGAACTCGGCCACCGATTCGTGCTGGCAGAAGTAGGCGCCGTTGTGCAGTTCCTGCAGCAGCACCAGGCGCGCGCCGGCCGCGGCGGCCTCGGCCACGCGCGCCTCGATGGCGTCGAGGTTGGCGGCGGCATCGCCGTGGTTGCGCTCCTGGACCAGCGCGACGGGCAGGGTCTGGGTCTTCATGCGGGCAGTCTAATCCTCGGAGGCTGTATGCCCCTCGGTCGGGGGCGATGCACGGACGGCGCGGCGAGCGCGACGCCAGGCGCCGGCGTCAGCCGAGCACGCCGCGCGGCAGCTGCATGGTCAGGCAGTGCAGGCTGCCGTTCTGCCAGATCAGCGGCCGGCAGTCGATCTGCACCACCTCGCGTCCCGGGAAGGCCCGCGCCACGACCTCGCGGGCCGCTGCGTCGGCCGGATCGCCGTAGCCGGGCATCAGCACCGCGTCGTCGACGATCAGGAAGTTGGCGTAGGAGGCTGCCAGCCGGCGGCCGCCGTCGCGGATCGGGCGCGGCCACGGCAGCGGGAACAGCCGGTACGGGGCGCCGTCGGCGGTGCGCAGCGCCGCCAGCTCGGCGGCCATCGCGCGCAGTTCCTCGTAGTGGGCGTCGTCTTCGGGGTCGTCGCAGGCCTGGAACACGATCGCGTCGGGCGCGGCGAAGCGCGCCAGGGTGTCGATGTGGGCGTCGGTGTCGTCGCCCTCCAGGTAGCCGTGGTCCAGCCACAGCACGCGGTCCTGCGCCAGCCAGCCGGCGAGCTGCGCGTCGAGCGCGCTGCGGTCGAGCCCCGGATGGCGCTCGTGCAGGCACTTCCAGGTGGTCAGCAGCGTGCCGGCGCCGTCGGTCTCGATCGCGCCGCCCTCCAGGGCGAAGTCGATCGGCGTGCGCTGGCTGCGGGCGAACACGCCCATCGCGTCCAGGCGCGCCACCAGCGCGTCGTCGCGCTCGGCGGCGAACTTGCCGCCCCAGCCGGTGAAGCGGAAGTCCAGCAGGCGGAAGCCGTCGCCCTCGCGCAGGGTGATCGGGCCGGAATCGCGCAGCCAGGTATCGTCGTAGGGCGCGGTCAGGAAGCGCACCTGCGCCATGTCGATGCGCGAGGACGACAGCCGCGCGCGGGCATAGGCCTCGACATCGTCGTCCGCCACGCACAGCAGCACCGGGCGGAAGCGGGCGATCGCCGCGACCAGCGCGATGTAGGTCTCCTCGACCTCGCCCAGGCGCTCGGCCCAGTCGGTGTCGGCGTGCGGCCAGGCCAGCAGGATCGCGGCCTGGGGCTCCCATTCGGCGGGAAAGCGGCGGGCGTGTATTGCGGGTGTTGCGTCGGTCATGGGGTGCGGGTGTTCCGGGACGACGGCGCCGGCCTCGGGGGCCGGCACCTGGACTGGAGAAGGGAGCGGGCCGCCCTCGGGCGGCGTCAACGGATCGCGGGGCGGGGCCCGATCTCGTTGGGCGCGGCCTTGTTGAGCACGGCGTTCACCACCCGGTCGCGCTCGAAGTACACGGTGAACGCCGGATACACCCAGCGGTGGATGGTCGGCCAGTCGCGCTTCTGGCCGCCGCGCGGGTCGAGCCGCTCGGACGGCGCGCCGAAGCGCGCCTCGACCTCGGCCATGCGCATGCCCTGGGTGGGCAGCGCGACCCGGGAGCCGGCCTGGACGCGCTCGACCAGCAGGACGTCGGCGGAGGCGGAGCCGGCGGCGAGGGCGAGGGCGCACAGCGCGGCAGCGGCGATACGACGAGGCATGGCACGGCTCCTTGGACGGACGGGAGCGCCGATTCTAAACAGAACGCCGCAACGGATCGTCCCTGACGGATCGGCTCGGCGGGGTGACAGCGGACGGACGGTCCGCCCGGGCGCCCCAACGTAAAGGGGCCGCTCGCGCGGCCCCCTCGTCGCAACCGGCCGGCGCCAAGGCGCCGGCGAGGTCTCAGCGCTGGCGCGCCTTGAACCGCGGGTTGGACTTGCAGATCACGAAGACCTTGCCGCGACGACGAACGACCTTGCAGTCGCGGTGGCGGGCCTTCGCCGACTTCAGGGAGGACAGGACCTTCATGACGGAACCTCGGTGTACGTAAGTAAAAGGTGACGGGACGACGACGGTAAACCGGCGATTCTAGCGGACTTTCGCCAGCCCGATCAACTGCTTGCCTCGCATCGAGCAGCACCGGCCAGCGGACTCTTCTTGCGCGGGCATGGACTTCGGCCCCCGCGTCGCCCTGGCCGGGTCCGCTCCCGGCCCGGCAGGCTCTCATGGCCAATCCGCCGCCGCCGCAGCGTCTCGCCGGGCGGGGCGCGGCCCGCCCCGCCGGCGGGTGAAGAACCTAGAATGTGCCGTCCCCGCGCCGAGAAGCACCGCATGCCCGAGTCCGCCGTCCCCGTCCTCACCATCGATGGTCCCTCCGGCTCGGGCAAGGGCACGATCAGCCGGGCGGTGGCGGGGGCGCTGGGCTGGCACTACCTGGACTCCGGCGCCCTGTACCGGGCGGTCGGGGTGGCGGCCGGCTGGAACGACATCGACCTGGCCGATCCGGCCGCGCTGGTGCGCTGCACCTTCGACGTCGAGGTGACCTTCCGCGACGCCCCGTCGGGCGAGCCGCGGGTACTGATCAACGGCGTCGACGCCACCGACGAGCTGCGCACCGAGACCGCCGGCGCCGCGGCCTCGGCGATCGCCGCGATCCCCGAGGTGCGGGCCGCGCTGAAGGACCGGCAGCGCGCATTCAGGCAGCCGCCCGGCCTGGTCGCCGACGGCCGCGACATGGGCACGGTGATCTTCCCGGACGCCGGCTGGAAGGTGTTTCTGACCGCCAGCGCCGACGAACGCGCCGAAAGGCGCTATAAGCAGTTGAGCGACAAGGGGGTTTCCGTTACATTGAACGGTCTGCTGCGAGAGATTCTCGCCCGCGACGCCCGCGACGCCAGCCGCGCGGTGGCGCCGCTGCGGCCGGCCGAAGACGCCGTCCGCATCGACACCACCGGCCTGGGGATCGACGAGGTGGTCGCGCGCGTGCTCGCGCTGGTGCGGGACTGACGCCCTCGGGCGCCGGGCCCGTCCGGCGCGTTCGCCTCGCCGCAGGCAGGCCCGTCTTGCGCTCGCGCGCCCGGCGGCAATCCACCACCAAGCAACGGCCACACGCAATCCCGCGCAGGCCGACCTACGGGTGGACCGCGGCATCCTGGCGGAAGTTCCCGCCGCACCGCGCGTCCGTGTCATCAACCGAGTAATCATCACAATGACCGAATCATTCGCAGAACTGTTCGAGCAGAGCCAGGCCAACCTCGCCAAGCTCAAGCCGGGCGCCATCGTCAGCGGCACGGTGGTCGACGTGCGCACCGACGTCGTCGTCATCAACGCCGGCCTGAAGTCCGAGGGCATCGTGCCCATCGAGCAGTTCCGTAACGACGACGGCGAGATCGACGTCGCCGTCGGCGACACCGTCAAGGTGGCGCTGGACTCCCTCGAGAACGGCTTCGGCGAGACCGTGCTGTCGCGCGAGAAGGCCAAGCGCGCCATGGTGTGGGACGAGCTGGAAGAGGCGCTGGAGAAGAACGAGACCGTGACCGGCCGCATCAGCGGCAAAGTCAAGGGCGGCTTCACCGTCGACATCAAGGACGTCCGCGCGTTCCTGCCGGGCTCGCTGGTCGACGTGCGCCCGGTGCGCGATCCCGTCTACCTCGAGGGCAAGGAGCTCGAGTTCAAGCTGATCAAGCTGGACCGCAAGCGCAACAACGTCGTCGTCTCCCGCCGCGCGGTGGTCGAGAGCGAGCATTCCGAGGAGCGCGAGCAGCTGATGGAGAAGCTGGTCGAGGGCGCCAAGCTCAAGGGCGTGGTCAAGAACCTCACCGACTACGGCGCGTTCGTGGACCTGGGCGGCATCGACGGCCTGCTGCACATCACCGACATGGCGTGGAAGCGCGTGCGCCACCCGTCCGAGGTGGTCGAGGTCGGCCAGGAGCTGGAAGTGCGCGTGCTCAAGTACGACCGCGAGCGCAACCGCGTCAGCCTGGGCCTCAAGCAGCTGGGCGAGGATCCGTGGGACAACATCTCGCGCCGCTACCCGGCCAACACCCGCGTGTTCGGCAAGGTCTCCAACGTCACCGACTACGGCGCGTTCGTCGAGATCGAGCCGGGCGTCGAGGGCCTGGTGCACGTGTCCGAGATGGACTGGACCAACAAGAACGTCAACCCGCAGAAGGTCGTGCAGGTCGGCGACGAGGTCCAGGTCATGGTGCTCGACGTCGACGAGGAGCGCCGCCGCATCTCGCTGGGCATGAAGCAGGTCACCTCGAACCCGTGGGAGACCTTCGCCGCGATCCACAAGAAGGGCGACAAGGTCGAGGGCCAGATCAAGTCGATCACCGACTTCGGCGTGTTCATCGGCCTGGACGGCGGCATCGACGGCCTCATCCACCTGTCCGACATGAGCTGGAACACCGGTGGCGAGGACCTGGCGCGCAACCTGAAGAAGGGCGACACCCTGCAGGCGGTGGTGCTGGCGGTCGACCCGGAGCGCGAGCGCATCAGCCTGGGCGTCAAGCAGCTCGAGCAGGATCCGTTCGGCCAGTTCATGGCTGCCCATCCGAAGGGCTCGAAGGTCACCGGCACGGTCAAGGAAGTCGACGCCAAGGGCGCGACGATCGAGCTGGCCGACGGCGTGGAGGGCTATGTCGCCGCGCGCGACATCAACGACCAGCGCGTCGACGACGCCAGCCAGTTCCTGAAGGTGGGCGAGGAGATCGAGGCGAAGTTCGTCGGCATGGACCGCAAGGGCCGCACGCTGCAGCTGTCGATCAAGGCGAAGGACGAGGCGGAGACCGCCGAGTCCCTGGCCGAGTACAACCGCGCGGCCGCCGAGGCCTCGAGCGGCACCACCAAGCTGGGCGCGCTGCTGCGCGAGCAGCTGGAAGGCAAGAACGAGTAACGCCAGCGAGTCCGCGACGGCGGCCCGGGTTCCGGGCCGCCGTTCGCGTTATCGGCGCCGTTGCGCCATCAGCGTCAGACCGGGGACATGACCAAGTCGGAACTCATCGAGATCCTGGCCGAGCGGCAGGCACACCTGAAGGCCGACGACGTCGATCTCGCGGTGAAGTCGTTGCTGGAGATGATGGGCGCCTCGCTGGCCCAGGGCGAGCGCATCGAGATCCGCGGCTTCGGCAGCTTCTCGCTGCACTACCGTCCGCCCCGCACGGGCCGCAACCCCAAGACCGGCGACGCGGTGGCGCTGCCGGGCAAGCACGTCCCGCATTTCAAGCCCGGCAAGGAACTGCGCGAGCGCGTTAGCGGCGTGGTCCCGCTGCCTTCCGAGGATTGACGCGGCACCGGGCGCCGCTGCGCCGGAGCCGTACCGCATTCGCGCCGAACCGTCGCCGCTCCGCGCCGCCGGGCCGCAGCCGGGTGCGCCGCTGCGCGGGGTTTCGGTGATACTTCCCCGGTCTCGCCGCCGACCTGGCGCGTACCGCGCGCATGCCGGCCGGGCGAAGCGCGGGCGCCCGACCGGGCCCGCATTGAACAAGGAGTCGATTGGATGGCCTTCATCAGCGAGTGGTTCTGGTTCTTCCTGCTGCTGCCGGTGGCCGCGCTGAGCGGCTGGATCATCGGGCGCAGGGGCGGCGAGCGCCACAGCGACACCCAGGTCAGCCGGCTGTCGACCACCTACTTCCGCGGCCTGAACTACCTGCTCAACGAGCAGCCGGACAAGGCGATCGAGCTGTTCCTGCACATCGCCGAGCTGGACAAGGACACCTTCGAGACCCAGGTGGCCCTGGGCCACCTGTTCCGCCGCCGCGGCGAGGTGGATCGCGCGATCCGCCTGCACCAGGGCCTGGTCGAGCGCTCCGACCTCAGCGACCAGCAGCGCGTGCAGGCCCTGCTGGCGCTCGGCGAGGACTACATGCGCTCGGGCCTGCTCGACCGCGCCGAGACCGTGTTCACCGAACTGGCCGCGCTCGACGACCGCGCGCCGCAGGCGCTCAAGCACCTGATCTCCATCTACCAGTCCGAGCGCGACTGGCCCAAGGCGATCGACAACGCCACTCGCTACGAGGCGGTCACCGGCGAGCCGATGGGGCGCCTGATCGCCCATTTCGAGTGCGAGCTGGCCGAGCGCCTGCGCGCCGCCGGCGACTTCGACGGCGCGCGCGCCGCGGTCGCGCGCGCCTACGCGGCGGACTCCAACTCGGTGCGCGCGGGCATCCTGTCCGGCCGGCTCGAGTTCGACGCCGGCAACGATGCCGCGGCGATCCGCGCCTTCGAGCGCGCCGCGCGCCACGACACCGACTTCCTGCCCGAGATCATGCCGCAGCTGCTGGCCGCCTACGACCGCAACGGCGACGCCACCGGCGCCCGCTCGTTCCTGGCCGAGATGACCGAGCACTACCGCGGCATCGCCCCGGTGCTGGCGCTGACCCGGCTCGCCGAGGCCGAGCGCGGCGTGGCCGCCGCCCGCGAGTACCTGGCCGCGCAGCTCAAGGACCGGCCCTCGGTGCGCGGCGAGGCGGCGCTGATCGACCTGACCCTGGCGGCCGGGGAGGGCGGCGATCCCGCCCGCACCCTGCACGACCTCAAGCACATCACCGACCAGTTGCTGGTGCGCAATCCCAGCTACCGCTGCAACCGCTGCGGCTTCGGCGCCCGCAGCCACCATTGGCAGTGCCCCAGCTGCAAGGAATGGGGCACGATCAAGCCGCTGCTCAACTACGCCGTGGTCTAGGGCCTGTTAACGCTCATGACATACCTCGCATGGTGTCCCCGTGACCGTCAGGTGGTGTTGCGCAGCGCAGCGCCTGACTGGCCGTCAGGTCAAGCTGCGCGGCGCCGCCTGGCGGCCACGGGGACGCCACCCGCAGGTCCGGTGCGAGGCATGTCATGAGCGTTAAAAGGCCCTAATGCCCGATCTGCTCGCGATCTGCGCCGCCGTCGCCGTGGCGACCGCGGCGCTGACGTGGCTGGCGCGGCGCTACGCCCTGTGGCGGCGGCTGCTCGACGAGCCGGGCGAGCGCCGCAGCCATGTCGTGGCGACCCCCCGCGGCGGCGGCATCGCGATCGTGCTGGCCCTGCTGCCGCTGCTGGGCTGGCTGGCGCTCGCGCCGGCGGCGGCCGCGCCGGGCGGCTACTGGCTCGGCGTCTGCGCCGGCACCGGACTGGTGGCCTTCATCGGCTGGTGGGACGACCACCGGCCGCTGTCGGCGCGCCGCCGCTTCGCCGTGCACCTGGCCGCGGGCGCGCTGCTGGGCGCGGCGGTGATCGCGTCCGGCGGCCACTGGCTGGCCGCGGCGGTGGCGTTCGCACTGGCCGTGGGGCTGCTCAACGTGTGGAACTTCATGGACGGCATCAACGGCCTGGCGGCGAGCCAGGCCGCGATCGCCGCCGCGGTCTGCGGCGGCCTGGCCGCGGACCCGGACCTGCGCATCGCGGCCTGGGCGCTGGCGGCCGCCTGCTGCGGCTTCCTGCCGTTCAACTTCCCGCGGGCCCGCATCTTCCTGGGCGACGTGGGCAGCGGGGCGCTCGGCTACCTGCTGGCCGCACTGCTGGCGCGCGGACTGCTCGGCGGCGGCGAGGTCTACGGCGCGGCCGCCGCGCCGGTCTGGCTGCTGCTGCTGTCGGCGCCGCTCGGCGCGTTCTGCGTTGATGCGTCCCTCACATTGCTCCGGCGCATGCTGCGCGGCGAGGCGTGGTGGCGTCCACATGTTCAGCATGCCTACCAGGCCTGGGCGCGGCGCATCGGGCACACCCGAACCACGTTCGCATACGCGGCGTGGAGCGTGTCCGGTGGCCTGGTCGCTATCGCGCTGTACAGGTTAGGGTTCCCATTTAGGTTTATGATGCTCGTGATAGTCGCGTGGCAGGTCACAGGGGGCCTGCTGTGGTTCGTGCTGCAGGATGCTGATCGCCGGATGACATCGAAAGGTTCGCCCCTGTGAAGAACTGGTCCGAGCGAGCAGGCGCGCTGATGCCCCGGGCGGGCATCGTGCTGCACGATCTGGCCATGGTCTGGCTGTGCTGGGTGGCCCTCCACCAGTTCCGGCTGTCCATGCAGCCGATCCCGCCGGAAGTGCCGCTCTGGTCGACCTCCACCCTGCTGGTGCTGCTGGCCCAGGGCCTGGTCCTGTGGCGGGTGGGCCTGTACCGCGGCGTCTGGCGCTTCGCCAGCGTGCCGGACCTGCTCAACATCCTGAAGGCGAGCCTGTTCGGGCTGGTCGCGATCCTGCTGGCGCTGTTCCTCTACAACCGCCTCGACCAGGTGCCGCGCACGGTGCTGATCCTGTACCCGGTGGTGCTGACCGCGCTGCTGGGCATGCCGCGGCTGCTCTACCGCAGCTGGAAGGACTACAGCCTCGCGCAGACCGACCACACCGCGGTGCGGGTGCTGATCCTCGGCGCCGGCCAGGCCGGCGAGGCCCTGCTGCGCGACCTGCGCCGCACCGGCGCCTACCAGGCGGTGGGCTTCCTCGACGATGCGCCCAAGCTGCACGGCAGCCACCTGCAGGGCGTGCCGGTGCTGGGGCGGGTCGAGGACGTCGCCAAGATCGCGCCGGAGACTGCGGCCCGGCTGCTGATCATCGCCATGCCGTCCTTGGACGCGGCCGCCATGCGCAAGGTCGTCTCGCTGTGCGAGGAGACCGGGCTGCCGTTCCGCACCGTGCCGAAGATCGACGACCTCCTGGAAGGCCGCTCGCTGCCGGGCGAGCTCAAGGAAGTGGCGATCGAGGACCTGCTCGGCCGCCAGCCGGTGGTGCCGGACTGGAAGGCGATCCGCAGCTGGCTGGGCGGCCGCAGCGTGCTGGTGACCGGCGGCGGCGGCTCGATCGGCGCCGAGCTGTGCCGGCAGTGCGCGCGCAACGGCGCCCGCCAGGTCACCGTGCTCGACATGGACGAACTGGCGCTGAGCACCATCGAGTCGATGATGCGGCGCGACTTCCCGCAGGTCGAATGCATTCCGATCCTGGGCGACTGCGGCGATCCGGCGGTGATCCGCCACGCGCTGGCGTCCTCGACGCCGGAGGCGGTGTTCCACGCGGCCGCCTACAAGCAGGTGCCGGTGCTGGAAGGGCAGCTGCGCGAGGCGGTGCGCAACAACGTGCTCGCCACCGAGACCGTGGCCCAGGAGGCGGTCGCCGCGGGCGTGGCCTCGTTCGTGCTGATCTCCACCGACAAGGCGGTCGACCCGGTCAACGTGCTGGGCGCGACCAAGCGCCTGGCCGAGATGGTCTGCCAGTCGCTGGCGGAGACGGCCACGACCCGCTTCGTCACCGTGCGCTTCGGCAACGTGCTCGACTCGGCCGGCAGCGTGGTGCCGCTGTTCCGCGAGCAGATCCGCGTCGGCGGCCCGGTTACCGTGACCCACCCCGAGGTCACCCGTTTCTTCATGACCATTCCCGAGGCCTGCCTGCTGATCCTGCAGGCGGCCGCGCTGGGCTCGCGCCACGCCATCTACACGCTCGACATGGGCGAGCCGGTCTCGATCCGGCTGCTCGCCGAGCAGATGATCCGGCTGGCCGGCAAGCACCCCGAGCGCGACGTCGCCATCGTCTACACCGGCCTGCGCGCCGGCGAGAAGCTGCACGAGACGCTGTTCCACGCCGACGAGCGCTATCGCCCGACCTCGCACCCGAAGATCCTGCAGGCCGAGGCGAGGGCGATCCTGGTCGAGCGCGTGCTGGGCTCGGCTGCACGTCTTCGCGACGCCTCGCACCGCTATGATCTGGACGCCCTGGCGCAGACCCTGCGCGAGTCGGTGCCCGAGTTCAGTCCGCTCGCGCCGCCCGAGCCGCAGGCCGCGACCGTGGTCGCCTTTCCCGCCCGACACGCAAGAAGGACATGACTCGACGCATCCGCAAGGCCGTTTTCCCCGTCGCCGGGCTCGGTACCCGATTCCTCCCCGCCACCAAGACCGTTCCCAAGGAAATGCTGCCGGTCATCGACCGGCCGCTGATCCAGTACGCCGTCGACGAGGCCATCGACGCCGGCTGCGACACCCTGATCTTCATCACCAACCGCTACAAGCACGCGGTCGCGGACTACTTCGACAAGGCCTACGAGCTCGAGGACAAGCTCGAGCGCGCCGGCAAGCACGAGCAGCTCGAACTGGTGCGCAACCCGCTGCCCGCGCACGTCCGCGCGATCTTCGTCACCCAGCCCGAGGCGCTGGGGCTCGGCCACGCGGTGCTGTGCGCGAAGGAAGTCGTCGGCGACGAGCCGTTCGCGGTGCTGCTGCCCGACGACCTGATCTGGAACCGCGGCGGCGCCTCGGCGCTCAGGCAGATGGCCGACCACGCCGAGGGCTCGGGCGCAGGCGTGATCGCCGTGCAGAACGTGCCGCGCGACAAGACCTCCAGCTACGGCATCGTCGACATCGAGGGCTTCTCGGACCGCCACGGCGCGATCCGCAACATGGTGGAGAAGCCCCGGCCGGAAGACGCGCCCAGCACCCTCGCGGTGGTCGGGCGCTACGTGCTGCCGCCCGAGATCTTCGCGTCGCTGGAGAACACCGGCCGCGGCAGCGGCGGCGAGATCCAGCTCACCGACGCGATCGCCGACCTGATCGCGCAGGGGCGCCGGTTCGACGCCTACCGCTTCCAGGGCACCCGCTTCGACTGCGGCGCCCACATCGGCCTGATCGAGGCGACCATCCGCTTCGCGCTCGACCACGAGACCCTGAGCGAGGCGGCGCGGGAAAGCATGCAGCGCGCGCTCGACGAGCTGGGCGTCGCGGAGAATTGAGCCGCCGCGCGCGCGACTGGGCTTTCCGGGAAAGCGCCGTCGCGCGCGAGCGCGCTCCTACAGGGCCTCGAAGACGCCGGCCGCACCCATGCCGGTGCCGATGCACATGGTCACCATGCCGTACTTCTGCTTGCGGCGGCGCAGGCCGTGCACGATCGTCGCGGTGCGGACGGCGCCGGTCGCGCCCAGCGGATGGCCCAGGGCGATCGCGCCGCCCAGCGGATTGACCTTCGAGGGATCGAGCTCGCTGTCGCGGATCACCGCCAGCGCCTGCGCGGCGAAGGCCTCGTTGAGCTCGATCCAGTCCAGCTGGTCCTTCGACAGCCCGGCCTGGCGCAGCGCCTTGGGGATCGCCGCGATCGGGCCGATGCCCATGACCTCGGGCCGCACGCCGGCGACCGAGAAGCTGACGAAGCGGGCCAGCGGGGTCAGGCCGTAGTCCTTGATCGCCTGCTCGGAGGCCAGCAGCACCGCGCCGGCGCCGTCGCTCATCTGCGAGCTGTTGCCGGCGGTCACGGTGCCGCCGAACTGGCCGTTGCGGAACACCGGCCGCAGCCTGGCCAGCCCCTCGGCGCTGGAGTCCGGCCGCGGGCCCTCGTCGTGCTCGACCCGCAGCTTCTTCAGCCGGATCGCGTTGCCGGCCAGATCGGGCTGGTGCGAGACGACCTCGTAGGGCGTGATCTCGTCCGCGAACTCGCCGGCCTGGATCGCGGCGATCGCCTTGCGGTGGGAGGCCAGCGCGAACGCGTCCTGGTCCTCGCGCGAGACCTTCCATTCCTCCGCCACCTTCTCGGCGGTGATGCCCATGCCGTAGGCGATGGCGACGTGGTCGTCCGCGAACACCGACGGCGACAGCGCCACCTTGTTGCCCATCATCGGCACCATGCTCATGCTCTCGGTGCCGCCGGCGAGTACCAGGTCGGCGTTGCCCAGCCGGATCTGGTCGGCGGCCAGCGCCACCGCCTGCAGGCCGGAGGAGCAGAAGCGGTTGATGGTCTGCGCGGCCACGGTGTCGGGCAGGCCCGCCAGCAGCACGCCGATGCGCGCCACGTTCATGCCTTGCTCGCCCTCGGGCATGGCGCAGCCGATGATCGCGTCGTCGATGCGGCCGAGGTCGATGCCGGGCGCCTGCGCGACCACGGCCTTGAGCACGTGCGCCAGCATGTCGTCCGGCCGGGTATTGCGGAACACGCCCTTGGGCGCCTTGCCGACCGGGGTGCGGGTGGCGGCGACGATGTAGGCGTCCTGGATCTGTTTCATGTGGCTTTCTCCGAAAGCCGGGAATGGGGAATGGGGAGTCGGGAATCGTGGAAGCGGATTCGCGCGCGCTGCAACATTCCTGCTTTCCGGCGGACCATGGTTGGAGGAAGGAGGAACCGGGCCTGCTGTCGCCATTCCCGATTCCCCATTCCCGATTCTCAGTTCCTGAGCGGCTTGCCCGTCTTCAGCATGTGCGCGATGCGGGCCTGGGTCTTCTCCTGCTGCGCCAGCTCGACGAAGTGCCGGCGCTCGAGGTCGAGCAGCCAGTCCTCGTCGACCACGGCGCCGCGGTCGACCTCGCCGCCGCACAGCACGGTGGCGATGCGGGTGGCGATCTCGTCGTCGTACTCGCTGATGAAGCGGCCCTCGAGCATGTTGACCAGCAGCATGCGGAAGGTGGCGATACCGACGTCGCCGGCGACCTGGATGCGGCGCGCCGGCAGCGGCGGGCGGTAGCCGCCCTCGGCCAGCGCGCGCGCCTCGGCCCGGGCGATGTGCAGGGCCTCGTAGGCGTTGAAGACCACCTTGTCGGCCGGGCGCAGCAGGCCCAGCGCCTTGGCGTCCAGCGCGGAGGTCGAGACCTTGGCCATCGCCACCGTCTCGAAGACCTTCTTCAGCTCGGCGAACACGTCGCCGCCGGGGCCGGCCGCCTGCGAGGCGCGCAGGGCCAGTTCCTTCAGGCCGCCGCCGGCGGGCAGCAGGCCCACGCCGGCCTCGACCAGGCCGACGTAGCTCTCCAGCCCGGCGACCGTGCGGGCGCTGTGCATCTGGAACTCGCAGCCGCCGCCCAGGGCCAGGCCGCGCACCGCGGCCACCACCGGCACCTGGGCGTACTTGACGCGCTGGCTGGTGCGCTGGAAGTTGGCGACCATCGCCTCGAACGCGTCGACCTTGCCGGCCTGCAGCAGGCCGAGCGCGCCGGCGAGGTCGGCGCCGGCGGAGAAGGGTTCCTTCTGCTGCCACAGCACCAGGCCGGCGAAGCGGCGCTCGGCGATGCCGATGGCCTCCTGCAGGCCGTCGAGCACCTGGTCGGAGACGGTGTTCATCTTGGTCTTGAAGCCGACCACGCCGATGTCGTCGCCGTCGGTCCACAGGCGCACGCCGTCGTTCTCGTACACCGTCTCGCCCTGCGCGAAGCGCTCGCCCAGCAGCGGGTCGGGGAAGCGCTGGCGCCGGTACACCGGCAGCGAGGAGCGCGGCACCGGCGCGTCCTTCGACGGGCTGTAGCTGCCCTCGGCGCCGTGCACGCCGTCGCGGCCGTCGAGCACCCAGGCGGGCAGGGGGGCGTCGCTCATCGCCCTGCCGGCGGCGATGTCGTCGGCGATCCACTGCGCCACCTGCTGCCAGCCGGCGGCCTGCCAGGTCTCGAACGGGCCCAGCGACCAGCCGTAGCCCCAGCGGATGGCCAGGTCCACGTCGCGCGCGGTCTCGGCGATGTCGGCCAGGTGGTAGGCGCTGTAGTGGAACAGGTCGCGGAACACCGCCCACAGGAACCGGGCCTGGGGATGCGCGCTCTCGCGCAGCCGGGCGAACTTCTGCGCCGGGTCCTTCAGCTTGAGGATCTCGACCACCTCGTCGGCGGCCTTGCGGTCGGCCGGGCGGTAGTCCTGCCGCTCGAGATCCAGCACCAGGATGTCCTTGCCCTGCTTGCGGAACACGCCCGCCCCGGTCTTCTGGCCCAGCGCGCCCTGGGCGATCAGCGCGTCCAGCCAGCCCGGGGCCCGGAAGTAGCGGTGCCAGGGATCGTCGGGCAGGGTGTCGGCCATGGTCTTGATGACGTGGGCCATGGTGTCCAGGCCGACCACGTCGGAGGTGCGGTAGGTCGCCGACTTCGGGCGGCCGATCAGCGGGCCGGTCAGCGCGTCCACCTCGTCGAAGCCCAGCCCGGACTCGGCGGTGTGGTGGGCGGTGGCCAGGATCGAGAACACGCCGATGCGGTTGCCGATGAAGTTCGGGGTGTCCTTGGCGTAGACCACGCCCTTGCCGAGCTGGGTGGTCAGGAAGGTCTCCAGGCCCTCCAGCACGGCGCGGTCGGTGGTCGAGGCCGGGATCAGCTCGGCCAGGTGCATGTAGCGCGGCGGGTTGAAGAAGTGCACGCCGCAGAAGCGATGGCGAAGTTCTTCGGGAAGAACTTCCGCCAACTTGTTGATTCCCAGGCCGGACGTATTGCTGGCGAGCACCGCGTGCGCCGGCACGAAGGGCGCGATCTTGCGGTACAGGTCCTGCTTCCAGTCCATGCGCTCGGCGATCGCCTCGACGATCAGGTCGCAGTCGCGCAGCAGGTCCAGGCCGCCGTCGTAGTTGGCCGGCACGATCGCCTCGGCCAGCGCCCTGTCGGCCAGCGGCGCCGGGCTCAGCTTGCCCAGGTTGGCGATCGCCTTGAGCACCACGCCGTCGGCGGGACCGTCCTTGGCGGGCAGGTCGAACAGCACCGTGTCCACGCCGGCGTTGGTGAGGTGGGCGGCGATCTGCGCGCCCATGACCCCGGCGCCGAGGACGGCGGCGCGGCGGACCAGCAGTTTCTCAGACATTCTTCGCAACTCCTTGATGAATAACGGTCTTACGGTGGCGCGGGGCGCGCGGACCGCCGCACCCCGAACGATCGGATCGGCCGGCGTCCCGGCGGCCGGCCATGCCCTCAGCCGGTGGCGGCCCCGCTGCGGATGCCGGCGGCGGCGAAGCCGATCAGCTCCTCGGCGGCGCGGCGGCGGTGGGTCTCCTCATCGACGCCGCTCGGGCGCCGGATCAGGCCGAAGTCGGCCATGGCATAGGTGAGCGCGCCACCCAGGAAGTCGAGCCGCCAGTACAGCTGCTCCTTGCCCAGGCCGGGCACGCAGTCGGCGATGGCGCGGGCGAACTCGCGCTGCACGTGGCCGTAGCGCTCGGACAGGAAGGCGCGCAGGCGGTCGTTCTTCTCGGCGTAGGCGCGGGCGATGACGCGGATGAAGGCGCCGCCGCCGTTGCGGTCGCCGGCCAGCGCCAGCGCCGGCTCCACGAAGGCGGCCAGCACCGCCTCCAGTTCCCCCGGGCGCTCGCTGCGCGCGGCGTTCAGCCGGAACAGCCGTTCGGCGCTCATGTCGTCCATGCGCCGGCGGAACACCTCGTTGACCAGGTTCTCCTTGCTGCCGAAGTGGTAGTTCACCGCGGCGATGTTGACGTCGGCTCGGCTGGTCACCTGCCGCAGCGAGGTGGCGCCGAAGCCCTGCTGCGCGAACAGTTCCTCGGCGGCACCGAGGATGCGCTCCTTGGTGGAGAAGGGCTTGGTGGACCAGGAGGTCGTGGACATGCGCCGCCGCAATCAAACGATTGTTTGAATGCTAGGCGGCCTTCCGCGGCGAGGTCAATCCGCAGTGCAGCACGCGCCGGTCCCGGCGTCCGGGCGCCGGGGCAGGAGAGGACGGCGGCGGCGCCGGCGGGGGCGGCGCGGCCCGCGGCTATCCAAGGACACCCGCGATGAGCTAGAATCCGTTCCAGCCAGATCGGCTAAACCCGCGCACCGCCGCGGGTTTTTCCATGTTAATCTGGGTCGCGCCATGCCGCGGCCCGCCTGATCGGAGACATCCCATGGCGCTGGAGCGCACCCTGTCCATCATCAAGCCCGACGCCGTCGCCAAGAACGTCATCGGCCAGATCTACGCACGCTTCGAGCAGGCCGGCCTCAAGGTCGTGGCCGCGCGCATGAAGCAGCTGTCGCGCAAGGAGGCCGAGGGCTTCTACGCCGTGCACCGCGAGCGCCCGTTCTTCAACGCCCTGGTGGAGTTCATGATCTCCGGCCCGGTGATGATCCAGGTGCTGGAGGGCGAGGACGCCATCGCCAAGAACCGCGAGCTGATGGGCGCCACCAACCCGAAGGACGCCGCCCCCGGCACGATCCGCGCCGACTTCGCGGACTCCATCGACGCCAATGCCATCCACGGTTCCGACGCCGCCGAGACCGCCGCGGTGGAGATCGCCTACTTCTTCCCGTCGACCGACGTCTACGCGCGCTGAGCCGCGCAGCCCACCCGTGACCGATCCCGCCCGCCCGCAAGCCCTCGACGCCGCCGCGCCCGCGCCGGCCACCGGGCCCGCGCGCGCCGCGGGCCCGGCGGCGACGGGCGGCGACGCGGCGCCTGCCCGGCAGAACCTGCTGGAGCTGGACCGCGAGGGCCTGGAGCGCTTCTTCGTCGAGACCCTCGGCGAGAAGCGCTTCCGCGCCCACCAGATCATGAAGTGGATCCACCACCGCCACGTCACCACGTTCGCGGAGATGACCGACCTCGGCAAGGCGCTGCGCGGCAAGCTGGAGGCGCACGCCGACATCCGCGTGCCCGGGGTCCAGTTCGAGAAGCCCTCCACCGACGGCACCCACAAGTGGCTGCTGGGCATGGACGGCCGCAACGCCATCGAGACGGTGTTCATCCCCGACAAGGGGCGCGGCACGCTGTGCGTGTCCTCGCAGGTGGGCTGCGCGCTCAACTGCAGCTTCTGCTCGACCGCCACCCAGGGCTTCAACCGCAACCTGTCCACCGCCGAGGTCGTCGGCCAGGTGTGGGTGGCCGCCCGCCACCTCGGCAACGTGCCGCACCGGCAGCGCCGGCTCACCAACGTGGTGATGATGGGCATGGGCGAGCCGCTGATGAACTTCGACAACGTCGTGCGCGCGATGAGCGTGATGCGCGACGACCTGGGCTACGGCCTGGCCAACAAGCGCGTGACCCTGTCGACCGCGGGCATGGTGCCGATGATCGACCGGCTGGGCGAGTGCAGCGACGTCTCGCTGGCGGTGTCCCTGCACGCGCCCAACGACGAACTGCGCAGCCAGCTGGTGCCGCTGAACCGCAAGTACCCGATCGCGGAGCTGATGGAGGCCTGCAAGCGCTACGCGCTGCGCCGCCGCGGCACCTCGATCACCTTCGAGTACACGCTGATGCGCGGCGTCAACGACCGCCCGGAGCACGCGCGCCAGTTGGCCGGGCTGATGCGCGCCTTCGACCGCGCGGTGCAGATGAAGGACGCCGCCAAGGTCAACCTGATCCCGTTCAACCCGTTCCCCGGCACCGCCTACGAGCGCGCGGAGGAGGGCGACATCCGCGCCTTCCAGAAGCTGCTGCTCGACGCGCAGGTGCTGACCACCGTGCGCCGGACCCGCGGCGACGACATCGACGCGGCCTGCGGCCAGCTCAAGGGCCAGGTCGCCGACCGCACCCGCCGCCAGGCCGAGTTCCGCCGCCGCCTGCAGGGGCAGGAAGGCGTCGATGCCGCGGCCTGAGCCGCTCGCCCGGATCCTGCTCGTCGCCGCGGTCGCGGCCGCCGTGCTGGCGGCCGGCTGCTCGCGGCTGACCTTCATCCGCAAGGACTACACCCGCAGCAAGCAGGTGCAGGTGGCGCCCGACTACGAGTTCAAGAGTACCCCGGACCAGCGCCGGCGCAACGAGGCGGCGGTGCACCTGTCGCGCGCCGACCGCGCGCTCGCGCAGGGCGACGCGGCCGCCGCCGCCGGGCATGCGCGCGACGCGCTGCGCGTGGACCGGAACTCGGTCGACGCGCTGACCCTGCTCGGGCTGCTGGAGGCGCGCGCCGGCCGGACCACCGAGGCGGGCGGCTACTACCGCCAGGCCGCGGAGGCCGCGCCCGACAACGCGGTCGCGCTCAACAACTACGGCGCCTGGCTGTGCGGCAACGGCCGCGCCGCCGAGGCGATGCCGTACTTCGACCGCATCCTCGCCGACCCGCGCCAGGGCAACGTCGCCAACGCGCTCGCCAACGCCGGCGCCTGCGCGGAGGCCGCGGGACAGCCGGGACGCGTCGAGCGCGACCTGCGCGCGGCGCTGGAACTGGACCCGGTCAACGTGGTGGCGTTGTCATCGCTGGCCGAATACCAGTACCGTAATGGGCGCTACCTGGAGGCGCGGGCGTTCTCGGAGCGCCGCCTCGCCGCGGCACCGGCCTCCGCCGGCGCGCTTCTAATTGCGTCACAGATCGAAGACAGACTCGGCGACAGGACCGCCGCCGAGCGCTATCGTCAGCGGATGGGAACGGAATTCCCGGGCACGCTGTCCGAACAAGCCGGGGAAAGCAGTCGACCATGACATCTGCAGCGAATCCAGGCCTGCCCGAAGCCGGGCACGGGGAACGCCTGCGGGAAGCGCGATCGCGTGCCGGCCTGAGCGTCGAGCGGGTCGCCGAGCGGATGCGCGTGCCGGTGCGCGTCGTGGAATCGCTCGAGGCCGAGGACTGGGGCCGGCTGGGCGCGCCGGTGTTCGTGCGCGGTCAGATCCGCAGCTACGCCCGCGCGCTCGGGCTCGGCGCCGACGACCTGCTGCCGGCCGGGGCGAGCCAGCCGGTGCAGCCGGCGACCCTGCAGCCCAGGACCTACACCTCGCCGCTGCAGCGCTTCGCCGAACAGGCCTCGCGGCGGCTGGTCTACGTGGTGATCACCGCGGCGATCGCGGTGCCGGTGTGGATGGTGACCCGCCAGCACGTGGAGGGCGATGCCCGTTCGATCGCCTCGCTCGACGTCGACCCGGCCACGCTGCCGGGCGCCGCGCCGGCGCAGGGCCCCGCGCCCGGCGTCGCCGGGGAGCCGTCGCCGCCGGCGGCGCAGCCGCAGCCGCAGCGGCCGTTCGTGGCCTCCATGACCCCGCCGATCCAGCGTGCGCCCGCGCCGGCGCGGGCGGCCGAACTGTCTCTGAACGTGACCGGCGACAGCTGGGTGCGGGTGACCGCCCCGGACGGCACCGAGATCGAGCAGGCCCTGCTGCGCGCCGGCGAGAGCCGCCGCTACGAGGCCGGGCAGGTGGGCCGCGTCGTGCTGGGCAACGCCGGAGCGGTGGAAGTGCGGCGCGGCGACGAGGTCCAGGACATCGCCCCCTTCATGCGCGCGAACGTGGCGCGCTTTACGGTATCCTCTGACGGCTCGCTCGCTCCGCTTTCGGAGTGAGCAACGGCGCGCCCGAGCGGCGCGCCACGCACGGCCAGCCGGCCCGGCCCCGGGCCCCCGAGAAGAACAACAGCCCGCGGGCCACGCCGCGCGGCGAGAGACAGCATGGCGATCGACGATCCTCTAGACGAACACGAACAGGGCGAACGCGTCCGCGACTGGCTGCGGCAGAACGGCTTCGGCATCCTCGCCGGCATCCTGATCGCGCTGGGCCTGATCGGCGGCTGGCGCTGGTGGCAGGCCCGCGAGCACGCCGGGCGCGTGGAGGCCGGCGCCGCCTACCAGCGCCTGGTGACCGACCTCGGCAGCGGCGACCTCGAGGACGCCAAGGCCCAGGTGGCGGCGATGCGGGGCACCGGCTACGGCGAGCTGGCCGTGCTGGACCTGGCCCGGGCGCAGCTCGACGCCGGCGACCGCGACGGCGCCATCGAGACCCTGCAGTCCGGCGACGCCGGCGATCCGGCGCTGGAGCCGATCCGCCGCCAGCGCCTGGCGCAGCTGCTGATCGAGGCCGACCGCGCCGAGGAGGCGGCGACCCTGCTCGCCGGGGCCGAGGACGTCGCCGGCCTGGAGACGCTCGGCGACGCCCAGGTGGCGCTGGAGCGCGACGCCGAGGCCCGCGAGGCCTACGCCCGCGCGCTGGCGCTGGCCGATGTCGCCTCGCCCGGCCGCGGCCTGATCGAACTCAAGCTCGCCGACGTCGGCGGCGAACCGCCCCAGAACGAGGTCACCCGATGAAGTCTGCCGAACGCTCCGTTGCCCTGCGTACCGCCACCCTGCTGCTGTGCGCGGTCGCCCTGGCCGGCTGCAGCACCGTGCGCGGCTGGTTCAGCAAGGACGACGACGAGGCGCCCAACACCACCGATCCCGCCGAGCTGGTGGAGTTCACCGCCACCGCCACGCCGACCCGCCTGTGGACGGCCAGCGCCGGCAAGGGCGAGCGCCGCATCGGCGCGCGGCAGGCGCCGACGATCGCCGACGGCCGCGTCTACGCCGCTGCGGTCAACGGCGGCGTGCACGCCTACGACCTGCAGACCGGCGCCTCGGTCTGGCGCTACGAGTCCGACCTGCGGCTGTCGGGCGGTCCCGGCGCCGGCGACGGGCTGGTGGTCGTCGGCGGCCTCGACGGCGAGGTGATCGCGCTCGACGCCGCCACCGGCGCCGAGCGCTGGCAGGCCAAGGTCGGCAACGAGGTGCTGGCGGCCCCGGCAATCGGGCAGGGCGTGGTGATCGTGCGCTCCAACGACGGCCGGGTGACCGCGTTCGACGCCGCCAGCGGCGATCGCCGCTGGTTCTGGGTGCGCGAGCTGCCCACGCTGACCGTGCGCGGCCACGGCGGGGCCACGCTCGGCCCGGGCTTCGTCTTCGTGGGCAACGACGACGGCACCGTCGCCGCGCTCGGCATCGCCGACGGCCGCGTGCTGTGGGAGCAGATGGTCGGCACGCCCGACGGGCGCACCGAGCTCGAGCGCATGGCCGACGTCGACGGCACCCCGGTGCTCGACGGCGCGGTGCTGTTCGCCTCCAGCTACAAGCGGCAGACGATGGCCATCGAGGCGCCGAGCGGCCGCCCGATCTGGGCCAGCGACCGCGGCGGCGTCGGCCGCCTCGGCCTGGCGCCGGCGCTGCTGACCGTCTCCGACCCGGCTGGCACCGTGTGGGGCCTGGACAAGCGCAGCGGCGCGGCGATGTGGCAGCAGGACGCGCTGGCGCGCCGCAACCTGACCGCGGCCGCGGTCCACGGCGACTACGCGGTCGTGGGCGACTACGACGGCTACCTGCACTGGCTGCGCCTGGACGACGGCCAGTTCGCGGCCCGGTCCCGCGCCGGACGCAAGGCGCTGCTGGGCGCACCGGCGGTCGCCGACGGCGTGCTGGTGGTGCAGAACGTCGAAGGCGACCTGAGCGCCTGGCGCATCGGCCAGTAGTCCCCGCGGCGGGTCCCCCGGGGCGCCTGCCGGCGCCCGGGCCTGCAGTCCCGGGCCGCACGCGGGCCGTCCGCTACCATGTCCCGGTCGCGCCCGTCGCGGCCGAGGCCGTGTCCGGCCCGCTCTCCCGTTTCGCAAGGCCATCGCCCATGTTGCCCCTCGTCGCCCTGGTGGGCCGCCCGAACGTCGGCAAGTCGACGCTCTTCAACGCGCTGACCCGCACCCGCGACGCGCTCGTCCACGACGAGCCCGGGGTGACCCGGGACCGCCACTACGGCATGTGCCGGCTGTCGCCCGAGCGCCCGTTCGTGCTGGTGGACACCGGCGGCATCGGCGGCGACGAGGCCGGGCTGGCGGGCGCCACCGCGCGGCAGGCCCGCGCCGCGGCCGAGGAGGCCGACCTGGTGCTGTTCGTGGTCGACGGCCGCGAGGGCGCCTCCGCGCTCGACGACGACCTCATGCAATGGCTGCGCCGGCACGACCGGCCCACGCTGCTGGTGGTCAACAAGACCGACGGCATCGACGCCCGCGCGGCGATGGCCGAGTTCGCCCGCTACGGCTTCGACGACGCGGTGGCGGTTTCCTCCTCGCACCGCGTCGGCCTGGACGACCTGCTCGACGACGTGCTGGCGCGGCTGCCGTCCGAAGGCGAGGGCGAGGCGCCGGACGAGGACCCGGAGCGGATGCGCATCGCCTTCGTCGGGCGCCCCAACGTCGGCAAGTCGACCCTGGTCAACCGCCTGCTCGGCGAGGAGCGGATGATCGCCTCCGAGGTGCCGGGCACCACCCGCGACTCGATCTCCGTCGACCTGGAGCGCGACGGCCGCCGCTACCGGCTGATCGACACCGCCGGCATCCGCCGCAAGGGGCGGGTGGAGGAGGCGGTGGAGAAGTTCTCGGTGGTCAAGACGCTGCAGGCCATCGAGCAGTGCCAGGTGGCGGTGGTGCTGCTCGACGCCAGCGAGGGCGTAACCGACCAGGACGCCAGCGTGCTGGGCGCGGTGCTCGACGCCGGGCGCGCGCTGGTGGTGGCGGTCAACAAGTGGGACGGCCTGAGCGCCTACCAGCGCGAGCAGGTGGAGGCGCTGCTGTCGCGCAAGCTCGCCTTCGTGCCCTGGGCGGAGGCCGTGCGCATCAGCGCGATGCACGGCTCGGGCCTGCGCGAGCTGTTCCGTGCGATCCACCGCGCCCACGTCTCCGCGACCCGCGAGTTCGGCACCACCGAGGTCACCCGCGCGCTGGAGGCCGCCTACGCCGCCAACCCGCCGCCGACGGTGCGCGGCCACGTCCCCAAGCTGCGCTTCGCCCACCCGGGCGGCAGCAACCCGCCGACGATCGTGGTCCACGGCAGCCGGCTGAAGTCGCTGCCGCCCAGCTACCACCGCTACCTCGAGAACTTCTTCCGCAAGCGCTTCAAGCTGGTCGGCACGCCGGTGCGCTTCGTCTTCAAGGAAGGCGAGAACCCGTACAAGGACCGCAAGAACGAGCTGACCGAGCGCCAGGTGGCGCGCAAGCGGCGGCTGATCCGGCACGTCAAGCGCGGCAAGTGAGCGCCCGCGCGCCCGCGCAGGTCACGCTCGGCATCCTCGCCGGCGGCCGCGCCACCCGGCTGGGCGGGCGCGACAAGGCCTGGCTGCGGCGCGACGGCCTTGCGCAGGTGGAGCGCGTGGCCGCGGCGCTCGGGCCGCTGGCCGTGCGCGTGCTGGTGAGCGCGAACCGCGATCCCGGGCGCTACGCCGCGATCGGGCTGAAGACGGTGGCCGACCGGGCCCCGGACCGCGGACCGCTGGGCGGGCTGCACGCGCTGGCCGCGGCCTGCCGCACCCCCTGGCTGCTGACCGTGCCGGTGGACGTCGCTCGGCCCGACGCCGGCGTCGCGGCGCGCCTGCTGGCGGCGCCGGAGCCGGCGTTCGTCGTCGACGAGGACGGTGTGCAGCCGCTGTTCGCCTGCTGGCCGGGCGCCGCGCTCGCCGCCGCGGCCGCCGAAGCCCTGGCCGAGGACCGCCTCGCGGTGCAGGCGCTGCAGCGCCGGCTGGACATGCGCGCGCTGGCGGTGGCCGGCCGGCTGGGCAACCTCAACACGCCGGCCGACCTGGCCGCGGCCGGCATCGCGCCCGATCCGGAGGCTGGATGAACGCCGAATTCCCCACCCGCATCGCCTACGCCGAGGCCTGCGCCCTGATCGACGCCGCCGCCGCCCGCCGGCGCACGCCGGTGGAGCGCGTGGCGCTGGCCCGCGCGCACGGCCTGGTGCTGGCCGAGGACATCCGCGCCGGCCTGCGCCAGCCGCCGTTCGACAACTCGGCCATGGACGGCTACGTCTTCCGCCATGCCGATCTCGAGCGCGCGCTCGCGCAGGGCCTGGCGCTGGCCGGCGAACAGTACGCCGGGCTTTCGCTGGACCTGGAGGTCGCGCCCGGGACCTGCGTGCGCATCACCACCGGCGCGCCGCTGCCGCGCGGCGCCGACAGCGTGGTGATGAAGGAGAACGCGCAGGAGGCCGACGGGCGCGTGCGCATCCTCGAACCGCAGGCGGCCGGCCGCCACGTCCGCCGTGCCGGCGAGGACAGCGAGGTCGGCGACCTGCTGGCGCAGGCGGGCCAGGTGCTGACCCCGGCCCGGCTGGCCCTGTGCGCCTCGCAGGGCCTGGCCGAGCTGCCGGTCCGGCGCCGGCCCACCGTGGCGGTGTTCACCACCGGCGACGAGCTGGCGGAGCCGGGCGCGCCGCTGCGCCCCGGCCAGATCTACAACTCCAACCGCGCGCAGCTGATGGCGCTGCTGCGCGACGCCGGCCTGGAGCCGACCGCCTGGCCGACGCTGCCCGACGACCCGGACCAGGTGTACTCGGCGCTGCTGCACGCCGGCCACGCCTTCGACCTCGTGCTCACCTGCGGCGGCGTCTCCGCCGGCGAGAAAGATCATCTGCCGGCGCTGCTGGCCGCGCGCGGCCGCGTGCTGTTCTGGAAGGCGCGGCTGAAGCCCGGCATGCCGGTGCTGCTGGCCGAGGGCGGCGCGCTCGGCGACGCCCTGTTCCTGTGCCTGCCGGGCAACCCGGTCTCCGTGCTCGCCACTTGGCTGGCGCTGGGCCGGCGGCTCGCCGACGGCCTCCAGGGCCGCGCCCCGCGGCCGCGCCGCTACGCGCGGCTGGCGCAGCCCTGGGACAAGCGGCACGAGCGGCTGGAGTTCCTGCGCGGCACGCTGGAGGAGCGCGGCGACGGCGTGGTGCGCGTGCATCCCAACCCGGCCGACGGCTCGCACCGCATGCGCGCGGCCGCCGACGCCGATGCGCTGATCCTGCTGGAGGAGGGCGCGCGCGCCTATCCGGCCGACGCGGTGGTGGAGATCCTGGCGTACTGAACGCCGTCGCACGGTCTGTCGCGCGCGAGCGCGCTCCTACGGTGCCCGCAAGCGCTTCGCCCCTGTAGAGCGCACCCGCGCGCGACAGGGCCCGAGCAAAGCCCGGGCTTGTACGAGGCCCGGAACGCAGAAACCCGCCACCGGGTCGCCGGCGGCGCGGGCGACGGCGATAATGCGCGCATGTCCGTTGCCGAGATCACGCCTGCCGAAATCACGCCCCGCGAGGCGCTGCGGCGCCAGCGCGCCGGGGCCCGGCTGATCGACGTGCGCGAGGCGCACGAGCGCGCGGCCGGCATGGCCGAGGGCGCCGACGGCATTGCCCTGGACGCGTTGGAGGGCGGCGCCGGCGAGGCGCTGCCCGACGGCGCCACCGAACTGCTGCTGATCTGCCAGTCCGGCGGCCGTTCGCTGCGCGCCGCGCAGCTGCTGGCCGCGCGCGGCTACGCCCGGGTGGCCTCGGTCAGCGGCGGCACCTCGCGCTGGCAGGCCGAAGGGCTGCCGATGACCGCGCCCGGCACCGATTTCGACGCCGACTTCCACGAACGCTACGACCGCCACCTGCGGCTGCCGGAGATCGGCGCGGCCGGGCAGGCGCGCCTGGCCGAGGCGCGCGTGCTGCTGGTCGGCGCCGGCGGGCTGGGCTCGCCGGCGGCCTTCTACCTCGCCGCGGCCGGGGTGGGCACGCTGCGGCTGGTCGACGACGACGTGGTGGAGCGCAGCAACCTGCAGCGGCAGATCCTGCATGCCGAGGCGCGCATCGGCGCGCCCAAGGTGGCGTCGGCGGCGCAGGCCCTGGCCGCGCTCAACCCGCGCACGCGGGTGGAGGCGGTGGCCGAGCGCGCGACCTCCGCCAACATCGAGGCACTGCTGGCGGGCATGGACGTGGCGATCGACGGCGCCGACAACTTCCCGCTGCGCTACCTGCTCAACGACGCCTGCGTGAAGCTGGGCAAGCCGCTGGTCTACGGCGCCGTGCACCGCTTCGAGGGCCAGAGCAGCGTGTTCGACACTGCCGGCCGCCGAGGCGAGGCGCCGTGCTACCGCTGCCTGTTCCCCGAGCCGCCGCCGCCCGAGGCGGCACCGAACTGCGCCGAGGCCGGGGTGCTGGGGGTGCTGCCGGGCGTGATCGGCCTGATCCAGGCGACCGAGGCGGTCAAGCTGTTGCTGGGCATCGGCGAACCGCTGCGCGGGCGCCTGCTGCACTTCGACGCGCTGGGCATGCGCTTCCGGGAGACGCGGCTGCGCGCCGATCCCGACTGCCCGGTCTGCGCGCCGGGCCGGGCGTTCCCCGGCTACATCGACTACGCCGCGTTCTGCGCCGGGTAGGAGCGCGCTTGCGCGCGATGGCGTTTGCTCCGGATGCCGGACGGAAAGAGCTTCGCGCGCAAGCGCGCTCCTACAATTCCGCGTGCGGCGCGATCAGCGCGTGGAGCCAGTCGGTGAACACCCGCAGCAGCCGCGATTCGCGCTGGCGCGCCGGGAACAGCACCGTCGCCGGCAGGCTGGGCGGCGGGTGCGCGGGCAGCACCTCGGCCAGGCGGCCGTCGGCGAGCAGGTCGGCGACGTCGTAGCGCGGCACCTGGATCGCGCCAAGGCCGGCGAGCGCGCAGGCGATGTAGGTCTCGGCGTTTGCGACCGCGACGCGCCCGCGCATCGGCCGCTCGACGACGCCGTGCGCGGTCGAGAACTCCCACGGCTCCGGCCGGCCGGTCGGGGCGTGGCCGAAGTGCACGGCCGGCAGCGCGGCGATGCCGTCCAGGTCGAGCGCGCCCGGGTGCCGCGCCAGCAGCGCCGGTGCCGCGCAGGTGACCTGGCGCAGGTGGCCCAGCGGCCGCGCGACCAGGTCCACGTCGCGCACCGGCCCCACCCGCAGCACGCAGTCGATGCCGTCGCCCACCAGGTCGCTGAGCCGGTCGCTGCCGCCGAGGTCGACGCGCACCTCCGGATAGTCGGCGAGGAAGCCCGGCAGCGCCGGCGCCACCAGCCGCCGCGCCATCCGCGCCGGCACCTCGACGCGCAGCAGCCCGGCGGGCCGGTCGCCGGCGCGGAACAGCTGCTCGATGCCGTCGGCGCCGGCGAGCAGGGCCTGGCAGCGCGCCCGCAGCAGTTCGCCGTCGCCGCTCAACCGCACCCGACGGGTGGTGCGCTGGAACAGCTGCACACCCAGGTGCGCTTCCAGCTGGCGGACCGCGGCCGAGACCGAGGAGGGCGCCAGGCCGAGCAGTTCGGCGGCGCGGGTGAACCCGCCGCAGTCTGCGACCTGCTGGAAGACCCGGAGGTGGTGCAGGAGGTCCATGCCGATTGTTCGGGCATTCCGAATTCAAATTCAGGATTGACTGTGTTTAAACGCGAAATCGCCGGTGGTCAACTGCCCGCTCATCCCACGAGGCGCGCTGCCATGACCCGGATCGACCATTCCCTCGCCGGCAAGACCGTGCTGATCGCCGGCGGCGCCAAGAACCTGGGCGGCCTGATCGCCCGCGACCTGGCCGCTCACGGCGCCGCCGCCGTGCTGGTCCACCACCACGCAGGCGACAGCCACGAGGCGGCGCAGGCGACGGTGCGCGAGGTCGAGGCGGCCGGCGCCCGTGCGCTGGCGGTGCAGGGCGACCTGACCCGCCCGGCCGAGGTCGCGCGCGTGTTCGACGCCGGCATCGAGGCCTTCGGCCGGATCGACATCGCCATCAACACCGTCGGCCGCGTGCTCAAGAAGCCGATCGTGGAGATCACCGAGGCCGAGTACGACGCGATGTTCGACGTCAACGCCAAGGCGGCGTTCTTCTTCCTGCAGGAGGCCGGCCGCAAGCTGGCCGACCACGGCAAGGCGCTGACCCTGGTGACCTCGCTGCTCGGCGCCTTCACCCCGTTCTACGCCGCCTACGCCGGCGCCAAGGCGCCGGTGGAGCACTTCACCCGCGCCGCGGCCAAGGAGTTCGGCGAGCGCGGGATCTCGGTGATGGCGGTGGGCCCGGGGCCGATGGACACGCCGTTCTTCTACGGCCAGGAGGGCGAGGACGCCGTCGCCTACCACCGCTCCGCCGCCGCGCTGTCGCCCTTCAGCCGCACCGGGCTCACCGACATCGAGGACATCGCGCCGCTGGTGCGGCATCTCGTGACCGAGGGCTGGTGGATGACCGGGCAGACGATCCTGGTCAACGGCGGCTACACCACGAAGTAGCGCAGCGTACCGGTGGCCTTCACGCACGCGCGGGCAGGATCGTCGCTCCGTTCCGCTTCCTCCGGAGATGCCCCATGCCGCGATGGCTACTGTGCCTGTGCCTGCTGCTGGCGACGCCGCTGGCCTGGGCGGCCGATCCCTGTCCGCTGCTGCGCGCGCAGACCGCATCGCCCGATCCCGGCACGCGCGTGGCCGCGGTCGCCTGCGAGGAGCACCAGCTCTGGCACCGGCCCTTCATCGACGCCGACGGCCGCGTGGCCGGCTCCGTGGTGCGCGAGGCGGAGACCGGCCTGCTGGCCAACGGCGAGCAGGCCTGGCGGCGCGTGGCCGGCTACTGGCGCGACAGCGGCCTGCTGCCGCGCGTGGCCGGGCGGCCCGGGGCGGGGGAGTGCGCCTACGCCGGCATGGGCGGCTACCCGTCGCCCGGCTGCCGCGCCTTCGTCGTCGACACGCCGTGGTCGGCCGCGTTCGTGTCCTGGGTGATGCGGCGCGCGGGCCTGCCTGGGTTCAACGGCTCGCCCAGCCACGTGGACTACGTGCGCGACGCCTACCGCGGGCCCGACGCCAGCGCCTATCTCGTCGCCGCGCCCGAATCGGCGCGCCTGCAGCGCGGCGACCTGCTGTGCTACGCACGCGCGGCCAACCGCAGCTTCGGCTTCGCCGGCCTCGCCCAGCTGCTCGCCGCCGGCGAGGACGGCCTGGGGATGCACTGCGACATCGTGGTGGGCGCGCAGCCGCGCGACGGCATGGCCTACCTGGTCGGCGGCAACGTCTTCGACGGCGTGACCCTGCGCATGCTGCCGCTGACCCCGGGCGGCCAGCTGCGGGCGCTGCCGACGCGGCAGCCGGGCGACGCGCCCTGCAGCCCGGAGCGGCCGGACCTGTGCAGCGCGAACCGCCAGGACTGGACCGTGCTGCTGCAGCTCAAGCCCGCGCAGGCGCTGGCGGGGCTGGCCCCCCCGCCGCCGTTGCCGTCGGCCGCGCCGGCGCCTTCCTCGCCGGCGTCGCCGGCCGGGTTGCCGGCGCAACCGCCGGGCACGCCGGCCGGGTGCTGCGTCTACTGCGTCGCCGGCGACACCCGGGTGCCGCGCTGCCCGAATCCCCGCGCCGGCGGCGGCTGATCCCGCCGCGCGGGGCTGGTAGGCGCGCGCTCGCGCGCGATGCTCTTTTCTTCCGGCCCACGAGATAAAGCATCGCGCGCGAGCGCGCTCCTACGGTGAAGCGTCAGCGCAGGAAGCGCGCCAGCGCCTGGCCGTACTCGGAGGCGGTATGCACGTCGTTGTGGTCGGCGCGGTCGATCGCGACCACCTCGGCGTCCCGGCCCAGCCCGGCGAGCAGGGCATCGGTGCGCGCCGGCGGCACCACCTCGTCGCGGCCGGCGCGCAGCACCAGCAGCGGGCCGCGGTAGCCGCGCAGCTGCGCGGCGCTGTCGTAGCGATCGCGCAGCAGCAGCCGCACCGGCAGCCAGGGGTAGTGCCCGGCCGCGACCGCCCCCAGGCTGTCGAACGGCGTGATCAGCACCAGCCGGTCCACCGGCCGCTGCGCGGCGAGATGGGCGGCCACGCCGCTGCCCAGGCTGCGTCCGATGACGGAAATGCGCTGCCCGGGGTGGCGGGCGCGGACGAAGTCGTACAGCGCGAGCGCGTCGGCGAACAGCGCCGCCTGGCCGGGCTCGCCGTCGCTGGCGCCGTAGCCGCGGTGCGCCGGCAGGTAGACGATGCGCGCCGGCAGCCAGGCGGCGAAGGCCTCCCGGTTGTCCTCCACGCGCTCGGCGTTGCCGCCGAAGTACAGCACCGGATCGGACGCGCCCGGGTTGGCGATCCATCCGCGCAGCACCGCGTCGCCGCGATCGAGCGCGAAGTCGGTGCCGGCGGGATCGGCGCGGGTGAACTGCGGGTAGTAGATCAGCCGGCGCTGCTGCGAGAACATCAGCAGGCACAGCGCGAGGTACAGTGCGGCGGCGACCGCGAGCAGCCAGAGCGCGGCCTTCATCGCCGCGCTCACGCCTTCGCGTGGGCGGCGCGCGCGGCCTCGAAGGCGGCGAGCTGTTCCGGCGTGGCCTCGCGCTGGTGGCGCGCCTTCCATTCCGCGAAGGGCATGCCGTAGACGCGTTCGCGCGCGGTCTCCCGGTCCAGGTCCACGCCGCGCTCGGCGGCGGCCTCGCGGTACCAGTCGGCCAAGCAGTTGCGGCAGAAGCCGGCCAGGATCATCAGGTCGATGTTCTGCACGTCGGGCCGCGCCTGGTTGAGGTGGTGCAGCAGGCGGCGGAAGGCGGCGGCCTCGATCTCGTCGGTGCGCGGGGCGTCGGTCATGGCGGTGCGGGGGCGATGGCGGGAGCGGGCAGCATCGCGCCTGCGGCGCGCGCCTGCAAACGCCGGGCCGGATCGGGGACAATGGCGCCCGCGTTCTTCCGCCACGGCGCCCATGACCTCCGAACCCGCCCCGCCGGCCCGCATCCTCGACGGCCGCCGTATCGCCGATTCCCTGCTCGACGAGCTCCGCCTGCGCGTGGACGCGCGCGTGGCGGCCGGCGGCGCGCGCCCGGGGCTGGCGGTGGTGCTGGTGGGGCAGGACCCGGCCTCGCAGTCCTACGTGCGCAACAAGCGTCGCGCGGCGGAAAAGGTCGGCATCCGCGCGATCGACATCGACCTGCCCGCGGGCACGTCCGAGGCCGAGCTGGAGGCGCTGATCGACCGCCTCAACGCCGACCCCGGCGTGCACGGCATCCTGGTCCAGCTGCCGCTGCCCGGCATCCCCGACGCCAACCGGCTCATCCAGCGAATCGACCCGCGCAAGGACGTCGACGGCTTCCATCCCGAGAACGTCGGCCGGCTGGTGCTGCGCCAGTTCGGGCTGCGGCCGTGCACGCCGCGCGGCATCACCACGCTGCTGGCCTACACCGACCGCCCGGTGCGCGGGCAGAACGCGACCATCGTCGGCGTCTCCAACCACGTCGGCCGGCCGATGGCGCTGGAGCTGCTGATCGCCGGCTGCACGGTCACCACCTGCCACCGCTTCACCCCGCGCGAGGTGCTGCGCCAGCGCGTGGGCGAGGCCGACGTGCTGGTGGTGGCGGTGGGACGCCCGGACATCGTGCCGGGCGAGTGGGTGAAACCGGGCGCGGTGGTGATCGACGTGGGCATCAACCGCCTCGACGACGGCCGCCTGGTCGGCGACGTCGGCTTCGCCGCCGCGGCCCGGCGCGCGAGCTGGATCACGCCGGTGCCGGGCGGGGTGGGGCCGATGACGGTCGCCACCCTGATGCAGAACACCCTGGAAGCGGCCGAGGCGGCCGAAGCCGCGGCCTGAGCCGCCGCGGCCCCGGGCCTGGGACGTTCTGTCCCGGCCGGACGGCCCGGAACCGGCGCCGCGACGCGGCTTGCGCGCGCCGGCGGGCCGCCCGACGCGGTACAATGGCGCGCTTCTCCCCCTCCGGACCGCCCATGCTGCGCATCCAGGTCGAAGCACTTACCTACGACGACGTCTCGCTCGTCCCGGCGCATTCGACGATCCTGCCCAAGGACGTCTCGCTCGCCACCCGCCTGACCCGGGACCTGCGCCTCAACCTGCCGATCGTCTCCGCCGCGATGGACACGGTGACCGAGGCGCGGCTGGCCGTCGCCATGGCCCAGCTCGGCGGCATCGGCATCCTCCACAAGAACATGTCGCTGGAGCGCCAGGCGGCGGAAGTGGCGCGGGTGAAGAACTTCGAGGCCGGGGTGATCAAGGAGCCCTTCACCGTCGGGCCCGACACCACCATCGGCGAGGTGCTCAAGCTGACCCGCGCGCGCAACATCTCCGGCGTGCCGGTGGTGGAGGGCGGGCAGCTGGTGGGCATCGTCACCGGCCGCGACATGCGCTTCGAGACCAAGCTCGACGACCCGGTGCGCAACGTCATGACCCGCAAGGACCGGCTGGTCACCGTGCGCGAGGGCGCCGGCGACGACGAGGTGCTGGGCCTGCTGCACAAGCATCGCATCGAGAAGGTGCTGGTGGTCAACGACGGCTTCGAGCTGCGCGGGCTGATCACCGTCAAGGACATCCAGAAGGCGCGCGACAACCCCAACGCGGCCAAGGACGCCGCCGAGCAGCTGCTGGTCGGCGCCGCCGTCGGCGTGGGCGGCGACACCGAGGCGCGCATCGAGGCGCTGGTGGCCGCGGGCGTGGACGTGGTCGTCGTCGACACCGCGCACGGCCACGCGCAGGGCGTGGTCGACCGCGTGGCCTGGGCCAAGAAGACCTTCCCGCAGGTGCAGGTGGTCGGCGGCAACATCGTCACCGGCGACGCCGCGCGCGCGCTCGAGGACGCCGGCGCCGACGCGGTCAAGGTCGGCGTGGGCCCCGGCTCGATCTGCACCACGCGCATGGTCGCCGGCGTCGGCGTGCCGCAGGTGACCGCGGTGTCGATGGTGGCCGAGGCGCTGGCCGACCGCATCCCGCTGATCGCCGACGGCGGCATCCGCTACTCCGGCGACATCGGCAAGGCGATCGCCGCCGGCGCTTCAACGGTGATGATCGGCGGCCTGTTCGCCGGCACCGAGGAATCGCCGGGCGAGACGGAACTGTTCCAGGGCCGCAGCTACAAGAGCTACCGCGGCATGGGCTCGCTCGGCGCGATGGAGAAGGGCTCCAAGGACCGCTACTTCCAGGACGCCGCCGACGCCGACAAGCTGGTGCCCGAGGGCATCGAGGGCCGGGTGCCGTACCGCGGCCCGCTGTCCGGCGTGGTGCACCAGCTCTCCGGCGGCCTGCGCGCGACCATGGGCTACGTCGGCTGCGCCGACATCGACGCCATGCGCACGCGGCCCAGCTTCGTCAAGATCACCGGCGCCGGCCAGCGCGAGAGCCACGTGCACGACGTGCAGATCACCAAGGAACCTCCCAACTACCGGATGGGCTGACGATGCGCCGCCACCAGCCCGCACCACCGCCCGGCGCGCCGTCGCCGCGGCCCCTGCGCCGTCGCCGCCTGGGCGCCGGCATGCTCGCGCTGGCGCTGATCGTCGTGGTGCTGATGGGCATGCAGTGGTACCGCGGCCACCAGGTCTCCAGCTCCTGCACCGACAACGGCGGCCGCTGGGACGCCGAGCGCCAGCGCTGCACCTTCGGCGGCTCCGACCGCATCCCCGAACCTCCCGAGCCCGCCCCGCAATGACCGATCTGCACCGCGACAAGATCCTCATCCTCGACTTCGGCGCCCAGTACACCCAGCTGATCGCCCGGCGGATCCGCGAGATCGGCGTCTACTGCGAGATCTGGGCCTGGGATCACGACCCGGCCGAGATCGCCCGCTTCGCGCCCAAGGGCATCGTCCTGTCGGGCGGCCCGGAATCCACCACCGACCACGGCGCGCCGAGCGCGCCGCAGGCGGTCTTCGACGCCGACGTGCCGCTGCTGGGCATCTGCTACGGCATGCAGACGCTGGCCAAGCAGCTCGGCGGCGAGACCGAGGCCGCCGACCAGCGCGAGTACGGCCACGCCGAGGTGACCATCGTCGCCTCCGACCGCCTGTTCGAGGGCCTGTACGACCACCCGGGCTCGCCGCGCCGGCTGGACGTGTGGATGAGCCACGGCGACCACGTCTCGCGCGCGCCGCCGGGCTTCACCGTCACCGCCAGCACCGACCGCGTGCCGGTGGCCGCCTTCGCCCACGACGAGAAGCCCTGGTACGGCGTGCAGTTCCACCCCGAGGTCACCCACACCAAGCAGGGCCGGGCGCTGCTGGAGCGCTTCGTCGTCGACATCTGCGGCTGCCACACGTTGTGGACGGCGGCCAACATCATCGAGGACCAGGTCGCCCGCGTGCGCGAGCAGGTCGGCTCGGACGAGGTGATCCTGGGCCTGTCGGGCGGCGTCGACTCCTCGGTGGTCGCCGCACTGCTGCACAAGGCCATCGGCGACCAGCTGACCTGCGTGTTCGTCGACACCGGCCTGCTGCGCTTCCAGGAGGGCGACCAGGTGATGACCACCTTCGCCGAGCACCTGGGCGTGCGGGTGGTGCGGGTGGACGCGCACGAGCGCTACTTCCGCGCACTGGCCGGGGTGGCCGATCCAGAGGCCAAGCGCAAGATCATCGGCAACCTGTTCGTCGAGATCTTCGACGAGGAGGCCGGCCGCCGCAGCAACGCGAAGTGGCTGGCGCAGGGCACCATCTATCCCGACGTGATCGAATCGGCCGGCAGCAAGACCGGCAAGGCCCACGTCATCAAGAGCCACCACAACGTCGGCGGCCTGCCCGAGCACATGAAGCTCGGCCTGGTCGAGCCGCTGCGCGAGCTGTTCAAGGACGAGGTGCGGCGGCTGGGCGTGGAGCTGGGCCTGCCGCACAAGATGGTCTACCGCCATCCGTTCCCGGGCCCGGGCCTGGGCGTGCGCATCCTGGGCGAGGTGCGCCCCGAGTACGCCGAACTGCTGGCGCGCGCGGACGCCATCTTCATCGAGGAGCTGATGCGCACCGGCCTCTACGACCAGGTCAGCCAGGCCTTCGCGGTGTTCCTGCCGGTGAAGTCGGTCGGCGTGGTCGGCGACGCCCGCGCCTACGAGTGGGTGATCGCCCTGCGCGCGGTGGAGACGGTGGACTTCATGACCGCGCACTGGGCGCAGCTTCCGTACGAGTTCCTCGGTCGCGTCTCCAACCGCATCATCAACGAGGTCCGCGGCGTCTCGCGCGTGGTCTACGACATCAGCGGCAAGCCACCGGCGACGATCGAGTGGGAGTGAGGGCCGCCCGCCGGCCCCTCGCGCGAAGGGCCGGGCGCGCTGTGGCCGCGGCCCGGGGCAGGCGTCGCGCCTGATCCCGGACAAACGCCGGGCCGGGCGGCCGTCGATATCCAGAGACGAAGAAGGCCGGGAACGATCGCGTTCCCGGCCTTCCGTGGTCCCCGAAGGGACCTGCCCAATTGGTGGAGGTGGGCGGAATCGAACCGCCGTCCGAAGGCACTCCATTCCCAGCACTACATGCTTAGCTCACCGTTGGATCTCGTCCCGGAACAGCACGGTGTGCGAAGCGCATCCCGGGACCAGCCTGCTTTGTGTTGACCGGGGGCTGACAGGCGGCCACTCCCGGCGATTCCGTGATGATGACCCTACACCCACTAGCACGGACACAGACTGGGTTCGGGGCTAGGCCTTAAGCGGCCAGAGCGTAGTTGTCGTCGTTGGCAACTATGAGTTTGCCGCTGGATTAACGAGGAAAGCTGCCCCCTCGGCATGCGCCAGGCAATTTCGCGACCCCCGTCGAAGCCAGTGCACCCCCGGGAATGTCGTTTGTCGCCGACTTGGGTCAGTATAGGGGCCGGGAACAGGGACACAAGCGCCGCCGGGCGATGGCCGTGACAGCGTTCATCGCGCGGACGGCGGGCGAACGGAATGCGGTGGGGATGGGCGGTACGGTGCAACCTGGGTGGGAAGGCGACGGGCGGGCGGCCTGGCGGGCGGTCGCGCCCGCGCTGGCGGTCCTGCTGATCTCGCTGCTGTTCGTGGCGGTCTACGCGCGGACCGCGCTCGACCGGGAACGGCAGCTGGGACAGGCGCGCCTGGCGGAGGAGGCGACCCAGGTGGTCGACCTGCTGTCGCAGCGCCTGATCGCCTACGAATCCAGCACGCGCGGCGGCGCCTCGCTGTTCGCCTCGCTGGAGCGGCCCAGCGCCGAGCACTGGCGTGCCTACGTGGGCGGCCTGCGCGAGGGCGCACGCCCGGGAGTGGACGTGCTGGGCTACGCGCCGTCCCTGACCGGAGAGGAACTGGCGGCGCTGCGGGCCGCGGGCGGCGACGCCAGCGCGAGCCTGGCGCGCCTGCATCCGCCCGGGCTGCGCGAGCGGCACGGGCCGGTGGTGTACCTGGAGCCGCTGCACGAGAGCAACGCCGACGTGCTGGGCTACGACATGCTCGCCGACGTCGTCAGCCGGCGCGCGATGGAGGAGGCGCGCGACCGCGACGAGCCGCGCATGAGCGGGCGCCTGCAGTTGCAGCGGCGCGGCACCCCGGACGGCGTCATCCTCTACACCCCCGTCTACCGCGCGGGCGGGCTGCGCGAATCGGTGGAGACGCGCCGCGAGGCGGTGCGCGGCTGGGTGTTCGCGCCGGTGCCGCTGCGCGAGCTGGTGGTGCAGGCGCTGGCGCCGCTGCGCGGGGCCTTGCACCTGCGGGTGCTGGACGTCACCGGTTCGGTGCCCGAGCTGCTGTACGCCGATGCCGACTTCGATGCGGTCCGGCCCGCGCCGGGGCGCTTCCATACCGCGAGTCCGTCCTTCTACGGCCGTACCTGGCGCCTGGACTTCGTCGCCCGCGAGGACGCCGGCGGCGCCTTCGCCTCGCCGCTGCGGATCTCGGTGGCGGTCGGCGTGCTGGCGTCGCTGCTGCTGGCGGGCCTGGTCTGGTCGCTGTCGCGCAACCGCGCGCAGGCGCAGCGCCTGGCGGAATGGCTGGGCGATTCCTACCGGCGCAGCGAGAGCCGCTTCCGCAGCGCGATGGCCTATTCGCCGGTGGGCGAGGCGCTGCTCGACGGCGAGGGGCGGGTGGTGGACGCCAACCCGGCGCTGGCGGCGATCGCGGGCCTGCCGCTGGAACGGCTGCTCGGGGCGCGGCTGGAGGACTTCTTCGCCGACGCGCGCGAGGTGGGCGGGCTGGAGGCGCAGCCGCACGCGCAGGACGGGGTCTACCGCGCCAGCCGGATCCTGCGCCGCGGCGACGGCGGGCGGCGCCGGGTGCGGCTGTCCAGCGCACCGCTGCCGGGCGACGTCGGCAGCGACGTGGAGCAACTGGTGCAGATCGACGACGTGACCGACTGGTATCGCGCCGAGGAGCGGGTGCGGGCGCTCAACCGCACGCTGGAGGCGCGCGTGGCGGCGCGCACCCGCGAGCTGGAGCGGGCCAACCGCGAGCTGGAGGCGTTCTCCTACAGCGTTTCCCACGACCTGCGCGCGCCGCTGCGCAGCCTGGACGGTTTCTCGCGCCGGCTGCTGGAGCGTCACGCCGCGCGCCTGGACGACGAGGGCCGGGACTATCTGGCGCGCATCCGCGCCGCCGCCGGGCGCATGGACGCGCTGATCGACGCCCTGCTGCAGATGGCGCACCTGTCCCGCGCCACGCTCGAGCGGCAGCCGCTGGACCTGGGCGCCATTGCCGCGCAGGTGGAGGCCGACCTGCGCCACGGCGAGCCGCAGCGCCGGGTCGAGGTGCGCATCCACGACGGCCTGGCCGCCTGCGGGGATCCCGCGCTGGTGGCCAACCTGCTGCAGAACCTGGTCGGCAACGCCTGGAAGTTCACCGGCGGCAGGGCGGACGCGCGCATCGAGGTGGGGCGCGAGCGCCGCGCCGACGGCGCGGAGGCGTTCTTCGTGCGCGACAACGGCGCCGGCTTCGCGCCGGAGCAGGCGGCCAGGCTGTTCCGGCCCTTCCAGCGCCTGCACGCCCAGGAGGATTTCCCGGGCCACGGCATCGGGCTGGCCTCGGTGCGGCGCGTCGTCGAGCGGCACGGCGGCGAGGTGTGGGCGGAAGGGCGGCCGGGGCAGGGCGCCTGCTTCTGGTTCACCCTGCCGGACGCGCCGGCAGGCGCGGAGGCGCAGGGCTAGGCGTCCTTGTTGTGCCGGCGCAGCAGGCGCTGCTTCTCGCGGTTCCAGTCGCGCTCGCGCTCGGTGTCGCGCTTGTCGTGCTGCTGCTTGCCGCGCGCCAGCGCCAGTTCGGCCTTCACCTTGTTGCCCTTCCAGTACAGCGCGGTGGGCACCAGGGTGTAGCCGTCGCGTTCGACCTTGCCGATCAGCTCGTCGATCTCGCGCCGGTGCATCAGCAGCTTGCGGGTGCGCTGCGCCTCGGCCACCACGTGGGTGGAGGCGGAGATCAGCGGGGTGATCTGCGCGCCGAACAGGAAGATCTCGCCCTTGCGCACGATGGCGTAGCTCTCGCCGATGTTGGCGCGGCCGGCGCGGATGGCCTTCAGCTCCCAGCCCTGCAGCGCGATGCCGGCCTCGACGCGCTGTTCGAGGTGGTACTCGTGGCGCGCGCGCTTGTTCAGCGCGATGGTCGCACCGTTTGATTTATCCTTGGCCGCTTGCTTGCCCATCCGGGCATTGTCCCCGAATCCGGCGGGCGTGGACACACCCCGCGAGCCGCGAGGTCCCATGCCGAAGATCCAACGCAGCGCCCTGGTCGAGCATTCCGCGGAGCGGATGTTCGCCCTGGTCCACGACGTCGAGGCCTATCCGCGGCGGTTCGCCTGGTGCGACCGCGCCGAGGTCATCGAGTCGACGCCCACCCGGCAGGTGGCGCGGCTGGACCTGGGCCTGGGGGCGCTGCGGACCTGGTTCACCACCGAGAACGCGCTGCACCCGCCGCAGCGGATCGACATGCGCCTGCGCGACGGGCCGTTCCGGCGGCTGGACGGGCGCTGGGAGTTCCACGCGCTGGAGGACTCGGCCTGCAAGGTCGCGCTGACCCTGGACTTCGAGCCGCGCAGCCGCCTGCTGCTGCCGGCGCTGACGATCGGCTTCCAGGGGCTGGCCGACCGCATGGTCGACGACTTCGTGCGCGTGGCCGACCGCGAACGGCCATGAGCGGCGCCATCCGCGTCGAGGTGATCCTCGCGCGGCCCGGCGCGTTCGAGCGGACGGTGCTGGTCCTGCCGGCGGGCGCCACGGTGGCGCAGGCGCTGGCCGCCTGCGGGCTGCCGATGGCGGGTGTGGATGGCTACGCGGTCTTCGGCGAACGGGTCGAGCCCTCGGCGCCGCTGGCCGACGGCGACCGCCTGGAACTGCTGCGGCCGCTGCAGGCCGATCCGAAGGACGCGCGGCGGCGCCGTGCCGCCGCGAAGGGGCGATAGGCGCCGGGGGCGGCAGGGATCGCCCGGCCAGCGCGGCGAGGCGTTCGCGCCCGGCGGCCGGGCGGCCGGCGGGAGGTCAGCGGCGCGCGCCGCGCTCGCGCGGCAGGTTGCCGAACTTGCGCATCTCCGCGGCCAGTTCCTCGTCCTGCTTCGGGAAGTACTCGCCCTCCCAGCGGGCCAGGGTGTCGTTCTCGAACCAGAGGGTGAAGTTCTTGATCTCGGTCCGGCCCAGGCGGTCGTTGCGCTGGCTGGCGGTGTAGTCCCAGCGCTGCTGGTGGAACGGGTCGGCGATCGAGGGCGAGCCCAGCAGCCCCAGCACCTGCTGCCTGGTCATGCCCGGCTGCAGCTGCTCGACCGCGTTCGGCGCCACCAGGCTGCCCTGGTAGATCGGCTGCTTGTAGATGATGCCGCAGCCCGAGAGGACGCCGGCGACGAGGAGCGGGACGAGGACGTTGCGCATGGGGCCACGGGAAGTCGGGAACGCGCCGATGATACACTCGCCGCGACCGCCGCGACCGGTTCGGGCAGCGGGCGTTCAGCGCCGACCGGCCGATTGATTGGAGACGACGATGGAATCCCTCGACCTGCGCAAGGCGGGCCTCAAGGTCACCCACCCGCGGATGCGGATCCTCGACCTGCTCGAGCAGAGGACGCCCCACCACCACATGACGGCGGAGGAGATCTACCGCCAGCTGCTGGAGCAGGGCGACGAGATCGGGCTGGCGACCGTGTACCGGGTGCTGACCCAGTTCGAGGCCGCGGGGCTGGTGCTCAAGCACAACTTCGAAGGCGGCCATGCCGTGTACGAGCTGGACCGCGGCGGCCACCACGACCACATGGTGGACGTGGATTCCGGGCGCATCATCGAGTTCGAGAGCGCCGAGATCGAGCGCCTGCAGCGCGAGATCGCCGAGCAGTACGGCTTCCACCTCGAGGACCACTCGCTGGTGCTGTACGTGCGCAAGAAGCGCTAGCCCGGGACAGAATCCGTAGGAGCGCGCTCGCGCGCGATGCTCTTTCGTTCCGCCGCCGGGCTGGTGTACAAGCGCGCTCACGCGATCGGTCTCGTCGGGAAAGCGCGTCGCGCGCGAGCGCGCTCCTACAGTGCAGCGCTCAGGTCGAGGCGCCCGCGAGCAGCTTCCTGGCCGCGGCGCGCGCCTCGCGGCTGACCTCCACGCCGCCCAGCATGCGCGCCAGCTCCTCCTCGCGCTGGCGGGCGTCCAGCCGCGCGACGGTGCTCTCGGTGACGCCTTCGCGGGCCTGCTTGCTGACCCGGTAGTGCGCATGCCCCTGCGCGGCGACCTGGGGCAGGTGGGTCACGCACAGCACCTGGCGCGAGGCGCCGAGCGCGCGCAGGCGCTGGCCGACGATGTCGGCGACCGCGCCGCCGATGCCCGAGTCCACCTCGTCGAACACCATCGTCGGCACCGCGTCCAGGCCGAGCGCGGCCACCTCGATCGCCAGCGAGATGCGCGACAGCTCGCCGCCCGAGGCGACCTTGCGCAGCGCCCGCGGCGGCTGCCCGGCGTTGGCGGCGACCAGGAACTCGACCCGCTCCGCGCCCAGCGGGTCCGGGCGCCCGCCCGGCTGCGGCTCCAGCGCGATCTCGAAGCGGCCGCCGCCCATGCCCAGCTCGCCGATCAGCCCGGTGGTCGCCGCCGACAGGCGGGCGGCGGCCGCGGCGCGGGCCGCGCTCAGCGCCGCGGCGGCCTCGCCCCAGCGCGCCGCGGCCGCATCGAGGTCGCCGTCCAGGCGGCGCAGGCGCTCGTCGGCACCGGTCAGTTCCTCCAGTTCCGCCTGCAGCCGCTCGCGCACCCCGGCCAGCGCCTCCGGCGCGACCCGGTGCTTGCGGGCGAGGTCCTGCACCCGGGCCAGGCTGCGCTCCAGTTCGGCGAAGCGCTCCGGGTCGATCTCCAGGTCGTCGCGCACCCGCTGCAGCAGCAGCTGGGCCTCGTCGAGCTGGATCGAGGCCGCCTCCAGCATCGCGTCCACCTCGCCCAGGCGCGGCTCGTCGCCGTGCAGGCGCGACAGCTCGCCGCGCATGCGGCGCAGGCGCGCGGTCAGGGCGTCGTCCTCGGACAGTGCCGACAGCGCGCCCTCGCAGGCCGCGATCAGCCCGGCGGCGTTGGCCTGCCGCCGGTGCGCGGCGTCGAGCTCGGCGAGCGCCTCGGGCTCCAGCCGCTCGCGCTCCAGCTCGCGCAGCTGGTGGGCGAGCCAGTCGCGGCGCTCGGCCGGGTCGCCGATCCGCGACAGCCGCTCGCGCTCGGCCAGCAGCGCCGACCAGGCCTGCGCCTGCGCGGCCACCGCCTCCAGCGCCTGCGCGTGGCGGCCGTAGGCGTCGAGCAGGGCGAGCTGGGAGCCGCGCGCGAGCAGGGCCTGGTGCTCGTGCTGGCCGTGGATCTCGACCAGATGGCCGGCCAGCGCGGCGAGCTGGCCCAGGGTGGCCGGCCGGCCGTTGATCCAGGCCCGCGAGCCGCCGTCGGCGCGCAGGGTGCGGCGCAGCTGGCAGGCCTCGCCGTCGTCGAATTCCTCCTCGCGCAGCCAGGCACGCGCGGCGGGGGCGTCGGCGAGGTCGAAGGTCGCGTTCAGCTCGGCGCGGTCGGCACCGTGGCGGACCATGCCGCTGTCGGCGCGCAGTCCGGACAGGAAGCCCAGCGCGTCCACCAGCAGCGACTTGCCGGCCCCGGTCTCGCCGGAGATGACCGTGAGCCCGGGGCCGAACTCGAGCTCGCTGGCGGTGGCGACGGCGAAGTTGCGCAGGGCGAGGTGGGTCAGCATGGCGGGATTGTGCCGGGCCGGGCGGGGCGGGCCAACCATCGGCCAGCGCCGGCGCAGGAACTGAGACGCGCTTGCGCGCTGGGCGCGCGCGCCTTATACCGGCGCCATGAGCCGCAAAGGTCCGTCCACGTCCGATCTCGATCCGCGCGCGCGCCAGTTGCTGCGCACGCTGATCGCCCGCCACATCGAGAACGGCGAACCGGTGGGCTCGCAGACCCTGGCGCGCCACGCCGGGCTGGACGTCAGCCCGGCGACGATCCGCAACATCCTGGCCGACCTCGAAGACAGCGGGCTGCTGACCGCGCCGCACACCTCGGCGGGGCGGGTGCCCACCGCGCAGGGCTACCGGGTGTTCGTGGACTCCCTGCTGCAGCTGCGGCCGCTGCCGGACCAGGACGTGACCCGCCTGCGCAGCCAGCTGGCGGCCGGCGGCGGCACCCAGTCGCTGCTGGGCAGCGCCTCGGAGCTGGTGTCGGCGATGACCCACTTCGTCGGCGTGGTCAGCGTGCCGCGGCGCGAGCAGTTCGCGTTCCGCTACATCGACTTCGTCGCCGTGGACAGCCGGCGGGTCATGGCGATCCTGGTGTTCGCCGACAACGAGGTGCAGAACCGGCTGATCCAGACCCGGCGCGCCTACGAGCCCTCGGAGCTGGAGCGCATTGCCAACTACCTCAACGTGCACTTCGCCGGCCGCTCGGTGGCCGACATCCGCGCCACCCTGGTGGCGGAGATGCGCGTGGCCCGGCACGAGATGGAGAACCTGCTGGCGCAGACGGTGGAGCTGGCCGAGCAGGCGCTCGCGCCCGAGGGCGAGGACGACATGGTGGTGGCCGGGCAGACCCGCCTGATCGGGGTGCAGGACCTCACCGACCTCGACCGCCTGCGCGACCTGTTCGAGGCGTTTTCGCGCAAGCGCGAGATCCTGCAGCTGCTCGAGCGCACGGTCAAAGCGCCGGGCGTGCGCATCTTCATCGGCGAGGAGACCGGGCTGGCGCCGCTGGAGGGCGTGTCGGTGGTCACCGCGCCCTACGCCGCGGACGGCCGCGTGCTGGGCGTGCTGGGGGTGATCGGGCCCACGCGCATGGCCTACGAGCGGGTCATCCCGGTGGTGCAGGCCACCGCCGACGTGCTGGGCGCCGCGCTCGAACGCGGTGGCGCCGGCGGCGGCGGTACCTGAGAGATGTCGGCGGGCCGCCGGCCCGCGCGGCCTTGAATCCCCGGGCGGCAGCCCCATTGCTGCGGCCAGCGGCGGCCGAACGACCGCCACGGGAACGGAAATGACCAACGCAAGCCACCAGGACACCCCCGATCACGAGCGCCCGCAGCCGGCCCCGGCCGAGCAGGGCGAGGCCGCGCCGCAGGCGCTGCTGGAGGAACAGGTCCAGCTGCTGCAGGCCGAGCTGGAACAGCTGCGCGCGCAGTCGCTGCTCGAGCACGCCGACCTGGAGAACCAGCGCAAGCGGCTCGCGCGCGAGGTGGACGCCGCGCGCCGCTTCGCCAACGAGCGCCTGCTCGGCGGCCTGCTGCCGGTGTTCGACAGCCTCGATGCCGGGCTCGCCGCGGCCGGCGCCGAGCCCAGCCCGCTGCGCGAGGGCCTGGAGCTGACCCACCGCCAGCTGACGAAGGTGGCCGAGGACAACGGCCTGCGGCCGATCGATCCCGCCGGGCAGCCGTTCGACCCCGAGCGCCACCAGGCGATCAGCCAGGCCGACGGCGGCAGCGTGCCGCCCGGCCACGTGGTGCAGGTCTTCCAGAAGGGCTACGTGCTCAACGACCGCCTGCTGCGGCCGGCGCTGGTCGTGGTCGCCAAGGACTGACGCGCGGCCCCCGGCGGGCCGCTTGAACCCCCCTGCGGCGCCCCCAGATAGGCCGCATCGGCGGCACCGCCGCCCCCATCACACGCAATCACGGGATCCAGAGGGAACCACTCATGGCAAAGATCATCGGCATCGACCTCGGCACGACCAACTCGTGCGTGGCGATCATGGACGGCGGCAAGGCCAAGGTCATCGAGAACAGCGAGGGCGACCGCACCACGCCGTCGATCGTGGCCTACACCAAGGACGGCGAGGTGCTCGTGGGCGCCTCGGCCAAGCGCCAGGCCGTCACCAACCCCAGCAACACCTTCTTCGCGGTGAAGCGCCTGATCGGCCGCAAGTTCACCGACGCGGAGGTGCAGAAGGACATCGGCCTGGTGCCGTACAAGATCGTCGAGCACGACAACGGCGACGCCTGGGTCGCGACCAGCGACGGCCGCAAGATGGCCGCGCAGGAGATCTCCGCGCGGGTGCTGGAGAAGATGAAGAAGACCGCCGAGGACTACCTGGGCGAGAAGATCACCGAAGCGGTCATCACCGTGCCGGCCTACTTCAACGACAGCCAGCGCCAGGCGACCAAGGACGCCGGCCGCATCGCCGGGCTCGAGGTCAAGCGCATCATCAACGAGCCGACCGCGGCCGCGCTGGCCTACGGCCTCGACAAGGCCGGCGGCGACCGCAAGATCGCCGTGTACGACCTCGGCGGCGGCACCTTCGACGTGTCGATCATCGAGATCGCCGAGGTCGACGGCGAGAAGCAGTTCGAGGTGCTGGCCACCAACGGCGACACCTTCCTCGGCGGCGAGGACTTCGACAAGCGCGTCATCGACTACCTGGTCGAGGAGTTCCAGAAGGACCAGGGGATCGACCTGCGCAAGGACCCGCTGGCCCTGCAGCGCCTGAAGGACGCCGCCGAGCGCGCCAAGATCGAGCTGTCGAGCGCGCAGCAGACCGAGGTCAACCTGCCCTACGTGACCGCCGACGCCTCCGGCCCGAAGCACCTCAACATCAAGCTGACCCGCGCCAAGCTCGAGGCGCTGGTGGAGGACCTGATCCGCAAGTCGATCGAGCCCTGCCGCACCGCGCTCAACGACGCCGGCCTGCGCGCCTCCGACGTCGGCGAGGTGATCCTGGTCGGCGGCCAGACCCGCATGCCCAAGGTGCAGCAGGCGGTGGCGGAGTTCTTCGGCAAGGAGCCGCGCAAGGACGTCAACCCCGACGAGGCCGTGGCGCTGGGCGCCGCGATCCAGGGCGGCGTGCTGGCCGGCGACGTCAAGGACGTGCTGCTGCTCGACGTGACCCCGCTGTCGCTGGGCATCGAGACCCTGGGCGGGGTGTTCACCAAGATCATCGAGAAGAACACCACGATCCCGACCAAGGCCTCGCAGACCTTCTCCACCGCCGAGGACAACCAGTCCGCGGTGACGGTGCACGTGCTGCAGGGCGAGCGCGACCAGGCCCGCTACAACAAGTCGCTGGCCAAGTTCGACCTGACCGGCATCGACGCGGCGCCGCGCGGCATGCCGCAGGTGGAGGTGTCCTTCGACATCGACGCCAACGGCATCCTGCACGTCTCGGCCAAGGACAAGAAGACCGGCAAGGAGCAGAAGGTCGAGATCAAGGCCGGCTCGGGCCTGTCGGACGATGAGATCCAGCGGATGGTCGCCGACGCCGAGGCGCACCGCGAGGACGACCGCAAGTTCCAGGAGCTGGTCGGCGCCCGCAACCAGGCCGACGCCCTGGTGCACAGCGCCCGCAGCGCGATCAAGGACAACGGCGACAAGGTGCCGGGCGACGTGATCGGCCGCGTCGAGGGCGCGATCGCCGAGGTCGAGACCGCGATGAAGGGCGACGACAAGGCGCAGATCGAGGCCAAGTCGAAGGCGCTGGAGGAGGCCGCGCAGTCGCTGTTCGCGGCGGTGGCGGCCGGCCAGCAGGGCGGCGGCGACGCCGGCCCGCAGCCGGGCGCAGGCCAGGCCGGCGACGACGTGGTGGACGCGGAGTTCACCGAGGTCAAGGACGACGACAAGAAGTAGGCCGGGAATCGGGAGTGGGGAATCGGGAATCGACAGGGCACGCTTCGTGCCGGCTCGAGCACTCCGGTTCCCCTTTTCCGTTCCCGCGTGCTCCGTTTCCGCGTCCTGAAGTCCAGCTCTTCCGATTCCCCATTCCCGACTCCCGATTCCCGACTCGATGAAACGCGACTACTACGAAGTCCTGGGCGTGTCCCGCAGCGCCAGCGAGGAGGAGCTGAAGAAGGCCTACCGCCGCTGCGCGATGAAGCACCACCCGGACCGCAATCCCGGCGACGCCGCCGCGGAGGCCGCGTTCAAGGAGTGCAAGGAGGCCTACGAGGTCCTGTCCGACGGCGGCAAGCGGCGGATGTACGACCAGCACGGCCACGCCGCCTTCGAGCACGGCATGGGCGGCGGCAACGCCGGTCCCGGCGGCTTCGGCGGCCCGGACATGGGCGACATCTTCGGCGACATCTTCGGCAACATCTTCGGCGGCGGGGCCGCCCGCGGCGGTCCGCGCCGCGGCGCCGACATCGGCTACGTGATGGAGCTGGACCTGCGCGAGGCGGTGGCCGGCGCGGAGAAGCAGATCGAGGTGCCGACCCTGGCCGCGTGCCCGGGCTGCGACGGCAGCGGCTCCGAGGACGGGCGCATCGAGACCTGCGGCACCTGCCACGGCCGCGGCCAGGTGCGCATGCAGCGCGGCATCTTCACCATGCAGCAGGCCTGTCCGCACTGCGGCGGCCGCGGGCAGACCATCGTCAATCCGTGCAAGACCTGCCACGGCGCCGGCCGCGTCGAGGAGGAGAAGGTCCTGTCGGTGAAGATCCCCGCCGGCGTGGACAACGGCGACCGCATCCGCCTGGCCGGCGAGGGCGAGGCCGGGCCCGCGGGGTCGCCCGCGGGCGACCTCTACGTCGAGATCCGGGTGCGCCCGCACGACATCTTCGTCCGCGACGGCGACGACCTGCACTGCGAGGTGCCGATCCGCATCTCGCAGGCCGCGCTCGGCGACGTGGTGCGGGTGCCGACGCTCGACGGCGAGGCGGAGATCCGGGTGCCCGCCGAGACCCAGAGCGGGCGCGTGTTCCGGCTGCGCGACAAGGGCGTCAAGTCGGTGCGCAGCCGCCAACCGGGCGACCTGTACTGCAAGGTCGTGGTCGAGACCCCGGTCAACCTCACGCCCGAGCAGCGCGAGCTGCTGGAGAAGTTCGAGACCACCTTCGTCGGCGACGGCGCGCGGCGGCACTCGCCGCGCTCGAGCACCTTCGTCGACGGCGTGCGCGGCTTCTGGGACCGGATGACGTCCTGACCGGCGCGTCCCGCGCATCGCATCGTCCGGATGACGAGCGCGGCCGCGCCGCGCGCTCGTAGAATGCGGCGATGAACGCAGCCCCCCAGGGCAGCCATCTCGTGCACGGCCGCCGGCAGCGGCCGGACGGGCCGGCGCCGGTCGACGTGATCTCGGTGCAGTCGCAGCTGGTCTACGGCCATGCCGGCAACAGCGCCGCGGCGCCGCCGCTGCGCGCGCTCGGGCTGCGCGTCGCGGAGATCCCGACCACGCTGCTCAGCAACACGCCGTTCTACGACACCCTGCGCGGCCGCATGCTGCCCGCCGACTGGCTCGCCGAGCTGCTGCGCGGCGCCGGCGAGCGCGGGCTGCCGCAGCGCGCACGGGCGCTGGTGTCGGGCTACTTCGGCACCGTCGGCAACGGCGAGGCCTTCGCGGACTGGCTGGACGCCACGCTGCCCGCCGCGCCGGCGCTGCGCTACTGGCTGGACCCGGTGATCGGCGACACCCACACCGGTCCCTACGTCGAGCCCGGCCTGGAGCGCGTGCTGGTCGAGCGGCTGCTGCCGCGGGCCTGGCTGCTGACGCCCAACGCCTTCGAGCTCGGGCGCCTGACCGGCCAGCCGGCGCTGGGGCAGGCGCAGGCGGTGGCCGCCGCGCGCGCGCTGCTGGCGCGCGGCCCGGAATGGGTGCTGGCGCACAGCGTCGGCGGCGAGCCGGACCGGCTGGTGACCCTGCTGGTCGGGCGCGAGGCGGCCTGGCGCTGGTCCACGCCCTACCTGCCGGTGGACGTGGCGGGCACCGGCGACGTGCTGCTGGCGCTGGCGCTCGCGGCGGCGCTGCGCGGCGACCCGCTGCCGCAGGCGGTGTCGTTCGCGCTGGCCGGCGTGCACGGCGCGCTGGAGGCGACGCTGGCGGCGGGCCACGAGGAACTCGACGTGCAGGCCGCGGCGCCGGCCGCCCTGGCCGGCGCCGGCCGCTTTCCCGCGCAACGCCTGGCATGAGCGTCCCGGCACGGCCCGTGATCGGCATCGTCGGCAGCGGCGGCGCCTACGGCCGCTGGCTGGCCGGCTTCTTCCGCGGCCGCATGGGCCTGGAGGTGCTGGGACACGACCCGGCCGATCCGGCCTCGGCAGCGCAGGACGCGCTGGTCGAGCGCGCCGACGTGCTGCTGTTCTCGACGCCGATCCGCCGCACCGTCGAGATCGTCGACGCCTGGCGCGAGGCCGCGGCCGGGCGCGAGGCCGGGCGGCTGTGGCTCGACGTCACCTCGATCAAGGAGGCGCCGGTGGCGGCGATGCTGCGCTCGCGCGCGGAGGTCGCGGGCCTGCACCCGATGACCGCGCCGCCCAAGGCGCCGACGCTGAAGGGCCGGGTGCTGGTGCTGTGCGAGGCGCGGCTGTCGCGCTGGCAGGGCTGGCTGGACGCGCTCGCCTCGGCGCTGGAGGCGCAGTGCGTGCGCACCGATCCGGCGCGCCACGACCGGCTGATGGCGCTGGTGCAGGCGCAGGTGCACGCGCTGCACCTGGCCCAGGCCGGGGCGATCCGCCGCCAGGCCGCTGACCTCGGCGGCCTCGCCGGGCTGATGCCGTTCCGCTCGGCCTCGTTCGAGCTGGACGCGGCGGTGATCGCGCGCATGCTGTCGCTGAACCCGGCGATCTACGAGGACATCCAGTTCGGCAACCCGCACGTGCCGGCGGCGCTGGCCGCGCTGCGCGACGAGCTGGACGCGCTGCAGGCGCTGGTCGCCGACGGCGGCGAGGCCGCGCGGGCGCGCTTCCGCGCCGAGGCGCTGGAGGCGCCGCGCGCGGCCTTCGCCGGCGAGCTGGCGGCCGGCAACCACACCTACGAGCGGGTCGGCTACCTGCTGGCCGACCTGGCCGACCCGGTCGCGCTGGCGGTCTACCTGCCGGAGGACCGGCCCGGCTCGCTGCGCGCGCTGCTGGCGGCCTTCGAGCGCCACCGCCTGAGCATCGCCTCCATCCATTCCTCGCGCACGCCGGCCGGCGAGCTGCACTTCCGCGTCGGCTTCACCGCCGAGGTGGACCGCGGCGCGCTGGATGCGGCCGTCGCCGCGATCGACGGCGAGGGCATCGGCCGGGTGATCGAGCGCCGCGGTTGATCGCAGCTTCCGCCTGCCGCAGCCTATGCGTCCCGGCCGCGCCCCCGCCGCGGCCCGCGTCCCGGAGCCCCGCATGCCCAACCCGCCGATCCGCCTGCTGATCCACGGCGCCACCGGCCGCATGGGACGCGCCCTGCTGCGGCTGGCGGCCGAGCGCGCGGACGTGCAGGCGGTGGCCGCCGTCTCGCGCCGGGTGGAGCAGCGCGTCATCGACGGCGTGCCGCGCTTCGCCGCCAAGGAGCTGGCCGGCGCGCCGGCCTTCGACGCCGCGATCGACTTCAGCCTGCCCGACGGCTTCGACGGCGTGCTGGCCCAGTGCGTGCAGCGCAAGGCCGCCTTCGTCTCCGGCACCACCGGGCTGTCGGACGCGCAGCGGGCGGCGCTGGAGGCGGCCGCGGCGCGCATCCCGGTGCTGTGGGCGGCCAACTTCAGCCTCGGGGTGGCGGTGCTGAGCGCGCTGGTCGAGCGTGCCGCGCGCGAGCTGCCGGGCTGGGACTGCGACATCGTCGAGGTGCACCACGTGCACAAGCAGGACGCGCCCTCGGGCACCGCGCTCGCGCTGGGCGCGGCGGCGCAGCGCGGGGGCGCGGCGCCGCGCTACGCCAGCCTGCGCGCCGGCGACGTGGTGGGCGAGCACACGGTGCAGTTCGCCGGGCTCGGCGAGCGCGTCGAACTGGTCCACCGGGCCACCAACCGCGACGTGTTCGCCCAGGGTGCGCTGACCGCGGCCGCGCGCGTGGCGGCGAAGCCGCCGGGTCTGTACGCGATGGCCGACCTGCTGGGCGCCTGAGCGCGCCGTCGGCGCGGGCCGTTCAGCGAAGCGGGCGTTTTCTTTTGCCCCCCCGGCCGGTAAGATTCCCGCTCGCCTGAACACCACCGCCCCGGACTGGTTCGAGACCACGTCCGAGGTTTTTTGCAGCCCGTCGTCGCCGAAAGGCGGGGCGAGGGCGGTGCAGGATCTCCTCCACACAAGGCGATCGCCGTGACCCAACCCGCAATCCTCGCGCTCGAAGACGGCACCGTCTTCGAGGGCGTTTCCGCAGGCGCCGACGGCCTGTCGGTCGGCGAAGTGGTGTTCAACACCGCCATGACCGGCTACCAGGAGGTCGTCACCGACCCCTCCTACGCGCGCCAGATCGTCACCCTGACCTATCCGCACATCGGCAACACCGGCTGCACCGACGAGGACGACGAGGCGGTGCGCGTGTGGTCGGCCGGCCTGATCGTGCGCGACGTGCCGCGGCGGCCCAGCAGCTGGCGCAGCCGCGTCGCGCTGCCGGACTGGCTGGCCGCGCGCGGCGTGGTCGCCATCGCCGGCATCGACACCCGCCGGCTCACCCGCCTGCTGCGCGAGCGCGGCGCGCAGAACGGCGCGCTGATGGCCGGCGACGTGGACGCCGGGCGCGCGATCGAGGCCGCGCGCAAGTTCCCCGGCCTCAAGGGCATGGACCTGGCGCAGGAAGTCAGCACCGCCGAGCGCTACACCTGGCGCGAGGGCACGCTGGACCTGGACGGCGGCGGCTGGGCGCAGGCGGAGCCGCGCTTCCGGGTGGTGGCCTGGGACTACGGCGTCAAGCGCAACATCCTGCGCATGCTGGCCGAGCGCGGCTGCGAGGTGATCGTGGTGCCGGCGCGCACCGGCATCGACGAGGTGGTGGCGCTGTCGCCCGACGGCGTGTTCCTCTCCAACGGCCCCGGCGACCCGGAGCCCTGCGACTACGCGATCGCCGCGATCCGCGCCTGCATCGAGCGCGGGCTGCCGACCTTCGGCATCTGCCTGGGCCACCAGCTGCTGGCGCTGGCCGCCGGCGCGCGGACGACGAAGATGGCCAACGGCCACCACGGCGCCAACCACCCGGTGCAGGACCTGGACAGCGGCAAGGTGCTGATCACCTCGCAGAACCACGGCTTCGCGGTGGACGAGTCCACGCTGCCGGCCAACGTGCGCGTGACCCACCGCTCGCTGTTCGACGGCACCAACCAGGGCATCGAGCTGACCGACGCCCCGGCGTTCTCGTTCCAGGGCCACCCGGAGGCGAGTCCGGGACCGCACGACGTGGCGCCGCTGTTCGACCGATTCGTTGCGCTGATGGAGGCGCGTTGACATGCCCAAGCGCACCGACATCCAGACCATCCTCATCATCGGCGCGGGGCCGATCGTCATCGGCCAGGCCTGCGAGTTCGACTACTCCGGCGCGCAGGCGTGCAAGGCGCTGCGCGAGGAGGGCTTCCGCGTGGTGCTGGTGAACTCCAACCCGGCCACGATCATGACCGACCCGGAGACCGCGGACGCGGTCTACATCGAGCCGATCAACTGGCAGACGGTCGAGAAGATCATCGACAAGGAGCGCCCGCACGCGCTGCTGCCGACCATGGGCGGGCAGACCGCGCTCAACTGCGCGCTCGACCTGGCCGACCACGGCGTGCTGGAGAAGTACGGCGTCGAGCTGATCGGCGCCAAGCGCGAGGCCATCCGCATGGCCGAGGACCGCGAGCTGTTCCGCGTGGCGATGCAGGAGATCGGACTGGAGTGCCCGAAGGCCGAGGTCGCGCGCTCGTTCGAGCAGGCGGTCGGGATCCAGGCCAAGGTCGGCTACCCGACCATCATCCGCCCCAGCTTCACCCTCGGCGGTTCCGGCGGCGGCATCGCCTACAACCGCGAGGAGTTCGAGGACATCGTCAAGCGCGGCCTCGAGCTGTCGCCGGTGGGCGAGGTGCTGGTCGAGGAGTCGGTGCTGGGCTGGAAGGAGTTCGAGATGGAAGTGGTCCGCGACACCGCGGACAACTGCATCATCGTCTGCTCGATCGAGAACCTCGACCCGATGGGCGTGCACACCGGCGACAGCATCACCGTCGCGCCGGCGCAGACGCTCACCGACAAGGAGTACCAGCGGCTGCGCAACGCCTCGATCGCGGTGCTGCGCAAGATCGGCGTGGACACCGGCGGCTCGAACGTGCAGTTCGGCATCAACCCGGAGACGGGCCGGGTGGTGGTCATCGAGATGAACCCGCGGGTGTCGCGCTCGTCGGCGCTGGCCTCGAAGGCCACCGGCTTCCCGATCGCCAAGGTCGCGGCCAAGCTAGCGGTGGGCTACACCCTCGACGAGCTGCGCAACGAGATCACCGGCGGCAAGACCCCGGCCTCGTTCGAGCCGTCGATCGACTACGTGGTCACCAAGATCCCGCGCTTCGCGTTCGAGAAGTTCCCGCAGGCCGACGCGCGCCTGACCACGCAGATGAAGTCGGTGGGCGAGGTGATGGCGATGGGCCGCACCTTCCAGGAATCGGTGCAGAAGGCGCTGCGCGGACTGGAGACCGGCAAGTCCGGCTTCGACGCGACCGGGCTGGACCTGGCCGACGCCACCGACCTGTCCACGCTGCGCCGCGAACTGCGCGAGCCCGGGCCGGAGCGGCTGTTCTACCTCGCCGACGCCTTCCGCGCCGGCCTGGACGTGGAGGAGGTCTACGGGCTGTCGTTCGTCGACCGCTGGTTCCTCGACCAGATCGAGGAGATCGTCGAGGCCGAGCGGCGGATCCGCGCCGACGGCATCGACGCGCTGGACGCCGCGCGCCTGCGCGCGCTCAAGCGCATGGGCTTCTCCGATGCGCGCCTGGCGCAGCTGCTGGGCACCGACGAGCAGGCGGTGCGCGCGCTGCGCCGCGCGTTCGGCGTGCGCCCGGTCTACAAGCGCGTGGACTCCTGCGCGGCCGAGTTCGCCACCGGCACCGCCTACCTGTACTCGACCTACGAGGACGAGTGCGAGTCCGACCCGAGCGACCGCGAGAAGATCATGGTGCTCGGCGGCGGACCGAACCGGATCGGGCAGGGCATCGAGTTCGACTACTGCTGCGTGCACGCCGCGCTGGCGCTGCGCGAGGACGGGTTCGAGACCATCATGGTCAACTGCAACCCGGAGACCGTTTCCACCGACTACGACACCTCCGACCGCCTGTACTTCGAGCCGCTGACGCTCGAGGACGTGCTGGAGATCGTCGAGCTGGAGAAGCCGAAGGGCGTGATCGTGCAGTACGGCGGGCAGACGCCGCTGAAGCTTGCGCGCGCGCTGGAGGCCAACGGCGTGCCGATCGTCGGCACCTCGCCCGATTCCATCGACCTGGCCGAGGACCGCGAGCGCTTCCAGCAGCTGGTCGAAAAACTGGCCCTGAAGCAGCCGCCCAACCGCACCGCCCGCAACCCGGACGAAGCGCTGGCGCTGGCGCGCGAGATCGGCTACCCGCTGGTGGTGCGCCCGAGCTACGTGCTGGGCGGCCGCGCGATGGAGGTGGTGCACGCCGACGCCGACCTGGCGCGCTACATGCGCGAGGCGGTGAAGGTCTCCAACGACTCGCCGGTGCTGCTCGACCGCTTCCTCGACAACGCCGTCGAGGTCGACATCGACGTCATCGCCGACAAGGACGGCAACGTGCTGATCGGCGGGGTGATGGAGCACATCGAGGAGGCCGGCGTGCACTCCGGCGATTCCTCCTGCTCGCTGCCGCCGTACTCGCTGTCGGCCGACGTCCAGGCGCGCCTGCGCGAGCAGGTGGTGGCGCTGGCGCGCGCGCTCGGGGTGGTCGGGCTGATGAACACCCAGTTCGCGGTGCAGACCGACGGCGAGGGCGAGGAGCGCATCTTCCTGCTCGAGGTCAACCCGCGCGCCTCGCGCACGGTGCCGTTCGTGTCCAAGGCGATCGGCCTGCCGCTGGCCAAGATCGCCGCGCGCTGCATGGCCGGCCGCACGCTGGCCGAGCAGGGCGTCACCGCCGAGATCGTGCCGGACTACTACGCGGTGAAGGAGGCGATCTTCCCGTTCGCCAAGTTCCAGGGCGTCGACCCGATCCTGGGCCCGGAGATGCGCTCCACCGGCGAGGTGATGGGCGTGGGCCGCAGCTTCGGCGCCGCGTTCGCGCGCGCGCAGGAAGCGGCCGGGATCAAGGCGCCGCCGGCGCAGGGCAAGGTCTTCGTGTCGGTGCGCGATCCGGACAAGCCGCGCGTACTGCCGGTGGCGCAGGAGCTGATCCGCCGCGGCTACGCCATCGTCGCCACCCAGGGCACCGCGCAGTGGCTCGACGGCCACGGCATCGCCTGCGAGCGGATCAACAAGGTCGTGGAGGGGCGGCCGCACGTGGTCGACCTGATCAAGAACGGCGAGATCGCCTACATCGTGAACACGACCGAAGGCAAGCAGGCGATCTCCGACTCGTTCTCGATCCGCCGCGAGGCCCTGCAGCACCGCGTGACCTACTCGACCACGATTGCCGGCGCCCGGGCCTTGCTGCATTCTCTGGACTACCGCGGCAGCGGCCCGGTGTGGTCGCTGCAGGAACTGCACGAGGAACTGAAGACGCCATGAGAGCTCCCCTCACCGTCCAGGGCGCGCAGCGCTTGCGCGCCGAGCTGGAGGAACTGAAGTCGGTGAAGCGTCCGGCGGTGATCAACGCGATCGCCGAGGCGCGCGCGCACGGCGACCTGAAGGAGAACGCCGAGTACCACGCCGCGCGCGAGCAGCAGGGCTTCATCGAGGGCCGCATCAAGCAGCTCGAGGGCGAGCTGTCTCATGCGCAGGTCATCGACGTCTCGACCCTGAACGCCGGCTCCAAGATCGTCTTCGGCGCGCGCGTCGAGCTGGAGGACGTGGAGAGCGGGGAGGTCACCCGCTACCAGATCGTGGGCGACCTGGAGGCCGACATCAAGCAGGGCCTGATCGCGATCTCCTCGCCGGTGGCGCGCGCGCTGATCGGCAAGCACGAGGGCGACAGCGTGACCATCGAGGCGCCCGGCGGCATCCACGAGTACGACATCGTCTCGGTCGCCTACGGCGGCTGACCGGCGCGCCCGGCATGCCACCTTCCCGCGCCGGACGCCCGCGCGCGCCCGCAGCCTGAGATGGCCGCGCCGCAGCTGACCCTGCTGCTGCCCGCCGGCGAGGCCTTCGGCGCGCAGCGGCTGCCCGCGCCGCTCGCCGCCGCGCTGGGCCGCGCCGACCGCCTGCCCGGCGCCGAGGCCGGCGAGCGCGCCCAGCTGCAGCGCCACGTCGACGTGCTGCCGCGCGGCTGGCCGGTGGCCGCGCTGACCCGGCAGGAGGACGCCGGCGACGCCGGGGACGCGGCATGGCTGCGCGCGGACCCGGCCTGGATCCGGCCCGATCTCAACGGCGCGCGCCTGCTGGCCAGCGGCGACGCGCTGCAGCTCGCGGCCGAGGAGGCCGCCGACCTGCTGCGCCCGCTCAAGCCGCTGTTCGGCGATGCCGGCGCGCCGATCGACGCGCCGGCGCCCGGGCGCTGGTACCTGCGGCTCGCGCCCGGCGCGCGGCCGCCGGCGTTCGCCGCCCCCGACGAGGCCCTGGGCACTGACGTGTTCGAGCACCTGCCCGACGCCGGTCCCGAGGGACGGCGCTGGCGGGCCCTGCTCAACGAGGCGCAGATCGTGCTGCACCACCATCCGCGCAACGTCGAGCGCGCCGCGCGCGGGCTGCCGCCGGTGAACTCGCTGTGGTTCTGGGGCGGCAGCGTGCTGCCCGACCACGTGCGCAGCCTGTCCGCGCGCGTGCTGACCCGCGACCAGGCGCTGGCCGCCATCGCCCGCGCCGGCGGCGCGGAGGCGTCCGCGCCGCCGCCGGCGCTGGCCGCCGTGGAGGCCGACACCCTGGTCGACCTGCGCACCGCGCGCGACCTGCGCGCGGTCGCCGGGGACTGGCTGCAACCGGCGCTCGATGCCTTGCGCGGGGGCGGGCTGTCCGCGCTCCGGCTGGACCTGGCCGACGGCCGCGGCTTCGCGCTCGCGGCGCGGCAGCGCTGGCGGCTGTGGCGGCGCCCGCGGCCCGGCCTGGGCGCGTGAGCCTGCGGCGGCGGATCCGCCGGCGCGCGGCCGTCGACACCGGCCACTGGCCGGCCGACGTGCTGCCGCTGCTGCAGCGCGTCTACGCCGCGCGCGGCATCCTCGACCCGGCGCAGGCGCGCCCGCGCCTGGCGCAGCTGCCGCCGCCCGACGCGCTGACCGGCATCGCCGACGCCGCCCGCCTGCTGGCCGACGCCATCGGCGACGGCCGCCGCATCGTCGTGGTCGGCGACTTCGACTGCGATGGCGCCACCGCCTGCGCGGTCGCGGTGCGCGGGCTGCGCATGCTGGGCGCGCGCGACGTGGCCCACGCCGTGCCCAACCGCATCGTCCACGGCTACGGGCTGTCGCCGGCGCTGGTCGACGAGCTGGCCGCGCTGCGCCCGCAGCTGCTGGTCACCGTGGACCACGGCATCGCCTGCCACGACGGCGTGCGCGCGGCCAAGGCGCGCGGCTGGCAGGTGCTGGTCACGGACCACCACCTGCCCGGGCCGACGCTGCCGCCGGCCGACGCGATCGTCGATCCCAACCTGCCGGGCGATGCGTTCTCCGGCAAGAGCCTGGCCGGGGTGGGGGTGATCTTCTACGTGCTGCTGGCGCTGCGCGGGGTGCTGCGCGCGCGCGGCGCCTTCGACGGCCGCGAGCCGCCCGACCTGCGCATTCTGCTCGACCTGGTGGCGGTGGGCACCGTCGCCGACCTGGTCGCGCTGGACGCCGGCAACCGCGCCCTGGTCGGCGCCGGGCTGCAGCGGCTGCGCGCCGGCCATGGCTGCGCCGGGCTGCGCGCGCTGATCGAGGTCTCCGGGCGCGAGGCCTCGCGGCTGACCGCGACCGACATCGCCTACGCGGTCGGTCCGCGGCTCAACGCCGCCGGGCGCCTGGAGGACATGGCGATCGGCATCGAGTGCCTGCTGTGCGACGAGCCGGCGCGCGCGCTGGAACTGGCGCGCCTGCTCGACCGCATCAACGCCGAGCGCCGCGACGTGCAGCAGACGATGGTCGATGCCGCCGAGGCCGCGCTCGCGGCGCGGCCGCTGGCGTTCGCCGGCGAGCCGCCCGCGGCGGTGTGCCTGTTCGATCCCGGCTGGCACCCTGGCGTGGTCGGCCTGGTCGCCTCCAAGCTCAAGGAGCGCCTGCACCGGCCGGTGGTCGCGTTCGCGCCGGCCGAGCCCGGCGCCAGGCTGCTGCGCGGCTCGGCGCGCTCCATCCCCGGCTACCACGTGCGCGACGCGCTGGCCGCGGTCCAGGCCGCGCAGCCCGGCCTGATCGACCGCTTCGGCGGCCATGCCATGGCCGCCGGCCTGACCCTGGACCGCGACGCCTTCGAGGCCTTCGAGGCCGCGTTCTGCGGCCAGGCCGCGCGCGTCCTGGACCGCGACCTGCTGCAGGCGGTGATCGACAGCGACGGCGCCCTGCAGCCGCACGAGTTCGACCGCCGCCACGCCGAGGCGCTGCGCGACGGCGGGCCCTGGGGGCAGGGCTTTCCCGAGCCGCTGTTCGACGGCGCCTTCGAGCTGCTGGACGCGCGCCAGGTCGGCCAGCGCCACCTGCGCATGCGGCTGCGGGTGGATGGCCGGCGCGAGCCGGTGGACGCGATCCACTTCGGCGGCTGGGAGGGGCGCGCGCCGCCGGGGCGGGTGCGCCTGGCCTACCGGCTGGCGCCCGACGACTACCGCGGCGGCGAGGCGGTGCAGCTGGTGGTGGACTACCGCGAGGACGAGGCGCCGTAGGCGCGCACTCGCGCGCGACGGCGCATTGCTCCGCGGCCCCGAAGGCGCCCGTCGCGCTCCCGCGGGCCCCCGACGGGCGCCTGCCCGGGACGCTATCGCCGGGACCGGGCCGGGCGATAGAATCCGCCTGTTAAGGTGGCGCGCCATCCCGCCGCGCCTCCGCCAACGGAGAAGAAGAGCATGCGGATCGAAAATGGATTGATGGCGGTCGCGCTGGCCGCCTGCCTGGCGGCCGGCACGGCCTGCACGGCGAACACGGCGAGCGCGCAGACCCCGCCGCCGCTCACGATCGGCCAGCAGGTGCGCGGCGAGATCACCAGCGCCGACCCGGTCAACCACCGCGACGGCACGCGCAGCAAGCTCTACCGGGTCGACCTGCAGGAAGGGCAGGGCGTCACCTTCAGCGTCGAGGGCGCGCTGCGCGCGCACCTGGCCCTGTTCCGCGACAGCGACCTGGTCCGCAGCTCGTCCGAGGACCAGGAGCGCGCCTCGCTGACCGTGCGCGCGCCCAGCACCGCGCGCTACACCCTCGCCGTCAGCGGCCAGGACGCCTCCTCCTACGGACCGTTCACGGTCAAGGCCACCGCGCTCGAGGTCTACGACGGCAGCACGCTGAACGCCGGCGCCTCGATCACCGACTGGGCCGACAGCGCCCGCCGCATCCCGCTGCAGATCGAGCACGCCGGCCTGTACGCGGTCCGCATGGCCTCCGACGAGTTCGACCCGCTGCTCAAGCTGGAGGGCAACGGCGTCTCGCTCGAGAACGACGACTCCGGCGGTTCCAACAACTCGCTGATCACCGCGCGCCTGGAGCCCGGCCGCTACACCATCACCGCCGACGGCTACAGCGGCCAGATCGACGGCCAATACCAGCTGTCGGTGGAGGAGCGCACGATCCCCGAGGGCTCGCTGCTGGCCGAGGGCAGCGAACTGGTGGCCGGCCGGCAGGGCTCGGCGCTCTACCAGGGACGCGCGCAGACGTTCCGCATCAGCGTGCCGAGCCGGCAGATGGCGACGCTGCAGATGCGCAGCGGCGAGATCGACTCCTACCTGCGCCTCAGCGGCCAGGGCGTGTCGCTGTCCGACGACGATTCCGGCGACAACCTGGACGCGCGCATCACCGCGATCCTGGAGCCGGGCAGCTACACCGTGCAGGCCTCCACCGCCGGCGACAGCGCCGGAGCGGGCCTGTTCACCCTGGACTTCGGCCTGGCCCCGGTCCCGCAGGGCTCGGGCGGCGGCAGCCTGACCGTCGGCGAGGCGCGCGACGCGCACCTGGTCGAGGGCCTGACCGACCGCTACACCGTGGACGTGCGCCGCGCCGGCGACTACGTCGTGGAAATGTCCTCCGGCGAGATCGACAGCCACCTGCGCCTCAAGCGCGGCGATGAGGAAGTGGCCGCCGACGACGACAGCGGCGGCTCGCTCAACGCGCGCATCGAGCAGTCGCTCTCGACGGGCACCTACGTCATCGAGGCCAGCTCCGCGGTCGGCCCGCAGAGCGGCCCCTATCGCATCGTGATCCGCCGCCGCTGAGCACCGCGGCGCGCGCCTCGCCCCGCGCGACGGCCGGCCCTCCGGGGCCGGCCGTTTCTTTTTTTGTAGGAGCGCGCTGGCGCGCGACCTGACCCGCGGCAGAAGAAGAACGCGTCCCCACGCGCAGCCGCAGGTCGCCGGCGGCCGGCACCGCGTTGCCGGCGTCCGCGGAAAAGCGTCGCGCGCCAGCGCGCTCCTACGGGATGTGCGGGGCGCGCCTCAGGTCTGCGGCGTCCATATCGCCGGCGGGCGGCTGGTGGCGATGGCCACGCAGCCCCCGGCCGCCTGTCCGGCCGGGTCTTCGAGCACCTTGGCGATCGTGCAGGCGCGACCGGCCACGCCCCACAGGCCGGTCCACGCGTCCCGGCCGCCGTGCTTGGAGGCGTAGAGCGCGCGGTCGGCGAGCATCACCGCCTCCTGCCAGACCTCGCGGTCCTGGCGCCGGGTCAGGCCGAAGAACGGCCAGCAGGCGAAACCGAGCGAGATCGACAGGCGCACCGGCTCGGGCGCGCCGATCCGGAACGGCGGCTGGGACACGCCCTGGCGCAGCCGTTCGGCGACCGCGCTGGCCTGGTCCAGGTCGAGTCCCGGGCAGGCGACCAGGAATTCCTCGCCGCCCCAGCGCGCGACGATGTCCCCCGGGCGGCAGATCTCGCGCAAGCGCGCGGCCAGTTCGACCAGCAGGGCGTCGCCGGCGGCGTGGCCGTGCAGGTCGTTGCGACGCTTGAAGTCGTCCACGTCGATCAGGAAGAGCACGTTGCGGCGGTCCTCCAGGTCGCCGCTGCGCGGCGGCATCGCGCGCAGGCGGTCGGCGGCGGCGCCGCGGTTGAGCAGGCCGGTGAGCGCGTCGGTCGCGCCGAGCGTGCGCAGGCGCCGCTGCACCCGCCGCTGGTACAGCGCGAGGCCGGCACTGGCCAGGACCAGCAGCGCCAGCGACGCGATGGCGACGTTGCGCAGCAGGCGCGTCTGCGCGAGCACGCGCGCCTGCGCCTCCTCCTGCAGCCGCAGTGCCTCAAGCGCCTGCGCCTGCTGCGCGTCCTCCATGCGCGCCTGCAGTTCGGCCAGGCCGCGGATGTTCTGCATGCGCAGCGCGTCGCGCTCCACGCCGATCATCCGCTCGGCGGTGTCGAGCGCGGCGCGGTAGTCGCCCAGCGCGCGCTGGGCGTCGATCTGCAGCCGCAGCGCGCGCTGCTGTTCGTCGCGCGCGCCGGGATGGCCGGCGGCGCGTCGCTCGGCGTCCTGCGCCAGGCCCAGCGCGGCGGCCGCCTCGCCGGCGTCGAGCCGGATCCCGGCCATCAGCGACAGCGTCCTGGCGTGCCCGCCCGCGTCGGGCAGGGCCTCCTGCGCCTGCGCCAGCTCGCGCAGGCGCGCCAGCCGATCGGCGGGCGCGGACGGTTCCGGCCCCAGCGCGGCCAGCAGCGCCTGCACGCGCAGCAGCGCGACCTCGTGGTCGTGCTCGCGGGCGCGCCCGGCGGCGCGCTCCAGGTAGGGCAGGGCCTCGGCGCGGCGGCCGAGCCGGATCAGGTTCTCGGCCTGGTTGTAGGCCAGCACCGGGCCCGGGTGCTCGAGGCTGCGCTCGATCGCCTCGGCCTGCTGGTAGTAGGTCAGCGCGATCTCGGGCGCTTCCAGCTCGCTGCTGTGGATGCTGCCGATGTTGTTCAGCACCATGACCTGCGCTGCCGGCAGGTCGCCGGCCTGCGCGGCCTGGTAGGCGCGGATGTAGAGGTCGAGCGCGCCGTGCAGCTGGCCCACCTGGTGCAGGATGCCGCCGGCCTGCGACAGCGCGCGCAGCCGGAACTCCGGCGAGTACTCGCCTTCCAGCAGCAGCCGTTCCACCCGCGCCGCGGCCGCCGCGGCGCGCTCCGGCGGGCCGGCATGGGCGGCGGCGGCGCCCAGGCAGGTCTGCGCGATGACCTCCTGCTCCGGCGGCAGGCCCGGGCGGGCGAGCACCGTTTCCGCGACCGCGATGGCGCCGGAGGGATCGCTCTCGCGCAGGTCCAGGCAACGGCCGATCTCGTCGTCGATCAGCGCCTCGATGGCGGCGGTGCCGGAGGGCGGGGAGGGCGCCGCCGGCGCGGCCGGCGGCGCCAGCGCGAGCGCGGCCAGGAGGGCGGCGGCGAGGGCGGGGTGGCGGAGCGGTTTCATCGACGGCCTCCAGGCGCCGGCTCGAATCGGCAGGATGACAGGCCGCGCGCGGGCGCGTGTCAATGCTGCGCCGCGGCGGGGTCGGTTGCTAGAATGCAAGGTCCGTACCGACGGCGACCGTCACCGATGATCGAACTCAATCCCGTCCGCCAGCGCATCGCCGACCTGCAGGGCCGGCTGGAAGCGCTGAGGGGGTTTCTTTGACTACGATGCCAAGCGCGAGCGCCTGGAGGAAGTAGAGCGGGAGCTGGAGGACCCGGGCGTCTGGAACGAGCCCGAGCGCGCCCAGGCCCTGGGCCGCGAGCGCTCCCAGCTGGACAAGACCGTCAACGGCATCCGCGACCTGCTTGAAGGGCTGCGCGGCGCCGGCGAGCTGCTGGAACTGGCCGAGGCCGAGGACGACGAGGACACCGCGCAGGCGGTGGTCCAGGACGTCGAGCGCTACGCCGCGGGCGTGGACAAGCTGGAGTTCCAGCGCATGTTCTCCGGCGAGATGGACGGCGCCGGCGCCTTCGTCGACATCCAGGCCGGCGCCGGCGGCACCGAGGCGCAGGACTGGGCCGAGATGCTGCTGCGCATGTACCTGCGCTGGGCCGAGGGCCGCGGCTGGAAGACCGAACTGCTGGAAGTGTCCGGCGGCGAGGTCGCGGGCATCAAGTCGGCCACCTTCCGCGTCGAGGGCGACTTCGCCTACGGCTGGCTGAAGACCGAGACCGGCGTGCACCGGCTGGTGCGCAAGTCGCCGTTCGATTCCGACAACCGCCGCCATACCAGCTTCACCTCGGTGTTCGTCTCCCCCGAGGTCGACGACGACATCGACATCGAGATCAATCCCGCCGACCTCAGGACCGACGTCTACCGCTCTTCCGGCGCCGGCGGCCAGCACGTCAACAAGACCGAGTCCGCGGTGCGCATCACCCACATCCCGAGCGGCATCGTGGTGGCCTGCCAGACCGAGCGCAGCCAGCACGCCAACCGCGACCGCGCGATGAAGATGCTGGCGGCCAAGCTCTACGAGCTGGAGATCCAGAAGCGCAACGCCGAGAAGGACGCGGTGGAGGCCACCAAGTCCGACATCGGCTGGGGCAGCCAGATCCGCAACTACGTGCTCGACCAGTCGCGGATCAAGGACCTGCGCACCGGCATCGAGCGCAGCGACACCCAGAAGGTGCTCGACGGCGACCTCGACGAGTTCGTCGAGGCCAGCCTCAAGGCCGGCCTCGAGGCCGGCTCCAAACGCGCCGACGCGGCCTAGCCGCGCGCCGGAGTACGGCCGGCGGCGCCCGCAGGCGGCGCCGCGATCGGCTCCTTCCCCGGACGGCGCAGGCCGGCCGGCACTTCCCGCCCTCCACGCATCGCAGCCCCAATGACCGAGCCGACGCCCGCCACCCCGCACGCCGACGACAACGCCCTGATCGCGGAGCGTCGCGGCAAGCTCAACGCGCTCCGCGAGCAGGGCGTCGCGTTCCCCAACGACTTCCGGCGCGAGCAGTTCGCCGGCGCGCTGCAGGCCGAGTTCGCCGATGCCGAGCGCTGGAGCGCCGAGGCGCTGGAAGGCCTCGACCGCCGGGTCGGGGTGGCCGGCCGGCTGATGGCCAAGCGGGTGATGGGCAAGGCCAGCTTCGCCCAGATCCAGGACGAGTCCGGCCGCATCCAGCTGTTCCTGCAGGCCGGCGCGCTGGGCGATGCCTACGAGGCCTTCAAGGGCTGGGACGTGGGCGACATCGTCGGGGTCGAGGGCGGGCTGACCCGCACCCGCACCGGCGAGCTGTCGGTCAAGGCGACCGCGCTGCGGCTGCTGACCAAGTCGCTGCGGCCGCTGCCCGACAAGTGGCACGGCCTGGCCGACGTCGAGCAGCGCTACCGCCATCGCTACGTCGACCTGATCGTGACCCCCGAGGCGCGCGAGGTCTTCGTCAAGCGCTCGAAGATCGTCCGCGCGATCCGCTCCTGGCTGGACGCGCGCGGCTTCCTCGAGGTCGAGACGCCGATGATGCACTACATCCCCGGCGGCGCCACCGCGCGGCCCTTCGTCACCCACCACAACGCGCTGGATCTGCAGCTGTACCTGCGCGTCGCGCCGGAGCTCTACCTCAAGCGGCTGGTGGTCGGCGGCCTGGAGCGCGTCTACGAGATCAACCGCAACTTCCGCAACGAGGGCGTGTCGACCCGGCACAACCCCGAGTTCACCATGCTGGAGCTGTACGAGGCCTACGCCACCTACCACGAGGTGATGGACCTCACCGAGCAGGTGATCCGCGACACCGCGCAGACGGTGCTGGGCGGCACGGCCATGGACTGGGAGGGCGCGCGCATCGACCTCGGCCCGGCGTTCCGGCGCTGGCGCATGGACGAGGCGGTGCGCCACCACAACCCCGACATCTCCGCGGCCGACTGCACCGACCGCGACGCCCTGCTGCGGCACTGCGAGCGGCTGGGGATCAAGGTCAGGCCGTCCTACGGCTGGGGCAAGCTGCTGCTGGAGATCTTCGAGGCCACGGTGGAGCACACCCTGGTGCAGCCGACCTTCATCACCGACCACCCGGTCGAGGTGTCGCCGCTGGCCCGCGCCAGCGACAGCGAGCCCGGCTATACCGACCGCTTCGAGCTGTTCATCAACGGCAAGGAGATCGCCAACGGCTTCTCCGAGTTGAACGACCCGGAGGAACAGGCCGCGCGCTTCCGCGCCCAGGTCGAGGCCAAGGCCGGCGGCGACGACGAGGCCATGCACTACGACGCCGACTACATCCGTGCGCTGGAGTACGGCATGGCCCCGACCGGCGGCCTGGGCATCGGCATCGACCGGCTGGTCATGCTGCTGACCGGGGCGACCTCGATCCGCGACGTGCTGCTGTTCCCCTACATGCGCCCGGAACCCGGCGACGGCCGCGGCTGACGCCGCCGCCGCGGACGCGGCGGGGGGACTTGCCTAGGACCACGGTCGCGGCGACCATGGGCTGCGGCGCACGGATCGTGTCTTCGAGGAGTTCCCGGTGAACATCGTCATCGTCGACGACCAGACGTCCGCCCGCACCATGCTGCGACACATCCTGGAGGACATCGGTCCCGAGCTGGAGGTGCTGGACTTCGGCGATCCCGAGGTCGCGCTGCGCTGGTGCCAGGAGAACCGTCCGGACCTGCTCCTGCTCGACTACCGCATGCCGGGCATCGACGGCCTCGAGTTCGCCCGCCGCTTCCGCAAGCCGCTGCTGCACCGCGACGTGCCGATCGTGCTGGTGACCGTGGTCGGCGACGAGCCGATCCGGCAGGCCGCGCTCGACGCCGGCGTGATCGACTTCCTGGTCAAGCCGGTGCGCCCGCGCGAACTGCGCGCGCGTTGCCGCAACCTGCTGCAGCTGCGCCAGCACTCGGAGTCGGTGAAGCAGCGCGCGCTCTCGCTGGAGCAGCGGCTGCTGTCGAGCATGCACGAGGTGGAGGAGCGCGAGCGCGAGACCCTCACCCGGCTGGCGCGCGCCATCGCCTACCGCGACGCCGGCACCAGCGCCAACCTCGAGCGGGTCGCGCACCTGTCCGGCCTCGTTGCCGAGGAGCTCGGCCTGTTCGAGGACGAGGTGCGGATGATCGAGCTGGCCGCGCCGCTGCACGACATCGGCAAGATCGCCATCCCCGACGCGCTGCTGATGAAGCCCGGCCCGCTGTCGCCGGAGGAGACGGCGCTGATGCGCCAGCATCCGCAGATCGGCTACGACCTGCTGTCGGGCAGCCAGAACCGCTTCATCCAGCTCAGCGCCAAGATCGCCCTGCGCCACCAGGAGCGCTGGGACGGCAGTGGCTATCCCGACGGCCTGTCGGGCGAATCGATCCCGCTGGAGGCGAGGATCGTCGCGGTGGCCGACGTGTTCGACGCCCTGATCTCCGAGCGCCCGTACAAGCGCGCGTGGACGCTGGACGAATCGCTGGACTACCTGCGCGAGAACCGCGGCGTGCTGTTCGACCCGCGCTGCGTCGACGCCCTGCTGCGCCACGCCGACCACCTCGACGAGGTGGTGCGCCGCTTCGGCAAGTCGCGCACGCGCCCCGACCTGCAATGACCGGCGGCCGATGAACGTGCCGCTGCTGCCGTGGCTGCGCCAGCGCCTGCAGGGCAGGCCGGACAGCGAGCACGCCCAGGCGCTGGTGCGGGTGGCGGTGCTGACGCTGGTGGTCGCCTACCTGCGGCTGGTGGTCGAGGGCCGCCCGGGGCTGGAGCGCCCGCTCGTGCTGTCCTACCAGTTCCTCGCGGTCGAGTTCCTGGTGGCGTTCGCGATCCTCGGCTGGCTGCTGGCGCGCCCGGGCGTCTCGCATCCGCGGCGCCTGCTGGGCATGGCCGCCGACTACAGCCTGATGGGCACCGGCATGGTGCTGCTGGGCGAGGCGCTCGCGCCGATGTACGTGATCATCCTCTGGGTGACCGTCGGCAACGGACTGCGCTTCGGGCCGCGCTACCTCAACCTGGCGGTGGCCTGCGCCACCGCGACCTTCGCGATCGTCCTGGTTGCCACGCCGTACTGGCTGGAGAACCCGTGGATCGGCTGGGGCCTGCTGATCGGCCTGGCGGCGGTGCCGCTCTACCTCAACTCGCTGCTGCGTGCGCTGATGGAGGCGACCGAGGCGGCGGAGGCGGCCAACCGCGCCAAGAGCCGGTTCCTGGCCAACATGAGCCACGAGTTCCGCACCCCGCTCAACGGCATCGTGGGCATGTCCGAGCTGCTGAGCACGACCCCGCTCTCCGCCGAGCAGCGCGACAGCGCCGAGGTCATCCAGACCTCCGCGCGGGCGCTGCAGTCGCTGGTCGACGACGTGCTCGACCTCTCGGCGATCGAGGCCGGGCGCTTCAACCGCGTGGACCGCGACTTCTCGGTGCGCGAGCTCGCCAAGAGCGTGCAGCGCATGCTGCTGCCGGGCGCGCAGGCCAAGGGGCTCGCGCTGGTGGTGTCGATCCCCGAGGACGTCCCGGACCTGCTGCACGGCGACGGCAACCACCTGCGCCAGATCCTGGTCAACCTGATGTCCAACGCGATCAAGTTCACCGCGCAGGGACGGGTGTCGCTGGACGTGGGGCTCGACGAGCCGCGCGAAGACGGCGAAGTCTGGCTGCGCTTCGCGGTCCGCGACACCGGCATCGGCATCCCGCTCGAGGCGCAGCAGCGGATCTTCGACGCCTTCGAGCAGGTGGAGTCCGGCCACGACCGCCGCTTCGGCGGCACCGGGCTGGGCACCACCATCGCCAAGGCCCTGGTCGAGCTGCTGGGCGGCCGGATCGGCATCGAGAGCCGGCCGGGGGAGGGCGCCAACTTCTGGTTCGTGGTGCCCTTCGCGCAGGCGCAGGCCTCCGAGACCAACGTCATCGCGTTCACCGATCCGTTCGTGCGCCACCGCGCGCGGGTGCGCCCGCTGCGCATCCTGGTCGCGGACGACCAGCCCGCCAACCTCATGGTGCTGCGCCGCCTGCTGGAGAAGGCCGGGCACAAGGTGCAGACGGTGGGCGACGGCGAGGAGGTGCTGGAGGCGATCGAGGCGCAGAGCTTCGACGCCGTCGTCATCGACCTGCACATGCCGGGCGCCAGCGGCCTGGAAGTGCTGCGCCAGGCCGCCTTCATCGAGGCCGGGCGGCGGCGCACGCCCTTCATCGTGCTCACCGCCGACGCCACCGCCAAGGCCCAGCTGGAATGCGAGCGCGCGGGCGCCTTCGGCTTCCTCACCAAGCCGATCGTCATCGAGCGCCTGCTGGAACAGCTGGCCTCGATCGCCGAGGGCGCGACGCAGGCGACGGCCTCGCCCCCGGTCGCGAGGACCGCGGCCGTGGACGGTAGCGTGATCTCCCAGCACATGCTCGACGAGCTGCGCGAGATGGGCCTGGGCGAAGCCTTCGTGCAGCGCTTCCTCGGCGAATGCGCCCGGGATGCGCGCCGCTGCCTGGTGGACATGGAGCGCGCCGGCTCGCAGGCGCAGTGGGACGCGTTCCGCGACGCCTGCCATGCGCTGAAGGGCACCGCCGGCAACATGGGCGCGGTCCGCCTGGCCGATACCGCGTCCGGCGCGATGCGGCTGCCGTCCGACCAGCTGGTCGCGGAGTGGCGCGGGCTCGCCAGGCTGCAGGCGCAGCAGCTCGAGCAGGCGTTGCAGGCGCTGCGCGAGCGCGGCGAGCTGCCGGTCGAGAACGCCGACCCGGCCGGCAGCTGAGCGGCGGCTCAGCCGGCCGCCGACTCTCCTTCGGGCGCGGGCGCCGGGCGCCGCAGCTGCGCGCGCACCAGGCGCTCCATGGTGCGCAGCTGGCGCTCGCCGAGCTGCAGCGCGGTGTCGACCCAGATCGCGGTGACCCGGGCCAGCTCCTCGTGCGGAAGCGGGTGTGCGCCTTCCCGCACGCGGTGCAGCGCCAGGCGGGCGGCGGCGATGCGGCGGTTGTCCCGAACCAGCGCGTTGACCGCGGCGACGCCTTCTCCCCTGTCCACGAGCACGTCCACCACGCCCATGCGGTGCAGCTGCTCGCTGGTGTACATCACGCCGTCGAGCATCATCCGCTCGGCGGCGAGGGGACCGACGCGGTGGCCGAGCAGGCCGTAGGCGCCCATGCCCGGGAACAGCCCGAACAGCACTTCGGGGAAGCCCATCCGCACGCCGCGCTCGGCGACGATGGTCCGACAGGCCAGGGCCAGCTCGAAACCGCCCCCCAGCGCGTCGCCCTCGACCAGGGCCACGGTATGCATGTTCGGGTGCAGGCGGCTGTGCAGCAGGTGGATGTTGTCCACGCATTCCTGCGCGTAGCGGGTCAGCCCGTCGCGGTCGCGCGTGCGGATCAGCTGCGAGAACAGGTCCAGGTCGCCGCCCAGGTTGAACACGTGCGCATCCGACGCCAGCACCAGGTGCGAGATGTGCGGCCCGTCCTCGCCGGCCGCGACGCGCGCGTCGACGGTCTCGATGGTCTGGCGGGCGAAGACCCGCAGTTCGCGCAGCAGCCGCGGCGAGAAGCAGGGGCGATAGGCGGGGTCGGAAAACGCCTGCCGGGCGTGCATGTGACACCAGTGGGCGTCGTTGGAGGCGTCGTGAGAAATGCGGACGGTGGTGAGTGGCTCGCGGTGCAGCGGCTCGACGTTGGTCATGGGGGATCCCCTGAGCTCCCGCCGGTCCGAGTCGGGCAGGATCGGTCGACGGGGCGAGGCTGGGACATGCCCGACCGCCTCTCTTATGCCCCGGCCCCCTGACGGATGCAAGCGAAATGTGACGCAGCCCGCAGCGTGGGCGCGCGCGTACCGGCGCCGCCGGACGAGGCCGGCGACGGGCGGGTCAGGACGCCGCCGCGGCCTGCGCTTCCTCCTTCAGTTCGCGGCGCAGGATCTTGCCCACGTTGGTCTTGGGCAGCTCCTTGCGGAACTCCACGTGTCGCGGCTGCTTGTAGCCGGTGAGGTTCTCGCGCGCGTAGGCCTTGACCTGCGCCTCGGTGAGCGACGGGTCCTTCTTGACGATGAACACCTTGACCGTCTCGCCGGACCGCTCGTCCGGCACGCCGACCGCGGCGACCTCGAGCACGCCGGGCATCATCGCCAGGACGTCCTCGACCTCGTTCGGGTACACGTTGAAGCCCGAGACCAGGATCATGTCCTTCTTGCGGTCGACGATGTAGAAGAAGCCCTGCTCGTCCATCTTCGCCATGTCGCCGGTGTGCAGCCAGCCGTCGGCGTCGATCGTCTTGGCGGTCTCGTCGGGCTTCTGCCAGTAGCCGGGCATGACCTGCGGCCCCTGGATGCACAGCTCGCCGACCTCGCCCACGGGCAGCAGCTGGCCGTCCTCGCCCTTGACGCAGGCGTCGGTGGAGGGGATCGGCAGGCCGATCGAGCCGTTGTACTCGGCCAGGTCCATGGGGTTGATGCAGGCGGCCGGGGAGGTCTCGGTCAGGCCGTAGGCCTCGACCAGGGTGACGCCGGTGACCTGCTTCCAGCGCTCGGCCACAGCCCGCTGCACGGCCATGCCGCCGCCCAGGGTCAGGCGCAGGGAGGAGAAGTCGACCTGGTCGAAGCCCGGGGTGTTGAGCAGCCCGTTGAACAGCGTATTGACGCCGGTGATCGCGGTGAAGCGCTCGCGCTTGAGCTCCTTGACGAAGCCGGGCATGTCGCGCGGGTTGGTGATCAGGATGTTCTTGGCGCCGAGCTTCATGAAGACCAGGCCGTTGGCCGTCAGCGCGAAGATGTGGTAGAGCGGCAGCGCGGTGACGATGGTCTCCTCGCCGGGCCTGGCGATGGGGCCGATCCAGGCCGAGGCCTGCTGCATGTTGGCCACGAGGTTGCGGTGGGTGAGGATCGCGCCCTTGGCCACGCCGGTGGTGCCGCCGGTGTATTGCAGGAAGGCGATGTCCTCGGAGGCGATGGCGACCTCCGGCAGCGCATGCCGGCGGCCGGCCTCGAGCGCGTCGCGGAAGCGCACCGCGCCCGGGATGTCGTACTCGGGCACCATCTTCTTCACGTACTTCAGCACGAAGTTGACGATCGGGCCCTTGGGGAAGCCCAGCAGGTCGCCCAGGCCGGTGGAGATCACGTGGCGGATGGTGGTGTCGGGCAGCGCCTTCTGCACGGTGTGGCCGAAGTTGTCGAGCACCAGGATCGCGGTCGCGCCCGAGTCGGCCATCTGGTGCTTGAGCTCGCGCACCGTGTACATCGGGTTGACGTTCACCACCACCAGGCCGGCGCGCAGGATGCCGAAGGTCGCGATCGGGTACTGCAGGCAGTTGGGCATCATGATCGCGACGCGATCGCCCTTCTTGAGCTTGAGCTCGCCGAGCAGGTAGGCGGCGAAGTGGCGGCTGGCCTCGTCGAGCTCGGCGTAGGTCATCGCCTTGCCCATGTTCGAGAAGGCGGGGCGGTCGCGGAACTTGTCGATCGTGCCCTGCAGCACGGCGGGAATCGACGCGAACTCGTCGACGTCGATCTCGGCAGGCACGCCGGCGGGGTACTGCGCCAGCCAGGGCCGGTCGTAGCTCATGCGGATTCTCTCTCTGTCCTGCGCTCGCGCGCGCCCTCTCACGTGGACGGGATCGTCGCACAGCTTCCCGGCGGCTGGCAAAGCGTGCAGGCACCGGACGGCGGCTATAAGCTGCGAATGCACCGCGAACGGGCCGCGAACGGGGGGATTACGTTGCAACGCACCATCGAACGCCGCACGATTCGGCTGGTCTTCGTCTGCGCGCTGGCGCTGCTGGCGGCCTGCGCGCGCACGCCGCCCGAGGAGGCACTGCGGCAGACCGTCGACGCCATGCAGGCCGCGGTGTCCGAGCGCGACGCGGCCGCGTTCTCGGCGCACCTCGCGGAGGATTTCGTCGGGCCGGGCGGCATGGACCGCGACGCGGCACGGCGCATGGCGGCGCTGTACTTCCTGCAGCACGCGCGGGTCGGGCTGGACACCGGCCCGTTGACGATCGAGATGGGGGAGGGGCACGCCACGGTGCGCTTCACCGCCGCCGCGACCGGCGGCGGCGGACGCCTGCTGCCCGACGCCGGGCAGGTGTACCAGGTGCGCACCGGCTGGCGGCTGGAGGACGGCGACTGGCGCCTGACCAGCGCGGAGTGGACGACGGTCCTGGGCCGCTAGGGCCTGCTAACAGGCCCTAGGAGCGCGCTCTCGCGCGAATGTGCTTCCGGCTTCCGGGAAAAGCGATGCCGGCCGTCGTTCGCCGTCGTCCGCGGGTGGGGGACGCGTTCTGCTTCTGCCGTGGGTCCGGCGGCACCTTGCCCGGTCGCGCGCGGGCGCGCTCCTACGGGTTCGATTGCACGGGGCCGCGTCAGCCCGCCATGCCGAAGACGTGTTCGTAGACGATGGTGGCGCCGATGAGGATCAGGATGGCGCCGCCCACGATCTCCGCGCGCTTGCCGACGATCGTGCCGAGCACGCGCCCCAGCATCACGCCCGCGGTCACCATCGCCAGCGTACACAGTCCGATGACCGTCGCGACCACGGCGATGTTGACGTCGAGGAAGGCCAGGCCCACGCCGACGGCCAGCGCGTCGATGCTGGTGGCGAAGCCGGTCGCGGCCAGCGTCCAGAAGCCGTGCCGGCGCGCCGGCGAGGCGGGATCGTCCGCGGCGTCGGCTTCCTCGGTCCCGGAGAGCCCGGCGTGGATCATGCGGCCGCCCAGCAGCACCAGCAGGCCGAAGGCGATCCAGTGGTCGAAGGCGTCGACCAGCGGCAGCGCGCTGCGCCCGAGCCACCAGCCGACGACCGGGGTCAGCGCCTCGATGACGCCGAAGATGAGGCCCGCGCGCAGCGCGTCGCGCAGGCGCGGCTTGCGCATCGCCGCGCCCTTGCCGACGGCGGCCGCGAAGGCATCGGTCGACATCGCGATGCCGATGAGCAGGATGGAGAGGGGATGCATGCAGGGAGCGGGCGGCCGGGCGGACGCAGACGCGGCCACGGACACGCCCGACCGCTCGTGCATCCGCAAACCGCTGGTCTCGCCAACCCTGACTGGTTGCCCGCACCACGGCCATGAGAGGCCGAGCATGTTGACGCGGGCGCTTCCGGGAGCCGGAAGCAGGCTACTCCCCAAGGGGACGCGCATGGTAGCACAGGCCTCCCGGCGCGCGGCCCTAGCGCGGCGGCCGAGGATGCTGCGACGGCAGCCGTCGCAGCCTGGGCGACGCCATCAGGTCGCCCGGCAGCAGGTAGTCGCCCTGCATCAACGGCAGCGCCAGGCGGGCGAAGCGGACTTCCAGGTCGACGCCGGCGGCCCGCCAGGCGTCCCACACCAGCGCGGTGCAGTAGGTGCCGGACGGGTCCGCGAGCCGGAAGCGGCGGCCGACGCGCTCGCGCGCGTAGGCCTGCGCGCGCGAGCGCTGGTCGTCGTCGGCGCGCACCGCGTAGACCGCGTGGCGCCGGGCGCGCTGCGGGTCGAGGAAGAACGCGAGCGGATCGATCACCACGCCGTCCGGCCGCCCCGGCACCTCGGAGGGCGTGGCGTGCAGCACCTGCCAGCGACCGGGGCCGCCCAGCAGCATCCCGACGTGGCTGTAGCCCGAGCGGTCCACGGCCATCACCGCGGCGCTGACCGCCTCGGTGCCTTCGCGGAAGATCAGGTCGCCCGCGCGGGTCCCGGGCGGCAAGGGCCCGGCCGCGGCGAACGCGGCCAGCGGCGCCAGCAGCAGCGCCGCCAGCCGGGCCGCGAAGCGGCGCGTCGCGCTCACCGCAGGACGATCTTCCAGTCGCCGTCCTCGCGGACCAGGCGATGGGTTTCGTTCGTGTCCTTGCCGTTGCCGAAGACCACGCGCGTGCGCACGCGGGCCGTGCCCTGCGCCTCGTCGATCTCGGTCTCGAGCACCTCGATCGCCTCCAGGCCCTCGTTCGCCTCGACCCGGCTCTGCATCTCGCCGACGATCATCTGCACCTTGCCCTTGGCCTGCACCATCCGGTTGGCCGGCACCTCGGCGAAGGACACCTGCCCGGTGGCGCGCTCGACGTCGCCCTTGGCGGCGGCGCGGTAGAACGCTTCCACGGTCGCCTCGGGCCTGGCGGACGAACAGGCGGACAGGCCCAGCGCCAGGCACGCCAGGAACAGGACGGGAAGGAAACGGCAGGCGCGCATGGCTCGCTCCGGTGGCGAGGGCAGGGGCGGGCATCGTATCCCAGCGCGGGCGGACGCCGGCGATCGTGCCGGGACCTTCATGCCGGCCCGGGCAGCCTTGGCGCGGTCCCTTCCGAAGCGAGCCCCGTGCGATCGCCCGACATCCTGCGGTTCGAACCCGGTGCGGCGCGGATGGCGCATCCGCGCCTGCCGGCGCTGGTCCATCGCGGCGTCCTCGCCGGCGCGGGGCGCGAGGGCACGGCCTCGGCCTTCGAGCGCCTGTTCGCCGCCAACGGCTGGCCGCCGCGCTGGCGCGACGGCATCTTCGACTACCACCACTACCATTCCACCGCGCACGAGGCGCTGGGCGTGGCCGGGGGCGGGGCGCGCGTGCAGCTCGGCGGGCCGGACGGCGAGGTCGTCGAGGTGGCCGCCGGCGACGTGCTCGTGTTGCCCGCCGGCACCGGCCATCGCCGCGTGCGCGCGTCGCGCGACTTCCTGGTGGTGGGCGCGTACCCGTGCGGGCAGGACTACGACCTGTGCACCCAGCCGCCGACGCCGGCGGTCCTGGCCCGCATCGAGGCGGTGCCGCTGCCGGCGGCGGACCCGGCCCACGGCCCGGCGGGGCCGCTGCTGGCCGCCTGGGGCGCCGGCGGCGCCGCGCGCTAGAATGCGCCCATGCCCATGCCCGTCGCCGCGCGCGCTTGATCCCGCCCCCGGAACCCGCCTCGCCCGACGACGAGCGCTGGATGCGCCAAGCCCTGGCGCTGGCCGAACGCGCCGAGCGCGAGGACGACGAGATCCCGGTCGGCGCGGTGCTGGTCTCGGCCGAGGGGCAGGTGCTGGGCGAAGGCTGGAACCGCAACATCGGCGAGTCCGATCCCAGCGCGCACGCCGAGATCGTGGCGCTGCGCGCCGCCGGCCGGCGCCTGGGCAACCACCGCCTGCTCGGCACCACGCTCTACGTCACCCTGGAGCCCTGCGCCATGTGCGCGATGGCGGTGGTCCACGCGCGGGTGGCGCGACTGGTCTACGGCGCCGCCGACCCCAAGACGGGCGCCGCCGGCAGCGTGTTCGACCTGCTGCTCGATCCGCGCCACAACCACCGGGTGGAGGTCACCGGCGGCGTGCTGGCGCGCGAGGCGGGCACGCGGCTGAGCAACTACTTCCGCCGCAAGCGCGGCCGCGAGCCGCTTGCGTAGGCATAGCGGAGCGGGGCGGGGGGCGGCTACTGGCGCGGCTGCCGCGCCCGGTTCCGGCGGTTGGCCTTGGCGTAGGCGTCGTCCATCTCGTGGTTGACCGCCGCCACCGCGTGCGAGGCCTCGCGCGCGAGCAGCACGCTGGCCGCCAGCATCGACAGCACGCCGAGCACCGCCAGCACCGTGGGCAACTGGGCCACGCGGTGGCCCAGGAAGGAGTCGCCGGCCACGCTCAGGCTGGTGCCGACGAAGCAGCTGATGGCCACGTACAGCAGCTGGCTGGCGCGCAGGATCATCCGGCTGCGCGTGCGCTGCAGCGAGATGCGCTGCTCGATGACCGCCCGGTCCTCGGCATCCTCGTTCTCCTCCAGCTCGCGCATCAGCGCGCGGCCGCGGTCGATGACCCGGGCCAGGCGCGCGTTGGCGGAGGTCAGCAGGCCGGCGGTGGCGGTGAGGAAGAACGCGGGCGCCAGCATCGCGGTGAGGATGGCGTAGTAGTTCAGGTCGGTCGTCGGGGGCATCTGGCGGGCGCGGTGGCGGGGCAGTGACAGGAAAGAGCTGCGATATCATGCGCCGTCCCGTCCGCGGGCGCGAACGCGCGGATCATCAGGAGGAGGTGTCAGTGGAACACGAGGGCGAAGGCCGGCTGGTCTGGATCGACCTGGAAATGACCGGTCTGGACACGGACCGCGACTCGATCCTGGAGATCGCCACCGTGGTGACCGATTCGCAGCTCCGGGTGCTGGCCGAGGGCCCCGAGTGCGCCATCGCCCATCCGCTCGACGCGCTGGAGGCGATGGACGAGTGGAACCGCAACCAGCACGGCCGCTCCGGCCTGTGGCGCCGGGTGCTGGAGGAGGGCGTGCCGATGGCCGAGGCGCAGGCGCGCACGCTGGCCTTCCTGCGCGAGTGGGTGCCGCCGCGCGCCTCGCCGATGTGCGGGAACTCGATCTGCCAGGACCGCCGCTTCCTGCACCGGCAGATGCCGGAACTGGAGCGCTACTTCCACTACCGCAATCTCGACGTGAGCACGCTGAAGGAACTCGCGCGGCGCTGGGCGCCGTCCGTGCTGCAGGGCGTGCGCAAGCAGTCGGCGCATACCGCGCTCAGCGACGTGCGCGACTCCATCGAGGAGCTGCGGCACTACCGGCGCCACCTGGCGGCCTTCGTCGCCGCGAACTGAGCCGCTGCGGAGAACGGGCCCGGCTCAGCCGCCGCAATGGCCGTAGATCGTCTCCGCCCAGTTGCGCGCACCGTTGATCGGATAGTCGATGTAGCCGGCGGCGCGGATGCAGCGCCCCTGCGCCGGCACGCTGACCGGGCCCGCGTGGTAGCCGTAGACGCCCACGTCGGTCTTGAACAGCGCGGGATCGGACGGCCCCATCTGGGGATGGTTGCAGGCGCGGTCCTCGCGGTTGCTGCACACGCCCAGCGACACCGCCGTGGTCGTCTGGCTGCCCCAGGCCGGCCCGCCCTTCACCGTGCGCGCGCAATTCCGGCCGGTGGCGCCATCGTAGTAGAGCTGCAGCTCGCCGACGCGGGTGCCCTCGGGGGTGGCGACGGTGCGGGTGTCGATCAGCTGGCCGTCGCATTCCTGCGCGGCGACGGCGAACGGCAGGCCCGCGAACAGGCCGGCGGCGAGCAGCGAAAGCGTCTTCCTTCCCATGTCCGGTCTCCCGGTGTCCGATGGCAGCCGGGAGGGTGGTGGAGGCGCGGTTAGGACCGGGTCGAGAAGGCGTTGCGATCCGGTAAGGCGCGTTGCCGCGTGCCGGGCGCGATGCCCGGCACGCGGTCGGCGGCCACCGGCCTCAGCCCTGCGCCTTCAGCTTGGCCAGGCGCAGCCAGGTGTCGACCACGGTGTCGGGGTTGAGCGACACCGACTCGATGCCTTCCTGCATCAGCCATTCGGCGAGGTCGGGGTGGTCGCTTGGGCCCTGGCCGCAGATGCCGACGTACTTGCCCTTGGCCTTGGCGGCCTTGATCGCCATCGACAGCATCTTCTTGACCGCCGGATCGCGCTCGTCGAACAGGTGCGCGACGATCGACGAGTCGCGGTCCAGGCCCAGGGTCAGCTGGGTCATGTCGTTGGAGCCGATCGAGAAGCCGTCGAAGATGTCGAGGAACTCGTCGGCCAGCAGCGCGTTGGACGGCACCTCGCACATCATGATGATCTTCAGCCCGTCCTCGCCCTGGCGCAGGCCGTTGGCGGCCAGCGCCTCGACCACCTTGCGGCCCTCGCCGAGCGTGCGCACGAACGGGATCATGACCCACAGGTTGTCGAGGCCCATGTCGTTGCGCACCTTCAGCACCGCGCGGCATTCCAGCGCGAACGCCTCGGCGAAGGAGGGATCGACGTAGCGGCTGGCGCCGCGGAAGCCGATCATCGGGTTCTCCTCCTCGGGCTCGTAGCGCTGGCCGCCGATGAGGTTGGCGTACTCGTTCGACTTGAAGTCGGACAGCCGCACGATGACCGGGTTCGGCGCCACCGAGGCGGTGAGGGTGGCGATGCCCTCGGCCAGGCGATCGACGTAGAACGACACCGGGTCGGCATAGCCGGCGGTGCGGGCGTCGATGGCCTTGCGGGTCGCCGCGTCCTGCTGGCCGTACTCCAGCAGCGCCTTCGGGTGCACGCCGATATGGCTGGCGATGATCATCTCCAGCCGCGCCAGCCCGATGCCCGCGTTGGGCAGCTGGCCGAAGTCGAACGCGCGCTCGGGGTTGGCGACGTTCATCATGATCTTGAGAGGCGCCTCCGGCATCGAGGACAGGTCGGTGGTGGTGCGATCGAACGCCAGCTGGCCTTCGTAGATGAAGCCGGTATCGCCCTCGGCGCAGCTCACCGTGACCTCGACGCCGTCCGCGATCGTCTCCAGCGCGTTGCCGGTGCCGACCACCGCAGGCACGCCCAGCTCGCGGGCGATGATCGCCGCGTGGCAGGTGCGGCCGCCGCGGTTGGTCACGATCGCGGCCGAGCGCTTCATCACCGGCTCCCAGTCGGGGTCGGTCATGTCCGCGACCAGCACATCGCCCGGCTGGACCTTGCTCATGTCGTCGAGCGAGCGCACCACGCGCGCCACGCCGGAGCCGATCTTCTGGCCGATCGCGCGGCCCTCGGTGATCACGGTGCCGCGCTCGCCCAGCGCATAGCGCTCGATCTGCGTGGCCTTGCCGCGCGACTTCACCGTCTCCGGGCGCGCCTGCACGATGAACAGCTTGCCGCTGACGCCGTCCTTGGCCCATTCGATGTCCATCGGCCGGCCGTAGTGCTTCTCGATGGTGAGCGCCTGCCGGGAGAGCTCGTGGACGTCCTCGTCGGACACCGAGAAGCGCCCGCGCAGCTCGGCGGGCGTGTCCTCGTTGCGCACGCGCTCGCCGGCCTGGTCGGAATACACCATGCGGATCTGCTTGGCGCCCAGCGAGCGGCGCAGGATCGCCGGCCGGCCCTTGGCCAGCGTCGGCTTGTAGACGTAGAACTCGTCCGGGTTCACCGCGCCCTGCACGACGTTCTCGCCGAGCCCGTAGCTGGCGGTGACGAACACCACGTCGCGGAAGCCGGACTCGGTGTCGAGGGTGAACAGCACGCCCGAGGCGCCGACGTCCGAGCGCACCATCAGCTGCACGCCGGCCGACAGGAACACGTCCTCGTGCTTGAAGCCGTGGTGCACGCGGTAGGCGATGGCGCGGTCGTTGTAGAGGCTGGCGAAGACCTCCTTGACCTTGTGCACCACGTCGTCGGCGCCGGTGACGTTGAGGAAGGTCTCCTGCTGGCCGGCGAAGGACGCGTCGGGCAGGTCCTCGGCGGTGGCCGAGGAGCGCACCGCCACCGCCACGTCGCCGCCGCCGTTCTCGTCGGAGAGGCGGGCGTAGGCGCTGCGGATGTCGCGCTCGAGCTCGGGGTGCAGCGGCGCGTCGATGACCCAGCCGCGGATCTCGCGGCCGGCCGCGGTCAGCGCGCCCACGTCCTCGACGTCGAGCGTGGCCAGGCGGTCGAAGATGCGCTGGTGCAGGTCGTTGTGGGCGATGAACGCCTTGAAGGCGTCGGCGGTGGTGGCGAAGCCCCCCGGCACGGACACGCCCAGCTGGGCCAGGTTGCCGATCATCTCGCCGAGCGAGGAGTTCTTGCCGCCGACCTGGGCGAGGTCGTCGAGTCGCAGATCGTGCAGCCAGAGGATGTTGGCGCTCAAGGGGTGGCTCTCCTGGAGGAAAACTGGGGGGACGCGGGGGGACATGGGGAAACCGGGGCCCGCAGGGCGCGTCCCGGCGGAAGCGGCTATTTTAGCGTCCCCGATGCAACCGCGCCGAACCGCCATGTCCCAGGACCCCGACCACGCCCCCGTCCGCCCGGTCTTCTACGTCTCCGACGGCACCGGGATCACCGCCGAGACCATCGGGCACAGCCTGCTGACCCAGTTCGTCGGGTTCCGCTTCGTCACCGACCGCATCCCCTTCGTGGACACCCCGGACAAGGCCCACGAGGCGGTCGCCGAGATCGTCCGCGCCGGCGAGCTGCACGGCCACCGGCCGATCGTGGTGAGTTCCTGCGTGGACCCGGCGATGAACGGACTGCTGGCGCAGAGCGGGGCGCTCATCCTCGACGTGTTCGCGCCGTTCATCGCGCCGATGGAGGTGGAGCTGGGTGTCTCGCGCCAGTCGCGGGTGGGCCGGGCCCACGGCATGGTCGACTTCGACACCTACCACCGCCGCATCAACGCGATGAACTTCGCGCTGACCCACGACGACGGCATGGCGGTGAACTACGACGAGGCCGACGTGATCCTGGTGGCAGTGTCGCGCGCCGGCAAGACCCCGACCTGCGTCTACCTGGCGCTGCACTACGGCATCCGCGCGGCGAACTACCCGCTGACCGAGGAGGACCTGGAATCCGACCGCCTGCCGCCGCGCCTGCGCCCGTACCGCCGCAAGCTGTTCGGCCTGACCATCGATCCGCAGCGCCTGCAGCAGATCCGGCAGGAACGCCGCCCGAACTCGCGCTACGCCGAACTGGAGACCTGCCGGCGGGAAGTGGCGGCCGCGGAGACCCTGCTGCGGATGGAGCGCATCCCCATGCTCAGCACCACCAACGCCTCGATCGAGGAGATCTCGAGCCGGATCCTGGAGGACCTGGGGATCAACCGCGAGATGTTCTGAGCCGGCGGGCGCTTGCGTTCCTGACCGACCCTGAACGTTATGGCCGCCGCGCGGAAGCGTCAATGCTGCCCGCGTCCGGGGGCAGCGTGTAGGATCGGGCCATGACCCAGGTCCTGCCCCCCGCCACGCGCATCCCCCGCATCGGCCGCTTCGGCTGGCTGATGGGGCTGTACGCGGAGAACCACACGCGGCTGGTCGCGCTGTTCGATCCCGGCCACCTGGCCGTGGGCGGCTACGTCTCCTCGATCGGCGACGGCCTCGACGTGCGCCTCGACGTCCTCGACCAGCACCGCTACACGACCGAGCTGCGCCTGTCCTACGCCATGACCGACCCGGTCACCGGCGAGCCGGACCCGTCGGCCTACCTGCGCCTGTACCGCGACGCGCGGCAGGTGGAAGCGACCCACTGCTACGTGGGCCGCCGCTGGCAGGACGTCATCGGCATGTTCCCGCCGCCGGCGGAGGTGGTGGGCCACCGCATGCGCATGAACACCTTCCTGGGCAAGTGGCTGCAGTACCTGGGCGAGCGCGGCCACGGCGTCGCCACGCTCGCGCCCGGCGCCGAGAGCGCCCGCCTGGCCGAGGCGTAGGCGCGCGCTCGCGCGCGAGCTGGCTTCAACGGGAAAGCTTCCTCGCGCGCAAGCGCGCTCCTGCGGAAGCGGCGTGCCGAGGTTCAGCGCTCCGGCACGGTCCACAGGTAGATCGTGCTGTCGCCGACCTGCTGGGTCTGCTCGGGCTCCCACTCGTTGGCCATGTCGAACGCGTGGCTGACGATGCGGGTGCCGGGGCGCAGCTCGCTCAGCAGCTTCGGCCGCAGCTTCACGTTGAGGCTCTGCAGCAGGTACAGGGTGACCACCGTGGCCTCGCTGATGTCGGCCTCGAACAGGTCCTCCTCGCGGAAGGTCACCAGCTCGGTCACGCCGGCCCGCTGCGCGTTGGCGTTGGCCTCGCGGATGCGCACCGGGTTGATGTCGATGCCCACCGCGCGGATGCCGAACTCGCGCGCGGCGGTGACCGGGATGCGGCCGTCGCCGGAGCCGAGGTCGTAGAGCACGTCGTTCCGGTTCACGCCGGCGAGCTTCAGCATCGCGTCCACCACCGGCTGCGGGGTGGGCACGTAGATCACGTCGGGATCGCGCGCCGGCTTGGGCAGGTCCTCCTCGGCGTAGGGCGAGCGCGGCTCGGTGGCGGCCGACACCGCCGGCATCGACTGGGCGTCGTCGGCGGGCGCGGTTTGCGCCGGCTGCTCCTCGCCCTGCTGGACAGGCTTGTAGGCGTTGATCGCGTCGTCGGCGCAGGCCGACACCAGCGGCAGGCACAGCAGCAGGCAGGCGAACGTCTTCGGAAACCTCATGGCGGCGACTCCTTTCTTAGACTTGGCTCGGGATGGAGGAACAGCAGCAGCACCGCGCCCAGCGCCAGCACGGCGATGCCGAACAGGGCGCCGACGCCGGTGTAGACCAGGCTCGAGTACAGCAGATAGGCGCTGGTGGCGCAGAACAGCAGGGGCAGGGCGGGGTAGAGCGGCACCCGGAACGGGCGCGGACGCGCGGGGTCGCGCCGGCGCAGCACGAACAGCGAGGCGCCGACCAGCAGGAAGAACAGCCAGAACACCGGCGCGGTGTACTCCACGGCGGTGCGGAAGCCGTCCATCGCGTTCGCCGCCACGGCCACCAGCGCCAGCGACAGCCCGCCCTGGGCGAGCATGGCCGCGCGCGGGGTGCCGTGCGCCTGGTCCCAGCGGCCGATGAAGCCCAGTGCGGGATAGTCGCGGCCCACCGCGTAGACGCTGCGCGCGCCGGTGATCATGGTGGCGTTGGCCGAGGTCAGCGCGGCGGCGACCACGATCGCGCTCATCAGCGTCGAGCCCGCCGGGCCGAACACCGCGCGCATCGCATCCGCGGCCACCGCATCGGACGCCGCCATCCCGCCCAGCCCCAGCACGCGCAGGAAGGCGAGGTTGACCAGCACATACAGCGCGGCGATGACGATCAGGCTGAGCACCAGGATGCGCGGCATCAGCCGCCGCGCGTCGCGCACCTCGGCGGTGATGTAGACCGCCTCGTTCCAGCCGCCGTAGGTCAGCAGCACGAAGACCAGGATCAGGCCGAGCGCGCTGTCGCCGCCGGGGCCCGTACCGGGCAGCGCGGTGCCGTCCGGCGCGAACAGCAGGCCGGCGACGATGATCAGGCACACGCCCGCTACCTCGATCACGGTCAGCGCGTTCTGCACCGCCGTGCCCTGGCGCACGCCCAGCCAGTTGAGGCAGGTCAGCACCGCGACGATGGCGGCCGCGTAGAGCGACGACGAGGCCGGGCCGAGCGCGAACAGCTGGGTCAGGTAGTCGCCGGCGACGTAGGCCATCAGCACGATCGAGCCGGTCTGGATGACGGTCAGCCGCGCCCATGCGTACAGGAACGCCGGCCGCACGCCGTAGGCCCGGCGCAGGTAGCTGTAGTCGCCGCCGGACTGGGGATAGGTGGTGGCGAGTTCGGCGTAGCACAGCGCCCCGACCAGCGACAGCGCGCCGCCCACCGCCCAGGCCAGCAGCATCACCAGCCCGCTGGACGAGGCGCCGGCGACCAGCGAGGGAGTGCGGAAGATGCCGGCGCCCACGACGATGCCGATCGTGATCGCGAACGCCGCGGCCGGATGGAGGATGGGGCGAGGCTCGAGGGCCGCGGCGTCGGTCGTCGTGGGACGGGCGACTCGAGAATCCATGGGGCTCCGGTGATCGCGCGGGAGGCGATGCGCCGGAACGCACCGCAGGGTCGGCGACCGATTGGAGCAGGGCGCGCATTCGCGCAACGTGAACGCGCGGCAACGCCGCATGCTTTACGCAGCGCGTCCGCAGGAACGAAAAACGCCCGCTCGAGCGGGCGTTCGTCGTGCATCCTGGCGCGTGGCGTCCCCACGGGGATTCGAACCCCGGTCGCCACCGTGAAAGGGTGGTGTCCTAGGCCTCTAGACGATGGGGACGCGGTTCGCGAAGCGGACGCCGCACCGGCCTCTGGTGCGGAAACCGTGGTGGAGCCAGGCGGGATCGAACCGCCGACCTCCTGCATGCCATGCAGGCGCTCTCCCAGCTGAGCTATGGCCCCACGTGTCGGGAGCGCGAAATTGTAATGACGCCTCGAAAGGAGCGCAACCGCTTTTTTCGAGGCGGTCCGGACCCGGGCGCCGGGCCGCTCAGGACGCCGGCGCGGGGACGCCCGGCTCGTGCGCACTGCGGTCCTTCGCGCCCAGGCGCAGGGCATTGCCGATCACCGACACCGAGCTCAGGCTCATCGCCAGCGCCGCCGCCATCGGGCTGAGCAGCAGGCCGGTGGCGGGGTAGAGCACACCCGCCGCCAGCGGCACGCCGAGCGCGTTGTAGACCAGCGCGAAGCCGAGGTTCTGCTTCATGTTGCGCACCGCGTCGCGGGCGATGCGGCGCGCGCGCAACAGGCCGCCCAGGTCGCCGCCGACCAGCGTCACCTGCGCGCTGGAGATCGCCACGTCGGTGCCGGTGCCCATGGCGATGCCCACGTCGGCCGCGGCCAGCGCCGGCGCGTCGTTGATGCCGTCGCCGGCCATCGCCACCCGCCGGCCCTGCGCCTGCAGCGCACGCACGATGCCGACCTTGTCCTCGGGCCGGACCTCGCCGTGCACCTCGTCGATGCCCAGGCCCGCGGCGACGCTGCGCGCGGTGGTCTCGCCATCGCCGGAGGCCATCACCACGCGCAGGCCGGATGCGCGCAGGCCGTGCAGGGTCTCGGCGGCGCCGGCGCGGACCGGATCGGCCAGCACCACCATGCCCGCGGCGCGCCCGTCCACGCCCAGCAGCACCACGCTGCCGCCTTGCCCGCGCGCGGCTTCCGCGGCCACGTCCAGCGCCGGCGTGGCAATGCCGGCCTCGGCCATCAGCGCGCGGTTGCCGAGCACCACCGCGCGGCCGTCGACGCGGCCGCGCACGCCGATCCCGGTGGAGGACTCGAAGTCCTCCGCGGTCGCCAGCGCCAGTCCGCGGCGGCGCGCCTCGGCCACGATCGCCTCGGCGAGCGGATGCTCGCTGGCCTGGTCCAGGCTCGCCGCCAGACGCAGGACCTCGTCCTCGGTCGCGCCCTGTGCGGCCACCACCTCGCGCACCGCCGGACGGCCCTCGGTCAGCGTGCCGGTCTTGTCCACGACCAGCACGTCGGCGCGGGGCAGGGCCTCGATCGCCTCGGCGTCGCGGAACAGCACCCCGGAGCGGGCGGCGCGGCCGGTGGCGACCATGATCGACATCGGCGTGGCCAGGCCGAGCGCGCAGGGGCAGGCGATGATGAGCACCGAGACCGCGGTCAGCAGGCCGTGGGTCCACGACGGCGGCGGCCCGAACCAGCCCCAGGCGAAGAAGGTCGCCACCGCGATCAGCAGCACGCCGATCACGAACCAGCGCGCCACGCGATCGGCCAGCCGCTGCATCGGGGCGCGCGAACGCTGCGCCTGGGTCACCAGCTGCACGATCTGCGCCAGCACCGTGCGCGACCCCACCTGGTCGGCGCGCATCAGCAGTGCCCCGGTGCCGTTCTGTGTGCCGCCGACCACGCGCTCGCCGGGCGTCTTCGGCACCGGCACCGGCTCGCCGGTCAGCATGGACTCGTCCACGTTCGACCGGCCCTCCAGCACCTCGCCGTCCACCGGCACCTGTTCGCCAGGGCGCACGCGCAGGCGGTCGCCCACGTGGACGTGGGCGAGGGGCACGTCCTCCTCGCCGCCGTCCTCGCGCACGCGGCGCGCGGTCTTCGGCGCCAGCGCCAGCAGCGACTTCAGCGCCGCCGAGGTGCGGCCGCGCGCGCGCAGTTCCATCAGCTGGCCGAGCAGGGTCAGCGACACGATCACCGCCGCCGCCTCGAAGTACACGCCGACGCGGCCGTGCTCGTGGAAGGCCGCCGGGAAGGCCTGCGGCGCCACGGTGGCGACCACGCTGTAGGCGAAGGTCATCGACACGCCGATGCCGATCAGCGTCCACATGTTCGGCGTCAGCGTGCGGATCGAGCGCACGCAGCGCACCAGGAACGGCCAGCCCGCCCACAGCACCACCGGCGCGGCGAGCGCCAGCTCGATCCAGCTGCGCGCGGCGGGCGCCAGCCCCGGCGCGACGCGATGGCCGAACATCGCCAGCACGAACACCGCTGCGGTGAGCGGCAGCGTCCACCAGAAGCGGCGGCCGAAGTCGCGCAGCTCCGGGTCGTCCTCGTCGTCCAGGGACGGCATCTCCGGCTCCAGCGCCATGCCGCAGATCGGGCAGACCCCGGGGCCGGCCTGGCGGATCTCCGGGTGCATCGGGCACAGGTAGATCGCACCCTCGACCGGCTCCGCCGGCGTCGCCGGCGCGGCCGTCGCGTGGGCGCCATGGCAGCAGGCGTGGGCCGCAGCGGGCGCCGGCGTCGCCGGGTGCGATGCGCAGCCCGGCTGCGCGTGCCCGTGCGGGTGCGCCGCGTGTCCGCCGTGACCTGGCGGGCGGGTTTCATGCGGCATGGGGCGTCTCCCGGTCCACAGCGCCGGTCTCGGTGGTCAGCGCCCCCAGGATCGGGCAGTCCGCCGCCGGGCCGTGGCCAGGACAGGCCTCGACCAGCCCGGCCAGGGCGTCCCGGACCCGGCTCAGCTCGGCGAGCTTGCGCTCGAGCGCGTCGAGCCGCGCACGGGCCAGCTCGCGCAGCGCCACGATGTCGCCGTTCGCGTCCGGACGCGCGCCGGCGCGGTCCGACAGCGCCAGCAGTTCCTGGATCTCGGCCAGGGTGAAGCCCAGCGCCTTGGCGCGTGCGACGAAGCGCAGCCGCTGGACGTCCGACGCGCCGTAGCGCCGGTAGCCGGACGGCTGGCGCGCAGGTGCCGGCAGCACGCCGTGGCGCTCGTAGTAGCGCACGGTGTCGATGGACACGCCGGACAGGCGCGACAGCTCGCCGATCTGCATGGGGGGAGGCTCGGGGAACGGGAGGATCCAGCTTAGAGCCTGGACCCAGGTCCAGGGTCAAGGCCACCCTCCGATTCTTACATAATCTACATTATGCGAAATGATCAGGCGGGTTTGGCGTGACGCTGCGCGTCACATTGGCAGGCTGATCCGCCGCATCGGAGACCGCTATGCCCCGCTGCCGGCACTGTAGCGCCGAGACCGACGACGCCCACTACGAGCGAGTCGTCCACAACAGATGCAGCCTCCACGGCCCCTGGACAGGCTGGCGCATGGCCGGCCGCGACCTGGTGTCGCCGCACGGCGACCGCTTCTCCCCGGAGCGCCTGGAAGGGCTCGCGTGGCGCATGCAGGCCGAGGCCCGCCGGGACGCTGCCCGGGCCCGGAATGAGACGAGAAGAGCGGGTCAGCATGGGATGGTGACCGTGCTACGGGTGCGGCAGTGCGACTGGCACGCCGAGCGCTTCGGCAACCGCGCGGGATAACGACGCCACCGTAGGGGCTCTGCCCCTACACCCCGATGTACGATGCCGCCGAAAACAACGGGGGAACAGCATGGATAACAAGCAACCTGCATCGCACCAAGAAGATTTGAAGCGAATGACGGCATCCCGCAACAGCTGGAAGCTGATCGCGATTCTTGCGCTCGCTGGTTGTGCCCACTTCGTCTACAGCGCTTTCATGCGCGGTGTAAACGGCTGCCTATGCTGACTCAACGCCCCACACCCTGGCCGCTGTACCTCCCGGTTTCAACACCCATATCCCCATAGGTGGCCATCTGGCCATAGCCAAGCTGGGAGCGCCCCACGCCGTGCATGGCGGCGACCTGGTGGGGTTGGGGGGCAGGCACGCCCGACGGCCCTTGACGGGCCTCTGCGGGCTTTGCCTGCCCCCTATCGGTGTTGCGGGGCTCGGGAGCGCGATACGGGTTGTAGATGCCGCCTGCATCGACAATGGCATTGCACATGACGGTGTCGAGACCGTACCGGGTCACCTGCTCGGTGAAGCAGCTGCAGCGGCCCTCGCGCCACTGCCCATCGGCACCGACGCCCGCCGAGGAGCGCATGCAGTACAGATCGGGCTCCGCCCGCACTTCCCTGCCCTGGTAGACCGGTGCCGACCAGGGGTGGGTGCCGACGACCGGCTGGAACTGGCGCAGGTACATCGCCGGGTCATCGGTGGCACGAACGGCATCACGCCCTTCCGACCGCGAGCCCGTCGCCGACGCAGTGCCCGAGCTGGCGGACGACGACGTGCCCGAGACGCCGGCGATGGTGCCCTCCATGACGCTGGTCACTTTGGTGTAGACGTTCCAGCCGATGAAAGCGGCCACCGGCACGAACAGCGCAGCCAGCACGATCTTGAAGGGGATGCGCCGCTTGAACGTATGCGTCTTGGCTGAGGTGTACCAACCGTAGTACTGCTTTGGGTAGGCCCAGAAGTGCACCTGCGCGTCCTTGCGCTCCTGCCAAGCGGTGCGCGGCCACATCACGCAGTGGTCGAACTCGAACACCGTGGCGCGCTCCATGTTGCCCTTGCGCTCAAGGTGATAGTGCCGACTGATGCGATCACGCAGGAACGAGTCGAGCGACTGCGGAGCCTGCGTCAAGAGGATGAAGCGGATGCCGAACTGGCGACCCTCGGCGAGCATTTCGATGTGCTTGGGCGCCCGGCCAGGGCCGCGCTGGGGGAATACCTTGTGGGCCTCATCGATCAGGATGACGGAGCCCGGCGGCAACGTCGCCCACTTCGGCAGATGGTCACCGGTCTCAGAATCGACCCTCGGTGTGCCATCGTCGTTGAATGCCATGTCGGCGATGGCGAAAGGCAGCTTCGGCAAGTGCCCCGGATCGGCACCACGGATGTTGAGGGTATAGAGGACACCGCCTTCCTCTTGGGTCAGCAAGTCAGCCTGCTGGACGGCGAACAACGTCTTGCCGGTGCCCTCGACACCGGTCACCAGGACCTTGGGTTCGCTGATGAGCGCCTTTCCGGCCGAGATCATGCGGAGGCCCCCGGCGAGGTCGACCAGTTCGGAGCGTTCGGGTTGCGCTGCACACGGATGCTCGACGCCGCACGCACCACCACGGCACTCATTAGGATCGAAATCGCCTGATCGACGCGGGTCAGACCCATCAGCTGCTGCCAGTGTTCCGGCATCGCCAACAGCGGGCCGGTGATGTATGCCATCAGCGCGGGCGCAGCCCACTCGTTGGCGACGAACAGCACGCCGGCGAAGGTGATCAGCTTCTCGATCCAGCGCCAGACCGCGCCACCAAGATAGAAGATCAGGAACATGCCCCACTTACGACGCATGAGCCACCCCGACAACGCGGTGAGCATGCGACCAATGGCGGGGATCAGACGAAGCAGCGCGAGAATGGGCATGGATCAGCCTCCGGCCATGATGCGAAATGCCATGAAGTAGGCGAGCGCGAGAACGAGATAGGACAGGCTGGCGAGCAGCGTGCAGAGCGGCGCCAGGTCGAACGGGATGCTGACCCCACCAACGTCGATGGACGGGATCGTGGGGCACGAACCGGCCATGAAGCGGCTGTCATCGATCTGCGAAAGAAACCAGTCCGTGTTGCGCAGCGACTGGGTTTCGCCGAACGGGTTCTCGTCGAGATCCCACGGGGTTTCGCCAGGCTCTTCATCGCCCGCGCTGATGACGCCATCCACGTCGTTCGAGGGACCGTCGAAGTCGAAGCCGTCGAGGTCGGAGCCCCAGGCATCGCACCGCGCACGCCACTGGATTTGCGCCAGGCCACAGCCAACCGGATCGCCAGAACACACCGGAGGGGATGCACACCCTTCCCCGCCAGCGAACGAACCGCCGTCATCGTCGCCGTCGCCATCGCCGTTGCCACCACCACCGCCGCCACCACCAACGGGGCGCCCGCTGTTGTTACCGGGCGATGCATCGGTGCCGTTCCCAGTCTTGTTGTTCTGGGTCGTGGTCGTGGTGTTCGAACCGTCCGGCCTCTTGATCGTCGTCGTGACCGGCGGACCGTTCGGCGTCAGCGTATCGCCCGACGGCGTGGTGGGGCTGTTCGGCGGCTTTGGCTGCGTTCCAGGGCCGCGCGTCTGCATGGTGTCGCCGTCGCCCTTGTCCCCGGTCTCGCCTGGCGTCCAACAGATTTCGCGCCCACTACTGGCGGTGTAGCACTGGTCGCCATTCGGGTAGACGCACAAGGTCTGATTGAACCCGGTCGAACCCACGTCCTGGCAGAGATTCGGCGGATCATCGTCAGGATCGGCCGACGGCCCATCGCCGATGGGTGGCGTGCCGCAGGTCTCACCGGTCCAGTGCATGGCGCCGAAGCACATGCCTGTAGGCATGTCGCCGACGTGTGTGCAGCCACCGCCGCGCTGGGCGATGACGCAGCCGTCCACGCAATGCGAGCCACCTACCCCGCTGAAAATGCGGTCACGATACTGTGCACTGTCATTGCGTCGCTGGCACTCGCGTGGATCAAAACATTGCTTTAACTCGTCGTTCCACTCGCTGCCAGCAGGGCACGCTTGGTTCCACGACACCGTACCGATGTTGTTACCAGATCGCCCACCTGTGCAACGCGCGATCACTCCATAACGACCCGACGCACTACCAGCAGACCCCGACTCGATGTAAATCTGCCCAGGCGGGCCAAGCGTGGGATAAGCGCTGGAACACCCCCAACTCGCTTGACCCGCTGGCGGACCCATTGACTGCGCCCACGCATACGCTTCCGCCTGCGTCCCGCAAGCCGCACCGAACGTACCGAAGGGAACGCACTCCGCACGCGCGACACCTAGAACGCCAAGGAGCGCGTACACCGCAACACCAACGATGATCCACACGAGACGGCGCACGGCAGTGCGAGCAATCAGCCGGCGCACGTCAGTCACCCGCCAGAACTTGCAGCGCGAGCCACGTGGTGGCGACGATCAGCCACCCGGCGTAGTCCATGAACATCGGTCGTTCTCCATGAAAAACCCCCGGCCGAAGCCGGGGGCGGTGGGGGTCGATTACTTGACCAGGAAGGCGGTGACCCAGCGGTACACGATGCCGGCACCCGCCGCGGTCACCATCGCGGCACCCACGGCGGCGATGGCCGTGGCCGCGGCCGCGAACGCCGCGGTGGCACCCGAGGTGTCCGGACCGTCCTGCGCCATGACCACGCCGCTGAGCAGCGCCAGACCCACGCCGGCGCCCACCTTCCTGACCGTGTTGAAACGGCCCACCTGCTGCTGCATTTCCATGTTGCTTCTCCTGCCGCGCGGAGGGTATCGGACCCTACGCGCGCGGCCATATGAACCGCCTCAACGCTTTGAGCCCCCACGCCACGCCGATGACCGTGATCATCCCGCCTGAAATGAGGAACCCTTCCGCAACCGAGAGAGGCGGCAGAATGCCCGGCTGCGAAATCCACACAGGTGCATGGCATGTCCCGGTTTCGGCGTCGAACTCGTGGATGGGACATGCCTGCACCAAGGTCATGGCTCAGGCCGCCTTGGAGGCGGCCGCAGTCGGCGCACGGACGGGCACCAGCGGCAGGCGACGCGCGAGCTTGAGATCGCCGAAGTCGCCCACGCTGATCGCGTCTTCCAGGTCGAGGCTGTACTCGCCGACGGCGAAGGCGTCGTTCTTGCCCAGGTCGAGCCGGATGCGCTGCCGGAAGTTGCGGCACTCGGCGGTCGCTTCCTGCGTGCGGATGACGCCGGAGCGGTCGCCCTTCTGCCACCGCTTCTCTTCCACATAGGTGCTGGAAATCGTGATCTTCATGGTGATGTGGTCTCGTTGATGGAGCGTTCGATGGATGCGCGGACATGCGCGTGCAGATCGCCTTGAATTGACTTCCATCGACCGGGGCGATCAGTCCGGAGGACGGTTTCTTGCAGCCACAAATAGAAGTCGTCGGGGCTGTCGAAACAGGAGGCAAAGACGCCGAGCGTCGTGCCGGCTTGGGTACGCAGGAAACGCTCAGCAGCACCAACGCTGGTATCGACGATCTGCTCACGAAGACCGAGCCGCTCGACTTCGCCGATCACGAAGGCTTCGAGCATCGGATAGGCAGCGCCGAAGTACTTGCCAGGGTTGCGCAGCACATCGTTCGGCAGGTCGATGCGCTTGGCGTACAGACGCAGCTCGCAACGCGTGTGGGGCGACTCCGGGTCACCAAGCTGCTTGCCCTTCTCGTAAATGTTGAGCTGCTTGTGGCCGCGCTGGCCGACGTAGAACGAGCAACCTTTTCCGCTATCCATGTCGTCGACTCGCTGCGCGTACGGCGGACGACCGTTCATCGTGAACTCTCCCGCTTTATAGAGATCGACGAACGTCTGAACGTTGAAGGTTTCGCCTGTCAGATCGTCCACGGCGATATCGACGTGGGACACGCGACCGTGGAGGTCGTCAAGGCGGTCAGCGACCTGGTGCCAGTACGGGACGTAGCCGCACCCCTGCCCCGTCAGGCTGATCTGAATCGCACCGTCGTCACGTCGGCCGATCTTCCCGCACACCTCGCCGAGGGCATCGACCATCGTGGCCGAGCGGTCATAGAAGTTGAAAACGCGATCCTGTAGGGGGCCCACGGCAATTGAAGTGCCCGTGCCGAAGACGTACCGCAGCACTTCGGTCATGGGCATCTTCCGGAACAGCTTTTTCGCCTTCTCGCTGTCCAGAACAGCCACGCAGAAATCGATGATCGGAGCCGTCAGCGTGGACTGAGACTTTTGGCCCGTGTTACTGCCCGGGCCAACCGGCCTCCGGCCGGCACTTGCACGCTCGGACTGGTGAAAAGGGTGGCCGTCAGGCATGGGCCACCTCCACGGCGACCCGCGAAGATGCCGCCAGGTCGACCAACCAGGTCGCGAGAGACCGAGGTGTGTGTTCGCGCTCTGCCTTGGAGGTCTCCGGACGCCATTCGGGATCACCCTTGCGGATGCGACTCCCATCGGGCCTGGTCCGCTTCTGAGCGATTACGTGCGAGGCGTAGCCGAGGCGAAGCGGCAAGGTCGGCACATCCGCCGGCTCAACTCCGACGATGTAGAGCCAAGTGGCCTTGTCCGCGCGATGGCCCCAAGCGCTTTGCAGGATGGGAAGGGTCCAGCCGCCGAAGCGATCACGGCAGCCAGGTGCGGGCAGGCCCGCCACCGGCCACAAGGTGGACCAGGCTGGATGCTCAAGCACGCCACCCCAGCGACGAACCTGGTCCACCGCCAGCAGCGCCAAGTCACGCTCACCCGGTGCCGCGGTAACGAACGAGCGCAGCCTGCCCCAGGACCGGCAAGGGGGATGCGCAACGACAGATGTCCCACCGAGCCAGGTTCGGGCGTCTCTGTCGATGTCGAAGACATCGCAACGCGGATCGGACTTGTAGACAGAATCGCGCCGAGCGAACAGCACGGCGACGGACAGGCGGGCCTGATTGAAACGCGAGCCGTCAGCCATTGCGGCGGATCCGGACAGCGAGCATGCCCACGAACATGCAGATGCAGCCGAGCGCGTAGCCGGCTGCCAGCAGGTGGTAGGGGTCAGCGGTGGCGATGAGCAGCGAAAGGGCCCTCATGGCCCCACCACGGGAAGAGCGGGTTTGCACTGGATGGGGGCAGGCGATGCTGCACAGGGCTCCGGCAGCCTGTCGGGCGCTTCGGCGGCCGCGACAGCGTGGACGTGGACGGACCGCTCGATGCACGCGGCCAGCTCGTCGAGGGTGGCGGTGCGGCCCCGCCAGGTCACCACGCGTGTGCCAGGGACGGTGAAGGCGCTCATCGGATTGCAGCCCGGAGCGCGTGCTGATCGTCCAGCTCGAGGCGGGCGGCGTCCGCGATCGCGTGCCAGAACTCGACCGGCAGGGCGTCGGCGTACAAGTCCGGCTGCATGCCAAGCTGCTCGGCCATCGCGAGCGCGATCCGCGCGCCGCGCTCCGTGTCGGTGATTCGGCTCATGCCCTATCCCCTGCCCTACGCCCTAGAAACGCCCCCGGCGGCTAGGGCACCAGCACGGGAGCGGCGTTCAGAAGTGCTGAACGCGGGACGGATGTAAAGTGGCCCTGAACTACCTGTCAAGGGGGGCTGAACGATGGAAGTCGCAGAGATCATCGACGCCGCTAAGCGCGGCCGTGGGCTGGAGTCGGACTACGCCCTCGCGAAGGCGCTGAAGATCAGCAGATCAGCGGTATCCCAATGGCGAGACGGAAAACACCTGCCGAACGCCATCATGGCCGAAAAACTAGCTGTTTTCAGCGGTATTCCGCTGCATCAGGTAATCGGGATCATTGGCGAAGCACGGGCGCTTTCAACGGATGAAAAGCGTGTGTGGCGGAAGCTAGCAGCCGCCCTAGTTGTCGGCTTGGCGGTCATCGCCCCTACCGCCCATGCATCGAAGTTCCCGACAAACGGTAATTCGCACTCTACATTATGCGAAATAAAGAAATCGCAGGATTGCGGATCCTCGGGACCCGGGACGGGGCGCTCAGGCCTTGACCATCGCGTCGACCACCTTGCAAGCCATCAGCTTGTGACGGCGCGAGAGTCGGCGAAGCGAGGCAAGTACCCGGTCCTCGAGCTCATCCTGGGCGAAGTCGCGTCCGTGAACGGCCATCGTGAGGGCCCCGCCTTCGACGGGCCGGATCTCTCCCCGCCCCGTGGCCAGCCATTCGAAGTAGACCTTCGTCACCACCGCGATGCGGGCGAGATGTTCGACGCTCGGATGGTTTCCGCCGACGCGCTCCCATAAAGCCACTGCACTGCGACTGACTCCGACCAAGGCAGCCAGATCCGTTTGCGACAGCTTCTCGAACGCGCGGACCTGCCTTATCCGGTCACCAATGGAAAGCACGACATCTCCTTGTCAGGCCTATCGATGCATCGGCCCCGGCCGAATATAAGGAGATGCCCATTCCTCTACAAGAGGTCGAGCCGTACCGCGGACGCGGCCGGAACCGGTGTGCGGCGGGTCATGGGCTCGGCGTCTGCCCCGGGTCATGCAGCGGCAGGATCGCTTCGGCGACGGCACCGCGGCCGCCGGCGCCCGGCCGGAGCATCAGCGAGCCGTCCTGTGCCTCGATGATCTGGCGCGAGAGCACCAGTCCGATACCCGATCCGCTCGGCTTGGTCGTGAAGAAGGGAACGAAGAGACTGTCGCTCGACGGAAGCCCGGCCCCCTCGTCGATGATCTCCATGTGGCACCGCCCCGCCTCGGCCCGGGCGCACAGCCTGACCGGCGCCGCCCCTCCTGCCTCCAGCGCATTGCGCACCAGGTTGATCAGGACCTGTTCGGTCTGTTCCATGTCGGCGCGCAGCCATAGCCCTTCCTCGATCTCCAGCACGAGTGCCGCGTCCATCAGCCGCTGCACCCGTTCGCACAGGGGCCGTAGCGGAAACGGTGAGATGCGCGGCGCGGGCAGACGCGCCAGCCGGGCGTAGCCGCCGAGGAAGCGCTGCAGCGACTGGCTGCGCTGCTCGATCAACGTCAGACCGCCCCGGATATCATCCCGCAGAGATGCGTCCAGGGCGCTGTCGGCGTCCGGAAGCAGGCGGCCGAGCGTATCCGCCATCGAGGCGATCGGCGCCATCGAATTGTTGATCTCGTGACTCAACACCCGCAGGACGCGCCTGAACGCCTGCGCCTCCTCCTCCCGCAATTCGCGCTCCATGGGCTGCAGCACGAGCAGCCATCCCGACTGGCTGCGACTGCGCAGTGCGGCGTGCTTGATCTGCCAGCGCCCCGGCGCGCCATCGAACACCTGCGCCTGGATGGTGCCGCTTGGCAATTCGAACAGCGACGCCAGCCCGACCTCGCCGGCGTGACGGCCCAACCATTGGTCCGCGCTCCGCCCAAGCAGCGCTTCGCCGGCCGGATTCATCCAGCGGACACGACGACCGCTGTCGAAAGCGAACACGGCGCCATCGAGCGCTGCAAGCGAGTTGGCCAGCAACTGCAGGTTCTCCTGCTGCGCGCGCCGCTCGTCGTGCAGATGCTCGGCGAGCGCGTTGAACCGCTCCGACAGGAACGTCCAATCACCGCCCCGTGCCGCGGAACGCACGCCGAGGTCGCCTTCGCGCAGGGCGTCGAGCAGATTTCCGATCGTACGGAGGTGGTCGTGATCGTTGCGCGCGATACCCCGGACCGCGATTACCGTCGTCGCCACCACGAGCGCCATCAGGACCGCGGACGCGGCCGGGGACGGCATACCCGAAAGCAGTACCAGCGCCAATGCCGCCAGCGCCGGAAGCGCAGGCACCAGGCGACGCATCGCCGGCCGCTCAGTCCACCGCTTCATCGTGGCGGATGCCGTGCTTTTCCATGCGCCTGTACAGGCTCTGGCGGCTGATCCCCAACTGCCGCGCGACCCGCTGCAGATGGCCATGGTGCTGCGAGATCGCCTGGCGCAACAGCATGGCTTCGGCATCCTTGAGCGAAAGCGCGTCGAGCTTCGGCGCGTTGGCGGTCATGCCATCGTGCAAGCGGAGGTCTGTGGGGGCGACTTCGCTGCCCTGCGACAACAATGCGGCGCGCTCCATCACGTGCGCCAGTTCCCGGACGTTCCCGGGCCATCGGTATGCACGCAGTTCGGCCTCGGCCGCGGCGGTCAGCGAGAGGCCGTTCCGCTGGTAGCGCTTGCCGGCGTGCGAGAGGTAGAAGCGCGCGAGCGGCAGGACGTCTTCTTCGCGCTCCCGCAACGGCGGGACCCGGGCGACGAAGGTGTTGAGGCGATACAGCAGGTCCCGCCGGAACCGCCCCGCCGCGACCTCGGATGCCAGATCGGCGTTGGTGGCGGCTACCACTCGTACATCCACCCGCTGGGTCCGGGACGCGCCGAGGCGCTCGAACTCGCCGCTCTCGAGAGTGCGCAGCAGCTTCGGCTGCAGCTCCGTAGGCAGGTTGCCGATCTCGTCGAGGAAGAGCGTCCCTCCGTCGGCGACTTCGAACCGCCCCGCCCTGTCCTTGCGAGCATCCGTGAAGGCGCCCCGCACGTGCCCGAAGAGCTCCGACTCGAACAGGGTCGGAGGCAGCGCGCCGATGTCGATCTTCACGAACGGCTTGTCGCGACGCGGCGACCAGCGGTGCACATGCGAGGCGATCAGGCTCTTGCCCGTGCCGTTCTCGCCCAGCAGCAGGATGCCGGCATCGCTGCCCGCGATCCGCCTCAGATCCTCCACCAGCGCACGCATCGCCCCCGAGATCGCGATGAACCCGCTGTCGGCATCCTCCAGCGCCAGCGCCTGGGCGGCGCTCAGCCGATCCGCCTCGCGACGCGTGCGGCGCAGTTCGATGCAGGATTGCAGCACGGCGAGTACGCGGGCGTTCTGCCACGGCTTCTCGATGAAGTCCGCAGCCCCGCGTCGCATCGCCTCGACCGCGAGATCGATGCTGGCCCACGCGGTCATCGCGATCACCGGCAGGCCGGGAGCGTCCTGCACGATCGCATCGATCAATCCCAGCCCCTCCAGACCCGAGGTCGTATCGGTGCGGAAGTTCATGTCGACGACCGCCGCCGCGAAGGACTGGCCGCGCAGATGTCCGATCGCGGCCTCGGGCGAGTCGGCGCCGACCATGGCATAGCCGGCGCTCTTGAGCAGCAGACGCAGGGCATCGCGCACCGCCGCCTGGTCGTCGACGACCAGAATGCAAGGCGCTGGCTCCACGGTCTTGTCCATGGCCGGATTCTATAGGGTGCCGACGTGCAATGTGGTCGCGCCCGGCCCGTCGGCGGTACCGTCGACTCAGGCCTCGGGGGACATCAATCCATCCGCAGGGCCTGCATCGGCGGCACCCGTGCGGCACGCATCGCCGGCAGGAAACACGCCGCAACGCCGGCGCCCGCCAGCACCATCACCACGATGGCGATCGCGGCCGGATCCGCCGGATCGACATCGAACAGGAAGTTCTGCAGCAGGCGCGAGGTCGCCAGCGCCGCGACCAGGCCAACCGCCAGTCCCAGCCCCACCTGCCGCCCGCCCTCCATCAGGACCTGGCGCAACAGCCGGCCCGGCGGCGCGCCGAGCGCCGCGCGAACGCCGAACTCGTGTCTGCGCGCGGTCACGGCCACCGCCATGACCGCGTACAGCCCCACGGCCGCCAGCAGCAGCGCCAGTACCGAGAAGATGCCGATCAGCAGCAGATTGAGCTTCTGGTCCCGGGTGGTCGCCGCGACCACGGCCCGCATCGTCTCGACATCGGCGATCGGCTGGTTCGGCGATGCCTGGCGAACCAGGTCGTGGAGGCGGCCTGCGAACGGTCCCTCCATGCCCGGCCTGACCTTGACCGCGTAGCGCAACGGGATGTAGTCGCGCAGCAGCGTCCACAGCTCCGGGCTGATCTGGTCGAATGCCGCATACAGGATCGGCGGTGCCGGCTCGGCCGGACCGAACTGCCGCACGTCGCCGGCCACGCCCACGATTCTCACCGCTGTGAAGCCGTCGCCATCGACCACCCGCACCACCCGTCCGACGGCATCGCCATCGAAATAGTCGCGGGCGAACGCTTCGCTGACCACGGCCACCGGCTCGCTTCCCTCGCGGTCCAGCGACGCATCGAAACCGCGACCCGTCAGCAGCGGAATGCCGAAGACCTCCATGAAGCGCGCCGTCATCGGCCGGTACTGGACGCTGACACCGCGCCCGTCCGGCAATTCCATGTACATGTTGAGCTGGGAGCCGGTGGGCAGATTCGTGGAAGCTCCGACCAGGTCGGCGCCCGGCTCGCGCTCCAGGAGCCGGATCACTTCCTGCGTCTGCCGCTTGACCGCCGAGGCGTCCGCAGTCTGCGCCCGCACCGGTGACAGGGTGAACGTGACGATGGAACGGCTCTCGAAGCCCATCGGCATCTGCGAGAGCTTCTGCAGGCTCAAGCCGAACAGAGAAGCGCCGAGCAGCAGCAGCGCGGCGACCCCCACCTGGACGACGATGAGCCCCCGCGCCAACCTGCCCGCCCCCCGGCTGAGTCCCACCTGCCCTTCGCGCCCGAGCGAGGCGAGCGCTGAACGCCGCCGCCCTCTCAGGACGCCCAGCGCGGCGCCGAGCAGGGCGACGAGACCGCCGGCGACCAGGGCGAACGCCAGCGCGCCGGCGCCCAGCCCGGGCGCCTCGCCTCGCAGCCATTCGGGTGGCACCCAGCTGGCCAGCAACCGCAGCCCGATCCAGGCCAGCACCACGCCCCCGACCGCACCGAGCAGGCCGATCAGCGCCGCTTCGGCGAACGCAGGCAACGCCAGCCGTGCGTTCGACGCCCCAAGCGCCGCCCGTACGGCGAGATCGTGGTCGCGCGACAGGCTGCGCAGGAACATGAGATTGCCGAGATTGAAGGCGGCGATCGCCAGAACGCACAGCGACGCCGCCAGGAACATCCACAGCACCTTCCCGGATCGGCTCGCGTAGACGCTTTCCTGCAGAGGCAATGCGTTGAAGCGGATCCTCGCCAGTTGCTCGCCCGCGTCGTCCGAGCGGATCTGCGCCGCCATCACGGGCCTCATCGCCGCATCCGCTTCGGCGGAAGCGACCGCGGGCGAAACGTCGGGGCGCATGCGGCCGACGATGTACTCGTTGGTCGCGGTCGAGGTACTGGCGACGTCCGGCTGCAAGGGCAGCAGCACATCGAAGCGGTCGGGCCACACGAAGCGCCTCGGCAGCACGCCGACCACGGGTACTGCATTGCCCTCGACCAGCAGGCGCTTGCCCAAGACGTCCGGATCGCCACCGAAGCCGCGCTGCCACAGGTCGTAGCTGATGATCGCGGCCGGCGGCCCGTTGGGACGGTCCTCGTCCTCGCTGAAGTTGCGCCCATGCAGGAGCTGCACCTCCAGGGTCCGCAGGAATCCGCGATCGGCCGACAGGCCGGAAGCGACCTCGGCCAGATCCGCCCACGCGATGTTCGTGGTTCGCGTCTGTCGGAGCACCATGCCGACCGACGACATCGTCTGCATCTGCCTGGCCGCGCCGAGGAACGCCGGCGCGGCCACGTTCTGGCTCGTGTCACCGCTGTCGCTCGCGTCCTGCATGCCCAGGGTCACCAGCCGGTCCGGCCGCTCGAAGGGCAGCGGCTTGAGCAGCGCCTGATCGATCATCGAGAACACGGTGGTCGAGGTTGCGACGCCGAGCGCGAGCGTGAACGCCGCGAGCAGCAGGTAGCCAGGTCGGCGTACCAGGCCTCGCCACGCCTGGGCGGCCTCGTCGGCCCAGAGGCGACCCCGGCTCACCCCACGGCTCCCTGCAGGACGGGAATCGGCATGTCGCGTTCGTGCCGGAGCCGCTCGAAGGTGTCTTCGTCGACGATGCGGCCGTCGAGCATGTGCACGATGCGCGAAGCCCTCCTTGCGAACGCCAGGTCGTGGCTGACCATGCAGATCGTCGCGCCGTCGCGATGCAGTTCCTCCAGGAGCTGCATCACCGCCTCGCCGTTGTGGCTGTCGAGGTTTCCGGTCGGCTCGTCGGCCAGCAGGATCGCCGGCTGCCCCGACAAGGCGCGCGCGACGGCGACGCGCTGCTGCTGTCCGCCGGACAGCTGTCCGGGATAGTGACGGGCGCGATGGGTCATGCCGACGAGCTCGAGGACCTCGCGCACCCGCTTCTGCGCCTGGGCTCGGTCGTAGTCGGCGCGATAGGTCAGCGGGAGGGCCACGTTTTCCTCAACCGTAAGGTCGGAGATCAGGTTGAAGGCCTGGAAGATGAAGCCGATCCGGGTATTGCGAACGCTCGCCCGCGCCCGGCTGTCGAGGCCCACGACGTCCTGTTCCGCCAGCCGGTAGCTGCCCCCGCTGGGAAAGTCGAGCAGCCCGAGGATCGACAGCAGGGTGGACTTCCCGCAACCCGACGGGCCGGTGATCGCGACGAAGTCGCCCTGCGCGATCTCCAGCTGGACGCCGGACAGTGCGTGCGTTTCCAGCTCGTCGGTATGGAAGATCTTTCCGACGCCCTTCAGCTCGATCAGTGGCGAAGAAACGTGTTTCATTCCGCAGTTCTCCTTCCGCCTTCAGCGGATCCGCAGGCTGTCGTAATCGTTCCAGCGACTGGTATCCGAGAGTATCGCCTGGTCGCCGGCGCTCATTCCCTCGCGGATTTCGATGCGTTCGCTCGAGGCCGGACCGTAGAGGACGCGCACGCGCTGCGCCTCCCCCTCGCCCGGACGCATCACGAACAGAAATCCTTCGCTGCCCGGGACGGCCAGCGCCGGACGGCGGATGCTGACCACGTTCTTCAGCGTGCCCAGGAGGATCGCGCCGTCCACGCTGAGATCGGGCCGAGCGCCGTCCGGAAGCGCCTCCTCGATCTCGACGTCGACGGCGACGCTGCCGTTCCTGACCGCGGGATCGACCCTCGCCAGGCGTCCGGAGACGATGCCGTTGCGGGTGTCGACCCTGACCGGCAGGCCGATGGCAAGGTCCTTGGCCAGCAGTTCGGGAACCTGCAGCCGGGCGATCAGCGCGTCCGGCCGCGCCACGCGTGCCAGCTTGGCGCCCGCCTCGACCTGTTGCCCCGGTTCCACCTCGACCTGTTGCAGGATGCCGTCGATGCCGGCCCGCACCTGCAGCGACTCGACCTGGCGCTCCGCGATGTCGAGCGCGATCGCCGCCTCGTCGCGCCCGGCCTCGGCCGCCCGCAGCTGCGCGGCCAGGTTCTGCCGGGTCGCATCGACGCGTTCGCCCTCGATGCGCGCACGATCGCGGCTCGTCTGTTCGGCGATCTCGCTCTCCTGCACGTCGATGCCGGACATCACGCCGCCTTCGTAGGCGCGTCGGTAGGCCCGGGCCTTGATCTGCGCCAGTTGCCAGTCGCTCGCGGCCTGCGCCTGCGCGGCCTGCTGGTCCAGGAGCTGAGAAGTCAGCGAAGTGCGTGTCGCCGCGACGTCGGCATCCGCGCCGGCGACGGCGGCCCGGGCCTTCTGTAGATCGGCCTCCAGCTCGGGATTGACGAGGCTCATGATCATGGTGTCGGCGGTGACGTTCGCGCCCGCCAGTACTTCGACCTGCTGCACCGTCGCCGTCGCGCCCGCCACGATCCAGCGGATGTGCCGCGGCACCAGCGTCCCGTTGGCCCGAATCTCGCGCCGCATGTCGCCTTGTTCGGCGACATCGATCCAGAGTTCGCTCCGGGTCGCGCTCGGCATGGCACGCCCCATGCCGAGGACCGCGAACGCGACCAGCGCCAGGACCGCGAGGGCGGCGATCCAGGGCCGGGGAAAACGGCGCCACTTGCTCGCCGTAGAAGGCTTGACGATGTCCATAACCCCCTGATCGCATGTTCCGTGCCAGCGCCTGGATGCACTGTGCGCGTGAATATGTCGTTGATTCCGGACGCAAGGGCCGGCCCCTCCGTGCGCAATCGTCCGTTTTCGGACATTCACTGGCCGGATTCGGACGTCGCGTCCAGGCGGCGAATCCCGAAGTGCGACGCATCGCGGATGCATCGCGAACCGCTCGCGCGTCTCCCGCGATCTCCGTCCGGCGAAGGCGCTCCCTTAGTCGATCATGGCCAGGGAGGCTTCCGGGCGGCGAACGCCCTCCTCTGCCGGCGACAGATCGAAACGCACATCGAAGCTCCGGTGCCACTCGGCATCGCCGTGCATGACCACGATCACCAGCTTGCCCCGTGTCCGTTCCAGGATCAGCTCCATGACCTGCTTCTTGCTGTCGACGTCGAGGTTCGACAGCGGTTCGTCGAAGACATAGGCCTCCGCCTCCCGGGCCAAGGCCATCGCGATCTGCAGCTTCCGCTGCTCGCCCGCGGACAGCAGATACGGATGGAGATCGCCACGCTGCGTCAGCGCCAGCCGCTCCATCCAGGCGCCGGCATCGCCGCCGGCCACTTCCTCCAGGTTCTGTCTGACCGTCCCCGGGAAGAAAGTCGCATCCGTGAACTGGCAGCTGACCAGCCCTCTGCGCAGGGTGCCGAGCGATCCGCTCGCCGGGCACCGCAGGCCGCAGATCGCATCGACCAGCGTCGACTTGCCGCTGCCATTCGCGCCGACGATGAGCACGCGATCGCCAAGCCGCCATTCGAAGGACATCGGGTCGCTGAGGCGATCGTCGCCGAGGGACAGCCTGACATCGTCGAACACGATCCGGCCCTGCTCGGTCCGCAGCGAGGTGACGGCCTCGGTACTCGCAGACATCTCGAAATCGCGCAGCCTCATCGCGACGCCTTCTAGCCGCCCCATCTGCGGCGCGAGATCGATCAGGCCCTGCGCGGCGTTGACCGACTTCCAGTACGCGCTCATGAAACTGAACAGACCGCCGACCGAAATCTTGCCCGCGATGACCGCGAACCCCGCCCCCAGCATGACCGCCATCTCGGCATACGACAGCGATATCCCGCTGGCCATTCTGAACAACGCCGAATGCCTGTTGAGGTCGAGCCGCGCCTGGACGCTCTTGCCGACGCTGGACCTGAGCATGGCGAACGGCAGCTTGGCGCCGCCCATGTTGAAATAGAGCCGGTAGCTCGACACCAGCCGCCCCAGCGTGTCGCGGAGGTTGGCCTCGGACTCCTGGACTTCGGAGCTGGACGACGTGATCTTCTTGGTGAAGCGCTGTGCGATGTAGAGCAGCAGCGGAACGACGATGGTCACTACCAGCGCGAGCTGCCAGGACAGCCACAGGCACACGGCGACCGCGCTGATGAATCCGACCAGCGAACGGTAGATGTCGATCGCGGTATCCAGGGTGCCGGCAAGCTCCTTCGACTCGTCGAAGATCCTGCCCGTGTAGTAGCCGTTGTCATGGCCGCGGATATCGGAGAACGGTTGCTGGTAGTACAGCTCCGCGTACCGCTCGCTGTAGTCCGCCATGATCGCCAGCCGGACCTTGGTCCTCAGTATCGAGTAGGCGTAGTCCAGCACCCGGGTGAAGGTGTAGAAGACCACCGCCGACACGCCGATGATCAGGAACAGCCGGAGATCCTTTGCGGCCAGGCTGTCGATCAGCCATTTCAGTACCAGCGGATCGCCTGCGGTCGCCACCACCGTCTGCACCGTGCAGAACAGGAACAGGGTCAGCAGCAGCCGCCAGCGTTGGCGGGCCAGTACGACCAGGAGACGGCGGACTTGCGGCGGTATCAGCATGATCGGTTCACGGTGCTCTCGATGCGATTGGCAGGTCGTGCAGTGCACGGGGGCCACCGTTCTTCAGGCGATGCAGGAAACACCCCACGCCCGCGGCCCCGTAGCCGTAGTCGCAGCTCAACCGCTGCAGCCCACGGCCGAGGTAGCCGATGCTCTGCTGCCCGTTCACCCGGTAGAGGCAGATGCTGCGCGCCAGTTGCTTCGCGCGGTCGAGGTAGGCCGCATCGCCGGTCGCCCGGTGCATGTCGAGCATGAACTCGCCGATGCCGCTCATGCCCTCGAACTGCCCCGGATGCACCGTGAAGCGAGAATAGCTGCTCCTGGCCACCTGCGCGGCCAGATCCAGGTATCGCGTTTCGCCCAGCGCCGCGTGGAAACGGACCAGTGCGCTCCCGACACCGCTGCCGCCGTGGAGCCAATACGGCTCGGACACCACGCTCCCGGTGTCCGCGCCCCACACCAGATGTCCGTCTCTTTCGAAGGCGGAAGCGAGTTCGGCCTCCATCGCGGCCCGGGCGACCTCGACGTAGCGGATGCGGTCCGTCGCCTTGCCCAGCCCGAGCAGCGCCATCGCGACGCCGCTGCCGCCGAAGGCAAGGCCCAGCTGCCTCTTCCCGCCGCCGGCCGAACTCCAGCACACACCGCCCTCGCAGGTGCTCGCCGACTCGACCAGCCGGTCCGCGATCGCGCACGCCCAATCGAGCGGCCCATCGTGCAGAATCCACCCACGAGCCAGCAGGCAGGCCTGGACGACGCCGGCGTCGCCATGGAAGAGCCCCGGGTCCTCGCCCAGCAGCCCGGACGTGCAGGCGGCCCCGAGCGCCTGCAGCGCCCGTTCGTGCTCGCCGAGCAGGAACAGCAAGCAGGCGACCCCCGCTCTGCCGATGTACAGTCCGGGCGGCAGGTCGTCGTGCCGTTCGATGGCGGCGAGGAACCAGCTCTTCTGCTCGGCGGTGATCTCGGTTCCGCGCAGGATCTTGTACAGCAGCGGACCGCATGCACCGTAGGCGATGCTCAACGGGTTCGTCGCGAAGACCTCGGGATCCGACGGCCAGAGCCTGTCCTGACGACCTGGGTCGCAAGTGACGTCGACGAATCTGTCGATACCTTCGACGATCTCCGGCACCTGCTCGTCCAGAGAGGCGTCGATGGCCTGGACGCCGCCCTCGGGGCCGAACGCCGAAGCTCCGGTCTCCAGGGCGCGCAGATGGTCCGCGGCACCGGATGCATCCGATTTCCAGAGGCAGCGGATGGCGCCGGCCACGCCGGGCGGCAGCGCCGCGCTCTGGCACAGGATGTCGAGGAACAGCTCCTTGTTCGATATCTCGAAGTCGAACAGCTCCTGCATGGGCAGGATCGTGCTGAACAGGACCATCCCCAGTGCGTACCAGTCGTCGTCCTGCGACACGCTGCGGCTCGCTTCCCTGCGCTCGTGCTTGAACCCCTGTGTCGCCCAGCGGGCGGCGAACTCCTCGGGCAGGATGCCTTGGTCGACGACTGCGCCCTCGAAGTCGATGATCCTGACCTCGAGCGACTCCGGGTTCACCAGGATGTTCGAGGGCGACAGGTCGGCGATCACCACGCCGCGGGCGTGGACCTGCAAGATCGTCTCGATCAGGGAAACGAAGATCCTGGCGATCTTGTCGCAGTACCTGTCGGCCCGGGCTCGATCGCCATCGAACGGCAGCAGGTTGAAGTCGTTCCTGGCCCGGTAGCGCCTGAGCGGAATGCCTTCGAAGTACTCCTCCACCAGGAAACGGTGTTCCCATTCGGCGAAGAAGTCCTGGAGTCCGACGACGCCGGAGACGCCCTCCAACCTGCCCAGCACCGAGCGCTCGTGCTCGAGCAGGCGGAAGGCGTCGATGTCTCCGCTTTGGAGCTGGAACTGGGCCGTGTACGGCCTGGCCTCCTTGAGCACGACGTCGCGGTCCAGTACCGTGTCCTTGCCCAGGTAGATCCCGCCGCCGTTTGAGAACGCGAGCGCCTTCTCCACTCTGTAGCGGCCGCCGATCAGGCCGTTCCCGCTCCCGCCGGTCTGCGGTTCCGGCGGGAACGGCTCGCTCACCCATGGCGGAAGACGGTAGTAGGGAAGACGCACCTCCTTGTAGGCGGAACCGTCCGGCGCACTCAGCTGGCTCTGCCGGTATCCGGCGACCGTCATCTTCGCCTGGGACAGGATCTCGCCGTACCGGTAGTAGACGACGCCCGCGCGTGCGTACCTCCTGTCCGAGAGGATGTAGGGGCCATTGAAGTGCTTCGTCGCCTCGTGCACCTCATCGATCAGGGCCCGGAACTGCGTCTCGCTCACCGGATAGATCGTCATCAGCTTTCCGGCGTTGCCGCGCGGGTAATGCTTGGAGTTCATGATCGACAGCATGAGCGGATCGCGCGATACCTTGAAACAGGTGTCGCGCCCGAAGCACACCGCCGATGCCGCGCGTATCACGTCCGCCGCGTCGGACGGCGTCGTCGAGAGATGGATCTTGAACCCCTGCTCCGGCAAACGATGGCGTGGATGCCGCGCATGCAACCAGACGCCGGACAGGCGCGTCTCCCAGCCATCGGGCAGCAACGGCTTCAGGAGCTGCTCGAACTCTTCGCTGTATCCGATGTTTTCGATGTCCTCGAAGAACTTCTTGTTGGCCAGCGTGTGCAACATGTCTGCTTGCGCCCTCCGTCGCTGGAGCCCGGCGACGGCGAGCCATTGCGTCGTCGTTGCGGCTCCGATCCTTGCGCCCGCTCCGGCCGGTGCCGGCCTGCGGAACCGGCGCGTCCCGCGCGAACGTCGGCGCCGGCAGATGCCGGCGCCGACGCGCCTGACTCAGAACTTCTCGAGCTGATCCGAATGGCCACCGCAGTGGTTGCTGACGCTGCTGCCGGAAGTGCAGTTGACGCTGGCGCCGCTGTTGCCGGCTTCCGCGGCGATATCGAGCTCGAGGGCCTGGAGAGACAGGACTGCGTTCATTCAATGCTCCTTTTGATGATTGACGAATTGACCGGCCATCGCACCGATGGCGGCTTCATTGCAGGACACCACCCTCGCTCCCGACAGGATCTCGGATGACGTACGGCAATACCTGACGACCCCTGGCAACCGGCTTGCCAACGCACCGGTCGGCCCGACGTCTGAACTCCCTCGCTAGGAAAGCGCCTCAGCCCCTCGCTGACGGCCCGTCGCGACTTCGAATCGGATTCCGTCCCCCTGGAACCGAGGTCGCCGGCGTCGATTTCCGAATCCCATCAAGCGCCTCCCCTGCCCCCGATCCCCGAGCGACGCCGGGCGACCCGGCACTGCCGGCTGCGTGCAGTGGCCAAGGCCTGCCTCCCGTCTCTCGCGTTCCCCATTCGGAACAGGCCCCTGTCCTGCCTTTCGGCGCCTGCACGTAATGACTTGACGCTATCACCACATGACGTGATTTCACAAACGGCAGGGGCGCTTGGCGACTGCATGCCCCGCGACAGCGCACGGCGCAAAGGTGTGCAGCTGTTATCGATAATCGACCGATCGGCGACAGATACGATATCTGGTTACTACTGATATCGGCCGCCGCGCGCACCTGCCGCGGATCGTCTCACCGCCCGCCCGCCGTCCCGTCAGCTCCTGGGTCGCCTCGACCTGGAGCCATCACGCATGCCGGCGCTCACGTCCAGGGAACGGGACGTCCTGCAACTGATCGCGCGCGGCCAGACGACGGCCGAGATCGCGCGGACGCTCGGCATCTCCCACTTCACGGCGCGCAAGCACCGCAGCCACATCCTCGAGAAGCTGGACTTGCACAGCGCGGCGCAGCTGACGGCCTACGCCATCGACCACGCCATGGCCGCGGATGCGCGGCCGCCCGCGCCGACCGCGGCGCAGCTCAGTCCGCGCCAGCGGCAGATCGCCCTGCTCGTGGGACGCGGCCTCACCAGCAAGCAGGTCGCCAGGGTGCTGGGCATCAGCCCGGCCACCGTGCGCAAGCATCGCGAGCACATCGCGGCTCGCCTGGGACTGCGCTCGCTGTCGGCGTTGATCGGCTACGCGAGATCCCTGGAGCCGGACGATGCCGGGCATACGGCAAACGAGTGATTTACCGCACGGACCCGCGGCGGGATCTTGGACGGGCCGGAGCGGCAGCCGTGGACGGACGCGGCCCCGGCGTTCGGCTGCCGACCGGCCCGCACCGAAACCGAAGAGGACACGACATGGGAAAGTCGAATTCGATCGAACAGCAACAGCGCCAGAACCAGGCGTTCAACGAGTACGTCGAGCGGATGCGTCACGATCTCGACGACCGGCTGGGCAAGGAACAGCAGGCCCAGGCCAGGCGGATCGAGGAGCACTACCGGCGCTACGGGGACGACAGCTCCCTGATCGCCAGCACCTACCAGCACCTGACCACGGTGGACGAATGGTCGCTGGATGCACTGGACGCGGCGATCTCCCGCTGCCGCACCGCCATCTTCGGCGGCCGGCTGCCCGACGGCGCGACCGGCGACACGCCTACGCCGGATGTGAGCGCGGCGATCAAGGCGATGGCCAACCTGGACCTGCTGATCGCCAACGCGGCCTTCGATGCGGTGCAGTCGCTGCTGCGCAGCGCCGGCAGCCGCACCGAGACCAGCGTCTTCGCCAAGTCGGACGTGCGTCCCCTCGCCCCCGGGCTCACGCTCTTCATCGCCGTGGTCGAGAACAGCTTCAGCCGCAAGGACCTCTTCCGCAAAGGCACGATCGTGCAGAACTTCTTCATCTTCGACGCGAGGTTCTCGATCAAGGAGGGCCAGGCGGTCTCGCAGTTCAACGACCTGCGCGCCTACGAGGACCAGAAGCAGTCCTTCCGCGAGCAGCTGCGCAAGATCGACAACATCGTCATGGAACTCGATCCCACGCTGAAGAACTATCTGACCCAGCTGGCGCGCTACACGGGGATCGCCGAAACCCTCAACACCCGGCTCGAGTTGATCGACCAGAAGCTGCAGGCGCTGCGCCCGAGCGCCAAGGCCGTCGGCCCGTCGGCGCAGGGGCGGATCTCGGGCGGTCCGTCGCCGCTTGCGGCCGTGGCTCAGGCGAGCGAGCGCCGGGCGATCGCCTCGCGGGTCCGTTCGCGCTTCGAGACCGCCATCGCCGAGCGCGACCTCACCCTGGCCTCGGCGAAGTGACCGAGCCCCGCAACGCAATCGCTCACAAGGAGAAAACGTCATGAAGACCGCAACAACGATCGCGCTGTTCGCTTTCCTGGCCCTGGCGACTTCGCTGGCGTCGGCCGCCGAGCGGGTCTCGCAGACCCGGGCCGGCGCACGCGTGTACGCCTACGACGCGCCGACCGGCCAGGCCGAGGTCTTCGGCACCCTGCGCCGGCTGGTCGCCGAAGACGCACGTTCCGGCACGCAACGCCAGATCTACGTCGTCACCGGCACCCACGGGCGGCCGGACGGTACGGTCACGGGCGACTGCGCCGAGATCCGGTTCAAAGCCGAGGACCTGGACAGCGCCCGCATCACCCGGACCCACATCCACATCCGCGACTACCATCTGACCGCGCCGAACCGCTGGCGCGAACTCAACGAGCGCGGCGCCAACGTCGTCATCGTGCTCGCGTGGTGCTACAGCCACCAGTGGACGCGTAATCCCGGCCCGGGCGGCAACGACGGCAAGCTCGCGATGCGGTGACGGCCCGCCGGGCGGGATGGCGCAACGCCTCCCCCGCCCGGCGGCACGTTCACGGCACCGGCGCGTCCTCCGCCACGAGCCCTTCCCGCTTCAGTTCGCTCCAGAAGGCTTCCGGGATCGCGATGCGCATCGATTCCGCGTTCGCCCTCGCCTGCTCCGCGGTGCGGGCGCCGGGGATCACCGCCGACACCACCTCGGGCGCGGCGGCGAACTGCAGGGCGGCGGTGCGCAGGTCGATGCCGTGGGCGTCGGCGAGCGCCTGGACCCGGGCGCGCTTGCCGGGCGCCCACTCGGGCACGGTGCCGTCGTAGAGGTAGCGGTCGCGCCCGGCCAGATAGCCGGCCAGCAGCGGCGAGCCGACCACCACCGAGGCGCCGCGCTCGGCGATCTTCGGGAAGGTGTCGCGCAGGGCCTGCTCGTGGTCGAGCAGCGAGTACTGGCAGGCCAGCAGGAAGATGTCGGGATCGGCCTCCTGCAGCGCCCGCAGCGCGGGCTCGGGGCGGTTCACGCCGAAGCCCCAGGCCTTGATCAGGCCTTCCTCGCGCATGCGGGTGAGCTCGGGCATGGCGCCCTTGGCGGCCTCGGCGAAGCGCTCCTCCCAGGGCTTGCCCAGGTCGTCCTCGTTGTCCGGCGAGAGATCGTGGATGAAGACGATGTCGATCCGCTCGATGCCCAGCCGCTGCAGGCTGTCCTCGATCGAGCGGCGGGTGCCTGCGGCGCTGTAGTCGTAGCGGTAGTCGAACGGCGACGGCCGCTGCCACATGGTCTCGGGCGGCGCATCGGTCGCGGTGAGCAGGCGCCCGACCTTGGTGGAGAGCGCGTAGCTGTCGCGCTCGCGCGCGTGCAGGGCGTGGCCGAAGCGCCGTTCGCTCAGCCCCAGCCCGTACCACGGCGAGGTGTCGAAGTAGCGCGCACCGGTGTCGAAGGCCGCGTCCAGGGTCTCCTGCGACTGGGCATCGGTCGACGGCGCGAACCCGTTGCCGATGGCCACGCCGCCCAGGCCGAGACGGAACGGCGGCCGGTAGCGGCCGCCGCGCGCCTGCGGCGCGCCGGATGGGTCGCGCGAGGGTTCGCCGCGGGTGGGCAGCACGCTGCCGGGCGCGGCCTGCTGCGCGAACAGCGGCGCGGCGGCGATGGCGGCGGTGCCCAGGGCGGCCTGGGACAGGAAACGGCGACGCGGGAGCATGGCGCTCTCCTTGCTGCGAAGTGGGGGGGCGCCGCGCATGGCGACGCGACCCCATGCTGCGCCCCCGGCCGTGGACGCGGCGTCGAACCGCCTCGGGCCGAGCGACGCGCTAGTCCAGCGGCCCGCGTTCCTCGCGCGGGCGCACCTTGCGGTCGGACAGCAGCGACGACACCACCAGGGTCACGCCGAGCGCGGCGGCCAGCAGGAACAGCACCAGCGCGAAGGCGGGATAGCCGAACAGGGTGTGCGGCGTGTCCACGCGCGTGAGCATGGCCGCCCCCACCACCAGCGAGGCGGTGATGACGCCGGTGGAGATGCGGTTGGCGATCTTCTGCAGGCTCTCCATGAGGTGGGATTCCTCCAGCCCCGCCAGGCGCACGCGCAGCTTGTTGTCGGCGATCAGCGAGAGGATGTCCGACACCTTGCGCGGCGCGGCGCGCATGAGCTGCTGGGTCTCCAGCGCCTCCATGCCCAGCCGCTGCGGCGACAGCGACGAGCGCAGCCGCTCGCGCATGATGCGGTAGGCGTGGTCCTCCACCGCGGCCTTGACGTCGAGCTCCGGGTCCAGCGCGCCGGCCACCGCCTCCAGGTTGAGCATGGTCTTGCCGAGCAGCGTGGTGGCGGCCGGCATGCGCAACCGGCAGGCGGTGCCGATGCGCGCCAGTTCGAGCAGCAGCCGGCCCTCCGACAGGCCCAGCCGCTCCGAACGCACCGCGTAGCGCGCCACCAGCTGCGAGACCTCGTGCACGTAGCGCGCCTCGTCGAAGCCCTCCAGCCGCGCGCTGATCGCCATGGACTCGGCCGCCACGTCCTCGCCGCGGCCGTCCACCGCGGCCAGCACCAGCTTCAGCAGCCGCTCGCGCTGGCGCGGCGGGACGTGCGCCACCATGCCGAAGTCGAGCAGCGCGAGCCGCTCGTCGTCGGTCAGCAGCACGTTGCCCGGATGCGGGTCGGCATGGATCTCTCCGTAGACGAACACCTGGTCGAGATAGCCCTTCAGCAGCGCGGCGGCGATCGGGCCGTAGGCGTGCTCGGTGCGCCGCAGGCCGCCGATGTCGGTCACCTTGGTGCCCGGCACGTACTCCATGGTCAGCACCTGGCGCGAGGTGTAGTCCCAGATCGGCGCGGGCACCAGCAGCTCGGGATAGACCGCCAGGCGCTTGCGGAAGCGTTCCAGGCTCTCGGCCTCGTCCAGGTAGTCGAGCTCGGCCAGCAGCGTGCGCTGCATCTCGGCGACGATCTCGACGAAGTGCATGCGCTGGCCGATCGAGGTGAAGCGGTCGGCGCCGCGGGCGAACCGGTCGAGCACGGCCATGTCGGCGTGGATCAGTTCCGCCACGCCGGGCCGCTGGATCTTGACCGCCACCTCGCGCCCGTCGTGCAGGGTGGCGCGGTGCACCTGCGCCAGCGACGCGGAGCCCAGCGGCTGCTCGTCGAAGGCGGCGAAGGCCTTGCTGAGGCGCACGCCGAGCGCGGCCTCCAGGACCGGCTGCAACTGCGCGAACGGCAGCGGCTGCACGTCGTCCTGCATGCGCTTGAGCGCGTCCAGGTACGCCGGCGCGACGAGATCGGTGCGGGTGGACAGCGACTGCCCGATCTTGACGAAGGTCGGCCCCAACCGCTCGAGGTCGTCGACGAACGCGATCGCCTTGTCCTGGTCGGCCGGCCGCGCGCGTTCGCCCGCGCTGTCGAACACGCCGGCGCGGTAGTACTTCATCGCGAAGCGCATGATCCGCGACGAACGGTCCAGCGCCCCCGGGTGCTCCGTTGAACTCATGCCTGCCCTCCCCTCGTCTGGCTGCCCGGCACCGGCCGGACGGAACCACGAGAGGTTCGCAGCGATTTCGTGAACAGGGCGTGCCGGTGGCGGAGCGGCCGGCTGCGCGGGCCTCAGCCGTTGCGCCAGAACGCCTGGACGCGGGCGCAGACCTCGCGCCAGCGGTCGCCGGCGCGCTCGCCGCCCCAGAGCCGGTACAGGATCGGCTCCAGTTCCTGCCAGCTGCGGTCGGGATACAGGTCGCGGAGCTCGCGCGCGTACAGCGCGCACAGCTGCGGGCCGGGAATCGCATCGAGCGGTGCGTTGCGGTTGTTCATCGAACGGCCCTCCTGTGCGGTTCGGATGGCCCCCCTGCCCCGACAGTATGACGCCGCGCGCGCGCCTTCCGGCACCGCCGGTCGCGCGGAACGCCCTTCCGGCTGACCCGTTCAGCCAGCGCGTTCACCCGGCGATCCCGGCGCGCGGCCCAGACTGCGGCCCCGTTTCCGGAATCGAGCGAGGCGACCATGGCCATCTGCGACGTCTGCGGCAACGACTACGACAAGGCCTTCCGGCTCACCCAGGGCGGGCGCAGCGGCACCTTCGATTCCTTTGAGTGCGCCATCCACGCCTTCGCGCCGCGCTGCGCGCACTGCGAGTGCCGGATCGTGGGCCACGGCACCGAGGCCGACGGCCGCATGTACTGCTGCGCGCATTGCGCGCGCCACGCCGGGGTCGAGGGCGTGGCGGACCGGGTCTAGGACCTGTCCGGGCGTGGATGGGTCGCGCCCCGGCGCGCCTACCCGCCGGCGTCCCCTTCCCCGCCCTCGCCGCGCGCCCGGGCGCGCGCCGCCCGCAGCTGCGCGAGCTTCTCGCCGAGCTTGAGTTCGAGGCCGCGCTGCACCGGGCGGTAGTAGACGCGCTCGCCCATCGCGTCGGGAAAGCCCGTCTGCTCCAGCGCGATGCCGCCCTCGGCGTCGTGGTCGTACTGATAGCCCTGGCCGTAGCCCAGCTGCTTCATCAGCCTGGTCGGCGCGTTGCGGATGTGCATCGGCACCTCCTGGGTGCCGTACTCGCGCACGTCGGCGCGGGCCTCGTTCCAGGCCACATAGCCGGCGTTGGACTTCGCGGTGCTGGCCAGGTACAGCGTGAGCTGCGCCAGCGCGAGATCGCCTTCCGGGCTGCCCAGGCGGTCGTAGGTGTCCCAGGCATCGACCGCCATCTGCAGCGCGCGCGGGTCGGCCAGGCCGATGTCCTCCACCGCCATCCGGGTCAGCCGCCGCGCGAGGTAGCCCGGGTCGCAGCCGCCGTCGAGCATGCGCGCCAGCCAGTACACGGCGGCATCCGGATTGCTGCTGCGCACGGACTTGTGCAGCGCCGAGATCTGGTCGTAGAACTGCTCGCCGCCCTTGTCGAAGCGCCGCGTGCGGTCGGCCAGCACCTGCAGCAGGGTCTGCTCGGTGATCCGCCCGCCCTCGTCCTGGGCCAGCTCGGCGGCGATCTCCAGCAGGGTCAGCGCGCGGCGCACGTCGCCGTCGGCGGCGCCGGCGATCTCGCGCAGGGCGCTGTACTCGATGCGCACGCCCTGCCCGCCCAGGCCGCGCTCGTCGTCCTCCAGCGCACGGCGCAGCGCGCCCTGGATGTCGTCGGCCGAGACCGCCTCCATCACGTGCACCCGGCAGCGCGACAGCAGCGCGGAGTTGAGCTCGAACGACGGGTTCTCGGTGGTGGCGCCGACGAAGACGATGGTGCCGCGCTCGATGTGCGGCAGGAAGGCGTCCTGCTGGGCCTTGTTGAAGCGGTGCACCTCGTCGACGAACAGCACCGTGCGGCGTCCGCCGTCGAAGCGGTGGCCGGCCTCGGCGAGGATCTGGCGGACCTCCGGCAGGCCGGAGAGCACCGCGGAGACGGCGCGGAACTCGGCGTCGGCGTAGTGCGCCAGCAGCAGGGCCAGGGTGGTCTTTCCGCAGCCGGGCGGGCCCCACAGCACCATCGAGTGCACATGGCCCGACTCCACCGCGCGCCGCAGCGCCGAGCCCGGCGCGAGCAGGCGCCGCTGGCCGACCATCTCGTCCAGGCTGCGCGGCCGCATGCGCTCGGCGAGCGGGCGCAGCGCGCTGCGGTCGACGCTCAGCAGGTCCGCGCCTTCCGGCGGCGGGCGGGAGGATTTCCTGGCCACCCGCGCATTCTACCGGCGCGCGTCGCGGCCCATGAGACGGCTCGGCCGATGCCGGGGCCCGGCGGAAACCCGCCCGTGGGGGCGGGCCGGCGCGCTCGCGGGCGAAGCCGCCTACTCGCCGATCACGTCCACGCCGGCCGGCGGCGCATAGCGGAAGGTGTCGGCGGCGAAGGCGGGATTGCGGCGCCAGCCGGCGAAGGCGATCTCGGTGCGCTGCCCGAGGGCGTCGACCACCTCCATCCGCACCAGGCCCTGGCCGTCGAAGCCCAGCCGCGCGGACTGGAAGCTCGCGTCCTGCTCGCGCTTGGGCGTGAGGGTCATCCAGTGCAGGCCGTCCACCGGCGCGGCCTCCTCGCTGACGTCGAAGTCGCGGTCGAGCCGGCCGGGATCGGTCAGGGTGGCCAGCGGGCTGTTCTGCTCCTCGGCGCCCTGCGGCCGCACCGTGACCTGCTCCAGGTCGGGGTCGTAGACCCAGACCTTCTCGCCGTCGGCGACGATCAGCTGCGGGTACGGCTTGACGTACTCCCAGCGGAACAGGCGCGGCGCGGACAGCGCCACGCGGCCGCTCGAGGTCTCCTTGACCCGGCCGTTGCCGTCGAACGCGCGCTGGGTGAACTGGCCGTCCAGCCCGCGCAGGTCGCGGGTGAAGGCCTGCAGCGTGTCGCGCGCGCCGGCGAACGCGCCGACGGGCAGCAGGGCGGTGACGAGGGCGGCGGCGAGCAAGACACGGCGCATGGCGGAGGTCCACAGGAACGAGCGAACTCGGATGGGCGAAGTGTGACCGCAGCAGGCTGAACGGGCCAGCCCCGCGATCGCCCGCGCACGGGCGCGCCGTGCCGGCGCTCAGCGCCGGTTGCGCTCCGCGGCGGATCGCGACGTCGCCAGGGTCCGCTTCGTCCCAAGCGCGCCTGCGCGGGATCGGGCGCCCGCGTCGCGCGCGGCGTCCGGCGCATCGGGGGCGTCCCCGGACCGGCAGCCGCCGGACTCCACCTGCGCGGTCAGGACGGCCAGCAGGATCGCCTCGGACCGGCGCTGCCCATGGCCGCGGCCGTAGGCCGACGAGGTGATCGCCACCACCAGGTCGCAGGCGGGCGCGACGTAGATCTTGTTGCCGCCGTTGCCGGAGGCGAACGAGACCGGGACGGCCGCGCCGCCGATCCGGTGTTCCTTCCGGTACCAGAAGTAGCCGTAGCCCTCCGCAGAGGGATCGACGGCCGCGATGTCCACCCGGGGCGCGAGCATCTGCGCGATCCACGCCTCGCCGACCACGCGGCGACCGTTCGCGCGGCCGCCGTTGCGCACCATCTCGCCGATGGCGGCGAGCCCGCGGGTGGTCAGCCGGAGGTTGCCCTGTCCCTTGGTCATGCCGGACGCGTCCGCATCCCAGCGCCAGTCCGCGATCCCGAGCGGCGCGAACAGCTCGCGACCGGCGAACGCGCCCATCGTCTCGCGCGCAGCGTTCGCGACCACCACGCCGGCGACGTAGGCGGTCGCCGAGTTGTAGCGGTAGCGTGCGCCCGGAGGGTCCACCCGCGGCAAGCCGAGAACGAAGGCCTGCGGATCGGCCGCGGCGTCCATCCTGTCCTCGTGGCCGGGCGAGTCGGGGTCCTCGTCGAAGGCGTCGAGGCCGGACCGCATGGTGAGCACGTCGCGCAGCGGCACCTGGCCGATCGGGCGGTCCGCCGCCGCGGCCCAGTAGCGCGCGACCGGGTCGTCCACCGAGCCGATGGCGCCCCTGTCGATGGCGATGCCCACCAGGAGCGCGGTCACGCTCTTGCCGGCGGAGCGGACGTCGTGCAGTTCGTCCGCTTCGGCGCCGTTGTAGTAGCGCTCGGCGACGCGGCGGCCGCGGTGGAGCACGACCACGCCGCGCAGGTCGGGGTGCTCGTCGCGGTCCCATCGGGCCAGCAGCGCGGGCGGGCCCTGCGGCGGCGCCGCCGCGGCCGGTTGCGCCGGCCAGGCCAGGACGGCGCAGGCCATCCAGAACACGATCCCCGCCCGCATGCGCGCTCCCGTAGGCCTGCCGGTCCGCCGATGGTAGCGCGCGCGGCGGGCCTCGACGCGCGTCCCCGGGCGAGCGCCTACTTGGGCGGCGGCGGCGCGATCACGGTGCGGTCGCCGTTGTGCTCGGGCGCGCTGACCACGCCCGCGGCCTCCATCGCCTCGACCAGCCGCGCGGCGCGGTTGTAGCCGATCTTGAGCCGGCGCTGCACGCCGGAGATCGAGGCGCGCCGGGTCTCGGTGACGATCTTGACCGCCTCGTCGTACAGCGGGTCGCTCTCGTCGCCGCCGCCGCCGGCCTCGGGCAGCCCGGTCGCGCCGACCACGGTGCCGTCGCCCATGGTCTGCACCTCGTCGAGCACGCCCTCGATGTACTCGGCCCGCCCGCTCTGCTTGAGGTGTTCGACCACGCGGTGCACCTCCTCGTCGCTGACGAAGGCGCCGTGCACGCGCTCGGGCAGCGCGGTGCCGGGCGGCAGGTAGAGCATGTCGCCGTGGCCGAGCAGGGTCTCGGCGCCGGACTGGTCGAGGATGGTGCGCGAATCGATCTTGGAGCTGACCTGGAACGCGATGCGGGTCGGGATGTTGGCCTTGATCAGGCCGGTGATGACGTCGACCGACGGGCGCTGGGTGGCCAGGATCAGGTGGATGCCGGCCGCGCGCGCCTTCTGCGCCAGCCGCGCGATCAGTTCCTCCACCTTCTTGCCGACGATCATCATCATGTCGGCGAACTCGTCGATGAAGATGACGATGTAGGGCATCGGCTCCAGCGGCTGGGCGACCTCCTCGGTCTCCGGGTTGGGGCGGAACAGCGGGTCGAGCAGCGGCTGCCCGGCGTCCTGCGCGTCGCGGACCTTCTTGTTGAAGCCGGCCAGGTTGCGCACGCCGACCGCGCTCATCAGCTTGTAGCGGCGCTCCATCTCCGCCACGCACCAGCGCAGGCCGTTGGCGGCCTCCTTCATGTCGGTCACCACCGGCGCCAGCAGGTGCGGGATGCCCTCGTAGACGCTGAGCTCCAGCATCTTCGGGTCGATCATCAGCATCCGCAGGTCCTGCGGCGCGGCCTTGAACAGCAGGCTCAGCACCATGGCGTTGACCGCCACCGACTTGCCCGAGCCGGTGGTGCCGGCCACCAGCAGGTGCGGCATCCGCGCCAGGTCCGCGACCACCGACTGCCCGCTGATGCCCTTGCCCAGCGCCAGCGTCAGCACGCTGGGCGACTTGTCGTACTCGCGCGAGCGCAGCAGCTCGGACAGGTAGATCATCTCGCGGCGGGTGTTGGGGATCTCCAGGCCGATCACCGACTTGCCCGGGATGACGTCGACCACGCGCACCGCCTTCACCGACAGGCCGCGGGCGATGTCCTTGTCCAGCGAACTGATCTGGCTGACCTTGATGCCCGGCGCCGGCTCCATCTCGAAGCGGGTGATGACGGGGCCCGGCTGCGCCTCCTTCACCTCCACGTCGATGCGGAAGTCCTTGAGCTTGAACTCGATCTGCCGCGACAGCGTCTCCAGCGTCTCCTCGTCGTAGCCCTTGGGCTGCGGCTTGGGGTCGTCGAGCAGGGACAGCGGCGGCAGCCCCGACTCGTCGCCGCCGGTGCCCTTGAACAGCGGGATCTGCTGCTCGCGCTTGGCGCGCTCGCTGCGCTCCACCACCGGCGGCGCGGCCGGCGGCTCGATCCGCACCGGGGTGCGCCTGGCGCGCTTCTCGGTCTCGGTGCGGCGCACCTCCTCGCGCTCGCCGCGCAGTTCGCGGGCCTGCTGCCACTCGCTGGCCTGGCGGCTGCCCCGGCGCAGCAGGTCGGGCAGCTTCATCGCCCAGCCGCCGATGCGGTCCATCACCCGGAACCAGGACAGCCCGGTGGCCAGGGTCACCGACACCAGCACCAGCGCGATCAGGAACAGGTTGCCGCCGACCGGGCCGAAGCCGCCGTAGAGCGAGTTGCCCACCAGCCGGCCGAGGATGCCGCCGCCGCCGGCCGACAGGTCGACGGCGTTGGGGATGCGCAGCGCCAGCAGGCCGGTGGCCGAGACCAGGAAGCCGACGATGCCCACCAGCCGCAGCGCCGGGCCCAGGTCGGCCTTGCCGTCGCCGTCGCTGTCCATGCCGAACATGGCGATCCACACGATCGCCGCCAGCATCAGCGGCAGCAGGTAGGCGACGAAGCCGAACAGGTGCAGTAGCACGTCGGCGATCCACGCCCCGACCGGCCCGCCGACGTTGTGCAGCGGCGCGGTGACGCTGCCCGAGCGCGACCAGCCGGGGTCGTCGGGCGAGAAGGTCAGCAGGCTGGCGAACAGGTACAGCAACAGCGGCGCGATCAGGATCAGCGCGATGTCGCGCCACAGCCGCTGCCGGCGCGGGTTGGGCGCCGACGGCTCGCCGGCGCCCGCGCCGCCGCGGGGACGTTTGCTGCTGCTGCGTTCCTGGAGAGGCCGTGCCACCGTGCGTGATTACCTGAGGTATGACATGCAGGGTATTGATCTTACGCCAGAAACCGGGCCGCTTCCACGCCCGGCCCGGGACCTGCCCGGCCCGGCCTCGGGACCGCTCAGAGCGCCATGCCCTGCAGCGCGGGGTGCACCAGGCGGCCGTCCTCGACGTTGATGCCGCGCGTCAGCGCCGCGTTGTCGCGCCAGTCGCCGGAGGCGAGCTTGTTGACCCAGGGCAGGATCGCGGCGCAGATCGCCTGCGAGCTGGTCTGCGGCACCGCGCCGGGCATGTTGGTCACCGCGAAGTGGGTCACCCCCTCCTCCACGTAGGTCGGCGCCTGCCAGGTCGTGGCGCGCGAGGTCTCGAAGCAGCCGCCCTGGTCGATCGAGATGTCGACCAGCACGCTGCCCGGCTCCATCTGCGCCAGGTGCGCGCGGGTCAGCACGTGCGGGGCGACCGCGCCGGTCACCAGCACCGCGCCGACCACCAGGTCCGCCGCGGCGACCTCGCGGGCCACCACCTCGTCGTAGGGATAGAGCGCGGTCACGTTGGCGCCGAGCGCCATCATCTGCGTCATGCGGTCCTGCCGCTTCTCGAACACCACCACGTTGGCGCCGCCGGCCGCCGCCAGGGCTGCGGAGTTGCCGCCGGCCGCGCCGGCGCCGAACACCACCACCTTGCCGCGCTCGGTCGACGGCAGGCCGCCCAGCAGCTTGCCCTTGCCGCCCTCGGGCTGGTGCAGCAGGTGGGTGCCGACCTGCACGCCGATGCGCCCGGCGATCACCGACATCGGCGCCAGCAGCGGCAGGTCGCCGTTGTCGAGCTCGACGGTCTCGAAGGCCACGCCGGTCAGGCCGATGTCGAGCAGGCGCCGGGTCAGCTCGGGCAGCGGCGCCAGGTGCAGGTAGCAGAACAGCAGGTGATCGCGGCGCAGGTGCTGCAGGTCGCCCTCGATCGGCTCCTTGACCTTGACGATCAGCTCGCCGCGCTCGTACAGGGCGGCGGCGTCGGGCGCGATCCTGACCCCCAGGCGCGCGTAGTCGTCGTCGGAGAAGCGCGACTTCTCGCCCGCGCCGGCCTCGATCCACACCTCGTGGCCACGCTTGACCAGGTCGCCGGCGGCCGCCGGCACCAGGGCCACGCGGCCCTCCAGGGTCTTGGTTTCCTTCGGCACGCCAATCCGCATCGCCTGCTCTCCACTTCGTTCTGGGTCGCGCCGGCCGCGCCGGCGCCTACGAAAAACCCGCACACGGGTGCGGGCGGTTGCGCCGGCCCGCCGTGGGGTGCGCGCCGTCGAATCGGGATGGATCGTTCCGGTCCGCCGGCGCCCGCGCGCCTTGTGCCGGGGCGCCCGCGCCGCCAAGCTATGCGACTCGAAACCTCACGTTTTCCAAGGCCGCGAGTATACATGAGCACCCCGAAGCACTGCCGTCTGCTGATCCTCGGTTCCGGCCCCGCCGGCTGGACCGCCGCCGTCTACGCCGCGCGCGCCAACCTGAAGCCGGTGGTGGTGACGGGCCTGCAGATGGGCGGCCAGCTGATGACGACCACCGAGGTCGACAACTGGCCGGGCGATGCCCACGGGCTGCTGGGTCCCGACCTGATGGCGCGCATGCAGGCGCACGCCGAGCGCTTCGAGACCGAGGTGGTGTTCGACCACGTCCACACCGCCGACCTGTCGCAGCGGCCGTTCCGGCTCAAGGGCGACGGCGGCGAATACACCGCCGACGCGCTGATCGTGGCCACCGGCGCCACCGCCAAGTACCTGGGCATCCCCTCCGAGGAGGCGTTCAAGGGCCGCGGCGTGTCCGCCTGCGCGACCTGCGACGGCTTCTTCTACAAGGACCAGGACGTGGCCGTGGTCGGCGGCGGCAACACCGCGGTCGAGGAGGCGCTGTACCTGTCCAACATCGCCCGCAAGGTCTACCTGGTGCACCGCCGCGACACCCTGCGCGCGGAGAAGATCATGCAGGACAAGCTGTTCGCCAAGATCCAGGCCGGCAAGATCGAGCCGGTCTGGCACCACACGGTGGACGAGGTGCTCGGCAACGAGCATGGCGTCACCGGGCTGCGGGTGAAGTCCGTGCTCGACGGCGGCACCCGCGACCTCGACGTGCACGGCTTCTTCGTCGCCATCGGCCACACGCCCAACACCTCGCTGTTCGAGGGCCAGCTGGCGATGCACAACGGCTACCTCGAGATCCGCTCGGGCCTGGGCGGCGGCGCCACCGAGACCTCGGTGCCCGGCGTGTTCGCCGCCGGCGACGTCGCCGACCAGCACTACCGGCAGGCGATCACCTCGGCCGGCTTCGGCTGCATGGCCGCGCTCGACGCCGAGCGCTTCCTCGACCAGCAGGGCTGAGCCGCGCCCGGCCGCCGGCTCGCCGCGCTGCGCGTCCGCCTCGGCGAAACCGTAGGGCTTCCAGCGCGCTCCAGGTCGAGCGCCGCCGGCGCGGCTTCGGCTAACCTGCGCGCATGACGCAAGCGCTCGAGGCCGCCTCACTCGCGGACATCCCCGCCGACGCCTGGGACGCGCTGCACGACGGCCGCAACCCCTTCGTCCGCCATGCCTTCCTGTCCGGCCTGGAGCGGGAGGACTGCCTGCGGCCGGGCTGGGGCTGGACGCCCCGCCACGTCCTGCTGCGCGACGGCAGCCGCCTGGTGGCGGCGGCGCCGGGCTACGTGAAGACCAATTCCCACGGCGAGTTCGTGTTCGACCACGCCTGGGCGCACGCCTACGCGCGCTACGGGCGTGATTACTTCCCGAAATGGCTGGGTGCGGTGCCCTACTCGCCCGTCACCGGGCCGCGCCTGCTGGCGGTCGACGACGACGCCCGGCGCGCGCTGCTGGCGGCGATCGTGGCGCAGGTGCGGGCCGACGGGCTGTCCTCGGCGCACGTCAACTTCCACACCGAGGCCGAGGACGCCGCGTTCGGACCGGACTGGCTGCCGCGCGTGGACGTGCAGTACCACTGGCGCAACCCGGGCGGCTGGGCCGGCTTCGACGACTACCTGGCGGCGATGGACCACAAGCACCGCAAGAACATCCGCCAGGAGCGCGCGCGGGTGGCGCGGGCCGGGGTGCGCTTCCGCGTGCTGCACGGCGACGAGGCCGACGCGGAGGACCTGGACGCGATCTACGGCTTCTACCTGCGCACCTTCGCCGACTACGGCAATTCGCCGGCGCTGACGCCGGGCTTCCTGCGCCACCTCGCCGCGACCATGCCGCGGCAGCTGGTGCTGGTGCTGGCCGACCTGGACGGCGAGCCCGCGCCGATCGCCGGCGCCCTGTGCCTGCGCGGCGCCGACACCCTCTACGGCCGCTACTGGGGCGCCGACCGCACCCTGCCCGGCCTGCACTTCGAGACCTGCTACTACCAGGGCATCGAGTACTGCCTGCGCGAAGGCCTGGCGAACTTCGAGCCGGGCGCCCAGGGCGAGCACAAGATCGCGCGCGGCTTCCTGCCGACCTTCGTGCGCAGCCGGCACTGGATCGCCGACGAGGCCTTCGCCGCGGCGCTGCGCCCCTGGTGCGCCGACGAGGCCGCCTCGGTCCGCGGCTACAAGGCGGCGCTGGACGCCCATTCGCCGTTCAAGCCGGCCTCTGCCGGGTAGCGGGCGGCGATGCGCCCGTTCCTGCTCGATCCCGATCCCGGGTCGCCGTTCCCGCCGGTGGCCTTCGCCCTGCGCGAGCCCGACGGCCTGCTGGCGGTGGGCGGCGACCTGTCGCCGTCGCGGCTGCTCAACGCCTACCGCCACGGCGTCTTCCCCTGGTACTCGCCGGGCCAGCCGATCCTGTGGTGGTCGCCCGACCCGCGCGCGGTGTTCGCCACCGACGACGTGCGGCTGGGCGCGCGCTTCCGCCGCACGCTGCGCCGCAGCCGCTGGACCCTGTTCGCCGACACCCGCTTCGAGGAGGTGGTGCGCGCCTGCGCCGAGGCGCCGCGCCCCGGTCAGGGCGGCACCTGGATCACGCCGGAGATGCGGACCGCCTACGTCCGCCTGCACGCGCTGGGGCACGCGCACAGCGTCGAGGTCCTCGACGGCGACCGGCTGGTCGGCGGGATCTACGGCGTGGCGCTGGGGCGGATGTTCTTCGGCGAGAGTATGTTCAGCGGCGAATCCGGCGGCTCCAAGGTCGCGCTCGCCGGGCTGGCCCGCCACCTGGCGGCCCACGGCTGGCCGCTGATCGACGCCCAGGTGGAGAACCCGCACCTGACGCGCCTGGGCGCGCAGGCCTGGCCGCGCGAGCGCTTCGTCGAGGCGGCCGGGCGCCTGGCGGCGGCGGACGAGGCGCCGGCGCGCTGGACCGACTGGTTCGGCACGACCGCCGCGGCCGCGCTGGCGGCGCCCGCCGAGGGCGGGACTTAACGGAACTTTTGCCTCGACGGCCCGGACGTGTGAGAATGGCGCGTTTTCCGGGCCGCGAACCCGCGCCCGACATACCCAGAGCGACATACAGGACGCATGGCGAAAGACGACGTCATTGAATTCGAAGGCACCGTTTCCGAGACCCTCCCGAACACGATGTTCCGGGTCAAGCTCGAGAACGGCCACGAGATCATCGCCCACATCTCGGGACGGATGCGCAAGAACTACATCCGCATCCTGACCGGCGACCGGGTCAAGGTGGAGATGACCCCCTACGACCTGACCAAGGGCCGCATCACCTATCGGATGAAGTAGGCCCCCGGCCCGGACACGAAGAAGGCGGCCCGAAGGCCGCCTTTTCGTTGCGCCCGCGAATGCGGGCCGGCGCCTGGCGGCAGGCTAGTCGACCGTCGCCGGCAGCAGCTTCTCCGGTTCCGGCCAGGCCTCGACCACCAGCTGGTCGTCGCGCACGTCGATGCTCACCCGGCCGCCGCCGACCAGCTTGCCGAACAGCAGTTCGTCGGCCAGCGGGCGCTTGACCTTGTCCTGGATCACCCGCGCCATCGGCCGCGCGCCCATCTGCGGGTCGAAGCCGTGCTGGGCGAGCCATTCGCGCGCCTCCGGGGTGGCCGTCACCGACACGTTCTTCTCGTGCAGCTGGCTCTCCAGCTCGATGACGAACTTGTCCACCACGCGCAGGATGTGGTCGAAGCCCAGCGGCTGGAACTGCACGATCGCGTCCAGGCGGTTGCGGAACTCCGGGCTGAAGCTGCGTCGGATGATCTCCATCGCGTCGGTGCTGTGGTCCTGGCGGGTGAAGCCGATCGAGCGCCGCGAGGCCTGCGCCGCGCCGGCGTTGGTGGTCATCACCAGCACCACGTTGCGGAAGTTCGCCTCGCGGCCGTTGGTGTCGGTCAGCACGCCGCGGTCCATGACCTGCAGCAGGATGTTGAAGATGTCCGGGTGCGCCTTCTCCACCTCGTCGAGCAGCAGCACGCAGTGCGGCGTCTTGACGATCTTCTCGGTCAGCAGCCCGCCCTGGTCGAAGCCGACGTAGCCCGGGGGCGCGCCGATCAGGCGGCTGACCGAGTGCGGCTCCATGTACTCCGACATGTCGAAGCGCACCAGCTCGATGCCCAGCTGGTGGGCGAGCTGGCGGGTGACCTCGGTCTTGCCCACGCCGGTCGGCCCGGCGAACAGGAAGTTGCCGATCGGCTTGTCCGGGTTGGCCAGCCCCGAGCGGGCCAGCTTGATCGCCGAGGCCAGCGACTCGATCGCCGGGTCCTGGCCGAAGATGACCATCTTCAGGTTGCGCTCCAGGTGCTGCAGCACGTCCTTGTCGGAGGCGCTGACCTGCTTGGCCGGGATGCGCGCCATCTTGGCCACGATCGCCTCGACCTCCTCGACGTCGATCAGGTGCTTGCGCACGTCCTCGGCCAGCAGGCGCTGGCGCGCGCCGGCCTCGTCCATGACGTCGATGGCCTTGTCGGGCAGCAGGCGGTCGGCGATGTGCTTGACCGACAGCTCCACCGCCGCCTGCAGCGCCTCGTCGGCGTAGGTGACGTCGTGGTGGGCCTCGTACCTGGCCTTGAGCCCGCGCAGGATCTCGATCGTCTCGCCGGTGGTCGGCTCGACGATGTCGATCTTCTGGAAGCGCCGCGCCAGCGCGCGGTCCTTCTCGAAGATGCCGCGGTACTCCTGGAAGGTGGTCGAGCCGATGCAGCGCAGCTCGCCCGAGGCCAGGGCCGGCTTGATCAGGTTGGAGGCGTCCATGGTGCCGCCCGAGGCGGAGCCGGCGCCGATGATGGTGTGGATCTCGTCGATGAACAGCACCGCGCCCGGGTGCTTGCGGATCGCCGCCAGCACCGCCTTGAGGCGCTTCTCGAAATCGCCGCGGTACTTGGTGCCGGCGACCAGCGCGCCCAGGTCGAGCGAATAGATCACCGCGTGGGCCAGCACCTCCGGCACCTCGCCGTCGACGATGCGCTTGGCCAGGCCTTCCGCGATCGCGGTCTTGCCCACGCCCGCCTCGCCCACGTACAGCGGGTTGTTCTTGCGCCGGCGGCACAGCACCTGGATGGTGCGCTCGATCTCCTCGCCGCGGCCGACCAGCGGGTCGATGCGGCCCTCGCGGGCGGCGGCGTTGAGGTCGGTGGCGTACTCGGCCAGGGCGTCGCCCTTGCCCTCGCCGCCGCCCTCGCCCGCCGGCCCCTCGGACTCCTCGCCCGAGGGCGCGGCCTCGCCCTCGCCGGTCTTGGCGATCCCGTGCGAGAGGTAGTTGACCACGTCCAGCCGGGTGACGTCCTGCTGGTTGAGGTAGTAGACGGCGTGGGAGTCCTTCTCGCCGAAGATCGCCACCAGCACGTTGGCGCCGGTGACCTCCTTCTTGCCGGAGGACTGCACGTGGTAGACCGCGCGCTGGAGCACGCGCTGGAAGCCCAGGGTGGGCTGGGTGTCGCGCCCGTCGCCCTCGTCGAGCTTGGAGACGCTGGTGGCGATGGCCTGCTCGAGGTCGGCGCGCAGGCGGTGGAAATCCACCCCCGTGGCCTTCAGCACGGCCTCCGCGGACGGGTTGTCCAGCAGCGCCAGCAGCAGGTGTTCGACCGTCATGTACTCGTCGCGGGCCTCGCGGGCCCGCTTGTAGCACTGGCCGATGGAATACTCGAGATCCTTGCTGAACATGGGGCGGATGCCTCCGGAAAGTCTACGGCCGATGTGGGGTCGGTCCGCCGCTTTTCCATCCGGCGCGCCCGCCTCCCGCTTGTCGGAACCTCAACCGCCGGAGGCTCCCCGTCCTTTTAGGCCCTTTCCATGGTGCACAGCAAGGGATGCTGGTTGAGACGCGAGTATTCGTTCACCTGCGCCACCTTGGATTCGGCCACCTCGCGACTGTAGACCCCGCAGACGCCACGGCCGCGTGTATGCACGTGGAGCATGATCTGGGTGGCCTTTTCCATGTTCATGGCGAAAAAGCGCACCAGCACGTCGATGACGAAGTCCATCGGCGTGTAGTCGTCGTTGAGCAGCAGGACCGAGTACAGGGGCGGCCGGGCCAGCTCGGGGCGGCCGGTCTCGACGGCGACGCCGTGCTCGTGGTCGTGCTGGTGTCCGGGTTCGCGTGGCATGGCTGCAATTATACGTTCCACCGGCGCCACCGCATGGACGGCGTCGGAACCGGGGCGCAGAATGGAACGCTGTTTCCCGGGATTTTCCCGCATGCGCTCCGCCCTGACGACGCTGCTCGCCCTGCTCTGCGCCCCCGCCCTCGCGCAGGAGGCCCCCGCGCCCGCGCCGCCGGCCGGCGACCCCGTCGCCGTCCGCCTGGCCGAACGGGGAATCGAGTACGACATCGACCAGGACGGCGACTACCGGGTGGTCTATTCCTGGGCCCGCGAGGAGCGCAGCCAGCTGGTGTTCGTGTCCGGGCGCGCCGAGGAGGTGGCCGGCCAGCGCATCCGCATGGTGTTCTCGCCGGCGGCGCGGCTGGACGGCGACCTCGACGGCGCCGTGGCCAACGGCCTGCTGCGCGACAACCAGACCCGCAAGCTGGGCGCCTGGGAGATCTCCGGCGACGTCCTCTACTACGTGGTCAAGCTGCCGGAAGACGCCGACGCGGCGATGCTGGAACTGGCGATGTCCGCGGCGGCGGAGATCGCCGACGACAAGGAGCTGGAGATGACCGGCGGGCAGGACGCACTGTGAGCGGCGGCGAGGACCGGCCCTGGCAGCCCGACGTGACCGTGGCCGCCCTGGTGGCCGATGGCGGCCGCCTGCTGTGCGTGGAGGAATCGGTGAGCGAGGGCCTGGTGCTGAACCAGCCCGCCGGGCACCTGGAGCCGGACGAGGGGCTGGTGGAGGCGGCGGTGCGCGAGACGCTGGAGGAGACCGGCTGGACGGTGCGCGCGACCCACTTCGTCGGCGCCTACCAGTGGACCGCGCCCGGCGGCCGCCACTTCCTCCGCTTCGCCTTCGCCGCGCAGCCGGTCGCGCACGACCCGCAGCGGCCGCTCGACGCGGGCATCGAGCGCGCGCTGTGGCTGACGCCCGCCGAGCTCCACGCCGCCCGCGAGCGCCATCGCAGCCCGCTGGTGTGGCGCGCCGCGGCCGACTACCTGGCCGGTCGCCGCTACCCGCTCGACCTGGCCGCGCTGGTGCCGTGAGCGCGCCGGGCACCGTCGTCGGCATGTCCGGCGGCGTGGATTCGTCGGTCGCCGCGCTGCTGCTGCGCGAAGCGGGCGAGCCGATCGCCGGGCTGTTCATGCAGAACTGGGCCGACGACGGCAGCGGCGACTGCCGCGCCGAGGACGACCGCCGCGACGCGGTGGCGGTCTGCGGCCGGCTCGGCATCCCGATCCACTTCCGCGATTTCTCCGCCGAGTACTGGCGGGGCGTGTTCGAGCACTTCCTCGCCGAGTACGCCGCCGGGCGCACGCCCAACCCGGACGTGCTGTGCAACCGCGAGATCAAGTTCCGCCACTTCCTGGACGCCGCCCACGCCCTGGGCGCCGAGCGCATCGCCACCGGCCACTACGCCCGCATCGACCGCCGCGGCGGCGCCTGGCGGCTGCTGCGCGCGCACGACGCCGGCAAGGACCAGAGCTACTTCCTGCACCAACTGGGGCAGGCGCAGCTGGCCGCCACCCGCTTCCCGCTGGGCGAGCTGCCCAAGCGCGAGGTGCGGGCGCGGGCCGAGGCGGCCGGCCTGCCGACCGCGGCGAAGAAGGACTCCACCGGCATCTGCTTCATCGGCGAGCGCGACTTCCGCGCCTTCCTGGGGCGCTACCTGCCGGCCAGGCCGGGCGAGATCCGCACCCCGGACGGCCGCGTCGTCGGCACCCACCCCGGCGTGTTCTTCTTCACCCTCGGGCAGCGCGAGGGCCTGCAGCTGGGCGGCGTGCGCGGGTTCGCCGCCGCGCCCTGGTACGTGGTCGGCAAGGACGTGCCCGGCAACGTGCTGGTGGTCGACCAGGACCGCGACAGCCGCTGGCTGATGTCGCGCACGACCTGGACCGAGGCCGCGCACTGGATCGCCGGATCGCCGCCGGCGGCGCGCTTCGAGGCCCTGGCGCAGACCCGCTACCGGCAGGCGGCCGAGCCCTGCATCGCGCTGGTCGGCGACGACGGCGCCCTGGAGGTGCGGTTCGCGCGGCCGCAGCGCGCGGTGACGCCCGGTCAGTCGCTGGTCCTCTACGACGGCGAGGCGTGCCTGGGCGGCGCGGTGATCGCGCGCACCGACGCGCCCCCGCACGCATGAACGGGCGGCGGCGGGCAACACGTTCTAAACTAGGCGGATGAGTGCATCCTTCGACGATCGCGTGCTGGCGCTGGGCGCGCTGGCCCAGTCCCTGCAGCAGGTCCGCTCCACCGCCGAGACCGGCCAGTCGCGCAGCGACGCCGCCGAGGCGGTGATCGACAGCGTGTTCCGCATCGACGCCGATTCCGCGGCGGACGTCTACGGCGGCGTGCCGCGCCTGCACCCCGGCCTGCGCCTGCTGCGCGACTACCTGGGCCGCCAGGCCCAGGACGAGTCGGTGCCGCGGCTGGCGCTGGCGGTCATGCGGCTGGAGCGCCGCTTCAGCGCCGAGCGCGGCGCGGTGGAGGCGGTCGCCGCCGGCCTGGAGCGCATCGCGCCGCAGGCCCGCGCCCAGGGCAGCACCCACCCCGAGGTGCTCAACGCGCTGGGCGCGCTGTACGCCGAGACCATCAGCCAGCTGCGGCCGCGGGTCATGGTGCAGGGCTCGCCGCACTACCTCGGCCAGGCCCCGGTGGTGGCGGAGATCCGCGCGCTGCTGCTGGCCGCGGTGCGCGCGGCGGTGCTGTGGCGCCAGGTCGGCGGCAGCCAGTGGGACCTGCTGTTCTCGCGCGGGCGCATGCTGGAGTCGCTGCAGCGCCTGCTGCCCTAGACCACCGGCCCCGCTCCGCGTCGCTAAAGCCAGGCGCGTCCGCGCCGATACCGGGATCGTAGAACCTCCCGGAGCGCCCATGTACGCACGCCTCATGATCCGTCTCGCAGCGCCGCTGTCGCTGACCCTGCTGCTGCCGGTCGCGTTCGCGCTGGGCTGGCCCGCGCCGGTGCGCTGGGCGGTCCTGCTGACGCTGGCCGCGAGCTGGCTGGTGCTGGGCTTCTGGCTGGTGCGGCGCGAGACCGGGCGCTCGCCCGAGCACGCGCGCATCCTGCAGGAGCAGGACCAGCTGCTCAACGAATTGCGGCAGTTCGTGGGCGCCGAGATCGAGGGCTCGCGGGTGGAGGTGGAACGCGCCCGCGAGCTGATCCGCCAGGCGGTCAGCGGCCTGGGCAGCAGCTTCGAGGCGATGAACCGCAAGTCGCGTCAGCAGGCGCAGGCGATGTCGCGCATCCTCGACCGCACCGGCGACGCCGACGGCGCCGGCGGCGCCGACGTGGCGCGCTTCGCCCAGCACGCCAGCCAGCGCATGGGGCAGCTGGTCGAGGCGCTGGAACAGGTCAGCGGCCAGAGCACGGTCACGGTGGCGCACATCGACGAGATGGCCGGGCACCTGGACGGCATCTTCGCCCTGCTCGAGGACGTGAAGTCGATCGCCGACCAGACCAACCTGCTGGCGCTCAACGCCGCCATCGAGGCCGCGCGCGCCGGCGAGGCCGGGCGCGGCTTCGCGGTGGTGGCCGACGAGGTGCGCAACCTCTCCGAGCGCTCCACCGCCTTCAACGAGCAGATCCGCAAGCTCGCCCACAGCTCCAAGGAGTCCATCGCCAAGGTGCGCGACACCGTGTCCGGCATGGCCTCGCGCGACCTCGACCGCTCGCGCGAGGCGCGCGCCGAGGCCGCCGGCATGCTCGACCAGGTGGCGGCCATCAACCGCTCGCTGGGCGACGGCATGCGCGAGATCTCCGAGTGCGGGCGGGCCATCGACGGCAACGTGGCCGAGGCCGTGCGCGCGCTGCAGTTCGAGGACATCGCGACCCAGGCGCTGGGCGGCGTGCACGCGCACCTGGAGCGGCTGAACGCGATCAACCGCGAAGCCATCGAGCTGCAGGACCTGCTGCGCCGCAACGGCGGGGTCCTCGACGACGAACTGCTGCGCGCGCTGCAGCGCATCGGCCAGCGCCTGCGCGAGCTGCGCCACACCTGGGAGAAGCCGCCGCACAAGCCGGTGACCCAGGACGGCATGGGCGCCGGCACCGTCGAACTGTTCTGAATGCCCCCGCCCGGTGCGCGCTCGGCGTCCGCGGCGGCGCCCGCGACGCGGGCGCCGGGCGAAGCGCCCCGCGCGCCCGGGCGCGACCTGCCGCGCCGCCGGCGCGACGATGCCCTGCAGCGGCTGGAGGCCCTGGCGGCCGAGGAGCTGAGGCGCCTGGCGCAGGCGCGCGAAGCGCCCGCGGCCCCCGACGACCCGGTGGGCGGCTGCATCGACTGGGATCTGGGCGTGGCCGGCTAGCCGAGGCCACGCTTCGTCGGCAGCGGCCTGGCCCTGTCGCACGCCAGCGCGCTGCCACAGGGGCCAGCGAGACCTGGGCCTCGTAGGGGCGCGCTGGCGCGCGACCGCTTCCCGAAGCCCGGTCAAGGCAGCGCCACCGTCCCTCGACGACGTCCGCGCGTGGGAGGCGTTCGAGTTCTGCCGCCGATCCGCTGGCGAAAGCCGCGCGCGAGCGCGCTCCTACAAGGGCCTGGTGCGCGGCAGGCGCTAGGCGCGCAGCGCGTCCTGGCGGCGCCGGACGACGTCCGGTGCGGGCGCGGCGTCGCGGCCGGCACCGGCGCGCTGGCGCAGCCAGTCGGCCATGTCGCGCGCGGCCAGCGGCCGCGAGTACAGGTAGCCCTGCACCTCGTCGCAGCCGTGCTCGCGCAGCAGGCGCTCGTCCTCCGGCTGCTCCACGCCCTCGGCCACCACCTGCATGCGCAGCGACTGGCCGAGGCCGATGATCGCGCGGGTGACCTCGCCGGCGCCGCGGCCCTTGCACAGCTCGGCGATGAAGCTGCGGTCGATCTTCAGGCGCCCGACCGGGAACCGGCTCAGGTAGCTGAGGTTGGAGAAGCCGGTCCCGAAGTCGTCGATCGCCAGCGCGATCCCGGCCTCGGCCAGCAGGTCGAAGCACTCGCGCAGGGTCTGGGTGTCGCGCAGCAGGGCCGATTCGGTCAGCTCCAGCTCCAGCCGCTGCGCCGGCCAGCCGGCCGCGGCGCAGTGCGCCACCACGCGCTCGGCGAACCCGGGGTCGCGCAGCTGCATGGCCGAGACGTTGACCGAGATGCGGCCGAAGGCCAGGCCGGCCTCCTGCCAGGCGGCGGCCTGGCGGCAGGCCTCGCGCACCACCCAGTCGCCGATCGCGACGATCTCGCCGCTGGCCTCGGCGATGGGCACGAACTCCTCCGGCGTGCAGTGGCCCAGGCCGGGCCGCTGCCAGCGCAGCAGCGCCTCGATCGAAGGCGGCCGGTCGTCGGCCAGCGAGATCAGCGGCTGGTAGGCCAGCGAGAACTCGTCGCGCTCCAGCGCCACGCGCAGTGCCTGCTCGATGTCGATGCGCCGGCGCGCGCGGCTCCAGCCGTCGGCGGAATGGAACTCGATGCGGTTGCGGCCGCCGCGCTTGGCCGCGTGCAGGGCGATGCCGGCCGCGCGCAGCAGGTCGTCGAACTCGGCGCCCTCGGGCAGCGTGGCGATGCCGACGCTCGCGCCCAGCCGCAGCGATTCGCCGCCCACCGGCAGCGGCGCGGCCAGCGCGGTGGCGATGCGCTGGGCCGCGGCGAGCACCGCGCGGCGGTCCGCGCCCTGGCGCAGCAGCACCAGGAACTCGTCGGCGCCGAAGCGGCCGAACAGGTCGCCGGCATCGACGTGGCCGTGCAGCCGCGCGGCGCAGGCCTTGAGCACGGCGTCGCCGGTGGTGTGGCCCAGCGATTCGTTGATCCCTGCGAAGCCGTCGAGGTCGATCAGCAGCAGCGCCGGCGGCGCCTGCGCGGTGCGCAGCACGGCTTCCGCCTCGCGCCGCAGCAGCACCCGGTTGGGCAGCCCGGTCAGCAGGTCGTAGTGCGAGAGCAGCTCGATGCGCTCGCTGGCCGCGCGCTCGCGGGTGATGTCGCGAAACAGCACCAGGTGGCGCGGCCGGGCGCCGCCGGGCCACTCGAAGTCGACCACCGCCTGCACCCAGACCTGGCGCCCGTCGGGCCGGTAGAAGCACAGTTCCAGCGTCTCCGGCGGTGCGCCGTCCGAGGTGCGCAGCAACGCGGCTTCCAGCGCCTGGCGGGATTCGCTGGCGTACTGGCCCAGCAGCGCGTCGAGCACCGGCGCGGCCGCGTCGCGCCCGTGCAGGCGCGCGCATTCCTCGGTCCACTGCATGGCGCGGGTGGCGGCGTCGATCTCGCAGCCGCCGATCCGGCCCAGCTCGGAGATCCGTCGCAGCAGTTCGGTGCGGCGGTGGATCAGCGCGTCGGCGCGGCGCTGGGTGCTCACGTCCTGCACCTGGGCCAGCACGCGCTGCGGCGCCCCGTCGGCGTCGAGCCGGGATTCGGCCCAGACCAGCAGGTGCAGCCGTTCGCCGGCGCCGTCGTCGAGCGCCAGCTCGAAGCGCGCCAGGTCCTCGGAGTGGCGCAGCCGCCGCCAGGCCTTGCGCAGCGCGCCCAGCGCCGGGCGGCCGCAGCGGCGCAGCCAGTCGCGCACGCGCAGCCCCTCGCCCAGGCCGACCAGCGAACGCAGCTGCGCCGAGCACCAGACCACGTCGCTCTGCGCGTCCCAGGTCCAGCTGGCCATGCCGGCGATGCGCTGGGTCTCCTCCAGCAGCGCGCGCTGCTCGCGCAGGCGCTGTTCGAGCTGCTTCTGGGTGCCGATCTCGGTGTGGGTGCCGGCCATGCGCAGCGGCGTGCCGGCGGCGTCGCGCGCGACCACGCGGCCGCTGTCGCGGATCCAGCGCCAGCTGCCGTCGCGGTGGCGGATGCGGTACTCGCAGTGGTAGAGCGGCGAGCGGCCGTCCAGGTGGGCGTCGAGGGCGGCGCGCACCCGCGCGCGGTCCTCGGGATGCACGCCCTCGAGCGCCGCCGGCAGCGACGCGGCCAGCGGCTCGCCGCCGGCGTAGCCGAGCATGCTCCGCCAGGAGTCCGAGCGCTGCAGCTCGTCGCGGCGCACGTCCCAGGCCCACAGGCCGTGGCCGGCGCTGTGCATCGCGTCGTGCCAGCGCCCGGCGGGCTCGGGCTCCGGCACGCTCAGCGAGAAGGCGACCGGATCGCCGGCGCCGACGTCGACCGCGCGCATCCACGCCTGCAGCAGGCCGTTCGGGCCGGGCAGCAGGCAGTCCACCGCGGCGGCGCCCTCGCGCAGCCGCCGGCGGGCGTCGGCCAGCGCGCCCGCGTGCCGTTCCGCCGTGCGCTCCAGTCCCAGGGCGCGCGCGCTGGCGTTCGCCGCCAGGCAGCGGCCGTCCCCATCGAGCAGCAGCAGCGCACTGGGCAGCGGATGCTGCAACAGGCTGGTGATGACGCCGGAATCCATCGAACGGTCCACTCCTTCGCGCTCTGCGTCGCGTTGCCCGCACGCGGAGCTGTTCCCCCCATAGCGGCGTGGCGCCGGCGAAGTTGAGTGCACCGCCGATGCGCCATGCCCGGCACGGCCGCGCATGCCGAAACGAGCCGTGCAGCATGGACCCCGGACGCCGCCACGCCCTAGACTTGCCGGCGAAATCGGAACACGGGAACGACCATGGGATCCGGCCGCACCGCCGGTGCCGATGCGACGCGCGACGTCGAACTGCAGGCGCGCCTGACCCGCCTGCGCCGCGGCGTGCCGCTGGCCTACCTCGCGCTGGGCATGGCCTGGGTGCTGCTGGGCGACCGCCTGGTCGACGGGCTGTTCGCGGTGGACGCGGTGCGCGCGCTGCAGAGCGCCAAGGGCGTGCTGTTCGTGGTCCTGACCGCGCTCGGGCTGTACCTGCTGCTGCGCGCGCAGACCGCCGGGCTGGAGCGCGCGCATGCGCGGGCGGTGGCCTCCGAGCGCCGCTACCGCGCGCTGCTGGAGGCCCATCCCGACCCGACCTGGCTGGTCGACCCGGCCGACGGCCGCCTGCTCTACCTCAACCCGGCCGCGCGCGCGTTCTTCGGGCTGGACGCGGGACCGGCCGACGCGATCGACCCGGCGCGCCTGCACGGCGCGGCGCCGGGCCCGGACCGCGCCGGGGCCGCCGACGGGCTGCGGCGCGTGCGCCTGGCCGACGGCCGCGCGCGCGACGTCGAGCTGCACGCCAGCGAGGCCGAGTACGCCGGCCGCGGCGCGCGCCTGGTCAGCATGCGCGACCGCACCGAGGCGCTGGAGGCGCAGCGCAGCCGCGCGCAGGCGCTGACGCGGCTGAGCGAGGCGCAGCGCATCGCGCACCTGGGGTCGTGGGACTTCGATCCCGCCACCGGTACCGGCCACGTCTCCGACGAGACCTGCCGCCTGCTCGGGCGGACGCCGGCGGGCGGCGAGGACCGCGACATCCGCGCCCTGCTCGGCGACTGCCTGCCGGACTGGGAGGAACAGCTGGACGCGCTGATGGACGCGGCGCTCAGCGGCGGGGCCGAGATCGACGTGATCGTGCCGCTGCCCGCGCCCGCGGGCGAGCGGCGGCTGCAGCTGCGCGGCCAGCGGGTCGACGCCGACGGCCACCCGCTGCTGCGCGGCACCCTGCAGGACGTCACCGAGGCGGAGACGGTGCGCCGCCAGCTGCGCGAGCGCGAGCGCCAGTTCCGCGACCTGATCCACCTGCTGCCCGACGGCGTCATGCTGGTGGCCCGCGGCCGGGTGCGCTACGCCAACCCGGCCTGCGCGGCGATCTTCGACCACCCGCCGCAGGCGTTGGCCGGCCAGCCGCTGGACGCGCTGGTGGCGGACGCGGACCGGCCGCTGATGGAAGCCTGGCTGCGGCAGGCCCACGGCCCGGCGCAGCAGCCGCCGGCGCCCGCGCCGCGCATGCGGCGCCGCGACGGCCGCCTGTTCGGCGCCGCGCTGGGCGCCAGCCAGGCGCGCTACGAGGGCGAGGCGTGCACCCTGCTGCTGGTGCGCGACCTGACCGAGGCCGAGCGCAGCCGCGACGCGCTGGCGGCCGGCAACCGCGAACTGCAGGCGATGGCGGCACGCATCTTCAGCGTGCAGGAGGACGAGCGGCGCGCGATCTCGCGCGACCTGCACGACGACGTCGGGCAGTCGATCACCGCGATCCGCATGTCGGCGGCCGCGGCGATGGACGAGGACGACCCCGGGCGCCGGCGCGACGACCTCGAGGACATCCTGGTACTGGCCGACGCCACCCTCGGCCGCCTGCGCGACATCTCCACCCTGCTGCGCCCGCCGCAGCTCGACGCGCTGGGCCTGGAGGCCGCGCTGCGCTGGCATGCCGACCGCCTGTTCCGCAGCGCCGAGGCGGCGCTGGAACTGGACATCGCGCCGCTGCCGCGGCGGCCGGCGCGGGAGATCGAGCAGGCCTGCTTCCGCATCGCGCAGGAAGCGCTGACCAACGCGCTGCGCCACGCCGGCGCCGGCCGGGTGACGCTGCGGCTGCAGGGGCACGCGCAAGGCCTGGATCTGCACGTGGAGGACGACGGCGCCGGCTTCGACCCCGAGGAGGTGGACAAGCTGGGCCTGGTGATCATGCGCGAGCGCGCGCAGCTGGCCGGCGGTGCGCTGCGGGTCGACTCGGCGCCGCGGCGCGGCACGCGGGTGCAGGCCTCGCTGCCCTACGGGCCGGCCGACGCCGCCTGAACCGTTCGCCGCGGCGCGCGTCGTGCCCCCTTGGCGCACCTCGCCGCGGGCAGGGACCGCCGCGGCGCGACGTGGCGACCCGTCGCGCCCGGCCGGCGCCGCCGTGCATCGCCTCGCCGCGCGGGGGGCGCAAGCGAGCGCATCGCGCGCGCTTGGACCGGTTCAGAGGCCCTAGAATGTCGCCATGCTGCCCCCCGATCTGGACATCCCGCCGCCCCTGCCCCGCCTCGGCGCCGGGCACCCGGAACTGGCCGCCATGGTGCGCGCGGCGGCCGACGGCGGGCCGCCGCTGGTGCTGCTGCACATCGACATCGAGCATTTCGCCTCGATCAACCAGAACATGGGCCTGGAGGTCGGCAACGCCGCGCTGCACACCGTTGGCCAGCGCCTGGCCGGGCGCCTGCGCGGCCGCGGCCGGGTGTGGCGGCACGGCAGCGACGAGTTCGTCGCCGCGGTGGCGCTGGAGGGCGACGCCGAGTCGGCGCAGGCGCTGGCGCAGTCGCTGATCGCCGAGATCGAGCAGCCGCTGGCGGTGCTGCCCTACACCCTGTTCCTCGGCGCCAAGGTCGGCATCAGCCTGTGCCCGCAGCACGGCACCGACGCCGGCGAGCTGCTGCACCTGGCCGAGAACGCGGTGCGCCACGCCTCGCACCTGATGCACGAGCCGGTGCACGTGCACACGGGCGCTGCGACCGAGCGGGTGCAGAGCGAGAGCGCGATCGCCCGCCAGATCGTCGACGCGCTGCCCAACGGCGAACTGCGCCTGCGCTACCAGCCCAAGATCAGCGCGCGCGACGGCCGCGTGGTCGGGATGGAGGCGCTGGTGCGCTGGCAGTCGCCGGTCCTGGGCCTGCTGCTGCCCGAGCGCTTCCTGCCCACCGCCGAGCGGCTGGGGGTGATCGTGCAGATCGGCGACTGGATGCTGAAGCGGGTGATCGCCCAGGTCCGGCACTGGCGCGAGCAGGGCTTCGACGACTTCTTCGTCGCGGTCAACGTATCCACCCTGCAGCTGCTGCAGCCGCATTTCGTGGACCGGCTGCTCGGGCAGATGCAGCAGGCGGGCCTGCCGATGTCGTCGATCGTGCTCGAGGTCAACGAGAGCGCGCTCAACAACAACGCGCAGGCGGTGTTCCAGGCGATCAGCGCGCTGCGCCACGAGGGCATCGGCCTGACCCTGGACAACTTCGGAACCGGCGACGCCAGCCTGGGCGCGCTGGTGCGCTACCCCGCCGACGTGCTCAAGATCGACCGCAGCTTCATCAACGCCGCCCCCGCCGGCAGCCGCGAGACCGCGATCGTGCGCGCGATGATCGCCATGGGCCACCAGCTCGGCATGAAGGTGATCGCCAACGGCGTGGAGACCGAGGCCCAGCTGGGGTTCCTGCGCCGCGCCGACTGCGACTGCTTCCAGGGCTACCTGTTCGGCGAGCCGATGAGCGCGGAGGGCGCCGGCCAGGCGCTGCGCCGCCGCTACCTGCGGCCCGAGCTGTTCACCGCCAGCAAGCCGGACCGCACCCTGCTGCTGGTCGACGACGAGGAGAACGTGCTGCGCTCGCTGGTGCGCCTGTTCCGCCGCGACGGCTACCGCATCCTGGCCGCGGGCAACGTACGCGACGCCTTCGGCCTGCTGGCGACCAACGAGGTGCAGGTGATCCTGTCCGACCAGCGCATGTCGGAGATGGACGGCACCGAGTTCCTCGGCCGGGTGAAGATGCTCTATCCCGACACCATCCGCCTGGTGCTGTCGGGCTACACCGACCTGGCCACCGTGACCGACGCGATCAACCGCGGCGCGATCTATCGCTTCCTGACCAAGCCGTGGGACGACCACGAGCTGCGCGAGCACATCCGCCAGGCCTTCCGCACCTACGACACCCAGCGCACCCGCGAACCCGCCCTGTAGGAGCGCGCTGGCGCGCGAAGCTCTTTCTCGCAGCGCCCATGGAGCAAGAACATCGCGCGCGAGCGCGCTCCTGCGTGATCCCCGATGCGCGCGCCCGCACCGCGACCGGCGCGACGGCGCGCCTCAGGCGCCGCGCGGCGGCTGGCGCACGGGCAGGATCACCTTGAAGCGGCTGCCCGCGCCGGGCGCGCTGTCGACCTCGATGCGGCCGTGGTGCTTGGCGACGATGCCGTAGGAGATCGACAGGCCGAGCCCGGTACCGGTGCCCACGGGCTTGGTGGTGAAGAAGGGATCGAAGATGCGCTGCTGCATGTCGGCCGGAATGCCCGGGCCGTTGTCGGAGACCTCGACCCAGACCATGCCGTCGGCGTGGCCGGTGCGCAGGCCGATCACGCCGCGCTCCTCGATCGCCTGGCCGGCGTTGAGCAGCAGGTTCATGAACACCTGGTTGAGCTCGGACTGCAGGCACTCGACCATCGGCAGCGTGCCGTACTCGCGCTCCAGGGTGACCTTGTAGCGCAGCTCGTTCCAGACGATGTTGAGGGTCGACTCCAGGCCGGCGTGGAGGTCGGCGAGCTTCCAGGCGCTGTCGCGCTCGGTGCGCGAGAAGTCCTTGAGGTCGCGCACGATCCGGGTCACCCGCTCGATGCCCTGCCGCGACTCGGTCATCAGCTGCGGCAGGTCGCGGCTGATGAAGTCGATGTCCAGGCGCTCGCGGGTGGTGTCGATCTCGGCCTGCATCGCACGCGGGTCCGGCGAGTGCAGCGCGCGCTCGTAGACGTCGATCAGCGCGAACAGGCTGCTCAGGTACTCCTGCAGGCTGGCCAGGTTGGAATGCACGTAGCCGATCGGGTTGTTGATCTCGTGCGCCACACCGGCGGCGAGCTGGCCGATCGAGGCCAGCTTCTCGGCCTGCAGCAGCTTGGCCTGCGCCGCGGTCAGGCGCACGTTGAGCTCCTCGTGCCGGCGCAGCAGCTCCTGGTCGCCCTCGCGCACCAGCCCGGGGTCCTGCAGCAGCAGCAGGAAGCGGCCGTCGTGCTCGTCGAGCACGTACAGGCGCGCGGCCAGCATGCGGCCCTCGCCGAACGGCAGGTAGTCGTTCCATCGGCCCTCGTCGCGCGCCTGCGGCAGCGCGTGCGGCGGCAGCAGGTCCTCGATGCGGGCGTGGGCGTCCGACCACAGCGGGTGCGAGCGGCACAGCACCTGCGCGGCGGGGTTGGCGTAGACGAGGCGGCCGTCGCCGGCGTAGAGCAGCACGCCCTCCTGCAGGCGGCACAGCGCGGCGGCCAGCAGGCCGGCGGAAGGCGTCGGGAAATCCTGGAACGGTGGCGTCACGGAGACCGGCGGGTCGTGGGCGTCCGCCGCATTCTACGGAATCGCCGCCGCGGCGAACGCGGCGCCGGTCAAGCCACGGCGAGTTCGCGCGGCCCCAGGCTGCGCTCGGCGCGGCCGCTGGCGTCGTAGGCGGGCGCGCCCTCGCTGCGGCCCAGGTGGCGCAGCGCCCAGTTGATCTCGCGGCGGCGGCGCGCCAGCAGCGCGCCGTTGGCGCGGTTGAGCTCGGCGAGCTCCGCCAGCGGACCCGCGATGTCGCCGGCGCGCGCGTCCGCCGCGCGGCCCTCCAGCTCGCGCAGCGCGACCAGCTTGGCCTGGGTCGAGCGCATCAGCGCCTCGACGTCGTGGCCGAGCAGCGCCTCGCGCTCGTCGGCCAGCGCCACGGCCAGGCGGTCCAGGCTGGCGGCGGCGTCGCTCATCGGCCGCCGAGCCGGGCGTCGAGGTCGAGCATCGCCGAGGCGATGGCCTCGGGGTCGACGCGGTAGGTGCCGGCCGCCAGCGCCTCGCGCACGGCCTGCACCCGGGTCTGGTCGACCGCCGGCTGCGCCGTCAGCTCGCGCTGCATGGCCTGCAGGCCGGCGGCCTCGCCGGTCAGGCGCAGGCTGTCGCCGGCGGCCGCCGCCTCGACGGGCTTGTCGCGGTCGTCGCCCGCGCGGGCGACCTGGCCGCCGAGCGCGCCGGCACCGCGCAGCGCGGCCGGCGGCGGCAGGCCTTCGATCTTGTGGCTCATGGCAGGGGTCCTCGCATGGCAGCCGTGAAAGGGGACGTTGCCGGTATCGGCCGGCCCCGCCGGGTCTTTAGGGAAGGTCTGAACAAGTCCATCCATGGACTTGTTCAGACGCCGCCAGTCCGGCACGTGTCCGGACTGGCTCACGCAGATCAATCACTTGCGTGATTGCCTGCGGGCAAACCCTCCTGGTTTGCGGAACCTCTGAACTATGTTCAGAGGTTCCTCAGGGCACATGTGAAGAAGGTCTTCACGCGACTCAGCGCCCCACCAGGATATCGCCGTCGGCGCCGACCACGCCCTGCACCACCCGGCGCGAGGAGAGGTTCTCGGCGCTGACCCGCTCGCGCTCGCCGGCGTCGCCCAGCGCGCGGCCGGCCATGCGCACCTCGACGCCGCCGCGGCGCGAGACCAGCGCCACGGCATCGCCGCGGCGCACCAGCCGCGGCGCGACCAGGTCGTTGGCGGTGAGCACGCTGCCCGCCGCCAGGGTGCGGCGCGCGACGCGGCCCTCGGCCTCGGCGGGGTCGGCCAGGGCGACGCCCGCGATCCGGCCGGCGTCGCGGCGCTCCACCGCGAACATGTCCGCCGAGACCGGCTCGCCCGCCGCCACCCCGCGCGAGAGCACCAGCACCGCCTGGCTGCGGCGCACCCGCACCGGCACGAACAGGCGCCAGCCCGCCGGGCAGCTCACCTCCACGGTGCCGGCGCCGGTGCGCTGCGCCTGCAGCGGCTGCGCGCAGCGCGGCATCCGCAGCGCCGGATCGAGGGTCGCCTCGGGCTCCCCCGCCTCCACCGCGGCCAGCGCCGCGGCGCGGATCGCCTCCACCGGCTGGAAGCCATCCTGCGCCGCCGCCGGCAGGGCGAGCGACAGGAACAGCGGCAGCAAGCGGCGGAAGCGTGTGGGCGGCATGGCGGTCGCGATGGTCGTGTCCCCGCCCCGTGCAAGCCGCGTGCCGCGGGCGCGCGCTCAAGCGAGCCCGCGCCGGGCCGATACCGCCGGCATGTCGCAGGATCTGCTCGACCGCATCGACCAGCGCACCCGGCTGGCCGGCCACAACCGGCTGGCGCTGCTGCTGTTCCGCCTCGGCGGGCGCCAGCTTTTTGGCGTCAACGTGTTCAAGGTGCAGGAAGTGCTGCGGCGCCCGCCGCTGTTCCGGGTGCCCGGCCTGCCCGCGCAGTTCTCGGGCGTGGCCGACGTGCGCGGGCGCAGCGTGCCGGTGCTGGACCTGGGCCTGGCGATCGGCCACCCGGAGCGGCGCAGCGGCGACCTGCCGGGCTACCTGGTGGTGACCGAGTTCAACCGCTCCGTGCAGGGCTTCCTGGTCGGCGACGTGGAACGCATCGTCAACATCGCGGTGTCCGAGATCCAGCCGCCGCCGGACCTGGGCGCGGAGGGCGGCTACCTGACCGCGGTCACCCGCTACCAGGGCGAGCTGATCCAGGTGATCGACGTCGAGAGCGTGCTGGCCGACATCTCGCAGGCGCGCATGGACGCCGACCTCCCGCCCGAGTACGCGCTGCCGCCGGGCGCGCCGCCGATGCAGGTGCTGGTGGTGGACGACTCACGGGTGGCGCGGCAGCAGATCCGCAGCGTGCTGGACCAGCTCGGCGTCGGCGTCACCCTGCTCTCCGACGGCCGCCAGGCGCTGGACCACCTGCTGCAGCTGCACGCGGCCGGCGAGTCGCCCGCCGAGCGCTACGCGATGGTGGTCTCCGACATCGAGATGCCGGCGATGGACGGCTACACGCTGACGACGGAAATCCGTCGGCACCCGGGCCTGGCGGACCTGTACGTGCTGCTGCACACCTCGCTGTCGGGCGTGTTCAACACCTCGATGGTGCAGAGCGTGGGCGCCGACGCCTTCGTGGCCAAGTACAGCCCGCACGAGCTGGCCGACCAGGTGGTGGCGCAGCTGCGGCGGGTGGCCGAGCGCGCCCTGGCGCCTTAGAACCTGTTCACGATCCGTCGCGAGCGCCGCCAGATGGCGCGTGGCGGAGCGCAGGAAGCGCAGTGTACGAGCGGTACATGAGCATTCCGAGCACCGCACGCGCGCCAGCTGGCAAGCGCAGCAGGATCGTGGACAGGTTCTTGGAGCGGGACTGGCACGCGGCTTGCACCGCCTGCGGACGGGAGTCCGCCGGAGCGCCGCGATGTCCAACCCGATCTCGTCCTACCTCGGCCTGCAGGCCGACGCGCTGCCGCTGCGCGAGCAGCGGCTGAAGCTGATCGCCAGCAACCTCGCCAACGCCGACACCCCGGGCTACCGCGCCCGCGACCTGGACTTCGACGCCGCCCTGCAGGCCGCCGCGCAGGCGCGGGAAGCGGGCCGTCCCGGCGCCGCGGCCGAGCCGCGCCCCGGCCACCTGCCGCTGCCGGCCGCCGACTCGCCGTTCGCCGTCGCCCGCACCGCCGCGCAGCCCAGCCTCGACGGCAACAGCGTCGACCCGGACGCCGAGCGCGCCGCCTACGGGCGCGCGGCGCTGGAGTACCGCGCCTCGCTGAGCTTCCTCGAATCCAAGGTGCGCACCCTCATGACCGCCATCACCGGACAGTGACCCGATGAGCAACCTGCCGATCTTCGACATCGCCGGCTCCGCGCTGCAGGCGCAGTCGGTGCGCATGAGCACGCTGGCCAGCAACCTCGCCAACGCCGATTCCGTGGCCGGCTCCCCGGAGCAGGTCTACCGGCCGCTGGAGCCGGTGTTCCGCGCCGCCGCGCACGCCCACGACCCGGCGCTGACCGGGGTCGAGGTCGGCGGCATCGTGCGCCGCGAATCGCCGCCGGTGCAGCGCTACGAGCCGGGCCACCCGCTGGCCGACGCGCAGGGCTACGTGTACGCGCCCGACGTCGACCCGGTCTCGCAGATGGTCAACCTGATCTCCGCCTCGCGCAGCTACCAGGCCGGCGTGGAAATCCTCAACACCGCCAAGGAACTGGCCGTGGCCACCCTGAGCATGGGCCGCTGAGCGCCCCGGAGCCCCGCATGAGCGCCATCCCCAGCGACATCTACTCCGGCCTCGGGCTGACCGGCGCCGCCGGCACCGCGGACAAGAAGAACGACGGCCTCGGCCAGGCCGACTTCCTGCGCCTGATGACCGAGCAGCTCAAGCACCAGGACCCGCTGAATCCGATGGAGAACAGCGCCTTCCTCGGCCAGCTGGCGCAGTTCTCGACGGTGCAGGGCCTGCAGGACCTCAACGGCACGGTGAACGGCTTCGCCGAGGCCATGAGCACCGACCAGCTCCTGCGCGGCGCGACCCTGGTCGGCCGCGAGGTGCTGGTGCCCTCGGCCAAGCTGGCGCTGGGCGACGAGGGCGGCACCAGCGGCCTGGTCGCCGCGCCCGGCCCGGGCACGGTGACCTTCGAGATCCGCGACGCCAACGGCCAGAAGGTGCGCGAGTTCGCCGCCACCGCGTCCGCCGCCGGCGAGGTGCCCTTCGCCTGGGACGGCACCGACGCCGCCGGGCAGCGCCTGCCGGCCGGCCAGTACGCCGTCACCGCGCGCCATGCCGGCACCGACGGCACCGGCGCCTCGCTCAACACCTATGTCCGCGGCCGCGTCGAGAGCGTCTCGGTCGGCAGCGACGGCCTCTACCTCGACCTGCAGGGCCTCGGCACCGCGCCGGTCGGCTACGTCCTGCGCGTCGTCTGACCCTTCCCGCCCGCGTTCCCTTCCACGGAGTCCGCCATGAGCTTCAACACCTCGCTGTCCGGCATCAACGCGGCCAACGCCGACCTCAACGTCACCTCGAACAACATCGCCAACGTCAACACCACCGGCTTCAAGGAGTCGCGGGCGGAGTTCGCCGACCTGTTCTCCTACACCTCCTACGGCCTGGCCCGCAACGCGATCGGCTCGGGCGTGAAGCTCGGCAACGTCGCCCAGCAGTTCTCGCAGGGCAGCATCGATCCCACCGGCCGCAGCCTGGACATGGCCATCGACGGCGAGGGCTTCTTCACCCTGAGCAAGAACGGCGCGCGCGTGTACTCGCGCGCGGGCAACTTCCAGACCGACGCGCAGGGCTACGTGGGCACGCCGGAGGGCGCGCGGCTGCAGGTCTACCCGGCGCGCGCCGACGGCGAGGGCTTCGACGTGGGCCGGGTCGGCGACCTGCAGCTGCTCACCACCGACAGCCCGCCGCGGCAGAGCAGCCTGGTCGGGCTGACCGTGACCCTGCCCGGCAACGCCGCCACCCCGGCGATGGCCGCGTTCGATCCCGCCGAGCCCACCAGCTACAACGCCTCCAGCGGCGGCATCACCGTGTTCGACTCGCTGGGCGTGAGCCACGTGCAGACCTCGTACTTCGTCAAGACCGCCAACCCGAACGAATGGCAGGTGCACAACTACGTCGACGGCCAGGCGGTCGGCCAGCCGGTGACGGTGCAGTTCTCCGACAGCGGCGCCCTGCTCGCGCCCGCTGACGGCCGCATCGCGATGGAGCCGTTCACCCCCTCCACCGGCGCCGGCGTGCTCGACCTGTCGCTGGACCTGACCGGCTCCACCCAGTACGGCGAGACCTTCCAGCTGCGCGGCACCCAGCAGGACGGCTACGCCGCCGGCAAGCTCAACGAGATCAGCATCTCCACCGACGGCGTGGTGTTCGCGCGCTACTCCAACGGCGCCGACACCGCGCTCGGCCAGGTCGCGCTGACCAGCTTCGTCAACCCGCAGGGCCTGCAGCCGCAGGGCAACAACACCTGGGCCGAGAGCTACGCCTCGGGCAGCCCGCGCACCGGCGCGCCCGACACCTCCGACTTCGGCCAGATCCAGGCCGGCGCGCTCGAATCCTCCACCGTCGACCTGACCGAGCAGCTGGTCAACATGATCGTCGCCCAGCGCAACTTCCAGGCCAACGCACAGATGATCTCGACCCAGGACCAGGTCACGCAGACCGTCATCAACATTCGTTGATGCCGAGCCGGGAATCGGGAATGGAGAATCGGGAATCGCACGAGCGAATCCGCGACGCCCCTGATGCCGGCCCTTTCCCGATTCCCCATTCCCCATTCCCGACTCCCGGCCTGCCATGGACAAATCCCTCTACGTCGCCATGACCGGTGCCCGCGCCACGCTGCAGGCGCAGGGGACGGTGGCGCACAACCTGGCCAACGCCGACAACGCGGGCTTCAAGGCGGCGCTGGCGAACACCCGCGCGTTTCCGGTGGAGGGCGCGGGCTTCGCCTCGCGCATCGACGCGATGCACGTCGACCAGGGTTTCGACGCCCGCATCGGCGCGCAGCGGGTCACCGGCAACGCGCTCGACGTCTCGCTGCGGGCCGACCGCTGGCTGGCGGTGCAGGCCGCCGACGGCGGCGAGGCCTACACGCGCGCCGGCAACCTGTCGCTGACCCCGAACGGGCAGCTGGTCGCCGGCGGCGGGCGCCCGCTGCTCGGCGAGGACGGCCAGCCGCTGGCGATCCCGCCGCACCAGGCGATGGAGATCGGCCACGACGGCACGGTGTCGGTGATCCCGCTGGGCGAAGGCCCGCAGACCCTGGCCATCGTCGGCCGCATCCGCGTGGCGGAGGCGACGCCCGAGCGGCTGGCGCGCGGCGCCGACGGGCTGATGCGCAACGCGCAGCCGCAGCAGCCGCTGGCGCAGGCGGCCGGCGACGCGATGACCACCGGCGCGCTGGAGGCCAGCAACGTCGACGCCGCCGGCGCGCTGGTGCAGATGATCCAGCTGCAGCGGCAGTTCGAGATGCAGGTGAAGCTGATCCAGCGCGGCGACGACAACGCCCAGGCCGCCAACAGCCTGCTGCGGCTGGGCGGCTAAGCGACCGCGAACGGCCCCGCTCCCGCTTCCCCCCAATCCCCAATCCCCGCCCCTCGGCACACCCCTTGCATCCATCCACCCGACGGCGCCGACGCGCCCGCATTGAGAGGAACGCGCAATGAATCAGGCTCTCTGGGTCGCCAAGACCGGGCTGGACGCGCAGCAGACGCGGATGTCGGTGGTGGCCAACAACCTCGCCAACACCAACACCACCGGCTTCAAGCGCGACCGCGCCAACTTCGAGGACCTGCTGTACCAGCAGGTGCGGCAGCCCGGCGGCGCCACCTCGGCGCAGACCCAGCTGCCGACCGGCCTGCAGCTGGGCACGGGCGTGCGCGTGGTCTCCACCGCCAAGGACTTCAACCAGGGCAACCCGCAGCAGACCGGCCGCGCGCTCGACGTCATGATCAACGGCCGCGGCTTCTTCGAGGTGCTGCTGCCCGACGGCACCCCGGCCTACACCCGCGACGGCAGCTTCCAGGTCAACCCGCAGGGCGAGCTGGTGACCGCCAGCGGCTTCCCGGTGCAGCCGGGCATCCAGGTGCCCGAGGGCGCGCAGTCGATGACCATCGGCAACGACGGCACGATCACCGTGCAGATCGCCGGCGAGGCGCAGGCGCTGGAGATCGGCGCGCTGACCGTCACCGACTTCATCAACCCGGCCGGCCTGCAGGCGCGCGGCGAGAACCTGTACCTGGAGACCACGGCCTCCGGCCCGGCGCAGAACGGCACGCCCGGGCTCAACGGGCTCGGCCTGATCGAGCAGGGTGCGCTGGAGGGCAGCAACGTCAACGTGGTCGAGGAGCTGGTCAGCATGATCGAGACCCAGCGCGCCTACGAGATGAACGCCAAGGCCATCTCCACCACCGATTCGATGCTGGGCTACCTCAACAACAACGTCTGAGGCCGCGCATGGACCGTCCCGCTTCCCTCCTCCGTCCGGCCTGCGCGCTGGCCGCGCCGATGCTGCTGGCCGGCTGCATCGCCGCCGGCGACGTGCGCCCCTACCCGCCGCTGGCGCCGCTGCCGGTCGCCGCCGCCGCATACGCCGCGCCGGCCACGCAGGGCGCCATCTACCAGGGCGGCGCCGGCGGCCTGTCGCTGTTCGGCGACAAGCGCGCGCGCGAGGTGGGCGACCTGCTGACCATCCTGCTGGTGGAGAGCACCACCGCGCAGACCAACGCCACCACCCAGATCGGCAAGGAGAGCGCGATCGACATCGGCGCGCCTAACCTGTTCGGCGGCCCGGTCACCGTCAACGGCCGCGAGGTGCTCAGCGCCTCGGCGCAGGGCGCGCGCGACTTCGACGGCAACGGCCGCAGCACCCAGAGCAACCGCATCCAGGGCAGCGTGACGGTGACGGTGGTGCAGCGCCTGCCCAACGGCAACCTGGTGGTCGAGGGCAGCAAGAACCTGCGCCTGAACCAGGGCGACGAGCTGGTGCAGGTGCAGGGCATCGTGCGCCCGTCCGACATCGGCCCCGACAACAGCGTGCCGTCCGGCCGCGTCGCCGACGCGCGCATCGTCTACGGCGGCCGCGGCGCCATCGCCCAGTCCAACGCCATGGGCTGGCTGGGGCGCTTCTTCCATTCGCGGCTGTATCCGTACTGAGCGGCAGGGACGACGAGATGACGATCTTTCGCATGGGTCAGGAACCGGAGCCCGATGGACGGGTAAAGAACGGCGTCCGCCGCCTGCTCCGCCTTCCCTGGCGCGCGGCCTCCGGCTTCCTGCTCCTGCTTGTGGTGCTCCTCGCCCTCCCCCTGCACGCCCAGGAACGCGTCAAGGACCTTGCCAGCGTCGGCGGCGTGCGCGGCAACGCGCTGGTCGGCTACGGGCTGGTGGTGGGCCTGGACGGCAGCGGCGACCGCACCAGCCAGTCGCCCTTCACCGTGCAGAGCCTGCGCAACATGCTCAACGAGCTGGGGGTGACGGTGCCGTCCAACGTCAACCCGCAGCTCAAGAACGTGGCCGCGGTGGCCATCCACGCCGAGCTGCCGCCGTTCGCCAAGCCCGGCCAGACCATCGACGTCACCGTGTCCTCGATCGCCAACGCGGTGTCGCTGCGCGGCGGCACCCTGCTGATGGCGCCGCTCAAGGGCGCCGACGGCCAGGTCTACGCGATCGCCCAGGGCAGCCTGGTGGTCGGCGGCTTCGGCGCCCAGGGGCGCGACGGCTCGCGGGTCTCGGTCAACGTGCCCAGCGTAGGCCGCGTGCCCAACGGCGCGACCGTGGAGCGCGAGGTGGGCGGCGGCTTCGGCGGCGACGGCGAGCTGACGCTCAACCTCAACCGCGCCGACTTCACCACCGTCTCGCGCATGGTCGCCGCGCTCGACGCCCGCTTCGGCGCCGGCACCGCGCGCGCCGTGGATGGCGTCACCGTGGCCGTGCGCGCGCCCTACGACCCGGCCGCGCGGATCGGCTTCCTGGCCCAGGTCGAGAACGTGGAGCTGACCCCGGGCACGGCGCCGGCCAAGGTCATCGTCAACTCGCGCACCGGCACCGTGGTCATGGGCGCGCAGGTGAAGGTGCTGCCGGCCGCGATCGCCCACGGCTCGCTCAGCGTGACCATCACCGAGAGCGTGGACGTCAGCCAGCCCGAGCCCTTCGGCCGTGGCGCCACCGTCGTGGTGCCGCGCTCGGACGTGGCGATCGACCAGGACGGCAGCCGCATGTTCCGCTTCGCCGGCGGCACCTCGCTGGACGAGATCGTGCGCGCGGTCAATGCGGTCGGGGCGGCGCCGGGCGACCTGATCGCGATCCTGGAAGCGCTCAAGCAGGCCGGCGCGCTGCGCGCGGAGCTGGAGGTGATCTGATGCGCATCGCCGCCGCGCCGATCGGGCTCGAGACCGCGCAGCGCCCCGACGCGGCGCGCATCGACGCGGCCGCGCGCGAGTTCGAGGGCGTGTTCGCGCAGATGTTGGTCAAGAGCATGCGCGACGCCAGCTTCGGCGATGCGCTGTTCCCCGGCGAGAGCACCCTGTACCGCGACCTCTACGACCAGCGCCTGGCCAAGTCGCTGACCGAGGGCCGCGGGCTGGGCCTGGCGGCGACGATCGCCCGCCAGCTCGGCGGCGCGGCCAAGGCGGCGCCGGCGCTGGACACCGCGCTCGGCCCGGACCGCCCCGGCGACGCCGCGCAGGTGCCGGACGCGCGCCTGCTCGACCTGATCGCCGGCCGCCCGCCCTCGGCCGACGACCCGGCGGCCGAGCCGGCGCGCTCGCCGCTCGACGGCCTGGTCGATCGCCTGCTCGCGCGCGCGCAGCCGGTCGTCGAGGCGGCCGCGGGCGCCGTCGCCGCGGTGCCGGCGGCCCTGGAGTCGGCCGCCCGCGCGGCCGCCGAGGGCTTCGCGCCGCGCTCGCCCGAGCGCTTCGTCGCCTCGATCTGGTCGCACGCCCAGGCCGCCGCGCGAGAGCTGGGCGTGGACGCCCGGGCGCTGGTCGCCCAGGCTGCGCTGGAGACCGGCTGGGGCCGGCGCACGATCCAGCGCAGCGACGGCGACACCGCCCACAACCTGTTCGGCATCAAGGCCACCGGCTGGCAGGGCGAGCGCGCCGCGGCCACCACCCACGAGTACGTCGACGGCGCGCGCCGCACCGAGCGCGCCGAGTTCCGCGCCTACGCCTCGCCGGCCGAGAGCTTCGCCGACTACGTGCGGCTGCTGAAGCAGAACCCGCGCTACCGCCAGGCGCTGGAGTCCGGCGGCGACGTGCGCCGCTTCGCCGGCGCACTGCAGCGCGCCGGCTACGCCACCGATCCCCGCTACGCCGACAAGATCAGCGCGATCGCCCAGGGCCCCACGCTGGAACGCGCGCTGTCGGCGATCGCCCGCGTCGCCGACGGCGCCGGCGACGCCCTGCACACCGGCCGCGAGGCGGTCCGTACCGCCGGCGCGGCCGCCCGCGCCCTCATCCGCTAGAGACCGCCATGCCCGACGCCCTGTCCACCGGCACCAGCGCCCTGCTCGCCTTCCAGCGGGCCCTGTCCACGGTGAGCCACAACGTGGCCAACATCGAGACCGCCGGATACAGCCGCCAGCGCGTGGAGCTGGAGACGCAGAACCCCGCCTACGTGGGCGTGGGCTACATCGGCGGCGGCACCCGCGTCAGCGGCATCCACCGCGTGGTCGACGAGCTGGCGAACGCGCGCCTGATCGACAGCGGCGGCGAGCTGGCGCGCCTGCAGCAGCTGTCGACGCTCTCGAACCGCGTCGACAAGCTGATGTCGGACACCGCCACCGGCGTGTCCGGCCTGTGGTCGGGCTTCTTCGACGCGGTCAGCGCGCTGTCCGCCAACGCCGCGGCGCCGGCCGAGCGCCAGAACGTGCTCGGCCAGGCCAATGCGCTGGCGACCCGCTTCCAGCAGTTGCAGGGCCAGTTCGACACCATGTCGTCCGAGGTCGATGCGGGACTCGCGGCCGGCGCGCAGGAGATCAACCGCCTGGCCGAGGAGATCGCGCGCCTCAACGGCCGCATCGGCAGCGCCGCGGGCGCCGCGCCCGACCTGCTCGACCGCCGCGATCAGCTGGTCGCCGAACTGGTCGGCTACACCGGCGGCAGCGCGCGCCAGCAGGACGGCGGCGCGGTCAACGTGTTCACCGCCGGCGGCCAGGCGCTGGTGGTCGGCACCCAGGCGTCCCGCCTGGGCACCGTGGCCGATCCCTACCGCCCGGGCCGCGTGCAGCTGGCGCTGGAATCGCAGGGCCAGAGCGTGCGCCTGGACGAGCGCGCGATCGGCGGCCGCCTGGGCGGCCTGCTGGAGTTCCGCAGCCAGGTGCTCGACCCCACCCAGGCCGAGCTCGGCCGCATCGCGGTCAGCCTGGCGAGCCGCTTCAACGCCGGGCACGCCGCCGGCGTGGACCAGTACGGCCAGCCCGGCGGCGCGTTCTTCTCCATCCCGGCCCCGCGCGTGGCCGGCCACGCCGGCAACGCCGGCGACGCCGCGCTCGGCGCGACGATCGGCGACCTCGGCGCGCTCGACGGCCGCGACCTGCTGCTGCAGTGGCGCGACGGCGCCTGGACCGCGTCGCGCGCGGACACCGGGCAGAGCGTGCCGCTGACCGGCAGCGGCACCGCCGACGACCCGCTGCGCGTGGGCGGCGTCGAGCTGGTGGTGTCGGGCGCGCCCGCGGAGGGCGACCGCTTCCTGCTGCAGCCGACCGCGCAGGCGGCCGGCGGGCTGGCGGTGGCGATCTCCGACCCGGCGCGCATCGCCGCGGCCTCGCCGGTGCGCGCGCAGGCCGCGCTCGACAACCTCGGCACCGGCATCGCCGGCGCCCTCGGCGTGACCGACGCTTCCCATCCCGCCCTGCGCACGCCGGCGACGATCGAGTTCATCGACGCCGACCACTACACCATCGACGGCGAAGGGCCCTTCCCCTACACCGCGGGCGAGGCCATCGAGGCCAACGGCTGGTCCCTCGTGCTCGACGGCGCCCCGGCCGCCGGCGACCGCTTCGAGATCCAGCCTACCGGCGCGGGCTCCAGCGACAACGGCAACGCCGCCCTGCTCGCCGGGCTCGACGACGCGCGCGTGCTCGACGGCGGCCACCTCAGCCTCAACGGCGCGATCTCGGGCCTCACCACCAGCGTCGGCTCGGCCGCGCGGCACGCCGGCTACGCCGCCGAGGCGCAGGCCGCGCTGCATGCGCAGGCGCAGTCGGCGCGCGACTCGGTCTCCGGCGTCAACCTCGACGAGGAAGCCGCCAACATGCTCCGCCTGCAGCAGGCCTACCAGGCCGCGGCGCAGATCATCTCCACCGCCGACACCCTGTTCCAGTCCGTCCTCGGAGCCGTCCGCCGATGAGCGAGCGCATTTCCACCAGCATGCTCTACAGCCAGTCGATCGCCAGCCTGCAGTCCAAGCAGGCGCGGCTGTCGCATCTCCAGCAGCAGCTGGCCACCGGCCAGAAGCTGCTCACCGCCAAGGACGATCCCGTGGCCGCCGGCGCCGCGGTCGGCCTGGACCGCGCGCTGGCCGAGCTGGAGCGGTTCGGCGCCAACGCCGACACCGTGCTCAACCGGCTCGGCCTGCAGGAGAACGCGCTCGAGCAGGCCGGCAACGCGCTGGCGCGGATCTCCGAGCTGACCGTGCAGGCCAACAGCGCCGGCGCCTCGGCCGCCGACCGCAAGACCATCGCCGCCGAGATCGTCAGCCTGCGCGCGACCCTGCTCGACCTGGCCAACAGCAGCGACGGCGCGGGCCGCTACCTGTTCGGCGGAACCGCGGACGGCAGCGCGCCGTTCGCCTCCGCGGCCGGCGGCGTGGCCTACAGCGGCGACCAGACCCAGCGCCAGGTCGAGATCGCCCCGCAGCTGTTCGTCTCCGACGCCCTGCCCGGCAGCGAGCTGTTCCTGCGCGTGCGCACCGGCGACGGCCGCATCGACGCCGCCGCCGGGTCCGGCAATACCGGCACCGGGGTGCTGGCGCGCTCGCAGCTGAGCGACGCCGCCGCCTGGGACGGCGGCCGCTACCGGGTGGTGTTCGAGGCGGACGCGACCTACCGGGTGGAGAACGCCGCCGGCGAGACCGTGGCGGCCGGCGACTACGTCAGCGGCGAGGCGATCGCCTTCGCCGGGCTGCAGCTGGTCGTGCAGGGCGAGCCCGCCGAGGGCGACGCCTTCACGATCGGGCCGGCCGGCACGCGCGACGTGTTCGCCACCATCGACGGCCTGGTCGCGGCGCTGAACAGCCAGCCGACCAGCGACGCCGAGCGCGCCGCCCAGCAGAACGCGCTGCAGGCCGCGCTGCGCGACATCGGCACCGCGCAGGGACATTTCGTCGACGCCCGTGCCAGCGGCGGCGCGCAGCTGGCGCTGATCGATACCGCCGAGGCGTTGCGCGGTGCGCAGACGCTGACCCTGGAGAGCACGCTGTCGGGCATGCGCGACCTCGACATGGTCGAAGCCTACTCCCGCTTCACGCTGGAGAAGACCGCGCTGGAAGCCGCGCAGCTGAGCTTCATGCAGATGCAGCAGCTGTTGCTGTTCAAGCTGATCCGCTAGCGCCGCAACCGGCGTCTTCCGTAGGAGCGCGCTCGCGCGCGACCGGGCCAGGTGCCACGGAACGGCCGGCAGGAGAAGAACGCGTCCCCACGCGCGGACGCGGGTGAACGGCGGCCGGCGATGCTTCTTCCGGCGCACGCAGAGGGCGTCGCGCGCGAGCGCGCTCCTACAGGGCCGGCGCGCCCGCTAAAGGTCGGCTCCGGGGCGCCGTTAACCCCTACAGCAGAGGACAGGGCCGCATCCACGGCAACTCCCTGCGGAGCCCCCCGGCCAGGCCCTGTACCCGTGCCGGATTCCCATCCAAGGAGACCCGCATCATGTCCGTCATCAACACCAACACCATCGCGCTGAACGCGCAGCGCAACCTGGCCACCAACAGCGCCAGCCTCTCCACCACGATCCAGCGCCTGTCCTCGGGCCTGCGCATCAACAGCGCCAAGGACGACGCCGCCGGCCTCGCCATCTCCGAGCGCTTCAGCACCCAGATCCGTGGCATGAACCAGGCCGCCCGCAACGCCAACGACGGCATCTCGCTGGCGCAGACCGCCGAAGGCGCGCTGGGCGAGATCGGCAACAACCTGCAGCGCATCCGCGAGCTGGCGGTGCAGTCGCGCAACGCCACCAACTCCACCTCCGACCGCCAGGCGCTCAACGCCGAGGTCGAGCAGCTCAAGGCCGAGATCCAGCGCGTCGCCGAGCAGACCCAGTTCAACGGCACCAACCTGCTGGACGGCAGCTTCTCCGGCGCGGTGTTCCAGGTCGGCGCCAACCAGGGCCAGACCATCACCGTCGACGGCATCGCCAACGCCAACACCGCCTCCCTGGGCGGCTGGACCACCCCGACCGTGAGCAGCGCCGAGACCTCGGTCACCGCCGCCAACCTGCTGGCCCCCGCCGCCGAGACCGACGGCGCCGGCGATCCGACCGGCACCTTCGGCTACGCCGCCGCCACCTTCAGCGTCAACGGCACCGAGGTTACCGTGGCCGCCGTCACCGGCGCCGCCGACGAAGCCACCGCGCGCACCCAGCGCCTGGAGGCCCTGGCCAGCGCGTTCAGCGGCGTGTCGGGCGTCTCCGCCTCGATCGACGACGACGGCGCGCTGAACATCACCTCCACCGCCGACATCGAGATCGTCGACGGCGACAACGTCGCCGCCGCCGGCCTGGTCAGCGCCGAGGCCCAGGAGATCGCCGGCACCGCGCAGACGGGCTTCGCCACCGAGACGGTGCTGACCACCGAGGCCGCCGACCGCATGATCCTGGCCATGGACGCCGCCCTGGGCGCGGTCAACTCCGCGCGCGCCGACCTGGGCGCGGTGCAGAACCGCTTCAGCTCGGTGGTCGCCAACCTGCAGACCAGCTCGGAGAACCTGTCGGCCTCGCGCAGCCGCATCATGGACACCGACTTCGCCAAGGAGACCGCGGAGCTGTCGCGCACGCAGATCCTGCAGCAGGCCGGTACCGCGATGCTGGCGCAGGCCAACCAGATCCCGCAGAACGTGCTGACCCTGCTGCGCTGATCCCGTCGCCGCGCCCACGGGCGCCGGCACCGACGCGAACCCCCGGCTTCGGCCGGGGGCTTCTTTTTTTGGGCGAGACCCGTAGGAGCGCGCTGGCGCGCGAAGGGCTTTCCCCGCCAAGCCTGTCGCGCGCGAGCGCGCTCCTACAGGTGCCGCGGCATGCCGCTTGCATGCCTCAAGAACCGCGGCGCGACGCCGCTATTTCCAGTGGCCGCCCCGTGCGGCGCGTGGCGTCCCGGCCGGACCGGGGCATGGAGAGACAGGCATGGCGGACTATTCCTTCGGCTACGGCGGCGTCGGCTCCGGGCTCGACATCAGCACCATGGTCAACCAGCTGGTGGCCGCCGAGCGCGCGCCACAGGATTCGCGGCTGAACAAGCTGGAGTCGGCCGCCAAGTTCAAGCTGTCCGGCCTGGCCAGCGTCAGCTCGGCCTTCGCCAGCCTGAAGTCGGCGCTCGACGCGCTGCAGAAGACCGATGCGCTCGGCGCGCGCACCGCCAGCTCCAGTTCGCCCGGCAGCGCCGCCGGCGCCGACGACGTGCTGAGCGCCAGTGCCGGCCGCAACACGCCGCTGGGCCGCTACACGGTGGAGGTGCTGCAGCTGGCCACCGCGCACAAGCTGCAGGGCGCCGGGGTGGACCCGGAGACCCGCTTCGGCGCCGGCACCCTGCGGCTGACGATCGGCGAGGAGAGCGTGGAGATCGCGATCGCCGCGGACGCCACGCTCGCCGACGTGCGCGGTGCGATCACCGACGCGGCCGGCCGCCATGGCGTGCAGGCCGCGCTCTTGACCTCCGACGCCGGCCACCACCTGAGCCTGGGCGCCACCAAGACCGGCGCCGAGTTCGCGATCGGACTGCAGGTGGTCGAGGGCGGCGCCGACCTGCAGTCGCTGGTCGACGGCCTGCAGGAGCAGTCGCCCGCCGCCGACGCCCGGGTGTCGATCGACGGCCTGGTGACCACCTCGGCCAGCAACACGGTGGCCGACGCGGTGCCGGGCCTGTCGCTGAAGCTCAAGGAGACCGGCACCAGCACGGTCGAGGTGTCCGCCGACCCGGCGGGCAGCCGCGCCGCGGTGGAATCCTTCGTCAAGGCCTACAACGCGGCGCTGAAGGCGATCTCCACCGCCACCTCCTACAACGCCGAGACCCAGACCCCCTCGGCGCTGACCGGCGACGCGCAGATGCGCGGCGCCGCCTCGCAGCTGCGCAACGTGATGGGCGAACTGCTGAGCGGGCTGGCCGCGCAGGGCCTGGACGCCAAGACCCTGGGCCTGCAGACGCAGGGCTTTCCCAGCGCCGACGGCAGCCTGGTGCTCGACGCCGCCAAGTTCGACGCCGCGATGGCCGCCAATGCCGGCCAGATCGCCGCGGCCTTCTCCGGGCCCGACGGCGTGGCCGCCAGGCTCAACGAGGCGGTCAAGGGCTACGTCGGCACCGACGGCGCGTTCACCCTGCGCAACAAGGGCCTCAACGACCAGATCAAGGACGTGACCCGCCAGCGCGAGGCGCTCGACACCCGCATGCAGAGCGTGGCCGAGCGCTACCGCACGCAGTTCGTCGCGCTGGACTCGCTGATGGCGCAGATGACCACCACCAGCAACTACCTCTCGCAGCAGCTCGCGGCGCTGTCCGCGCAGACGGGCTGACCGCCAGGAGCCGCCCCATGATGCCCCGTGCCTACGCCCAGCAGTACCGCCAGACCCAGCTCGACGGCGCGGTGATGGACGCCGATCCGCACCGCCTGGTCGCCCTGCTGCTGGGCGGCGCCTGCGAGCGCATCCGCCTCGCCGAAGCCTGCCTCGCCCGCGGCGACCACGCCCGCAAGGGCAAGGCCATCGGCGAGGCCTGCGCCATCGTCGGTCACCTCGACGGCTCGCTCGACCACGAGGCCGGCGGCGAGATCGCCGCCAACCTGTCGGCGCTGTACGACTACGTGGTGCGGCGGCTGACCGAGGCCAACCTGCACAACGACGGCGAGGCGCTGGGCGAATCGCTGGCGTTGCTGGGCGAGATCGCGCTGGCCTGGAACGCGATCCCGCCCGACCAGCGCGGCGGCCGTGCCGCGGGGACGCCGGCATGAGCGCGCCGAGCCTGCAGTCCCTGCACGCCGGCCTCGGCGCCCTGGGCGAGGCGGTCGGCCGCGACGACCTGGACGGTGCCGACCGGATCATGGCCGACTACGACCTCGCCCTGCGCCGCTACATCGAACAGGCCGGAATGCAGGCGCCGCTCGACGGCCTGCGCGGTCTGCTGCGCCTGCAGAACGCCGTGGTCGCCGACCTGCGCGAGCGCCGCCAGCGCGCCGCCGACGCGCTGCGGCGCGAACGGCGCACCCGCTCGGCGCATCGCGCCTACGCCTCCGGCGGGACCGCACCGTGACCGACACGGCGCCGGCGCAGGCCGAGCGGCGCCTGTTCGACGGGGTGCTGAACTGCGAGTTGTCCCTGCCGGCCGCGCTGCTGCCCGCCGCCGGCCCGGACCGCCAGCCGCAGGCCGCCGCGCTGCTGGCGGCGCTGGCGCAGGTGGAGGACCTGCGCAAGGACGAACCCGGCGATGAGCACGGCGGCCTGCCGCTGCTGGCGCAGCGAATGGACGCCAAGCTCGACCTGATCCTGGCCCTGCTGGGCCGCCTGGCGCGGCAGGCCGACGGCCTGCCCGAGCGCGCGCTGCGCTGGTCCTCGCGCGGCCTGCGGCTGGACCTGGACGCCGCCGGCGCGCCATCGCCCGGCGATGCGGTGCGGCTGCGCCTGCAGCCGGCCGACTGGCTGCCCGACCTCGTCGAGCTGCCGGCCACCGCGATCGCGCGCGAGGAGGGCGATCGGGGTGTGCGGGTGTGGATCGCCTTCGACGACTTGCGCGCGGACCTCGCCGAGGCGATGGAACGGCACCTGTTCCGGTTGCACCGCCGCCAGGTGGCCGAACAGCGCCGGCGGTGAATGCGGGCTTGTCGTATGCTTCGTGGCCGGGGCCGCTCAGGCAGGCCCGGCCAGCCAGGCCCGGAGAAGCGAAAGCCGTGCGCGTCCTGATCGTCGACGACCATACCCTCGTGCGGGCCGGCCTGTGCCGGCTGCTGCAGGGCTTCGACGGGGTCGACGTGTGCGGCGAGGCCAGCCACGCCGACGAGGCGCTCGACCTGAGCCTGATCCACCGCCCCGACCTGGTGCTGATGGACCTCTCGCTGCCCGGCCGCAGCGGCCTGGAGGCGATGACCGCGATCCTGGCCGAACTGCCCGCCACGCGGGTGCTGATGATGTCGATGTACGACGACGCCCAGCACGTGCGCGGCGCCCTGGAGCGCGGCGCCGCCGGCTTCATCGTCAAGGACGCCGCGCCGCTGGAACTGGAACTGGCGCTGCGCACCGCCGCCGCCGGCCAGACCTTCCTCAGCCCGCGGCTGTCGTCGCGGATGATGGCGCCGATGTTCGGCCGCGAGAAGCCCGGCGGCGTGGACGCGCTGTCGCCGCGGCAGCGGCAGATCCTCGGCATGATCGGCGGTGGCCTGAGCAACAAGGAGATCGCCGCCGAACTCGGCATCAGCGTCAAGACGGTGGAGACCCATCGCGCGCGGATGATGGAAGCGCTGGGGTGCCGCCGCGCCACCGACCTGCTGCTGCTCGCCGCCCGCCATCGCCAGGCGCTGGCGTAGCGCCCGCATACGTGCCGGTGTAATCGCGCCGTCATGCGACGAACGGCCTTGACATAGCTGTCCAGGGCCGGAAAAGATGGCTGCAGGGCATCGGCCATCGGGGATCCATCGGCCGGCCACACGTTTCCTTCTCCGCCGGCCTCGCCGGCCCGCGCCTCGCGCGAGTAATAGTCGAAACCCAAGGAATTCGGACATGGATGTTCTCAGGCCCGTAAGGGCCGCCCTCGTTGCGCTGCTGGGCCTCGTCGCGGCGCCCGCCGCCTTCGCGCAGGCGATGACGCCGACCTGGACCCTGGAAGTCGAGCATGCGGAGCGGCCGCGCTCGACGGTGGGCGTGTTTGTGAATCAAGCCGAGGCCGAGGCGGCGCTGCGCGAGGTGCCCGGCCCGAGCGATGCCGGGGGCGCCTTCGACTACGTCAGGAGTCAGAGCCTCACTTCGCTCGACGGCGTGCATACCACGATCGAGTTCACGATGGGTGCCGAGCAACCCCGGGACCCGGAGTGGACCTACCGGTTCTTGGCGCAGGCGTACCCTACCGAGGCGGCGATGATCGCGGCGATCGAATCCTGGTACGCCAGTAGCCATGCCGCCGTTTGCGGTGCGATGACGGTCGAGCCTCTGGATGAGTGGACCGCCACCGGCCCGGACCTGGAAGGCCGCGAGGAAGCGCGCAACTATCGGGCCAACAGGCAGCTTCTCGCGAGCAATGGCGATTGCATCCCATACCCGGGTCCGGCGTACACGATGCGCTCGCGTCGCCTGCAATGCCCGGTGCTCTACACCGAATGGGACGACGACCACCAGGCCTGCGTGCGCCCCGACGTGGTGGCCTACCTGACCGGCCCGGTGCAGCCGGACGAATGCGCCACGGGCAATCCCTGCGACGTACAGACCGGCGACAAGTCGCAGCCGGAGAAGGACTTCGACCTGGGCTGGGTACAGTTCGTGCGCACGTTCCGGTCTTCGCAGGTCGCACGCGACTCCAATTTCGGCCGCGGCTGGAGCCACTCGCACGACGTGCGGTTGTCAGTCAACCAGAACCACGCCCTGCTGAGCGAGGGCAGCGGCCTGCAGCGGCCTTTCCGGCGCGTGGGCGCCAGTTATCTTGCGGCCGACGCGTCCGGGGACCGGATCACGGCGGAACCGGCCGGCGGCTGGACCCTCTACGCCGCCGACCGTGCCGTGGCATTCGACGCGGAGGGCCGGATCGCGCGCAGCACGCACGAGGACGGCACGTTCCTCGACTACGCGCACGACGCCGCAGGCCGGCTGGAGACCATCACCCATTCCAGCGGCCGCCAGCTCGAGTTCCTTTACTTCGGCAGTACCCGCTATGCATCGATGGACGCCATCCTCCTCGATGGTCGGTGGCTAGCCTTCTACGGCTACGACGAGGACATCGTTGACCAGCTCGTCTTCGTCGGCATGGCCGGCAACCATTACCGCGATTACTACTACGAAGACGAGCGATTCCCGTACTTTCTGACCGGCATCATCGACGAGCGCGGCAACCGCTACAGCTGGTTCGAATACGACGCATCCGGGCGCGTGGTCGCCAGCTACCATGACGGCGGCGCGGACGGGATCGCGCTGGCCTACGGACCGACGGCGACGGTGGTGACCGACGCACTCGGCGCGCAGACCACCTACGACCTCACCCCGCACGCCGCCGGGTCGCCCAAGGTGAGCGCGGTCACCGATGCCGACGGCACGCTGACCCAGGAGTATCTGGACGCCGCATCCGACTTCCGCCGCCGCCTGGCCCGCAGCGTCGACCGCACCGGCGTCGAGACGCGCCATGCCTACACCGAGGCGACCGACAACGGCGTACCGGTGCGGGTGCACACCATTCGCGAGGCCGTGGACCTGCCGCAGGAACGCACGATCGTGGTGCGCACGGCGATCGACAGCAACCGCGTGTTGTCGGTCGAGCAAGGCGGCCAGCGGGTGGAGACGCTGCGCAATGCACGCCATCAGCCGTTGGAGATGCGCACGACCGACCTCGCCTCCGGCCAGGCGCGAACCACGACCTACGCCTACTGCGAAGCGGCCGACGCCGCTACGCCCGGGAGCACCTGCCCGCAGGTCGGGCTGCTCAAGTCGGTGGACGGCCCACGCAGCGACGTCGCCGATACCCTCGCGTACAGCTACTACCCCGCCGACGACGCCGGCTGCGCGACCGGCGGATATTGCGACTTCCGCAAGGGCGACCTGTGGAAGACCACGAACGGCCTGGGCCAGGTCCGCGAGGTGGTCGCTTATGACGACGCGGGGCGGGAATGGGCGGTCCAGGCCAATGGCGTCATGACGGTGTACGCCTACACGCCCCGGGGCTGGCTGAGCGGGGTGCGGGTGTGGGGCGAGACGGCCGCGGACGACCGCACGCTGGAATTCGCTTACTGGCCGACCGGCCAGATCCGCCGCGTCACCGAGCCCGATGGCGCCTGGACCGAGTACGACTACGACCCCGCCCAGCGGCTGGTCGCCATCCGCGACAACGCCGGCAACGCCATCGACTACACCCTCGACCTGGCCGGCAACCGCCTGGCCGAGGACACCTCCGACGCCGGCGGCACCCTGCGCCGCACGCTCTCGCGCGTCTACGACCAGCTCGGCCGCCTGGTCACCCAGGCCGACGCCTCGGCCAACCCCACCGACTTCGCCTACGACGCCAACGGCAACCTCACCGCCACCACCGATGCCCTGGGCCGGGTCACGACTCAGGCCTACGATCCGCTCGACCGCCTCGTGCAGACCCTGCAGGACGTGGGCGGCATCGAGGCCGGCACCACGTTCCAGTACGACGCCCTCGACCAGCTCACCCGGGTCGTAGATCCGAAGGGCCTGGCCACCGACTACGCCTACAGCCCCCTGGGCGACCTGCTGCAGCTCGACAGCCCGGACACCGGCCTGACGACGTATACCTACGACAGCGCCGGCAACCGCATCGGCCAGGTGGACGCCCGCGGGCAGGCCACCCACTACGGCTACGACGCCCTGAACCGGCTGACGACGATCCAGTACCCCGGCGCCGCCGACCTGGACGTGAGCTACGTCTACGACGTCGCCCAGCCGGCCTGCCAGGCCGGCGAGACCTACGCCGTCGGCCGGCTGAGCGCCATGGCCGATGCCAGCGGCAGCACCCAGTACTGCTACGACCGCTTCGGCGACCTGGTGCGCAAGGTGCAGGCGACGAACGGGCAGACCTTCAGCCTGGGCTATGCCTACACCCCCGGCGGCCGGCTCAGCGCCCTGACCTATCCCGACGGCACCGTGGCCGACTACATGCGCGACGCCCAGGGCCGGGTCACCGAGATCGGGGTGACCGCCCCGGGCGGGACCCGCGAAGTGCTGCTGACCGGCGCCACCTATGCCCCCTTCGGCCCCGCCACCGGCTGGACCTACGGCAACGGCCGCAGCCTGCTGCGCAGCCACGACCTCGACTACCGGCCGCAGGCGATCCACGACAGCACGGCCGGCGGCCTGGACCTGGGCTACGGCTACGACCCGGTCGGCCAGTTGCAGACGCTGCACACCGCCGACCTGGCCCAGCCGCCACGGGCGAAATTCGACCACGACGCCCTGGGCCGGCTGACCGCCTTCCGCGACGGCGCCGCCAACACGGCGATCGAGACCTACGCCTACGACGCCACCGGCAACCGCACCGGCTTCGCCAACGCCGCCGGCCCCCAGGCCTACGCCTACCCTACCGACAGCCACCGGCTCAGCGCCGTGGCCGGCCAGGCCCGCACCTACGACGCGGTCGGCAATACGCTCACCGACGGCAGCGGCCGCAGCCATGTCTACAGTGCCGCGAACCGGCTGGCCCGGGTGGACCAGGGCGGTACCGCCCGCAGCCACTACGTCTACAACGGCAAGGGCGAACGGGTCCGCAGCCACCTGGGCACGGACGACATCACCACCCTGTATGACGAAGCCGGCCGCTGGCTGGGCGACTACGCCCCGGACGGTACGCCCAAGCAACAGGCCATCTGGCTGGACGACCTGCCGGTGGGCCTGCTGGCGTCCGTATCGGCCGCTACCAACCAACCGCCGGTCGGCGAGCCCATCCCCTTCGAGCCCCCGGATCCGGGCCAGCCGGTCGAACCGAATCCACCCGCCGTACCGTATGGCGGTGGCCTATGGCAGACCGCATCCGACGCACCCGTCCAGCGACTGCACTACGTCCAGCCCGATCATCTCGGCACGCCAAGGGTCGTCATCGACCCGGTGCGCAACGTCGCCGTCTGGACCTGGGATCTCGCCAGCGAAGCCTTCGGCAACAGCCCGCCGAACGCCGACCCGGACGGCGACGGCACCGCGTTCGTGCTCGACCTGCGCTTCCCGGGGCAGCGCTACGACGCGGCCAGCGGGCTCAACTACAACTACTTTCGCGACTACGACCCAGGCAGCGGGCGCTATGCGCAGAGTGATCCGATTGGATTATCGGGAGGGATTAATACGTATCTTTACGGACTTGGGAATCCGCTAGGCTTTTTCGATCCGCTTGGACTCTGCAACTGCGCAATGCCTGCCGCAGACGGATTTGTTGAAAACTATCCCGACTATCATTCCTACACAGGAGCTGGCGTATGGAGCTTGATCGGCGGATCCTTAGAATCTCAATATGGCGTCAATTCCCCGGAAGGTGTACAAAATTCTTGTGCGGCCCGCGCCAGCTATGGACTGAACTATTCTGGAAGCCAAATTCCGCGCGGAGCCCCCGGAGCAAACATGAATTGGGGAGGCGACAGTAATCGTTATATAATTTCTGCCCGCCAGATGAATCTATACCTCAGAAGCGCCTACGGAGAACCATCCGAGACACTTACTAACGCAAGCCAATTGACGAATCTACGTCAAAAACTCGGCAATGGCGGCGCCGCAATCGTATCTTCAAGTGGGCACGTTGCTGTAGTTACGGAAAACTATACAGATCCATACGTTAGCTCTTATTTGGGTGACGTATGGGTTATGCCGGGAGGAAACTGTTCATGCCCATAAAAATATCAACAGCCTTATTCATTATTTTGTTCTCGTCCAATTCTCTAGCACACCCCCCTGAACGCTGCCAACAAGGCACATCTGCGAGCACTCAAGAAGCAGTGACCCTTAATTTCACTTTGAATTCCGGCCTCCACGCCCGCGGTATCATTTATCGAAGGGAAAGACTCGGTGGAAATTGGATCCTTCAAATTAAATCAAATTCTGGCGCGAATTTCGTACCCGAAGAAGCCGCCTCCATAAAATCAATAAATCAAGATGAATTTATTGAAATAATAAATTCCGCTTTGGCAAATATCCATGAGTTGCACGAGGGTCGTCTCGATTATATTCATATAGGCGCAGACTTGGTCGATTCGTTTTGGAGCGGAGCACTGGCACATTTACGAGCGCTTCCAATATCTCCCGACGAAGAGGTCGTACAGCAGTCACGCTCTATCTCTGATGGACTGGTTCGATACGTTTCCCACAGCCCTTTTGTCGAGGCCATCTGCGGTCAGACCAGAAATTTCGGTCTCGAATGCAACGGACAATCCATTTCCATGGACCCTGTCGCTTTCCAGCCCCAGTACCTAGGAAAGAAGTGGGGCTACGTCAAGAACCTTCCCGATGCAGGGATCCAGGCGAGTGAGCTATGGTACTCAATAAGCCTCAAAAAGGTTGAGCAGCGCTAACATACATGCGTATCATTTTACTTGCGTTCGTCGGCCTCGCCTCTATTCGGCTTGATTTCGCCTCGCTGCTGGCAACCGACAAGAAAATCAATAAAGATGAATTACTGCACCTAATTGTTCGCCCCTGAAGTACTCGCTTCAGGACGCCACGGCAGAAGACCATGGCGGCCGATGCGACGTGGGGCTAACCAGCCGCGCCCGCACCCAGGCACACAAGAATGCGATTCATCGCAGCAGCCAGCGGATGTTGTAACCCGCGGCGCAGGTGATCACACGCAGCGCATCGCCCTCGGCGCCATTGAGGTGGCAGCGACGCAGCCGACAGTTGTCTTTCAGGTGCCCGATCACCGGCTCAGCCGCCTGTCTGCGCTTCACCCACGCCATTGTCGCCGCGTCCGCTTCTTCGGCTTCCCTCGATGCAGGATCATGCCCCCTCGATCTCCCATCCCCGGAAACCCAGATCCACGATTGCCGTCACCGGCCTGGTTCCGCTAACGATATTCATCTGCTCGACTTGCCGGTATGGCAAGTGCAGCTCGTGACGCACGAAACTCAGGAAGCTGCCCGTATATAGCGGAGGACTAGATGAAAGCGACGAGCCCATTAATATATTTTCTACTTGGGCTGCACTTAGCGCGGCATACTATGTTTTCACAGCTTTCGCGTGGCCCAACCTATTTTCATCTTTCATTAAAGACGAATCTCTCAAGTCAAACTATATAGCCATATCGTGCGCACTATTTATTTTACTTCCGTTCACTATTAGTAAGACAGCCAAAAATTTGACTCTTCGTTGATAGCTGGAGGAGGTTTCGGGTATCTAATTGGATTTATCTCGATAGTGGCATCCGCGATAATTTCATCAGGCATAGGCTCCTTTTCCCACCATGCATCAACAAGCCGCTCCACGACTCCAGACTGATCTCCATCTGCGAGAAAAAGAGCTACAGCGACGACTACAGACGCCAGCAAACGTCGGTCGACATCGTTCTCATAGACCAGCACTTCGAGGGCGAGCTGACACTGCGCTATGGGGACGTCTCCCTCCTCGAAGTACATGATCGGGAAATCAGGAAGGGAAGTGTCAGCAATGTGATGATTCACGAATTCTGCGTAGTCTCCGATCGATCCTACAAGCACAATCTATTGCTGGACCACGACGGATGGATTTCCGTCGAATTTTCAGAGTTCTCCTGGAGTCGAACGGAATTGAGCTAGCGCAAGCAGGAATCCGAAGGCATCAGCCGAGCAGCGACGACGCATTCGGAAGGCGCCCACGCGCCTCCACCCAGCAGGAATCTTCTGGCCCGTCATCTCTCCGACGCCAGGCGACAAGCGCGCTGTCGGGACTCTCCCGACAGATGTCAGGGAGACCCCGGCCCGTATCGGGAACTCCCCGATACCGTTTCCGTCGCGCCCCGCGCACGATGCTCCCGAGCGCGCCGCTTCACTGGCGCGAGGGGATATATCGCAATGAAGGTGACCGCCACCGCCTCGATGCAGCTCGGGCAGACGCTGCACATGACGCCGCAGCTGCTGCAGTCGATCCGGCTGCTGCAGCTCGACGGCCTGCAGCTGGAGCTGGAGATCCGGCGCACGCTCGAGCACAACCCGCTGCTGGAACTGGAGTCCGAGGACGAGGCGGCGCCCGTCGACGCGGAGCCTGCGCGGGTCACGGTCGAGACGGCGGCCTTCGACGAGTTGCCGGAACCTTCGATGTGGGACGTACCCGCGGGCGGCTGGTCCGAGGGCGACGACGATGGCCTGCAGCGCATCGCCGCGGGCGAGTCGACCGATCCGCAGCTGCGCATCCTGCAGCGGCTGGCGGCGTCCCTGCCGCCCGACGAGCTGGAGATCGCCGCGTTCTGGCTGGAGCACTGCGACGACGCCGGCTACCTGACCGCACCGCTGGAGGCGCTGACGCTGCGCGCCTGCGCGCGCTTCGACCGCGCCGCGGCACGGGTGGAGGCGGTGCGCCAGCGCCTGCTGCACGGCGATCCCGCCGGGGTCGCCGCGCGCGACCTGCGCGAGGGCCTGCTGGCGCAGCTGGCCGCCCTGCCCGGCCGCGTGCCGGCCCGCCGCCTGGCCGCGCGCATCCTGGCCGAGGCGCTGGAGCCGCTGGCCGCGCACGACCTGGCCGCGATCGCGGCGCAGGTGCGGCGCGACGAGGACGACGTGCGCGAGGCGGTGCGGCTGATCCTGTCGCTGGACCCGCGCCCGGGCGAGGCCGGCGCCCCCGAGGCGGCCGCGGCGGTCGTGCCGGATGCGGTGGTGACGCGCATGGACGGCGGCTGGCGGGTGGCGCTGAACCCGGCCGCCGCGCCGCGGGTGGCGCTGCACGCCGGCTACGAGCGCGCGGTCGGCGAGTCCGGCGGCGCGGCCATGCGCGAGCTGCTGCACGAGGCGCGCTGGTTCGCGCGCGCGCTGTCGATGCGCTACGACACCCTGCTGCGCACCGCGCGGGTGATCGTCGAGCGCCAGGCCGCGTTCCTGGAGCGCGGCGAGGAGGCGATGGCGCCGCTGACCCTCAGGGAGGTCGCCGACGCCATCGGCATGCACGAGTCCACCGTCTCGCGCATCACCACCGGCAAGTACCTGCAGACCCCGCGCGGTACCATCGAGATGAAGCGCTTCTTCGCCGTGCGCCTGGAGGGCGCGAGCGTGTCGGGCGCGGCGGTGCGGGCGATGGTGCGGCGCCTGATCGAGGCCGAGCCGCCGCAGCGGCCGCTCGCCGACGAGGCGATCGCCGCCCTGCTCGCCCGCCAGGGCGTGCACATCGCCCGCCGCACCGTGGCCAAGTACCGCGAGCAGCTGGACATCGCCCCGGCGCGCGCGCGCCGCCGGAGCGCGCGCCCCCCTTCCCTGCTGGCCCGCGCGGGCTGAGGAACCCGGATGGACACCATCACCGTCCTGCTGGTCGACGACCACGAAGGCTTCATCAACGCCGCGCTGCGCCACTTCCGCAAGGTCCCCTGGCTGCGGGTGGTGGGCACCGCCGGCAACGGCCTGGAGGCCATCGAGCGTTCCGAGGCGCTGCGGCCGCAGGTGGTGCTGATGGACCTGGCCATGCCGGAGATGGGCGGCCTGCAGGCCGCGCGGCTCATCAAGGCCCAGGACGACCCGCCCTACATCGTCATCGCCAGCCATTTCGACGACGCCGAGCACCGCGAGCACGCCACCCGCGCCGGCGCCGACAACTTCGTCAGCAAGCTGTCCTACGTCCAGGAGGTCATGCAGATCCTCGAAGGACTGCACGACGCCGGCGACGCCACCGGAGACCCCTCATGAGCGAACCCCGCATCCTCGTCATCGACAGCGACGGCGGCCGCGCCGAGCGCCTGTGCACCCTGCTGGAGTTCATGGACCTGCGCCCGCGCTGGGTGGCCGACGCCGCCGAGGTGGCCGTCGCGCGGCACCGGCCCAGCGACTGGATGGCGGTGGTCGTCGGCGGGATCAGTGAGGCCGGCCCCGCGCGTACCTTCTTCGGCTGGCTGGCGCAGGCCGGGCTGCCGCCGCCGGTGCTGCTGCTCGACCAGGAGCCGGCGGCCTTCGCCGCCGCCCACGGCCTGCACCCGGCCGGGGTGTGGCCGCTGGAGTCCCCGTTGCGCCACGTCCAGCTGGAGAACCTGCTGCGCATGGCCAGCCTGCGCCGCATAGACGCCGATTCGCAGCGCGGCACCGGCGCCGGCCGCGGCCCCACCGGCGCCAGCGCGGCGGTGCAGCGGCTGCGGCGGATGATCGAGCAGGTGGCGCCGTTCGACACCACGGTGCTGGTGCTGGGCGAGTCCGGCAGCGGCAAGGAGGTCGCCGCGCGCGCCATCCACGAGCGCTCGCCGCGCCGCGACGGCCCGTTCGTGGCCATCAACTGCGGCGCGATCCCGCCGGAGCTGCTGGAGAGCGAGCTGTTCGGCCACGAGAAGGGCGCCTTCACCGGCGCGCTGACCGCGCGCAAGGGCCGCTTCGAGATGGCCGAGGGCGGCACCCTGCTGCTCGACGAGATCGGCGACATGAGCCTGCCGATGCAGGTCAAGCTGCTGCGCGTGCTGCAGGAGCGCTGCTTCGAGCGCGTGGGCGGCAACCGCTCGATCGAGTGCGACGTGCGGGTGATCGCCGCCACCCACCGCAACCTGGAGGCGCGCATCGGCGATGGCCAGTTCCGCGAGGACCTGTTCTACCGCCTCAACGTGTTTCCCATCGAGATGCCCTCGCTGCGCGAGCGGCGCGACGACCTGCCCGAGCTGGTCCGCACCATCGCAGCCCAGCTGGCGCGCAGCGGCCGCGGCGAGATCCGCTTCGCCGCCGACGCCCTGGACGCGCTGGCCGGCTACGCCTGGCCCGGCAACGTGCGCGAGCTGAGCAACCTGGTCGAGCGCCTGGCGGTGCTCAACCCGGGCGGCCTGGTGCGCACGGCCGACCTGCCGCAGCGCTACCGCGAGCACCTCGTGGCGGCGGCGGCGATCGCCGCCGCCCCGGCGCCTGCCGCCGACGCGCGCGACGATGCGCCCGCCCCCGCCCCCGCCAACGCCGCGCTGCCCCAGGACGGCCTGGACCTGCGCGACCACATCGCCGGCATCGAGCTGCGGCTCATCCGCGAGGCGCTGGCGCGCACCGACGGCGTGGTCGCCCATGCCGCGCAGCTGCTGGGCCTGCGCCGCACCACGCTGGCCGAGAAGCTGCGCAAGTACGGCATCGAGCGCGAACTGGCGGCCTGAACCGGGCGCGCGGCCCGTCCGCAGGAGCGCGCTCGCGCGCGACAGGCTTCGCCCGCAACCCGGTCGCGCGCAAGCGCGCTCCTGCAAGTGCGCAGCGGCGCGTCCGTTCCGGGGCGGCAGGCGCGCGGCGGCCGGACATCCGCCCGCTCCGGCACGCGGCTTGCATCGTTCCGGTCGTCCCACGCACGCCGACTCCGCATGAGCCATTCGGTCGACTCGATCCTCTCGCAGATCCGCAGCTACCAGAGCCAGATGGGGGTGCCGCGGCCGGCCGTCGCGGCCGATGCGCCGCGCAGCGACGCGATCCCGTCGCCGGGCGCGATCGGCGCGACGGGAACCGGCGCGGTCGCCGGCGCCGCGGCGCCCAGCTTCGGCGCCACCCTGCGCAACGCGCTGGAGGGCGTGAACGCCGCCCAGCAGCGCACCGGCGAGCTGGTGCGCGCGTTCGAGCTGGGCGAGCCGGGCGCGGACCTGGCCAAGGTGATGGTGGCCGCGCAGCACTCCCAGGTCGCCTTCCGCGCCACCGTCGAGGTCCGCAACCGGCTCGTCCAGGCGTACCAGGACGTCATGAACATGCCGCTCTGACCGCGGCCACCATCGAGGATTCCCCTGCACCATGGCGATTTCGCTCTCCAAGGACGCGCTGAAGGCGGGCAAGGCCGGCGACAAGGCGGTCGAGGTGCTGGACCGGCTGGAGAAGATGCAGCTGGCGCGGCGGCTGGGCAAGATGCTGCTGCTGGCCGCGGCGATCGCGATCGGGCTGATCGTGTTCTTCTGGTCGCAGAAGCCGGGCTACGTGCCGCTCTACGCCGGCCTCGACGCCAAGGCGACCGCCGAGGCCACCGACCTGCTGCGCGCGGCGCAGATCCCGTTCGAGATCGACCGCGCCACCGGCGCGATCTCGGTGCCGGAATCGCACGTGCACGATGCGCGGCTGAAGCTGGCCGGCTCCGGCCTGACCGAGTCCGGCCGCCTGGGCTTCGAGCTGATGGAGCGCGATCCGGGCTTCGGGGTAAGCCAGTTCGTGGAGAACGCGCGCTACCAGCACGCGCTGGAGACCGAGCTGGTGCGCACCATCGCCGCGCTGCGCCCGGTGCGCGACGCGCGCGTGCACCTGGCGATCCCGAAGCCGTCCGCCTTCACCCGCCAGCGCGAGGCGGCCAGCGCCTCGGTGGTGCTGGAGCTGCGCGGCGGCGCCGCCCTCGAACGCGGCCAGGTCGACGCCATCGTGCACCTGGTCGCCTCCAGCATCCCGGACCTGGCGCCGGAGCGGGTCACCGTGGTCGACCAGAACGGCCGCCTGCTCAGCAACGACAACCAGGACCCGGCCTCGGCGCTGAGCGCGCTGCAGTTCGAGCAGGTGCGCCGGCAGGAGACCTCGTTCAACCAGCGCATCCGCGAGCTGCTGGAGCCGATGACCGGGCCCGGCCGGGTCAACGCCGAGGTCACCGTGGACATGGACTTCTCGGTCAGCGAGGAGGCCCGCGAGCTGTACACCGCCGAGCCGCCCAAGCTGCGCAGCGAGCAGGTCAGCGAGACCGCCACCCGCGAGGGCGGCCCGCAGGGCATCCCCGGCGCGACCAGCAACCTGCCCGAGACGGTGGACGACCCGGGCGTGGAGGCCGCGGTGGCCGCGGCCGCCGGCAACCCGGGCGACACCTCGCGCAGCGCCACCCGCAACTACGAGCTCGACCGCACGCTGCAGCACACGCGGCAGCCGCCGGGGCGCATCCGCCGCGTCACCGCCGCGGTGCTGGTGGACCACGTGCCGCGCGCGGGCGCCGAGGGCGCCGCCTCGCTGCAGCCGCTCACCGAGGCGGAACTGCAGCGGATCGAGGCGCTGGTGCGCCAGGCGGTGGGCTTCGACGCGGCCCGCGGCGACGTGGTCTCGGTGATGAACGCGCCGTTCGTGCGCGAGGACGCCGGCGAGTCCGCCGGCCCGGCCTGGTGGGAGCGGCCGCTGCTGCACGACGCCGTCCGCCTGCTGCTGGGCGCGGTGGTGGTGCTGGCGCTGCTGTTCGGCGTGGTGCGCCCGGCGGTGCGGCAGATTGCCGGACCCGCGCAGCGCCGCCGCGACGACGCCGCGCCGGATCGGGCGCGGCTGCCGGCGCCCGGCGACGAGGACGTGCCGCTGCAGGCGCTGGCCGAGGACACCGCGCAGATCGCGGCCGCCGGCCCCGGCCGCGGGCCGATCGCGCTGGCCTCGGACGCCTACGAGGACCGCGTGCGGCAGGCCCGCGAGGCGGTGAAGACGGATTCCAAGCGCGTGGCGCAGGTGGTCAAGGGGTGGTTGGGTGATGAAGCAGCCGTCTAGCGGCGAGAACCTCACCGGGGTGCAGCGCGCGGCCGTGCTGCTGCTCTCGCTGGGCGAAGGGGACGCGGCCGAGGTGCTCAAGCACATGGCCGCGAAGGAAGTGCAGAAGCTCGGGCTGGCGATGGCCACCATGGGCGCGGTCAGCCGCGAGCAGCTGCTGGGGGTGATGGAGGACTTCCACGGCGCGCTGGAACGGCAGACCTCGCTGGGCGTGGGCGCCGACGACTACATCCGCGCGGTGCTGGTGCAGGCGCTGGGGGCGGACAAGGCCGGCAGCCTGATCGACCGCATCCTGCTCGGCCGCAACACCACCGGCCTGGACACGCTGAAGTGGATGGACCCGCGCGCGGTGGCCGACCTGGTCCGGCACGAGCACCCGCAGATCATCGCCATCGTCCTCTCCCACCTCGACCCCGACCAGGCCGCCGACACCCTGAAGCTGCTGCCCGAGCGCACCCGCGCCGACGTGCTGCTGCGCATCGCCACGCTCGACGGCATCCCGCCGAACGCGCTCAACGAGCTCAACGAGATCATGGAGCGCCAGTTCGCCGGCAACCAGAACCTCAAGTCCTCGGCGGTGGGCGGGGTCAAGGTGGCCGCCAACATCCTCAACTTCATGGATTCCGGCCAGGACCAGAGCCTGCTGGGCGCGATCCGCAAGGTCGACGACCAGCTCGGCCAGCGCATCCAGGACCTGATGTTCGTGTTCGACGACCTGGTCGAGCTGGACGACCGCGAACTGCAGACGCTGCTGCGCGAGGTCTCCGGCGAGCGCCTGGGCGTCGCCCTGCGCGGCGCCGACGTGCGCGTGCGCGAGAAGATCACCCGCAACATGTCGCAGCGCGCGGCCGAGATCCTGCTGGAGGACATGGAGGCGCGCGGGCCGGTGCGGCTGTCCGACGTCGAGTCGGCGCAGAAGGAGATCCTGGGCATCGTGCGGCGGCTGGCCGACGAGGGCGCGATCGCGCTGGGCGGTGGCGGCGCCGAGGAGCTGGTATGAGCGCGGTGCGCTGGCTCGCGCCGGCCCTGGACGCGCCCGCGCCGACGCCCGAGGCGGCAGCGGCCGAGCTGCCGCGCCCGCCCTCGCTGCAGGAGATCGAGCGCATCCGCGAGGAGGCGCGCGAGGAAGGGCTGGCCGAAGGACTGGCCCGCGGGCATGCCGAGGGCCTGGCCCAGGGCCAGGCGGAGATCCGCCGCCTGACCGCGCAGATCGAGGGCATCCTGGACAACTTCTCGCGCCCGCTGTCGCGGCTGGAGAACGAGGTGGTCGCCGCGCTGGGCGAGCTGGCCGCGCGCATCGCCGGCGGCCTGGTCGGCCGCGCCTACGAGGCCGATCCGGGCCTGCTGGCCGAACTGGTGGCCGAGGCGGTCGAGGCCGTGGGCGGCGCCGCGCGCGAGGTCGAGGTGCGGCTGCATCCCGACGACATCGCCGCGCTCGCGCCGCTGCTGGCGCTGCCGCCGGCTACGCGCCTGTCGCCGGACCCGGCGCTGGCGCGCGGCGACCTGCGCGTGCACGCCGAGAGCGTGCGCATCGACGGCAGCCTGGACGCGCGCCTGCGCGGCGCGATCGAGACCGTGCTGCGCCGCGCCGGGGCGGGCGCGTGAGCGCAGCCCTGCCGCAGACCGACGGGCGGGCGGCCGCCACCCTGCCCGCGGCCGACCCCGCCGACTGGCTGGCCGCGCGCAACCTGCGCCTGGCCGCGCGCCTGGACGCGACCGGCCCGGACCCCGCCGCCGGCCGCGGCCTGATCCGCGAAGGCATCCTGCGCCGCGCGGTCGGGCTGACCCTGGAGGCCGTCGGCTGCGAGGCGCCGATGGGCGCGACCTGCCGGGTCGAGGTCGCCGACGGCGGCTGGGTCGAGGCCGAGGTCGTCGGCTTCGCCGGCGAGCGCACCTCGCTGATGCCCAGCGCCGAGCTGCACGGCCTGCTGCCGAACGCGCGCGTGGTGCCGGTGCGCCGCCGCGGCGGCGGCGTCGAGGTCGGCGAGGGCCTGCTCGGCCGCGTCGTCGACAGCGACGGCGTGCCGCTCGACGGCAAGGGCGCCATCCGCGCCGAAGGCACGACCGGCATGGCGGCCGTCTCGATCAACCCGCTGGCGCGCGAGCCGATCACCCAGCCGCTGGACGTGGGCGTGCGCGCGATCAACGCGCTGCTGCCGATCGGCCGCGGCCAGCGCGTCGGCCTGTTCGCGGGCTCGGGCGTCGGCAAGTCGACGCTGCTGGGCATGATGACCCGCTTCACCGCCGCCGACGTCATCGTCGTGGGCCTGATCGGCGAGCGCGGCCGAGAGGTCCGCGACTTCGTCGAGACCACGCTCGGCGAGGAGGGCCTGCGCCGCGCGGTGGTCGTCGCCGCACCCGCCGACCGCCCGCCGCTGACGCGCCTGCACGGCGCCTACCGTGCGACCGCGATCGCCGAGTGGTTCCGCGACCAGGGCCTGAACGTGCTGCTGCTGATGGACTCGCTGACCCGCTTCGCGCAGGCGCAGCGCGAGATCGGCCTGTCGGTCGGCGAGCCGCCGACCACCCGCGGCTACCCGCCGAGCGTGTTCGCGCGCCTGCCGGCGCTGGTGGAGCGCGCGGGCAATGGCGCCAAGGGCCGCGGCTCGATCACCGCGTTCTACACCGTGCTCACCGAGGGCGACGACCCGCAGGACCCGATCGCCGACGCCGCGCGCGCGATCCTCGACGGCCACATCCTGCTGTCGCGACGGATCGCCGACGCCGGCCTGTACCCGGCGATCGACGTGGAATCGTCGGTCAGCCGCGTGGTGACCGAGATCGCCGACGAGACCTGGCGCGAGCGCATCCGCGCGCTCAGGCGCCTGGTCGCCGCCTACAACGCCAACCGCGACCTGATCGCCATCGGCGCCTACCAGCGTGGCGGCGACCCGGTGGTCGACGAGGCGCTGGCGCGCTGGCCCGAGATCGTCGGCTTCCTGGGCCAGGACGTCGCCCGCGCCGCCGACCTGCACCACAGCCGCCAGGCGCTCGAGCGCCTGCTGCATCCCGAGGAGCCCGACGCATGAAGCAGTCCCGCCGCATCGACCCGCTGTTGAGCCGCGCCCAGGACCACGAGGACGCGATCGCGCGCGCGCTGGCCGAGCGCCAGCGCACGCTGGCCCAGCACGAGGCGCGGCTGGAGGAACTGCGCCGCTACGCCGACGAGTACGCGCAGAGCCAGCTCGCCGCCACCAGCCCCGCCCAGCTCGCCAACCGCCGCGCGTTCCTGGACCGGCTGGAGAACGCGGTCGAGCAGCAGAGCCGCACCGTGGACCACAGCCGGCAGACGGTCGAGGTGGAGCGCGGCCGGCTGCTGCTGGCCAGCCGCGACAAGCAGGTGCTGGAACAGCTGGCCGCGAGCTATCGCGCGCAGGAACGCCAGGTCGACGAGCGCCGCTCGCAGCGCGAGCTCGACGACCTGGGCGCGCGGCGCGCCCGGCTGGCGGCGCTGGCCGCCGAGGGCGCCGGCCCGTGACGCCGGTGGCACCGTCCGCTGTCGCCGCCGTGGGCCCCGCACCGCGCGCCGCCCACGCGCCCGCCTCCGGCGACGACGGCTTCGCCCGCGCGCTCGCGCGGCGGCAGGCGCCTGCCGACGAGGCCGGGGGCGGCGATGGCGACCCTGTGGACGCCCCGCAGCGTTCGCCGCGGGCCGACCCCGCGCCGGACGAGACCGAACCGGAAGGGCCACCCGCGGCCGCGGCGCAGCCCGCCCCGCCGGCGCAGCCACCGTGGCCGCCCCCCGGGCTGGCCGCGCTGGCGCTGGCCGACCCGTCCATGCCGCCTGCGGCGCCACCGGCCGTCGACGTGCCGGCCGCGCACACGGCC
>NZ_JAIWPR010000034.1 GCF_021191635.1 Alterluteimonas quercicellularis
CTCGAGCGCGGCGCGGGTGCCCGCGCCGACCGCGATCCGGACGCGGCCGGGCGCGGCGAGCGCCGCGGGCATCAGCGCCGCGGCCGCCCGCACCGCCGGCGGGCTGGTGAATACCGCCAGCGGCGCGTCGAGCGCGGCCGCCAGCGCCCGGCGCGCCTCGTCGTCGTCGCGCGCGGCGATGCGCCAGGGCGACAGCGCGATCGTGCCCAGGCCGCGGCGCGCGGCGGCGCGGCGCATCGCCGCATGGTCGCCGGCGGGCCGCAGCGAGATCACGTAGGATGCCGCCCTCTCGGGCCTGCGGGAGACGGGGGTGCGCGGCATGCCGGGCAGCTTCGTCGTTCCGCCCGGCGCCCGCAAGCGATGCCGTCCTCCCCACAGGAATGCCGATGACCGACGACCGATCCCCCGCCGACGCCGACGCGCTGCGCCGGCTCGAGGCCCATTACGCGGGCATGCCGCCCGCCGCGGCGATGGACCTGCGCGTGCGCGACTGGGACGGCGAACGGCTGGCGCTGGCGGCGCCGCTGTCGGTGCACGTCAACGACAAGGGCTGCGCGTTCGGCGGCAGCCTGGCCTCGCTGATGACGCTGGCGGCCTGGGGCCTGGTGACGCTGCAGGTCGAGGCGGCCGGCCTCGACGCCGACGTGTTCGTCGCCGACAGCGAAGTCCGCTACCGCGCGCCGCTGTTCGCCGACCTGGTCGCCGAGGCGCGGCTGGACGACGACGCCTCCTGGCAGTCCTTCATCGCCACCCTGCGCGCGCGCGGCCGCGCCCGCGCGACGGTCCAGGCCACGGTGCCGCTGCCCGAGGGCGGCGTGGCGACGCAGGGCCGGCTGCGCTATGCCGCGATCCTGCGCACGCCGTCGCTTCCCGGCTGAGCGCCGCGGCGTCTACCATGCGGGCCGGGACCACGGCAGGGGAGCGCGCGATGCGCGGACGGATCGGATGGGTGGCGGCGCTGGCGCTGGCGGCGCTGCTGCTGGCGGGCTGCGCCACCGGCGGCAAGCGGACCGAGGCGCTGGAGCGGCAGCAGTACGCGTATTCGGCGGCGATCCGCTGGGGCGACTTCGAGGGCGCCTGGAACCTCGTCGATCCCCAGGTGCGCGAGGCGCGGCCGATGAGCGACCTGGAATTCCAGCGCTACGGGCAGATCCGCGTCTCCGGCTATCGCGAGCTGGCGGCGCAGGCCGATGCCGACACCGCGGTGCGCGAGATCCAGATCGGGGTGATCAACCAGCACACCATGGCCGAGCGCACGGTGCGCTACACCGAGGCCTGGCGCTACGACGCCGAGGCGGGCCGCTGGTGGCTCAGCAGCGGCCTGCCGGACTTCTGGGCGGGCGAGTAGCGGCGAGGGCGCCGGCCCCGCTTTGCGCCCCGCCCCGGGGTGGGCGACAATCGCCGCCCCGCTCCGCCTGCCCGATCCCGTGACCCTCGAAGAACTGCTGGCCTTCGCCGGCCGCAACCCCATGCTCTCGATGGCGCTGGCCGGCATCACGCTGGCGCTGGCGTACACCGAGATCAACCGCCTGGTGCGCGGCTTCAAGTCGCTGCGGCCGGCGGAACTGACCGCGCTGGTCAACCGCGACAACGCCCTGGTGGTCGACCTGCGCCCCATCGCCGAGTTCGAGAAGGGCCACATCCCCGGCTCGAAGAGCGTGCAGATGAGCCAGTTCGATCCCGAGAACAAGCAGCTCGCCGCGGCGCGGTCGCTGCCGGTGGTGCTGGTCTGCAAGACCGGGCAGACCGCCAACGGCGCCGCGAAGCGGCTGAAGAAGGCCGGCTTCGAGCAGGTCTACGTGCTCGAGGGCGGCATCGGCGCCTGGCAGCAGGCCGACCTGCCGCTCAAGCGCGGCCGCGGCTAGCCCGCGCCCGGCCGCCGGGCCCCGCGCCCGCGCGGTGCCATAATCCCGAACCATCACCGCATTCCAGCTGGAGTCCGTCATGTCCGACCAACAGCCCGCCAACGGCAACGGCGCCGCCGCCCCCGCCCAGGCGAACGGCCCGCAGTTCACCGTCGAGAAGATCTACGTCCGCGACCTGTCCTTCGAGTCGCCCAAGGCGCCGCAGATCTTCAACGAGCAGGCGCAGCCGCAGCTCAACATGAGCCTCAACCAGCGCGTGCAGCGCGTGGGCGAGAGCGCCTACGAGGTGGTGCTGCAGATCACCCTCACCTGCTCGCTGGGCGAGGGCAACACCGTCTACGTCGCCGAGGTCCAGCAGGCCGGCGTGTTCGGCCTGGTCGGCTTCGAGGCCAACGTGCTCGACGCCATGCTGGGCACCCAGTGCCCGAACGTGCTCTATCCCTACGCGCGCCAGCTGCTGGGCGAGCTGATCCAGGCCGGCGGCTTCCCGCCGTTCCTGCTGCAGCCGATCAACTTCGACGCGCTCTACGCCGAAGGCCTGCGCCAGCGCGCCGCGCAGGGACAGGACGACAGCAACGAGACGGTCGGCAACGCCTGACCGATGTCGCCGCGACCGCACGTCGCGGTCCTGGGAGCGGGCTCCTGGGGCACCGCGCTCGCCGCGCTGATCGCCCGCCACGACGTCCCGACGGTGCTGTGGGGGCGCGACGCGGACGCGGTGGAGGCCATCGAGCGCGAGCACGTCAACGCCCGCTACCTGCCGGGCATCGCCCTGCCCCCGTCGCTGCGCGCGACTGCCGACCTGGGCGCGGCGCTAGCCGGCGCCGGCCTGGTGCTGGTGGTGGTGCCCTCGCACGCCTTCGCGCAGACCCTGCGCGCGATCGCGCCGCTGCGTCCGGCCGATGCGGGCGTGGCCTGGGCGACCAAGGGCTTCGAGCCCGGCTCCGGCCGCTTCCTGCACGAGGTCGCCGCCGAAGTGCTGGGCGAGGGCGTGCCGCTGGCGGTGGTGACCGGTCCGTCCTTCGCCAAGGAGGTCGCGCTCGGCCTGCCGACCGCGCTGACCGTGCACGCCCGCGACGAGGCCTTCGCCGAGCGCGTGGCCGAGGTGCTGCATGGTCCTGCGTTCCGCGCCTACACCGGCACCGACATGAGCGGCGCCGAGCTCGGCGGTGCGATGAAGAACGTCCTGGCGGTGGCCACCGGCGTGGCCGACGGCATGGACCTCGGGCTCAACGCCCGCGCCGGGCTGATCACCCGCGGCCTCAACGAGATGCTGCGCCTGAACCTCGCCATGGGCGGTCGCCCCGAGACGCTGATGGGGCTGGCGGGCCTGGGCGACCTGGTGCTGACCGCCACCGGCGACCTGTCCCGCAACCGCCGCCTGGGCCTCGCGCTCGGCCGCGGCCAGCCGCTGGAGGAGGCAGTGCGCGAGATCGGGCAGGTGGTGGAATCGGTGCAGACCGCCGACGAGGTCATGCGCCTGGCCGACCGCCACGGCGTGGAACTGCCGATCGCCGCCAACGTGCGCGACGTGCTGCACGGGGACATCACCCCGGCCGAGGGCCTGGCCCGGCTGATGGCGCGCGAGCGCAAGTCCGAGTACCCGAGCAAGCTGTTCGGCTGAGCGGTCCGGTCGGCCGAACGGGCGGTCGCCAGCGGCCGCTGCGTTGACGCTGCCGGGCCTTTATATTATGTTCGTAATATAAAGAGGGAAGCGTATGCGCTACAGCCCGGACCAGAAGCAGGCCACCCGCGATCGCGTGCTGGAGGCGGCGGCGAAGCACGTGCGCGAGCGCGGCCCGGCGCGCCTGGCGCTGGCGCGCGTCATGGCCGATGCCGGCCTGACGCACGGGGGCTTCTATGCGCACTTCCGGTCCAAGGACGATTTCCTGCGTGCAACCGTCGAGCGGATGTTCGCCGACAGCCCGTTCGCCATGCTGCGCGACGAGGGACAGGCCCCGAGCGACGCGCTGGCGAGATTCGTCGACTACTACCTCTCGCCCGGTCACCGCGACACGCGCGAAGGCGGATGTCCGCTGCCCTTCCTGGCGGCCGACGCGCCGCGGCTTCCGGCGGATGTTCGGGAACGCCTGGCCGGTGGGGCGAGGACGATGACCGCACACGTCGCGCGCCATCTGGCGGCGCTCGGCCGCTCCGATGCCGAACGCGAGGCATCGTCGTGCGTGGCCGAGGTCATCGGCGCAATGGTCCTCGCGCGCGCGGAGCTGGACCGCCCGCGCTCGGACGCGATGCTGGCCCGAAGCCGGTCCGCGATCCTGCGCCGGCTCGCCTTGGAGAAACGACAGTGAATCTCGTGGATGAAATCGCTCCCGGCCTTTCCGGGCTCGAGACCCTGCAGGCGCTGCTCGCAGCCGGAGGGCGGCCACCGATCGGCGATTCGCTCGACTTCAAGTTCGTCGAAGCGGGCGATGGATGGGCGGTCTTCGCCGGCACGCCCGGCGTGCACGCCTACAATCCGATCGGCACGGTCCACGGAGGATATGCCGCAACGCTGCTCGATTCCGCCTGCGGATGCGCCGTCCATTCCAAGCTGTCGGCCGACCAGGCCTACACGACGCTGGAGCTGAAGGTCTCCTACCTGCGGCCGATCACGATCGACACCGGCCCGCTCCGGGCGGAAGGTCGCGTCATCAGCGTAGGGCGGCGTGCCGCCTTCGCCGAGGCGGTGCTGAAGGACGCCGACGGGCGCAGCTACGCGAGCGCGACCTCGACCCTGCTTGTGATGGAGCGCCGGAACAAGGCGGCCAGCGCCTAGCCGCGTTTTCCGAGGCGGCAGGCGATCGGCACCGCGTCGCCCCGGTCGCGGGATCTCGACCCCCGGTGCCTCCTGCCGGCAGGCGCGCCATCGCCAGGCGCGCGCGCGACCGCCCGGACCGCGGCCGCCCTCACGCCGGCGCGTGCCTCTCCGAATTGGGGACCGGGCGACGCAACCCCGCTTGCGTAGGAGCGCGCTGGCGCGCGACCTGCTTGCGCCGCGAATTCGGTCGCGCGCGAGCGCGCTCCTACGGCGGCTCGCGAGGCTGCGGGGCGGATGTGCTTGTTATGTTCCGCTCCGAATCGGGGACTGGCGAAGAACCCCACGCTTGCGTGGGAGCGCGCTCGCGCGCGACCGGGCCTGCGCCGCGAACTCCGTCGCGCGCCGGCGCGCTCCTGCAAGGACGCGCACCCTAGCGGGACGAGGCGCGGGGCAGCGAAGTACCGGGCTGGCGTCAGGGTGAAGCAAAAAAAGACCCGGCCCTTTCGGGCCGGGTCCAGCGTCGCGCATCCGGGGGAGAGAGAGTGCGGTGCGACGCGACCGCGGCGCAGGGAGGACGCCGCGGGACTTGCTCCTGGGCCGCGCTACCAGGTGAAGCGCGGGCCGACGAACCACTGGGTGTCGCCGCCGGAGAACTTGACGTCGCCGGACAGGCCCCAGTTCGGGGTGAACCTCCACTGCGCGCCGAGGCGGCCGTAGAAGTCGTCGTCGTAGTCGCTGCCGTAGTCCTCGTAGCCCGCCAGCGCGTAGCCCTCGAAGCTCGGCGCCAGCGCGCCGCGCAGGCCGACCTCGACGCTGTAGCCGTCCGGGTCGATGCGCTGGCCCCAGACGTCGCGGCCGGCGTCGAACTTCTCGTAGGCCACGCGGGTGACCAGGTCGGCGTTAGGCGAGATGCCGTGGTTGTAGCCGATGCCCACGCGCCACTGGTCGAAGTCGACGTTGGTGTCGTCGATCTCCTGGTTCTGGTAGCCGCCGAACACGGAGAAGTTCGGATGGAACGCGACCGAGGCGTTGACGCCGAAGCCGTCGGCGTCGAGGTCGCTGTTGGTGGCCGCGTAGCCGCCCTCGACGTAGTTGTAGGACAGCGGGGACGCCGACTGCGCGGACGCGGCCAGCGGCAGCGCCGCCAGCAGGCCGGCGGCGATCAGGGAGAGGTGGATACGGGTCATTCGGGGAGCCTCGGTCTTTATGTTTTTTTGAGATCGGGGCCGGCCCGGGTGGCGAGGGAGGGGGAGGGAGTGCGATTCATGAGCTGAACGGCACACGCACCACCCGGGCCGGCCGAAGCATTCTGCGCGGGCCGGGACAACCTCCCCTGAAGAATGAACCGGCGGGTACAGGAACTTTTGCTTCGCGTTCATGTCCCCTTGCCGCAATCCGGAGCCTGTGCGCGTGCGGAGATGGGACAATGCGACCGAGCCGCCCCATGTCCGATCTCGAACTCCGCGCGCTGCTGCACCTGGTCCTGCACCTGCTGGTCCCGATCGCCGTGGCGCGCCTGGCCTGGCCGGCGCAGTGGCGCCGGGCCGCGGCATGGATGCTGGCCGGCTGGCTGATCGACCTCGACCATCTGCTGGCCGATCCGGTCTACGCGCCCGGGCGCTGCAGCATCGGCTTCCACCCGCTGCACACGCTGCCGGCGATCGGGGTCTACGGGGTGCTGGCGCTGGTGCCGCGCACGCGCTGGCTGGGCACCGGCCTGCTGATCCACATCGCGCTGGACGGGATCGACTGCCTGCTGATGTAGCCGCAGGCGCGCAGGCCCTAGCCCCCGCCGGCGAAGCCCAGCTGCCGCCAGGCCTCGAACACCACCACCGCCACCGCGTTGGAGAGGTTGAGGCTGCGGTTGCCCGGCCGCATCGGCAGGCGCAGGCGCTGCCCGTCCGGCACCTGGGCCAGCACCGCGTCCGGCAGGCCGCGGGTCTCCGGGCCGAACAGGAAGGCGTCGCCGGCGGCGAAGCGCGGCGCGTCGTAGCGCACGCTGTTGCGGGTGGACAGCGCGAACAGCCGCGCCGGGCGCACCGCCGCGAGCGCGGCCTCCAGTGAATCGTGCACGCGCACGCTGGCGTACTCGTGGTAGTCCAGGCCGGCGCGGCGCAGCTGCCGGTCCTCGAGCGAGAAGCCGAGCGGCGCGACCAGGTGCAGCCGCGCGCCGGTGTTGGCGCACAGCCGGATCGCGTTGCCGGTGTTGGGCGGGATCTCGGGCTGGTAGAGCAGGACGTCGAACATCGCCCGATTATGGGGATCGCGCGAAGGCCGGCGCACGCCGGCGCGGAGCGGTCACCAGGGGACGGGCGCGCCCTGCCAGTCGAGGAAGCTGGCGGTGTCGTCGAGGGCGAGCCGGTCGATCTGGGCCAGCAGCCCGGCCACCGCGTCCTCCGGCGCCACCTCGGCATCGGCGCCGCCCATGTCGGTGCGCGCCCAGCCCGGGCTCACCGACACCACCACGATGCCGCGCTCGGCCAGCGCCTGCGCCAGCAGCACGGTGGCCATGTTCAGCGCCGCCTTGCTGATCGCGTAGCTGGGCGTGCCGAAGCGCGTGGTCAGGCCGATCGCGCCCAGCCGCGAGGAGAGGTTCACCACCCGCGCGCCGTCGGCCAGCCGCGGCGCCAGCGCCTGGGTCAGCAGGTAGGGCCCGGCGGCGTTGGTGCGGAAGCTGTCCTCCAGGTTGGCCAGGCCCAGGTGGCCGAAGCGCTCGCCGGAATGCAGCACGCCGGCGTTGTTGACCAGCAGATCGATGCGCGCCTCCCCGTCCAGCACCAGCGGCAGCTCGCGCACCAGCTCGGCGTGGGACTTCGGCGCGGCCACGTCCAGCGGCAGCACGTGCAGGCGGCCGGGATGCTCGCCGGCCAGGGTGTTGAGCGCGGTCGCCTTGCCGGGCGTGCGGCAGGCGGCCACCACGTGGTCGCCGCGCGCGAGCAGCTGGCGGGCGAACTGCAGCCCGAGGCCGCGATTGGCGCCGGTGACGAGAGCGGTGCGGGGTCGGTCCATGGGCACAGTGTGCACCGGCCGCGCGTGCGCGGGGCGTCGCCGCGGCGCACGGGACTTGTGGCCTAGTGTCCGCGGCGACCGCGGGCGCTACGATGACCGCCTGTTCATGCTCGGCCTCGCGCCAAGGAGAGCTTCATGTCGATCGTCTTCCCGCCCGCGCGCCCGCGCATCCGCCGCCTGCGCACCGCGGCGATCGCCTGCGCGCTGAGCCTGGCGCTCGGCGCCGGCTTCCTGCCGGCCGCGGCGCTCGCGCAGCCGGCGCCGGAGGTCGTGGTCGACATTCCCTACGAGACCTTCACCCTGCCCAACGGCCTGCAGGTGGTGGTGCACACCGACCGCAAGGCGCCGATCGTGGCGGTCAACCTCTGGTACCACGTGGGTTCCAAGGACGAGCCGCGCGGCCGCACCGGCTTCGCCCACCTGTTCGAGCACCTGATGTTCCAGCGCTCCGAGCACCACGACGGCGAGTTCTTCGCGCCGTTCGAGCGGGTCGGCGCCACCGACATGAACGGCACCACCAACCAGGACCGCACCAACTACTTCCAGAACGTGCCCACCAGCGCGCTCGACATGGCGCTGTGGATGGAGTCCGACCGCATGGGCCACCTGCTGGGCGCGGTCGACCAGGCCGCGCTCGACGAGCAGCGCGGCGTGGTGCAGAACGAGAAGCGGCAGGGGCAGAACCAGCCCTACGGCCAGGTGTGGGAGGTGCTGGGCAAGGCGCTGTACCCGGAAGGGCATCCGTACCACCACAGCGTCATCGGCTCGATGAACGACCTGGACGCGGCCACGCTCGACGACGTGCGGCAGTGGTTCCGCGCCTGGTACGGCCCCAACAACGCGGTGCTGGTGCTGGCCGGCGACATCGACGCGGCCACCGCGCGCGAGAAGGTGGCCCGCTACTTCGGGCACATCCCGGCCGGGCCGACGATGGCGCAGCCGCCGGTGGATGTGGCCAGGCGCGAGGCCACCACGCGCGGCACGCTGGAGGACAAGGTGCCGCAGGCGCGCATCTACCGCGTCTGGAACGTGGCCGAGGTCGGCAACCCGGATCTCGACCGGCTGCAGATCCTCGCCCACGTGCTGGGCGGCGCGCGCGCCTCGCGCCTGGACCGGCGGCTGCTGCACCAGGATCGGCTGGTCGACAGCGTCAGCGCCATGGCCTCGGGCGGCCAGCTGGGTTCGCGCTTCGTCGTCATCGCCAACGTGCGCGACGGCGTCGACCCGGCGCGGGTCGAGGCGGCCATCGACGAGGAGCTCGACCGCCTGATCGCGCAGGGCCCGACCGCCGAGGAACTGGAGCGCGCGCAGACCGCGGTGCGCGCCGGCTTCGTGCGCGGCATCGAACGCATCGGCGGCTTCGGCGGCAAGGCCGACGCGCTGGCCGGATGCACCGTCTACGAGGGCGACCCCGGCTGCTTCCGCCGCTCGCTGCAGGCCGTCGCCGCCACCACCCCGGCGCAGGTGGCCGAGGCCGGCCGCACCTGGCTGTCCTCGGGCGACCACGTGCTGACCGTGCTGCCCGGCGAACGCCGCGAGATCCCGGAGGAACCGGCGGTGGCGCCGGCGCCGTTCGAACTGCCGGCGCCCGATCCGAAGTACACGCAGGCCGCGCCGCAGGTCGACCGCAGCCGCGGCGTGCCGGTGCCGGACAGCTTCCCCGAGCTGCGCTTCCCCGAACTGCAGCGCACGCAGCTGTCCAACGGCACCCGGCTCGTCCTCGCCCGCCGCAGCGACATCCCGGTGGTGCAGCTGAGCTACGAGTTCGGCGGCGGCTACGCCGCCGACCTGGGCCGGCGCCTGGGCACCTCGGGCTTCGCGATGGCGATGCTCGACGAGGGCGCGGGCGACTACGGCGCGCTGGCCCTGGCCGAGCGCGCGGAGTCGCTGGGCGCGGTGCTGTCCTCCGGCGCCTCGCTCGACGGCGGCAGCGCCTACCTCTCGGCGCTGAAGGAGCACCTCGACCCGTCGCTGGCGCTGTTCGCCGACATGGTGCGCGCGCCGCGCTTCGACCAGCCCGAGATCGACCGGGTCAAGGCGACCTGGATCGCCGGCATCCGGCAGGAGAAGGCGCGCCCGAACAGCGCGGCGCTGCGCGTGCTGCCGCCGCTGCTCTACGGCGAGGGCCATCCCTATGCGATCCCGCTCAGCGGCACCGGCACCGAGGACTCGATCGCCGCGCTGACCCGCGACGAGCTGGTCGCCTTCCACCGCGACTGGGTGCGGCCGGAGGACGCGACCCTGATCGTCGTGGGCGACACCACCCTGGACGAGATCGTGCCCGCGCTGGAGCGGCACTTCGGCGATTGGCGCGGCCGCGGCGAGGCGCCCGTGGCGGCCGCCGTGGGCGCGGTGGAACGCCCGGCCGCGCCGCGGGTGTACCTGATGGACCAGCCCGGCGCGGTGCAGGCCAACCTCTTCGTCGGCCAGCTGGTGCCGTCGAGCAAGGACCCGGGCGCGACCCGCTTCGGCATCGCCAACGCGGTGCTGGGCGGCACCTTCACCTCGCGCCTCAACATGAACCTGCGCGAGGACAAGCACTGGTCCTACGGTGCGTTCACCACTACCGTCGGCGCGCTCGGGCCGCGGCCGTGGATCGCGCTGGCGCCGGTGCAGATCGACAAGACCGCCGAAGCGATCGCGGAGATGCGCCGCGAGATCGCCGAGTACGCCGGCGGCGAGCGCCCGCCGACGGCCGACGAGGTCGCCAAGATCCAGGCCGCCGAGATCCGCGGGCTGCCCGGTTCCTACGAGACCGCGAGCGCGGTGTTGTCGGAGATCGGCGGCATCGTGCGCTACGGCCGCCCGGACGACTACGTGGTGCGGCGCCGGGCGGAGATCGAGTCGCTGACGCCGGAGCAGGTGCGGGCGTCGGCGTCGACGATCGACCCGGAGCGGCTGACCTGGGTGATCGTGGGCGACCTGTCGAAGATCGAGGCGCCGGTGCGCGCGCTGGAACTCGGCGAGGTGACCGTGGTCGATGCCGACGGGCGCCCGCTGCCGCGCGCCGATTGAGTTCCCGCGGCGCCGTTCAGCGCGGCGCCGGTGGGGCGTGCTATGTACTCCGGCGTGCGGGAACGCGCGCCGGAGCGCGCGCCCCGCTCCCGTTTTCCCCGGGCCGCCCGCGCGGCCCCGTCCACGACCCGTCCGGAGTTGCCACGATGCGCGAATCCCGTCTCCGTCTCCTCCTTCCGCTGGCGCTCGCGGCATCGGCGAGCGTCTCCGGCTGCACCTGGGTCCACATGGCGCCCGGCGCCAGCGCCGTGCGCGTGGCGGCCTCCGCGCCCACCGGCTGCGAGAAGCGCGGCGAGGTCGAGGTGTCGGTCAAGCACAGCGTGGCCTTCGTCGAGCGCAACCAGCTGCGGGTGCGCGAGGAACTGGAGACGCTGGCGCGCAACGAGGCGCCCGGGCTCGGCGCCGACACCGTGCATCCGCTGTCCCCTCCGGTGAGCGGCAGCCAGCGGTTCGCGGCCTGGCGCTGCGGCGGCTGAGCGCGGCCCGGTCACCCGCGCCCGTCCCGAGGGGCCATTCAGGCCCGCCGGCGGCGGGCCGAGCGGCGGACGCCGGAAGCCGGTACCCTATGTGACCTTTTGTCAGCCTTCCGGTCCCGCGCCCATGCTGTTCCAACACGTCGCCATCGCCGGCCTCGCCCACATCGACGCGCCGCGGCGGCTGTCCTCGGACGAGATCAACGCGCGCCTGAAGCCCACCCTCGATCGCCTCGACATCCGCATCGACGTGCTGCAGGACATCGCCGGCATCCACGAGCGCCGGCTCTGGGACGACGAGGTCCAGGCCTCCGACGCCGCCACCCTGGCCGCGGTCAAGGCGCTGGCGGACGCCGGCATCGACCCGTCGCGCATCGGCCTGCTGGTCAACACCTCGGTCAGCCGCGACTACCTGGAGCCGTCGACCGCCAGCATCGTCAGCGGCAACCTCGGCCTGTCCGACACCTGCCAGAACTTCGACCTCGCCAACGCCTGCCTGGCCTTCCTCAACGGCATGGACGTGGCCAGCCGCATGATCGAGCGCGGCGAGATCGACTACGCGCTGGTGGTGGACGGCGAGACCGCCAACCTCGCCTACGAGAAGACCATCGAACGCCTGCTGCGCCCGGAGGCCACCGAGGAGGACTTCCGCAACGAGCTGGCCACCCTGACCCTGGGCTGCGGCGCCGCGGCGATGGTGCTCGCGCGCGCCGAGCTGGCGCCCGGCGCGCCGCGCTACAAGGGCGGCGTGACCCGCGCGGCCACCGAGTGGAACACTCTGTGCCGCGGCAACCTCGACCGCATGGTCACCGATACCCGCATGCTGCTGATCGAGGGCATCAAGCTGGCGCAGAAGACCTTCATCGCCGCCAAGGCCAAGCTCGGCTGGGCGGTGGAGGAACTGGACGAGTTCGTGATCCACCAGGTCAGCAAGGCGCACACCGCCGCCTTCATCAAGGCCTTCAACATCGACCCGAAGAAGGTCATGACCATCTTCGGCGAGCACGGCAACATCGGCCCGGCCTCGGTGCCGATCGTGCTGTCCAAGCTGCGCGAGAACGGCCGCCTCAAGAAGGGCAGCCGCGTCGCCCTGCTGGGCATCGGCTCCGGCCTGAACTGCTCGATGGCCGAGGTGGTCTGGTAGCCGGCGCATCGGGGCTGCGAAATGCATCGATTCGGGCCTGGATTGAACATAACGGCTCTGATGTGTATAAAAAACACATATTTCTTTGCATGAGGGCGCGGGCATGGGGTTGCTTCCCCTTCAGCGACTTCGCCCGGAGCGCTTCGATGCAACGCCGATCCTGAGGCGCTTGAACGTCGCCAGCCGCCATTTGGCGGAGCTGAAAGGCGTTGCAGCCAGCATTCCCAACCAGGACATCCTGATCAGCACCCTGACCCTGCAGGAGGCGCGGGACAGCTCTGCCATCGAGAACATCGTCACGACCCAGGACGATGTCTATCGCGAAGAAGACCGGGCCGATGCGGCCGGTATCGCCGTCAAGGAAGTGCTGCGCTACCGGCAGGCCCTGCGCGCCGGCTACGCGCAGGTCCGCGATTCCGGGTTGCTCACCCTCAATACGATCCTTGGCGTACAGGAACAGCTCGAATGCAACCAGGCCGGCTTCCGCAAGCTGCCCGGTACCGCCCTGCGCGACATCGCGGGTCGAGTGGTCTACGAGCCGCCCCAGGATGCAACCGAAGTCGCTCGGTTGATGGGCGAACTGGAGCGGTTCATCCACGACGATCCTCCGTTCGCCGTCGATCCGCTCGTGCGCATGGCGTTGATCCACCACCAGTTCGAGAGCATCCACCCGTTCTACGACGGCAACGGGAGAACCGGAAGAATCCTCAACGTGCTCTACCTGGTCAAGGAAGGATTGCTGGACATCCCGGTGCTGTATCTGAGCCGCCACATCGTCCGGACCAAGCCCGCCTACTACCAACGCCTGCAGGCCGTACGGGACGAGGATGCATGGGAGGACTGGGTGATCTACATGCTCGATGCGGTGGCGAACACGGCTGCGGAAACGGTCGAGACCGTACGTGCCATACGCGATCTGTTGCAGGCCACCAAGCAGCGTATCCGCACCGACTACAAGTTCTACAGCCAGGATCTGATCAACAACCTGTTCAACCACCCGTACACCCGCGTCGAGTTCGTACAGCGCGAGCTCGGCGTATCGCGCGTCACCGCCACGCGCTATCTCGATCTCCTGGCCGCGGATGGCTTGCTGGAGAAGCGGCGCGTGGGGCGCAACAACTACTACGTGAACAGATCGCTCTTCGAGTTGCTTTCGCGCGGCGACGTCCGGGCGAGCGCATGACGATGGCGCGTTGCCTGGGACCGCCCCGCGCTCGTCGCCGGGTGGTCGCGGTGGGATATCTGGGTCTTTGATCCGGTTCCACCGCTCGCTGTGCAGCGGCGCGGGCGCGCCTACTCGGCGTGGTGCTCGCGACGGCTCGCGGTGTGCTGCATCAGCCGGTCGGTCCAGGCGATGCCGATGGCCGAGAGGATGAAGATGGCGTGGATGATGGCCTGCCACATGATCCCGGACGGGGTGTAGGTGGTGCAGGTGCGCGCGCTGGCGGTGCCGCCGAGCTGGGCGTAGGCCTGCGCGGCCTGCAGCGCCTCCACGGTGCCGCACAGGGGCAGGCCGCCGGCCATGCTGGCCTCGATGAAGGTCTTGAGCAGGTGGATCGAGCTGATGCCGATGATGGCCATCGCCAGCTTCACCTTGAGCACGCTGGCGTTGACGTGCGACAGCCACTCCGGCTGGTCGGGGTGGCCTTCCAGCCGCAGCCGCGACACGAAGGTCTCGTAGCCGCCGACGATCACCATCACCAGCAGGTTGGAGATCATCACCACGTCGATCAGGCTCAGCACGATCAGCATGATCGCCTGCTCGCTGAGGCTGGCGGCACTGTGGATCAGGTGCCAGAGCTCCTTGACGAACAGGAACACGTAGACGCCCTGAGCGACGATCAGGCCCAGGTAGAGCGGCAGCTGCAGCCAGCGGGAACTGAAGATGAGCGCCGCCAGCGGGTTGAGCGGCCGGGACGCGGACGAGCGGGAGAGCGGAGGCATGGGGGCGCCGAGGGGGAAGGCGCGCGCAATGTAGCGGCGCCGCCGGCCCTTTGCCAAGGGCCGCGGACGGGGTCGGCCGGGCGCCGGTCAGCCGGGCGAGCCGGCCGGTTCGCGGCTGGCGATCAGCGACTGCAGCTCGGCCTCGAGGACGCTGATGCGGTCGGCCAGGCGGGCGGCGTCGTCGGGCCGCACGTGGACCAGCCCTTCCAGCAGTTCGGACAGCTGCAGCAGGCGCTGGCGCTGGTCGCGGACCTCGGTGCGGGTGCGGTAGGCGCGCAGCTCGCTGACCTCCGAGCGCGCGCTCCCGCGGCGGTAGCGCTCGCGCAGCAGCATCGACAGCCGCTCCGCGGCGCGGAAGTCCGCGTCGCGCCAGGCCACGCTGCGGCCGCGCACCGTTTCGTGCCAGGCGGCGAAGCTGGCGCGCGGGCCGATCCGCTCGCCGGCCGTGTCGAGCTGCATCGGTTCCCTGGGCGCGCCGGCCCAGCGGATCTCCTCCAGTTCCTCGCAGCGGAAGAAGAACAGCCATTCGCCGGCCTGCTCGTCCAGCGGCACGGCCAGCACGCCGGCCAGCCCGTCGTGGGCGCCGCCGTCGGGGTTCCAGTCGCTGGCCAGGTGGGTGGCGACCGGCCCGGGCGTGTCGCGGTGGCGGACCCATTCCAGCAGCGGCGGCATCATCCGCGCGTCGGGCGCGCGTCCCGCGGTATGCCAGTGCTCGTCCAGCACCATCGCCACCCCGTCCGACTCGATCGCGCGGCGCAGCAGCTCCAGTTCGCCGGTCGAGGCCAGGCGCGGGTCCAGTGCCGCGTCCAGCCGCAGCGCCAGGGTGTCGCGCGCGCCGCGCGCGGCCTCTTCCTCGGCGAGCGCGCGCTGCTGCTCGCGCGCGGCCACGCGCATGGAGACGAACAGGCCGAACAGGTCGGCGGCCGCGCGCACGCCCGGCGAGAGCCGGCGCGGACGGCGGTGGTGGCAGGCGATCAGGCCCCACAGGCGGCCGCCGGAGATGATCGAGACCGAGGCCGACGCGGCCACGCCCATGTTGCGCATGTACTGCATGTGCACCGGCGAGACGCTGCGCAGCGCGTGCTGGCTGAGGTCCAGCGGGCGCCCGTCGGGATGGCGGTCGGGCACCAGCGGCACCGGCACGTAGGACACGTCCGGGATCACCCGCACGCGGTTGCGCAGGTAGAGCGCGCGCGCCTGCACGGGGATGTCGGTGCTGGGGTAGCGCAGGCCCAGGTAGGACGACATCTCCGAATCGCGCGACTCGGCGACCACCTCGCCGGCGTCGTCGTGGCGGAAGCGGTAGACCAGCACCCGGTCGTAGCCGGTCAGCAGGCGCACCTGCTCGGCCACCTGCTGGTTGAAGTCGTCCTCGTCGTTGTCGCTGGCCAGCCGCGCGATCATGGCCTGCGCGACCACGGTCGGCGAACGCTCGACGGCGGCGCTGCGAGGCTGGATCTCGATCTCCAGGTGCACCAGGCCGTCGGCGGCGTGCACGCTGACGTCGCACAGCTGCGCGAGCGGGCCGAGGTTGCCGACCACCGCTCGCTGCGGCGCCGCCCCGGGCTCGCTGAAGCCGATGGTCTCGGCGATCGGACCGATGAGGTCGTCGGTGAAGAACTCGCGCAGGGTGTGGCGCAGCATCTCCTCGGGTCCCGCGCCCGTCAGTTCCTCGATGTTGGCCGACACGTGGCGGATGGTCCAATCCGGCAGCGCGCAGCTGATCAGGAACCCGTGCGGCTGGATCGCGCCGGACAGGTGGATCGGTTCCTCGGCGCAGGCCGCGGTGGCGCGTTCGAGAGCGTTGGACATGGGGGCTCCTGGAGGGGACCGACGTGGCGTCCGGGCGGGGGCCCGGGTCGACCGGGACATCCGGCGCGTACGGAGGAGGCGCGTTCGCGACATCCGTTTCCCGGCGGGGAACGTGCCAACGGCGATCCGTCGTCGTGTGCAGGACGATCAGTGCGTGCCGAGCATACCGTTCCCGCCGCGATGGTGGATTCAGCTACATGATCGTATCCGTCACCTCGAGCTGGAGGCGGTGGGCACGGTGCCGCAACGCCCGGCAACGTCGCGCAGATTCCTTACAATGGACGCCAACGTTACCGATCCGGCCCGCTGTGCACCTTCCTGACTATCCCTTTACCGGGCACCGCCTGGCGGTACGCCCGGGCCTGCGGCTGCACGTCCTGGACGAGGGCCCGCGCGACGCCGAGCCGGTGGTCATGGTCCACGGCAACCCGTCCTGGAGCTATTACTGGCGCCATCTGGTGCTCGGCCTGCGCGACCGCTACCGCTGCATCGTGCCCGACCACATGGGCATGGGCCTGTCCGACAAGCCGGGCGACGCCGACTACCGCTACACCCTGCAGTCGCGGGTCGAGGACCTGGACGCGGTGCTCGACGGCCTCGGCGTCGACGGGCCGGTGACCCTGGCGGTGCACGACTGGGGCGGCATGATCGGCTTCGGCTGGGCGCTGCGGGACCCGGCGCGGGTGCGCCGGCTGGTGATCCTCAACACCGCGGCGTTCCCGATGCCGGCCGCCAAGCGCATGCCCTGGCAGATCGCGCTGGGCCGCGACTGGAAGGTGGGCGAGCTGGCGATCCGCGGCTTCAACGCGTTCGCCGCCGGCGCCTCGCGGCTGGGGGTGGAGCGGCGCATGCCGGCCGCGGTGCGCCGCGCCTACGTCGCGCCCTACGATTCCTGGGCCCACCGCATCTCCACCGTGCGCTTCATGCAGGACATCCCTCTGGGCCCCGGGGACGCGGCCTGGCCGCTGCTCGAGGCGGCCGGGCGCGTGCTGCCGTCCTACGCGGACCGGCCGGCCTTCATCGGCTGGGGGCTGAAGGACTTCGTCTTCGACCGCCATTTCCTCGACGTCTTCCGCGCCGCGCTGCCGCAGGCCGAGGTGCAGGCCTGGGACGACGCCGGGCACTACGTGCTGGAGGACAAGCACGAGCTGCTGGTGCCGCGCATCCGCGCCTTCCTCGACGCGCACCCGGTCGCGGCGCCCGGCTGACGCCGCTCAGCCGGCGAGCGGCAGCGTCGCCGCCGGCGCCTCGTGTCCGGTCGCGACCGCCGGCGCGGCCGGCAGCACCGTCACCTCGATCCCGATCCGCCGGTCGGCCGCCCAGTCGGCCGGGGCGAGCGCCGGCAGGCCGTGGGCGAGGCGGGCGCGGTCGCATTGCGGGCTGGGGCCGCGCGCATCCTCCCAGGACGGCCGCACCTCGCGGCACACGCTCGGCCGCAGCGGATGGATGGTGCAGCAGGCGCGCACGCCGATCTCGGCGTCGAGCGCGATGCAGCGCGGGCGCTCCGCCCAGGTGCCGCGCATCGCCAGCCGGTGGCCGTCGAGCACCTCGGCGAGCGCGGCGGGGACGTGGCCGCCCAGCTCGGGCGCGGCCTCGGACCAGTGGAAGCCGACGCGGTAGTGGGCGCAGCAGGCGCCGCAGCTCAGGCACGGATGGGACATGCGCGCGACCGCGTGGCGGGTGGGATGGAGGCGCGAGATTCTCCACGCCGCCCCGGTGCGGCCGCAAGCGGTCTCCTGCCGCCGCGGCGGGGGCGGTATCCTGTCGCGGTGAGCAGCGCTGACTTCGCCCCGGGCGCCCCCCCGCCCGACGCCCCCTGCAACATCGCCGCCGTCCTGCCGCGCCTGGCCGCCGAACGCGCCGACCGGGTCGCCATGCACTGCCCCGGCCGCGCCGGCGCCTACGACGTGACGCTGACCTACGGCGCGCTCGACGCGCGCAGCGACGCCATCGCCGCCGGCCTCGCCCGCCACGGCGTGGTGCGCGGGACCCGCACCGTGGTGATGGTGCGGCCGACGCCGGAGTTCTTCCTGCTGATGTTCGCGCTGTTCAAGGCGGGCGCGGTGCCGGTGCTGGTCGATCCGGGCATCGACAAGCGCGCGCTGCGGCAGTGCCTGGACGAGGCCGAGGCAGAGGCCTTCGTCGGCATCCCGCTCGCGCACGTCGCCCGCGCGCTGCTGGGCTGGGCGCGCTCGGCCCGGGTGCGCGTCACCACCGGCGCGCGGCGGCTGCTGGCGGACGCCACGCTGGCCGAGGTGGAGCGCGCCGGCGCCGGCGCGGGGCCGCAGCTGGCCGCCACCGCACCCGACGACGTGGCCGCGATCCTGTTCACCAGCGGCTCCACCGGCGTGCCCAAGGGCGTGGTGTACCGGCACCAGCACTTCGTCGCCCAGATCGAGATGATGCGCGCCGCCTTCGGCCTGGCGCCGGGCGGGGTGGACCTGCCGACCTTCCCGCCGTTCGCGCTGTTCGACCCCGCGCTGGGCCTGACCTCGATCATCCCCGACATGGACCCGACCCGTCCGGCCGCCGCCGACCCGTTGAAGCTGCATCGCGCGATCGAGCGCTTCGGGGTCGACCAGCTGTTCGGCTCGCCGGCGCTGATGCGGGTGCTGGCCGAGTACGGCCGGCCGCTGCCGGGCCTGCGCCGGGTGACCTCGGCCGGGGCGCCGGTGCCGGGCGACGTGGTCGCGCGCATGCGCGAGCTGCTGCCCGCCGACGCCGGCTTCTGGACGCCCTACGGCGCCACCGAGTGCCTGCCGGTGGCGGTGATCGAGGGCGCCGAACTGGTCGCCCTGCGCGCGCGCACCGAGGCCGGCGCCGGCACCTGCGTGGGCCGCGCGGTGCCGCCCAACACGGTGCGCATCGTGCGCACCCGCGACGACGCGATCGCCGACTGGTCGGAGGCCGAGGTGCTGCCCGACGGCGAGATCGGCGAGATCACCGTCGCCGGCCCCACCGTCACCGACGCCTACTACAACCGCGAGGCACAGACCCGGCTGGCGAAGATCCCCGAGACCCTGCCGGACGGCCGCGTGCGCGTCGTGCACCGGATGGGCGACCTCGGCTGGTTCGACGAGGCCGGCCGGCTGTGGTTCTGCGGGCGCAAGTCGCATCGCGTCCGCACCCGCGAGGGCACCCTCTACACCGAGCAGGTGGAGCCGGTGTTCAACGCCCATCCGCAGGTGGCGCGCACCGCGCTGGTCGGGGTCGGCGAGGCGCCGGCGCAGGCGCCGGTGCTGTGCGTGGAGGTGCGCGGCAGCGCCGACGCCGCCGCGCGCAACCGCATCGCCGCCGAGCTGCGCGAGATCGGCGCGCGGCACGCGCACACCGCCGGCATCGCGCTGTTCCTGTTCCATCCCGGCTTCCCGGTCGACATCCGCCACAACGCCAAGATCGGCCGCGAGAAGCTCGCCGCCTGGGCCGCGCAGCGGCTGCGGCGGCGTGCGGCCGCACAGGGAGCGCCGGCATGAGGCTGGTGGTGACCGGCGGCGGCGGCTTCCTCGGCCAGGCGCTGTGCCGCGGGCTGCTGGCGCAGGGCCACGAGGTGGTCAGCTTCAACCGCGGCCTGTACCCGCAGCTCGACGCCATCGGCGTGCAGCAGGTGCGCGGCGACCTGGCCGACTTCGCCGCCGTGCGCGAGGCGCTGCGCGGCGCCGAGGCGGTGTTCCACAACGCCGCCAAGGCCGGCGCCTGGGGCAGCTTCGACAGCTACCACCAGGCCAACGTCGTCGGCACCCGCAACGTGATCGAGGCCTGCCGCGCGCAGGGCGTCGGGCGGCTGGTCTACACCTCCACGCCCAGCGTCACCCATCGCGCCACCCATCCGGTGGAAGGCGGCACCGCCGACACCGTGCCCTACGGCGAGGGCCTCAAGGCCCCCTACGCGGCGACCAAGCGCGTCGCCGAGGAAGCCGTGCTCGCCGCGAACGGCCCCGACCTGGCGACGGTCGCGCTGCGGCCGCGGCTGATCTGGGGGCCGGGCGACAACCAGCTGCTGCCGCGCCTGGTGGAGCGCGCGCGCGCCGGCCGCCTGCGCTTCGTCGGCGACGGCCGCAACCGCATCGACACCACTTATATCGACAACGCCGCCCAGGCCCACCTGGACGCCTTCGCCCACCTGGTGCCGGGCGCGGCCTGCGCCGGCCGCGCCTACTTCATCAGCAACGGCCAGCCGATGGAGGTGCGCGAGATCGTCAACGCGCTGCTGGAGGCGGCCGGGGCGCCCCGCGTGGAGAAGACGATCCCGTTCCGCGTCGCCTATGCCGCGGGCGCGGCCTGCGAGTTCCTCTGGCCGCTGCTGCGCCGCCGCGACGAGCCGCCGATGACCCGCTTCCTCGCCGAGCAGCTGGCGACCACCCACTGGTACGACATGGCGCCGGCCACCCGCGACTTCGGCTACGTGCCGCGGGTCGGCATTCACGACGGTCTCACCCGGCTGAAGGCGAGCTGGGAAACGCGCGCCGCCCTCACCCGCTGACCACCGGGGCCGGACCACGATAGGGCCACGCCATTTCCGGCCGGATTGGGAGAGTGCTCCGATGCTCAGCTATGCCGTCATCTTCTTCGTCATCGCCATCATCGCCGCCGTGCTCGGCTTCAGCGGCATCGCCGGCGCCGCGACCAACATCGCCTGGATCCTGTTCGTCGTGTTCCTGGTGCTCGCGGTGATCTCGATGATCCGCGGCCGACGGGTCTGACCCCCGCCGACGCCGCTTCGCCGTCGCGAAGGCCCGCCCCCCGGCGGGCCTTTTCGCGTTCCGGGGCCGCCGCCGGATGCGCGCGCGCCGCCGCTACAATGCCGCCATGGCCGACACCTCTCCCTTCCCGTTCGCCTGGAAGCCGCTCGCCGGGCGCCTGCTCGAACAGGCCTTGAACCGGGCGATCGCGCTCGATCCGGACACGCGCGAGGCGCTGCGCGCGCTCGACGGCCGCCACGTGGTGCTGGAGGTCGAGTCGCCCGCGCTGTCGCTGCGGGTCGACGTCGACGGCGGGCGACTGCGGGTCGGCCCGGCCGCGGGCGGCGCGGAGCCGGACCTTTCGGTGCGCGGCACGCTCGGCGGGCTGATCGGGCAGCTGCCGTTCCTGCAGCGCCGCGGCGCCACCGCGACCGGGCGGGTGCGCATCGCCGGCGACGCCGAACTGGCGCGGCGCCTGCAGGGCCTGGCGCGCGGCTTCGACCCGGACTGGCAGCGGCCGTTCGCGAGCGTGTTCGGCGACGTGCTCGGCGTGCAGATCGCCGATGCGCTGGCGAACGCCCTGCGGCGCGCGCGCGTGGCCGGCCGCAGCCTCGCCGAGAGCGGCGCGGAATTCCTCACCGAGGAGTCGCGCGACCTGGTCGGCCGCGCCGAGCTGGAGGCCTTCCTCGACGACGTGGACGTGCTGCGCGAGGGCGTGGACCGGCTCGACGCGCGGGTGCGGCGGCTGCGCGCCTCGGCCTCCGCGCACGGCGCTTCGGCGCAAGGCCCGGCGCCGTGAGCGCGACGCTGCGCGCCCTGCGCATCGGCCGCGTCCTGCTCCGCTACCGCCTCGACGACCTGCTGGCCGGCACCCCGGCCGAGCGCTGGCTGCGGCTGATGCGGCCGTTCGTGCCGCGGGCCTCGCGCGAGATCGCCGCGCTGCCGCCGGGCGTGCGGTTGCGTCTGGCGCTGGAGGAACTGGGGCCGATCTTCGTCAAGTTCGGCCAGATCCTGTCGACCCGCCGCGACCTGGTCCCGCCGCCGGTCGCCGAGGAACTGGCGCTGCTGCAGGACCGCGTCGCGCCGTTCGACGGCGATACCGCGCGCGAGATCGTAGAGCGCGCGCTCGGGCGCGACATCGACGTCGCCTTCGCCCGCTTCGACACCCGGCCGCTGGCCTCGGCCTCGGTGGCCCAGGTGCACGCGGCCGCGCTGCACGGCGCCGGCGGCGCCCCCGGGCGCGAGGTCGTGGTCAAGGTGCTGCGCCCGGGGGTGGAATCGCGCATCGCCGCCGACGTCGCCCTGCTGCGCCGCGTGGCCGCGCTGGTGGAGCGCACCCACCCCAGCGCCGACAAGATCCGCCCGCGCGAGATCGTGGCCGAGATCGAGAACACCCTGGCCGCCGAACTTGACCTGCAGCGCGAGGGCGCCAACGCCTCGGTGCTGCGGCGCAACTGGAACGGGTCGGGCGAGCTGTACGTGCCCGAGGTGATCTGGAGCCATACCGCCGAGCGCGCGCTGACCCTCGAGCGCGTGCACGGCATCCCCAGCGACGACATCGCCGCGCTCGACGCCGCCGGCATCGACCGCCGGGCGCTCGCCGCGCGCGGCGTGCGGGTGTTCTACGCCCAGGTCTTCCGCGACAACTTCTTCCACGCCGACGCCCACGCCGGCAACATCTGGGTCGATCCCGACCCGGCGCGCGCGCGCGACCCGCGCTTCATCGCGCTCGACTTCGGCATCGTCGGCCAGCTCTCGCGCGAGGACCAGTACTACCTCGCCGAGAACTTCATGGCGATCTTCAACCGCGACTACCGCCGCATCGCCGAGCTGCACGTGGAGGCGGGCTGGATGCCCGCGCACATCCGCATCGACGAGCTGGAGGCGGCCGCGCGCGCGGTGTGCGAGCCGTACTTCACCCGCCCGCTGTCGGAGATCTCGCTGGCCGAGGTGCTGGGCAAGCTGTTCCGCACCGCCCAGCGCTACGAGCTGACGCTGCAGCCGCAGCTGATCCTGCTGCAGAAGACGCTGCTGTCGATCGAGGGGCTGGGCCGGCTGCTCGACCCGCGGATCGACATCTGGGCGGTGGCCCGGCCGGTGCTGGAGGACATCCTGCGCGAGCGCTACAGCCCGCGCCGGCTGGCCGGCGAGTTCCGCCGCCGCCTGCCGGAACTGGCCACGCACGCGCCGGAGATGCCGGCGCTGGTGCACGCGTGGCTGAAGCAGCAGGTCGAGGGCCGCCACGAGCTGCGCATGCGCTCGCACGACCTCGCCGCGCTGGCCGCCAGCGTGCACGCGCTGCAGCGGCGGGTGGTCGCCGCCATCCTCTGCGTGGGCCTGCTGATCGCGGCCTCGGTGCTGTACGCGCTGGGCGCCGGCGGGCCCGTGCTTGCCGGCGTGCCGGTGGCCGCCTGGATCGCCGGCCTGGCCGGGCTGTGGGCCGGGTTCGTCGCGTGGCCGCGCCGCGGCCGGTGAGCCTCTGGCCGGCATGAGCGTGCCGGCGACGGGCGCGGTCCCGGTGCTGTACGCCGACGAGGCGCTGGCGGTGGTCGACAAGCCGGCCGGCGTGGCCATGCACGACAGCCGCCTGACCGGCGGCGAGGCCGACTTCCTGGTCGATCGCCTGCGCGCGCAGTTCGGGCGCCCGGTCTTCCTGGCGCACCGGCTCGACCGGGCCACCAGCGGCTGCGTCCTGGTGGCCTTCGACCGTGCCGCGGCGGCGGCGCTGGGCGAGCAGCTGATGTCGCGCGAGGTCGACAAGCAGTACCTGGCGGTGTGCCGCGGCTGGCCGGAGCCGGCGTTCGTCGTCGACCATCCGCTCGACGGCGGGCCCGGCAAGCCGCAGAAGAAGCCGGCGATCACCGAGTTCGTGCGCCTGGCGACGCTGGAACTGCCGGTGCCCGCCGGCGCGTTCCCGACCTCGCGCTACGCGCTGCTGCGCGCGCGCCCGCTGACCGGGCGCTTCCGCCAGATCCGCCGCCACCTCAAGCACGCCTCGCACCACCTCATCGGCGACACCAGCCACGGCGACGGCCGCCACAACCGCGCGTTCCGCGCGCGGGGCATCCACCGCATGCTGCTGCACGCCGCCGGGCTGGCGTTCCGGCACCCCGACGGGCGGTCCCTGCGGATCGAGGCGCCGCCCTCGGGCGAGTTCGCCCGCGCGCTGGCGCTGTTCGGGACCCCGTAGGAGCGCGCTCGCGCGCGATTGCTTTTCAACCGCGCCGGATCGGAAAAGACCCCCCCCGCCCGCGCGCGCCGGGACACACGTCTTGGGGGGGGGCCCGCGCAGGTCCTGCTCCATCTCCTGCAGCATCGGCATCACCAGCTGCTGCACGGCGGCCATGGTGTTCTGCATCAGCTGCGGCATCTTGTCGAGCAGCTTCTGCCCGGCCTCGCTGGAGTAGAACTCGATCATCGCGTCCACGTCCTCGCCGGTGAAGGTCTGGGTGTAGATGTCGCGGTAGAGCGGCTGCAGGCGCTCCCACGACAGCGCCTCGCGGATGCGCGCGTTGGTGCGGCGGACCTGCTGGTCGATCTGCGTCTTCTGGGCGTTGTCGAGCTGCTGGCCGGCGGTGAGCTGGGCGACCATCTGCTGCTGCGACAGCTCGATCTGGGGCAGGATCGCATCGACCGTCTCGCGCGCGCGCATGACCTCCATCAGCCGGTCCACCTGGGCGGCGGTGGCCTGCTGGGCGAAGGCGGCGGCGGGCGCCAGGGCGAGGGCGGCGAGCAGGACGAAGCGATGGAGGTAACAGTGCATGACGGCATTCCCTGCGGGCATAAGGAGCCCCCGATGTTCGGCGGCGGCCGGCCCGGCGTCAAATCGCGCTTACACGCCCATGTAGCGGCCCGGCCGGTGGTTGAACATCAGCACCAGGCTCAGCACCAGGGCGCCCAGCGCCGAGTACAGCACCTGGCGCGGCTCGAACAGCAGCAGCGCGAAGGCCATCAGCGCCGCGTCGAAGCCCATCTGCACCTTGCCGGCGCTCCAGCCGCGGCTGCGCTGCAGGTACACCGCGAGAATGCCCAGCCCGCCCAGGCTGGCGCGGTGGCGGATGAAGAACAGGATGCCGAGCCCGGTCAGGGCGCCGCCGACGATCGCGGCGTACAGCGGGGTCATGTGCGCGTAGCCCGCCCAGTCCGGCAGGCGGTCGGCGAGCAGGCCGACCGCGGCCACCGCGACGAAGGTCTTGAGGGTGAACTCCCAGCCCATCCGCCGCAGCGCCAGCCAGTAGAAGGGCAGGTTGACCAGGATGAACATGGCGCCGAACGGCCAGCCCAGGGTGTGGTGCAGCATCAGCGCTACGCCGGCCATGCCGCCGATGATCAGCCCGCCGTGGGCGAACACGGCCAGGCCGAGCGAGGCGATGAGCGTGGCCAGCAGCAGGCCCTGAAAGTCCTCGGCCGCCGTGTGGCGGTTGCTCAGGCGCGCGGCGGCGGTACCGGCCGAATCGGGTGGCGGCGTCAGCGGGCCGGAGGTGACCGGCGAATGGGCATCGTCGGCCGGCGCGCGCTCGCCGGAGGCGTCCGCGGATGCCTGGCGGGAGGGAGCGGGCGCGGGCGGGAATGTCATGCGGAGGTCGATGTTGCGGCGCAGCATGATCGCAGCCCGCCGCTGCCCCGACAATCCCCGCTCGCCCATTTCGCCGTGCATGCCTGCCATGCATGTCCGCCATGCTGTCGCCATGACGTTTCCATCCTCCCTCCGCCGAAGAGCCTCGCGTCCCGCGTGCATCGCCGCGCGCTGCCGGAGGCCGCGCGCATGAGCGACGGGATCGCGGTCGGCGAGGACGAGATCGTCGAGCGCTTCGTGCGCGCGAGCGGGCCGGGCGGGCAGAACGTCAACAAGGTGTCCACCGCCGTGGAGCTGCGCTTCGACATCGCCCGCTCGCCCTCCCTGGACGAGGCGGTGCGCGAGCGCCTGCTGGCCCGGCGCGACCGCCGCATCACCGACGCCGGGGTGCTGGTGATCAACGCGCAGCGCTACCGTACCCAGGAGCGCAACCGCGAGGACGCCCGCGCCCGCCTGCAGGCGTTCCTCGACGCCGGCCTGCGCGCGCCCGCGCCGCGCATCGCCACCCGGCCTTCCCGCGCGGCCAAGCGGCGCCGGCTCGACGACAAGCGGGTGCGCGCCGACGTCAAGCGCGGCCGCGGCCGCCGCGACTGGAGCGAATGACCTTGCAGCACCCGCCCGAACGCCACGACGACATCCTCATCCCGCTGCCGCCCAACGCGCCGCGGGTGAAGCCCAACCGCCTCACCCGATGGATCGGGCGCACCATCCTGCGCATCGGCGGCTGGCGCATGGTCGGCGAGTTCCCGAACATCCCGAAGCTGGTGCTGATCGGCGCGCCGCACTCGTCCAACTGGGACGGCCTGTGGGCCTTCGGCGCCAAGGCGGCGGTCGGCCTGGACCTGCGCATCCTCGGCAAGGACTCGCTGTTCCGGGTGCCGGGGCTGGGCTTCCTGCTGCGCCGGCTGGGCGTGATCCCGGTCGACCGCGCCGCGGCCAGCGGCGTGATCGAGCAGGCCGCGCAGCTCATCCGCAGCCACGACCGGCTCTGGTACGGGCTGGCGCCGGAGGGCACGCGCAGCCGCGTGGAGCGCTGGAAGACCGGCTTCTGGAAGATCGCCAAGGCCGCCGAGGTGCCGGTGCTGCGCATGTACTTCCACTATCCCGATCGCATCATCGGCATCGGCCCGCTGTTCCACCCCAGCGACGACATGGCCGCCGACATGGCCGAGCTGCGCGCCTGGTACCGCCCGTGGATGGGCAAGAACCGCGGGACGGTGTGAGGGCGATGGCGGGAAGAACGCGCACGGCCCTGGTCGTCCTGGGCGCGATCGCCCTGGCCGTCGGTGCGGCGATCTGGTGGGCGCGGCCGCCCGCCGGCGCCGCCAGCCGGCCCGGTATCGTCGCCGCCGAACCGGTCGCGTCGGCACCGCCGGAGCGCGCGCCGGCGGTGCCGTCCGGCTCGCATGCCGGCGCCGCCACCCTGCAACCGTGGCCGGACCTGCCGCCGCTGGACCGGCCGCTGCGCCTGGTGGCGGACGAACTGCGCGCACGCGCCGACGCGGGCGATCCGCTGGCCGCCTGCCGGCTGGTCGCCGAGGCCGACCACTGCGACCAGATGCAGGAGGTGGTCGGCCATCTGCGGCAGTCCATGAAGCAGATCGAGCGCGTCGCCGCGGACCAGCCGGAGCGCAACCGGGTGAGCGACGACATGCGCCAGCGCATGCGCGACACCCTGGACGCACGGGAACAGGCGCTGGCGCATTGCGCGGACGTGGCGTCGCCGACGGCCGCCGAGCGCGTGCGCTATGCGCGACAGGCGGCCCTGGCCGGCCATCTGCCTTCGATGCGCCATTACGCGATCGGCCACTCTTTCCGGATGCGCGACATCATGGACGTGCTGCCGCAGCTCGAGGTGTATCGGCGCGAAGCGGAATCCATCGCGCTCCGCGCGGCGGCGGCGGGCGACCTCGAGTCGGCGCTGGCGCTCGCCAGCGCCTATCTCGGCGATCTCCCGGCCGGTGGCCCCTTCCGCCCGCTGCTCGAACAGACGCTGCCGGAGAATCCCGGCCAGGCCCTGGCCTGGGCACAGGCCGCGCTGGCGCATCCGGCGCTGGCGTCGCTGCCCGACACGCATCCGCTGCGCGTTCGCCTCGACATGGTGCTCTCGGAGGCGACCGACCGGCTGCCGCCTGATCAGCGGACGCCCCCGCCCGCCGCGATGGCGGCGGGCCGATCCGGTCCGGTCCGGCTGTCCAGCGGCCGCGGCACGCCGCCGTTCGCGGGCATCGCCCGCTCCGAGTGCAGCGACCGATCGTTCCTGTCGCCCTGATGCCGGCCCGTTGTCGAACGAAGGGCTCCGCGTGGGAGCCCTTCCGGTACCGCGTTCCTCAGGGCACCATGCATCCACATCCTATGTAGCAGTTCGTCTCGCACAGGAAGTCCCCGGATTCGCAGGTCCGCAGGCAGTCGCGCACGCAGCGCGAATCGCATTCCGCCGAATCGGCCGCAGGGGTGGCCCAGGCGCCGAAGGCGGCGCTGAGTGCGAACAGGGCTGAGCCGGCCAGGGAGAGGTAGAGCGTCCTCGCGTTCATGGTGATCGATTCCTTCGTAGGGCTCCTCGCTGGAGCGAGCCGAACGCTAGGCGGCGGGATCGGGCGGCGCACGCCGCGCCGCAGCATCGCGGGCGCGCCGTCGGGCGTGCGGCAGACGGCCTCCGCGCACGCCGATCGCCACGGCAGGCGATGCGCGCGAAGGAAGGACTCCCGGGAAAACCCTTCCGGCGTGCCTCAGGGGATCGGACATCCGCAACTGGGATAGCAACGCGTCTCGCACCGGAAATCGCCGTCGGCGCAGTTCTGCAGGCAAGTGCGCAGGCACTGCGAATTGCATTCCCCCGAGTCGACGGCCGGCGTGGCCCAGGCGCCGAAGGCGGCGCTGAGCGCGAACAGGGCGGCACCGGCCAGGGAGAGATAGAGCGTCCTCGCGGTGGTCATGGTCGTTCCTTCGAGCGCTCCGGATCGGAGCTGGACGACGCTATCGCGGGAAGGACCGCACCGCACGCGGCGACGCAGCAGTCGGGAGAATCGGCATGCGGGGGAACGAAGGCCGGATATGCCTCGGGTGCTCGCCACGGCTGCGAGGCAGCGAGACGGGGCCCGGACCGGACGGGGCGGCTCGCATGCGCAAGCCGCCCCGCAGGCTCACGGTACGATGCAGCCGCAATTGCGATAGCAGGTGAACTCGAGGCACAGGATGTCGTTGGGGTCGCATCTCTGCAGGCAGTCGCGCAAGCATTGCTGGTTGCACTCGGCCGTCGCGGGCGGCGTCGGCGACGTCGCGATCGCGCTGAAGGCCGCACTCAGCGAGAACAGCGCGGCGCCGGCGAGGGAAAGATAGAACCGCTTCGTCCTGGTCATGGTCATCTTCCTGTAAGCCTCGTCATTGAGGCGCGGGCGACGTTAGTACGCCATTCACATGGGCGCACCTTGCAGCGCAGCAGCCGGGCGCTCAATGCGTGGCCCGGAGGTCGCCCGCGATCTCGTCCATGCGCGCCGGGTCGAAGCCCTGGATCCTGTGGGTCGCGGTGACCATGAAGGGCGTCATGCGTGCGTTCATGGCCTTGACCTCGCGCCAGGGCGCGTTGGACTCCTCGATCACGCGTTCCTCGAAATCGACGCCGTGACGGGTCAGCCATCCGCGCGCGCGCGTACTGGCCGCGCAGGTCGGCTGCGAGTACAGGATCATCCTGTGCTGCGTGCCTTCCATCAGCCTCCGGTTGTCCGATGCCTCGACGATCATGCTGTCCGGTGGCGGCGGCGCGCTGTCCCGCGATGCGAGCATGCGGCCCGTGAGCGCACCCAGCGCGATGCAGGCGAGCGCGAACAGCACCAGGAGCAGCCGCGTGCGTCCGCGGGACCGCGTCCCTTCTCCCTCCATGGATGTCTCCCTTCCGTCGTCGAAGCGCCTACCTTATCCAGCGTCACGCGTTCGCGCATGCTGCGCCGCGGCGCCTCAGCGCTCCGAGTGCCCGCTGTCGTAGTAGTCGCGGCGGGTGAACAGGTCGGGCTTGATCAGCTCGACGAAGGCGCGCGCCTGCGGCGAAAGGTACTTGCCCTTGCGCACGACGACGCCGTAGCTGCGCTGCGGGAACCAGCGCGCGAGCGAACGCGCCGCCAGGCGCTCGCGGTCGGCCTCGCCCAGGCAGATCGCGGTGACGATGCTGATGCCCATGCCCATCGCCACGTACTGCTTGATCACCTCCCAGCCGCCCACTTCCATGGCGACGGTGTAGGGCACCCGGTGCTGGTGGAACACCACGTCCACCAGCCGGTAGGTGGTCAGCCGCCGCGGCGGCAGGATCAGGCCGTAGGGCGAGAGATCCTCCAGCTCCAGCGCGGGCTTGCGGGCCAGCGGATGGTCCGGCGGCGCGATCAGCATGGGATCGAAGCGGTAGACCGGCGCGTAGTCGAGGTCGGAGGGCACCTCCAGCATCGAGCCGACGGCGAGGTCGACGGCGTCGGAGCGCAGCAGGTCGAGCCCGCCCGCGCCGGTGACGTTGTCCAGGCTCAACCGCACCTCGGGCTGCGCCCGCCGGTAGGCGTCCACGATCGGCGGCAGCAGGTGGAGGATGGTCGAGGTGCCGGCGGCGATCCGCAGCTCGCCGCCGTCCAGGCCGCGCAACTGGTCGTGGAAGGCCGCCGGCAGGCCGTCCAGGCCCTCGACCAGCGGCCGCGCCAGTGCGTACAGCGCCTCGCCCTCGCGCGTGGGCAGCAGCCGGCGCCCGCTGCGCTCCAGCAGGCGCACGCCCAGGTCGCGCTCCAGCGCCTGCAGCTGCAGCGTCACCGCAGGCTGGCTGACGAACAGCGTCTCGGCCGCTCGCGAGACCGAGCCGAGCCGGGCGACCTGGCAGAACGCCCGCAGCGGCTTCAGGCGGTCGCCCTTGTACGCGAAGCGGGGGGCAGGTGACTGTTTCCTGGGCACTTTCCAGTCCTTATCAGAAGAACTTATAGATCGGATTGATAAAACTGCTTTGCCCAATACTGTACCCGGGCGGATGGTGGGTCCACCCCCACAGCCCATGGAGCCCATCCATGTCCGCAGTCCTCAAGCCCGCCCCCGAGGCGATCCAGTGTCCCGCGGGGGTGCCGGACGACGTACTCGGCGCCCCCGTGCTGGCCCTGCTGGCCGATCTCCACCGCCGCTTCGAACGCCGCCGCCAGTCGCTGCTGGCGGCCCGGGAGGCCCGCCAGGCGCGCTTCGACGCCGGCGAGCTGCCCGACTTCCGCGCCGACACCCGCGCGATCCGCGAGGCCGACTGGCGGGTGGCGCCGCTGCCGGCGGCGCTGCAGGACCGCCGGGTCGAGATCACCGGGCCGGTCGACCCGAAGATGGTCATCAACGCGCTGAACTCGGGCGCCAACTGCTACATGGCCGACTTCGAGGACTCCACCGCGCCGACCTGGCCGAACCTGATCGCCGGCCAGCGCGCGCTGAAGGAGGCGGTGGCCGGCACGCTGGCGTTCGAGGGCGCCGAAGGCAAGCGCTACGCGCTGCGCCCGGCCGGGGAGCAGGCGGTGCTGATCGTGCGCCCGCGCGGCTGGCACCTGGACGAGAAGCACGTGCTGGTGGATGGCGCACGCCTGTCCGGCGCGCTGTTCGACGCGGCGGTGTTCGCCTTCCACAACGCGCAGGCGCTCGCCGCCCGGGACCGCGGCCCCTACCTCTACCTGCCCAAGCTGCAGTCGATGGAGGAGGCGCAGCTGTGGGACGAGGTGCTGTCGGCGCTGGAGCAGGCGCTCGGGCTGCCGGCCGGCCAGATCAAGGTCACGGTGCTGATCGAGACGCTGCCGGCGGTGTTCGAGATGGACGAGATCCTGCACGCGCTGCGCACGCGCGCCGCCGGCCTCAACTGCGGCCGCTGGGACTACATCTTCTCCTACATCAAGACCTTCCGCCGCCACCGCGACCGCGTGCTGCCCGAGCGCGGCCAGGTCACGATGACGCAGCCGTTCCTGAAGGCCTACTCGGAACTGCTGATCCAGACCTGCCACCGCCGCGGCGCGCACGCCATGGGCGGCATGGCCGCGCAGATCCCGATCGCCGGCGACGCCGCCGCCAACGAGGAGGCGATGGCCCGCGTGCGCGCCGACAAGCTGCGCGAGGTGACCGCCGGCCACGACGGCACCTGGGTGGCGCACCCGGCGCTGATCCCGGTGGCGCGCGCGATCTTCGACGAGCGCATGCCCACGCCCCACCAGCAGCACGTGGGCCGCGAGGACGTGCTGGTCGGCCGCGACGAGCTGATCGCGCCGCCGCTGGGATCGATCGGCCGCAAGGGCTTCGAGAACAACGTCGAGGTCTGCGTGCGCTACCTGGCTGCGTGGCTGTCGGGCAACGGCTGCGTGCCCATCCACGGGATGATGGAGGACGCGGCCACCGCCGAGATCGCGCGCGCCCAGCTCTGGCAATGGCTGCACCACGCGGACGAGACGCCGGGCACCGGCGACGGGCGCAGCGCCGAGCCGCTGTGCCTGGACGACGGCACGCCGGTCGACTTCGTGCTGTTCGAGGCGGTGCTGCTGGGCCTGCCCTCGCGGCTGGCGCAGGAGCGTCCGCCGGGCCTGGACCGCGTGCCGGAAGCGATCGGCATGCTCGAGCGCCTGACCCGCGCCGACGTCCTGGCCGACTTCCTGACCCTGCCCGCCTACGAACGCATCGACTGATCCGGGCCCGCACCCGGGCCCGCTTCCTCATCCCGCTCCCACGGAGACACGCCATGAGCCAGACCCCACTGCCGACCGCCGCCGAGATCGAACGCGACTGGAACACCCACCCGCGCTGGAGCGGCGTGACCCGCCCCTACGCCGCCGAGGACGTCGTGCGCCTGCGCGGCACCGTCGCGGTGGAGCACTCGCTGGCGCGGCTGGGCGCCGAGAAGCTGTGGAACTCGCTGCAGACCGAGGACTTCGTCAACGCGCTGGGCGCGCTGACCGGCAACCAGGCCATGCAGCAGGTCAAGGCCGGCCTGAAGGCGATCTACCTGTCGGGCTGGCAGGTCGCGGCCGACGCCAACCTCGCCGGCGAGATGTACCCCGACCAGTCGCTGTACCCGGCCAACTCGGTGCCGCAGGTGGTGCGCCGGATCAACAACACGCTGCTGCGCGCCGACCAGCTGCACCACGCCGAGGGCGACGACAGCATCGACTTCCTGCAGCCGATCGTCGCCGACGCCGAGGCCGGCTTCGGCGGCGTGCTCAACGCCTTCGAGCTGATGAAGGGCATGATCGAGGCCGGCGCGGCCGGCGTGCACTTCGAGGACCAGCTGGCCTCGGTCAAGAAGTGCGGCCACATGGGCGGCAAGGTGCTGGTGCCGACCAAGGAAGCGGTCGACAAGCTGGTGGCCGCGCGCCTGGCCGCCGACGTGTCGGGCGTGCCGACGATCCTGGTCGCGCGCACCGACGCCGAGGCGGCCGACCTGCTGACCTCCGACGTCGACGACAACGACCGGCCGTTCTGTACCGGCGAGCGCACCGCGGAAGGCTTCTACAAGACCCGCAAGGGCCTGGACCAGGCGATCAGCCGCGGCCTGGCCTACGCGCCCTACGCCGACCTGGTGTGGTGCGAGACCGGCAAGCCGGACCTGGAGTTCGCGCGCAGGTTCGCCGAGGCGATCCACGCGAAGTACCCGGGCAAGCTGCTGGCCTACAACTGCTCGCCGAGCTTCAACTGGAAGAAGAACCTGGACGACGCCACGATCGCGAAGTTCCAGAAGGAGATCGCGGCCTACGGTTACAAGTTCCAGTTCATCACCCTGGCCGGCTTCCACGCGCTGAACTACTCCATGTTCAACCTGGCCCACGGCTACGCGCGGCGGCAGATGAGCGCGTTCGTCGAGCTGCAGGAGGCCGAGTTCGCGGCCGCCGACAAGGGCTTCACCGCGGTGCGCCACCAGCGCGAGGTGGGCACCGGCTACTTCGACACGGTGACGCAGACGATCCAGCGCGGCCAGTCCTCGACCACCGCGCTGACCGGTTCCACCGAGGAGGAGCAGTTCCAGGGCCGCGCCGCGGCCTGAGCCGGCGGCTTCGCAGGGGCGCTTCCGGCGCCGCCGCAGGGATGGCGGCGGCGCCGGGGGCGATATCGCGAGGTCAGTCGCGCGCCGAGGGGGTGTGCGACTTCAGCGCATCGGCCAGGCCCGGCACGATGTCCGCGCCGGTGGGCACCTCGATGCTGGAGCCGGCGAAGTCGCCGCCGATCGGCTCCGCGCGGCCGCCCAGGCACTCGGCCAGGAAGCCTTCGGTCACCGCGTTGAAGGCCTTGTTGTTCTCCGGCCGCGCGAAGCCGTGGCCCTCGTCCGGGAACAGCGCGTAGGTCACCGGGATGCCGCGCGCCTGCATCGCGGCCACGATCTGGTCGCTCTCGGCCTGGACCACGCGCGGGTCGTTGGCGCCCTGGCCGATCAGCAGCGGCTTGGAGATCCTGTCGACGTGGCTGATCGGCGAGCGCTCCAGCAGCAGCTTGCGCCCTTCCTCGGTCCGCGGATCGCCGACGCGCCGGTACCACTGTTCCATGAAGCTGGCCCAGTAGGCGGGGAAGGTCTCGAACAGGGTGATGAGGTTGGACGGCCCGACGAGGTCGACGCCGCAGGCGAAGGTGTCCGGGGTGAAGGTCATCCCGACCAGGGTGGCGTAGCCGCCGTAGCTGCCGCCCATGATCGCCACCTGCTCCCGGGTGGTGACGCCGCCGTCGATCGCCCACTGCACGGCGTCGATCAGGTCGTCGTGCATCTTGCCGGCCCACTCGTGGTTGGCGCGGTTGAGGAAGTTCTTGCCGAAGCCGGTGGAACCGCGGTAGTTGACCGACAGCACGGCGTAGCCGCGGTTGGCCAGCCACTGGTCGTAGCTGCCGTAGCCGTAGTCGTCGCGCGCCCACGGGCCGCCGTGCACCAGCAGCACCATCGGCACCGGCGCATCGGCGCGGCCGTCGGCGTCGGCATCGGCGTGTGGCGGCAGGGTGAGGTAGCTGACCAGGGTCAGGCCGTCGCGCGAGCGGATCTCCTGCGGCCACATCGGCACCAGCGGCTTGCCGTCCAGCGCCGGGCGCGCGGAGAACAGCTCGGCCAGCTCGCCGCTGGCGCGGTCGTAGCGGTAGTAGGTCTCGGGCGCCTCGGCGGCGGAGTAGGCGACGATCCAGGTGCGGTCGTCCAGCGTGCGCGAGCGCACCGACGCGTCGCCGGGACCCAGCGCCTTCAGCTTCTCCAGGTCGCTACCGATGGCGGGATCCAGCACCGACCATTCCTCGCGCAGGTAGTTGGAGGCAGCCGCCTGCGCGACGCCGGTGCGCGGGTCGGCGAGCAGGCCGCTGACGTCGGCGCGCGGGTTCTCGAGCAGCAGCTTGCGCTCGCCGCTGTCCGCGTCCACCGCGAACAGCGCCACGGTGTCGCGCTCGCGCGACTCGAACAGGTAGGCGGTCCGGCCGTCGGCGGTGAAGTCGGTGTAGCCGGTGTTGATGACGTCGTCGAACGGGATGTCCTCGGCGACGGTCCAGCCGCCCTGGCCGTCGGGCTTCAGCACGTCGCGGCCGCCGTCGGGGCGCGAGCGGAAGGCCATGCGCAGGCGGAAGTCGTCGTCGGCCAGGTAGGAGGCGAACCCGGTGTTGCGCTCGACCAGGGTCCGCTCGCCGCTGCCCAGGTCGACCCGGTAGACGTCGTGCCACTGCCGGTCGCGATCGTTCATGCCGACCAGCACCGCGTCCGGCTGGCGGGCGCTGACGCCCATCACGGAAGCGCGCGTGCGCGCGTAGGGCGTCAGGTCGCGGCTCTCGCCGCTGGTCAGGTCCACCGCGTAGAGGTGGAAGTCCTCGTCGCCGCCGGTGTCGCGCAGGTAGAGCAGGGTGTCGGGGCGGTAGGACCAGAAGTACTGGCGGATGCCGCGGGCGTCGTCGCGGGTCACCGCGCGGGCGGCGGCGAGATCGCCGGCCGGCGCGATCCAGACGTTCAGGACGCCGTCCACCGGCGCGATCCAGCTCAGGTACTTGCCGTCCGGACTGATCTGCACGTTGGTGCGCTCGGGATTGCCGAACAGCGCTTCGCGCGGGATCAGCTCGACCTCGTCGAGCGAGGCCGGCGCGGCGGCGGGGGGCGTGGCGGTCTCGGCGGTCTCGGCCGGCCCGGCGCGCTCGCCGCAGGCGGCCAGCGCCAGGGCGAGGGCCGGAACGAGGCTCAGTCTGCGCAGCATGGGATGTCCTTGGGTTGTGGGCCGGCCCGTGCGGGCCGGCGGAAGGGATGGGCGGGGCGCCGGACCGGCCGCCCCGCTCCTGCTCAGTGGCGGACTTCGGGCGAATGGGCCCGGAGCGCCTCGGCGAGGCCCGGCACGATGTCGGCCCCCTGCGGGACCTGGATGCTGGAACCGGCGAAACCGTCGCCGATCGGCTCGGCGCGGCCGCCCAGGCAGGTCGAGAGGAAGCCCTCGGCGACCGCGTTGAAGGCCTTGCTGTTCTCGGGGCGGGCGAAGCCGTGGCCCTCGTCCGGGAACAGCACGTAGGTGACCGGGATGTCCCTGGCGGTCATCGCCTCGACGATCTGGTCGCTCTCGGCCTGCTTGACGCGCGGATCGTTGGCGCCCTGCCCGATCAGCAGCGGCCGGGCGATGCGATCGGCGCGGCCGAGCGGCGAGCGCTCGGTCAGCCAGTCCCGACCCGCCTCGGTGCGCGGATCGCCCATGCGCCGCGCGAGCTGCTCGAAGAAGCTGGCCCAGTACGGCGGCACGGTGGCGAGCAGGGTGTTGAGGTTGGCGGGGCCGACGATGTCGACGCCACAGGCGAAGGTCTCCGGGGTGAAGGTCAGCCCGACCAGCGTCGCGTAGCCGCCGTAGCTGCCGCCCATGATCGCGACCTTGTCGGCGGTGGTGACGCCGCTGTCGACGGCCCACCGCACGGCGTCGATCAGGTCGTCGTGCATCTTGCCGGCCCACTCGCCGTTGCCGGCGTTGGTGAACTCCTTGCCGAAGCCGGTGGAGCCGCGGAAGTTGACGCTGAGTACCGCGTAGCCGCGGTTGGCCAGCCACTGGTCCATGGCGCTGTAGCCGTAGCCGTCGCGCGCCCACGGCCCGCCGTGCACCAGCAGCACCATCGGCACCGGCGCGTCCGCGCGTCCGTCGGCGTCGGCATCGGCGTGCGGCGGCAGGGTGAGGTAGCTGACCAGCGTCAGCCCGTCGCGCGACTTCAGCTCCAGCGGCCACATCGGCACCAGCGGCTTGCCGTCCAGCGCCGGGCGGCCGGAGAACAGCCGGGTCGGGGTGCCGGCGCCGCCGCCGGCCGGCCGGTCGTAGCGGTAGTAGACGACCGGCGATTCCGCGGCGGAGTAGGCGACCAGCCAGGTGCGGTCGTCGAGCGTGCGGCTGTTGATCGAGACCTCGCCGGGCCCGATCGCCTTCAGCGCGTCGAGATCGGCCGAGATCGACGCGTCGATCGCGGTCCACTCGTCGCGCAGGTAGTTCACCGACACCGCCTGCACCGCGCCGGTGCGCGGGTCGGCCAGGCTGCCGCCGACGTCGGCGCGGGCGTCCTCGTGCAGCAGTGTCTTCTCGCCGCTGGCGGTGTCCACCGCGAACAGCGCCGCGGTGTCGCGCCCGCGCGAATCGCGCATGTACAGCGTGGCGCCGTCGACGCTCAGCCCGGCCGGCCCGGTGCCGAGCACGTCCTCGAACGGGATGTCCTCGCGCACCCGCCAGGCCGCGCCCTCGCGCTGCAGCAGGTCCTGGCCGCCGTCCGGGCGCGAGCGCAGCGCGTAGCGCAGGCCGTAGTCGGCGTCGGCGAAATAGCCGGCGATCTGCGCATCGTTGCGCTCGACCAGCGTGCGCTCGCCGGTCGCCAGATCGACGCGGTAGAGGTCGTGCCACTGCGCGTCGCGGTCGTTCATGCCGACCAGGATCGCGTCCGGCTGGCGGTGGCTCACCGCGACCACGTCGGCGGTGGTCTTCTCGTAGGGCGTGAGGTCGCGGCTCTCGCCGCTGGCGAGGTCCACGGCGTAGAGGTGGAAGTCCTCGTCGCCGCCGGTATCGCGCAGGTAGAGCAGGGTGTCGGGGCGGTAGGACCAGAAGTACTGGCGGATGCCGCGGGCGTCGTCGCGGGTGACCGCGCGGGCGGCAGCCGGGTCGCCCGCAGGCGCGACCCAGACGTTGAGCACGCCGTCCAGCGGCGCGACCCAGCTCAGGTACTTGCCGTCGGGGCTGATCTGCACGTTGGCGCGCTCGGGATTGCCGAACAGCGCCTCGCGCGGGATCAGCTCGACCTGTTCGAGCGCGACGGGCTTGGCGGCGGGCCCGGCCGCGGCCGGTGCGTCGGCGGCCTGGCGGTCGCCGCACGCGGCGAGCGCGATCGCGATGCCGGCCGCGAGCATGAGGTGGCGCATGGTGTTTCCCCCTGGGTGTCGATCACATGAACGACGACGCTATCGTCACGGCGACGGGGGCGTGTTGGATTCGCGTTAATCCGGGTGGGTGACCGATGGCAGGGGCTGGGCCGTCAGGCCGCCATCGCGGGTCCGTCGATCGAGAAGCCTCGATAGGCCAGGGCTTCGGTCAGGTGCGCGGTGCCGATCGCGTCGCAACCGTCGAGGTCGGCGATGGTGCGGGCCACGCGCAGGCAGCGGTGCATGGCGCGTGCGGACAGTTGCAGCGATTCGACCGCGCGCTCCAGCAGGCGCTGGTCGGCGGCGTCGAGCCGGCAGGTCGCCAGCGTGGCCGCTTGGTCCAGGCGCGCGTTGCAGCAACCGGCGCGCGTCTGCTGGCGGGCACGCGCGATCTCGACGCGATGGCGGATCGTCGCGCTCGCCTCGCCTGGCGGCGCATCGGGCCGCAGCTCGGACACCGGCAGCCGGGGAATCTCGAGCTGCAGGTCGATGCGGTCCAGCAGGGGGCCGGAGATGCGCGCGCGGTAGCGCCGGATCGCCTCGGGCGGGCAGCGGCAGCGGCCGGACGCGTCGCCCGCCCAGCCGCAGGGGCAGGGATTCATCGCCGCCACCAGCTGGAAGCGGGCCGGGAACTCGGCTTGGCGGGCGGCGCGCGAGATCGTGACCACGCCCGATTCCAGCGGCTCGCGCAGCACCTCCAGGGCGCGGCGTTCCCACTCCGGGAGCTCGTCGAGGAACAGCACGCCGTGGTGGGCCAGCGACACCTCGCCCGGGCGCGGTTCGCCGCCCCCGCCCACCAGCGCCACCGCGCTGGCGGTGTGGTGAGGCGCGCGGAACGGGCGCGTGCGCCAACGCGCGGGGTCGAGCCCGCGGCCGCTCACCGAGGCCACGGCGGCCGCCTCCAGCGCCTCGTCCTCGGCGGGCGCGGGCAGCAGGCCGGGCAGGCGCGAGGCGAGCAGGGTCTTGCCGCAGCCGGGCGGCCCCACCAGCAGCAGGTGGTGGCCGCCGGCGGCGGCGATCTCCAGGGCGCGCCGGGCACGCTGCTGGCCGCGGACGTCGCGCATGTCCGGCGCGGCGACCGCCGCCGCGGGCGGCGCGACGCCGGCCGGCAGCGCCTTGCGCCCGTGCAGCATCGCGCAGACCTCGAGCAGGGTCCGCGCCGCCAGCACCTCCACTTGGCGCGCCAGCGCCGCCTCGGGCGCGTTGGCCGCCGGGACGACCATCCGACGGCCGCTGCCGGCGGCGGCCAGCGCGGCGGGTAGCGCGCCGTCGACCGGGCGCAGCTCGCCGGTCAGGCCCAGCTCGCCGAGGAACTCGGTGTCGCGCAGCGATTCGACGGGGATCTGGCCGCTGGCGGCGAGGATGCCCAGGGCGATCGGCAGGTCGAAGCGGCCGCCGTGCTTGGGCAGGTCCGCCGGGGCCAGGTTGACGGTGATGCGGCGCGCCGGGAACTCGAACTGCGCGCACTGGATGGCTGCGCGCACCCGGTCCTTGGCTTCGCGCACGGCCGCCTCCGGCAGGCCGACGATCGACATGGCGGGCAGGCCGCCGGCGAGGTGGACCTCGACCTGCACCGCAGGCGCGGCCACCCCGGCACGCGCGCGTCCATGCACGAGTGCGAGTCCCATGGCGAGGAAACGCTAGTGGGCGGGCGCGCCCGGCTGGCCGCCGCGGGCCAGTTCGGCTTCGAGCCACTGCACGGCCTGTTCCAGCGCCTCGAGCTTCTCGCGGGTGCGCAGCAGCACCGCGCGCTGCACCTCGAACTCCTCGCGGGTGACGAGGTCGAGCTTGCCGAGGCCGGACTGCAGGACCGCCTTGAAGTTCTCCTGGATCTCGTCGCGGCTGTCGCGCAGCGAGGCGGGCACCAGGCCGCTCAGGCGGCGGGCGAGTTCGTCGATGTGGTTGAGGTCGATCATGGGGGAGCCTCCGGGTTCGATCCCAGCATGCATGGACTCGGGCGGAAGCGCCGTCGGGGCGGGGCGCGAAATGCCGTAGGAATAGTCCGAATGGTCGGGATCGATGGGTCGCCGCATTGTAACGGGCCGTAGGATGGGTGACTGTGCGCTATGCTGCGGCAGGATCCGATGGAGAGCGTGTGATGAAGATGGTCGTGGCGATCATCAAGCCCTTCAAGCTCGACGACGTGCGCGAGGCGCTGGCCGACGCCGGCGTGACCGGCATGACCGTCACCGAGGTCAAGGGCTTCGGTCGCCAGAAGGGCCACACCGAGCTCTACCGCGGCGCGGAGTACGTGGTCGATTTCCTGCCCAAGCTGAAGATCGAGATCGCGGTGGCCGACGACCAGGCCGACGGCGTGGTCGAGGCGATCCTCAAGGCGGCGAGCACCGGCAAGATCGGCGACGGCAAGGTGTTCGTCCATGCGCTGGAGCGGGCGATCCGCATCCGCACGGGCGAACTGGACACCGACGCGCTGTAGCGGCCGCCGCGCGCCGGCGCGGGGCCGTGCGACTTCAGTCCAGCGCAGCGGCGACGAACGGCGGCAGCGCCTGCGCGCCGCGATGCACGTCGGCGCTGTAGTAGCGGGTCTCGAACGCCTTGGCGCGCGCGTCGGCGTCGCGGAAATCGAAGCCGCCGGCCTTGCGCGCCAGCGTGCACGACCACCAGCCGGTCGGGTAGCAGGGCTGCGGGAACGGCAGGGTCTGGAACGCGGCGAAGCCCGCGGCGCGCATCTCGCCGCGCATCTCGGCGATGAGGTCGAGCAGGGCCAGCGGAGACTCCGACTGCTGCACCAGCAGCCCGTCGGCCTTCAGCGCGCGGAAGCAGGAGGCGTAGAAGGCGCGGTTGAACAGCCCTTCCGCGGGGCCGACGGGATCGGTCGAGTCGACGATGACGAGGTCGAGGCTGCCGGCGGGCGCGTTGGCCATGTAGGCGATGCCGTCGTCGAACAGCAGCTCGGCGCGCGGGTCGCCGTTGGACTCGCACAGTTCCGGGAAGTGCTTCTCCGACATCCGCGTGACCTGCTCGTCGATGTCGCACTGCACCGCGCGCTCCACGCCCGGGTGCTTGAGCACTTCGCGCAGGGTGCCGCAGTCTCCGCCGCCGATGATGACCACGCGCTTCGGGTCCGGGTGGGTGAACAGCGCCGGGTGCGACATCATCTCGTGGTAGAGGAAGTTGTCGCGCGAGGTCAGCATGACCGCGCCGTCGATCAGCATCAGCCGGCCCCAGTCGGTGGTCTGGTAGATCTCGATCTTCTGGAACGGCGACTGCACCTCGTCGAGCTTGCGCTCGATGCGGAAGCCGATGGACGAGCCGGTGCGCTCGAAGGGCTCGTGGAGCCAGGGGTCGGTCATGCGGGCGTCTCGTGGCGGGCGGGGAACGGCGGGCGCGGAGCGGGGCCGTCGCGGGGGCGCGCATTGTAGCGAAGCGCGGCGGCGGCGGGCCGTCTACGATACGCGGCGGGGGATGACGGAACGGGGGCGGACATGGCGTCGGTGCAGGCGTATCGGGGATTGGTGGAACGGCTGGAGGCGGAGGCGCGCGAGGCGCCCGGCCGCTACCGGGCGAAGGTGGCGCTGCTGGCGGCGCTGGGGTTCGCGGTGCTGGGCGGCGCGGTGCTGGCCGCATTCGGCATGTCGGCGGGGCTGGTGCTGGCGCTGCTGGCGATCAGCCCGCTGCTGCTGCTCAAGCTGGCCAAGCTGGTGTGGATCCCGGTCGCGCTGGGCTGGCTGCTGCTGCGCGCGCTGTGGGTGCGGCTGTCGCCGCCGGAAGGCCACCGGCTGCAGGCCCACGAGGCGCCGCTGCTGCGGGCCGAGGTCGAGCGGCTGCGCGCGCAGACGCGGGCGCCGCGGCTGGCCGGCATCGTGATCGACGGCGAGTTCAACGCCGCCGCGTCCAGCGTGCCGCGGGCGATGGGCCTGCTCGGCCACCGGCACTACCTGGTGCTGGGCCTGCCGCTGATGCAGTCGCTCGGGCGCGAGCAGTTCGCCGCGGTGGTCGCCCACGAGTTCGGGCACTTCGGCGGCGGCGACGCCCGCTTCTCCGGCTGGATCTACCGGGTGCGGGCGAGCTGGTACCGCCTGCTGGACGCGCTCGCGGCGCAGCGCTCGGGCTTCAACGCGCCGTTCGTGAAGTTCTTCGGCTGGTATGCGCCCTACTTCGACGCCTACAGCTTCGTGCTGGCGCGCGCCAACGAGTACCGGGCCGACGCCGCGGCGTCGCAGGCGGTCGGCGCGCGCGCCGTCGGCGAGGCGCTGGTCCGCTGCGAGCTGGGCGCGCTGCGGCTGCAGCGCGACTTCTGGCCGGCGCTGGAGCGCTCGATCCCGGAGCGCGCCGCGCCGCCGCCAGGGCTCTACCGGGACATGGCCGCCAGCCTGCGCGGCGAGGGCGATCCCGCCTGGCTGCCGCAGCTGCTGGCGCGTCCTTCCGACTACGAGGACACCCACCCCACGCTCGCCCAGCGCCTGGCCGCGCTGGGCGTGGAGGCGGGCGCGGCGGCGGCACCGGCGCCGAGCGCGGCCGAGGCGCTGCTCGGCGAGCTGCTGCCGGTGCTGGAGGCGCGCTTCAGCGAGGACTGGCGCGAGGGCGTCGCCCCGGTGTGGGAGGAACGGCACCGCCGGCACGCGCAGGAGGTCGCGCGGCTGGAGGCGCTGGAACGCTCGACGTCGCGCAGTCCCGACGAGGACGTGGAGTACGCGCGCCTGAGCGTGGCGCTGCGCCCGGAGGCCGACGCGCTGGCCCTGTTCCGGGCGGCGCTGGCGCGCGCGCCCGACCGCGCCGACGCGCACGGCCAGCTCGGCGTGCTGCTGCTCGAACACGGCGACGCGGCCGGCGTCGGGCACCTGAAGGAGGCCATGCGGCTGGACCCGGGCTGCACGGACGTCGCGCTGCACCACCTGGAACTCCACTACCGCCGCACCGGCGACGATGCCGGCCTGGACGAGGTGCGCGCGCGCTGGGCCCGGCTCGACGCGGAGCGCGCGCGCTCGGCGCATGCGCGCGGCGTCCTGACCCTGCGCGATGCGTTCCTGCCGCACTGCCTGGACGGGCCGCAGCTGGAAGCGCTGGAAGCGGCGCTGGCCGGCGTCGGCGGGATCGGCGCGGCCTGGGTGGCGCGCAAGCGCATCGACGCCGATCCCGACGGCCTGCCGCACTTCGTGCTGCTGCTGAAGTGGCGCGGCCTGGTGGCGCGCGAATCGCCGAAGCTGCAGGCGGTGGCGGACGCGCTGGACCTGCCCGGGTCCTTCATCGTGGTCACCGCTGCCGGCCGCCGCATGGTGGCGCGGCGGCTGCGCAAGGCCGCGGGCGAGCCGCTGCGGCCGGGGCGCTAGAATCTACCGCCCTGCCGCCTCCCGGATCCGCCCATGACCGCCTGGTCCATCGACCAAGCCCGCAAGACCTACTCGATCCCGCACTGGTCGGAAGGCTATTTCGACGTGGACGACGCGGGCCGCGTGCTGGTGCGCCCGGCGGGCGCTGGCGGCGCGTCGCTGGCGCTGCCCGAGGTGGTCGACGCGGCGCTCGCGCAGGGCGCCAGCCTGCCGCTGCTGCTGCGCTTCCCGCAGATCCTGGGCGAGCGCCTGCGCCAGCTGCAGGACGCGTTCGCGCAGGCGCAGGCCGACTGGGACTACGCCGGCGGCTACACCGCGGTCTACCCGATCAAGGTCAACCAGCACGCCGCGGTCGCCGGCACGCTGGCCTCCCACCACGGCGAGGGCTTCGGCCTGGAGGCGGGCAGCAAGCCCGAGTTGATGGCGGTGCTGGCGCTCAGCCGGCCCGGCGGGGTGGTGGTGTGCAACGGCTACAAGGACCGCGAGTACATCCGGCTGGCGCTGATCGGGCGCAAGCTGGGCCTGCAGACCTTCATCGTCATCGAGAAGCCCTCGGAGCTGCCGCTGGTGATGGAAGAGGCGGCGGCGCTCGGGGTGGAGCCGGTGCTCGGCGTGCGCATGCGCCTGGCCTCGCTGGGCGCGGGCAAGTGGCAGAACTCCGGCGGCGACAAGGCCAAGTTCGGGCTGTCGCCGCGGCAGCTGCTCGACCTGTGGAAGGCCCTGCGCGACGACGGCCGCGGCGGCTGCCTGCAGCTGCTGCACTTCCACATGGGCTCGCAGATCTCCAACGTCCGCGACATCGCCAGCGGCATGCGCGAGGCCACGCGCTACTTCGTGGAGCTGTCCAAGCTGGGCGCGCGCATCGCCCACGTGGACGTGGGCGGCGGGCTGGGCATCGACTACGAGGGCACGCGCTCGCGCAGCTACAACTCGGTCAACTACGGCATGCGCCAGTACGCCGGCAGCATCGTGCAGCCGCTGGCGCAGGCCTGCGCCGAGAACGGCCTGGCGCCGCCGCGCATCCTCACCGAGTGCGGGCGCGCGATGACCGCGCACCATGCGATGCTGGTGGCCAACGTGTCGGAGGTGGAGCGGGCGCCGGAAGGGCGCGTGCCGGACCCGCACGACGACGAGCCGGCGGTGATCCGCCACCTGCGCGACATCCACGCCGAACTGTCGCAGCGCCCCGCGGTGGAACTGTTCCACGAGGCGCAGCACCACCATGCGGAGGGCCTGGCGATGTACGCGCTCGGCCAGCTCGACCTGGTGCACCGCGCGCGCATCGACGACCTGTTCTACGCCATCGCCCACGCGGTGAAGGCGCGGCTGACCTACGACGAGAAGAGCCATCGCCCGGTGCTCGACGAGCTCAGCGAGCGGCTGGTCGACAAGTACTTCGTCAACTTCAGCATCTTCGAGTCGATGCCCGACGTGTGGGCGATCGACCAAGTGTTCCCGATCGCGCCGATCGAGCGGCTGGACGAGGCGCCGGCCCGCCGCGGCATCATCGCCGACCTCACCTGCGACTCCGACGGCCAGATCGACACCTACGTGGAGAACGAGGACCTCGACAGCTCGCTGCCGCTGCACCCGCTGCGGCCCGGCGAGGCCTACCGGCTGGGGTTCTTCCTCGTCGGCGCCTACCAGGAGATCCTGGGCGACATCCACAACCTGTTCGGCGACACCGACGCGGTGGAGGTGCGGGCCGAGGACGGCGGCTTCTCGATCCAGCAGCAGCGCCGCGGCGACACCACCGACGTCATGCTCGACTACGTGGGCTACCGCCTGGACGACCTGCGCGCCGCCTACGACGCGCGGATCGAGGCCGCGGACCTGGTGGGCGACGAGGCCGCGCGCCTGCGCGAGGCGCTGGAGGCGGGGCTGACCGGCTACACCTACCTCGACGACGCGCCGCTGGGCTGAGGGGGCCGGACGTCCAGGGCCGCATCGGTCTGCGCCTCGGTTCCGCAGGAGCGCGCTCGCGCGCGACCTGGCAAGGTGCGACCGGATCCCACGGCAGAAGAAGAACGCGTCGCCACGCGCGGATGGCGGCGAACCAAGACCGGCATCGCTTTTCGGGAGTGGCGGAAGAAGCTGTCGCGCGCGAGCGCGCTCCTACGATTTGTTGCGGTCGACCTGGAAGCCGGCGAAGGACTGGCTGACCGGCATGATCTCGAGCCGGTTGATGTTGAGGTGCGGCGGCAGCGTGGCGACGTGGAAGATCTGCTCGGCGATGTCCTCGGCGGTCATCGGGCCGGCGCCCCGGTACAGCGCGTCCGAGGCGGCCTGGTCGCCGTGGGTGCGCACCAGGGTGAACTCGGTCTCGGCCATGCCCGGCTCGATCGCGGTCACCCGCACGCCGGTGCCGTGCAGGTCGGCACGCAGGCCCAGCGAGAACTGGCTGACGAAGGCCTTGGTGCCGCCGTAGACGTTGCCGCCCGGGTAGGGGTAGATGCCGGCCACGGAGCTGACGTTGACGATCGCGCCGCGGCGGGCGATCAGGCCCGGCAGCAGGCGATGGGTCAGCGTGGCCAGCGCGGCGACGTTGGTGTCGATCATCGTGCGCCAGTCCTCCAGGCTCGCGCGCTGCGCCGGCGCGGTGCCGAGGGCGAGGCCGGCGTTGTTGACCAGCACGTCGATGTCGCGGAACGCTTCCGGCAGCGCGTCGATCGCGGCGGCCATGGCCTCGGCGTCGCGCACGTCGAACGCGGCCGCGTGCACGCGCTCGGCGCCGTGCGCGTCGACCAGCGCCTGCAACCGCTCGGCGCGGCGTCCGCAGGCCACGATGCGCCAGCCCGCGCGGGCGAAGCGATCGACGGTGGCGCGGCCGAAGCCGGAGGTGGCGCCGGTGACGAGGAGGGTGGAGGTCATGGGGTATCGTCCTTCGCTGCGCGCGCACGCGCGCGCAGCGCGTCCAGCGTGTCGTGGGAGATCTCGCGCCGGGCGACCACCCGGCCGACGTCGACGTCGATGAGCAGGTAGCGCGGATAGCGGGCGGAGTACCCGGCGTGGTCGTCGCTGCCGCGCTCGCCCAGCGGCACGATCAGCCCGCCGCTGTACCAGCGCGCGGCGACGGGCGCCCGCTGGCCGGGGAAGAACGCGTCCAAGGGCACCTCGGGCGGGTCCTTCGAGCAGGCGCCGGCCACCAGCCGGTCCAGCCGCAGCTCGTCGTCCTCGATCGTCCACCAGGCCTTGTAGCCGCGCATGTTGCCGGTGCAGGCGCCCAGCGCCGGCGCGAACAGGCGCCGGAAGGTCGCCCAGTGCGCGGGCTCATCCAGCAGGACGCCGAACGGCTCGGCGTACAGCGGACGCGTCTGTCCGTCCACCACGATGGCATCGGGGATCTGCTCGGTGGCGGCGGCGTAGGGCGGCAGGCCCAGGCCGAGCAGGGCCAGCAGGACCAGGCCTGCGCGGGAGCGGCGATGTACGCGGTGCCGGCGACGTTCCATCCGATCTGCTTGCGGTGACCGGCGCATAGCTTAGCGCCGCCGGACCGTGCGCAAGCGCCGGCGCGGTGGCGACGCGCGCGCGGGGCGCGCTACTGCACCTTGATCGGCAGTGCCGGCAGGCCGCCGTTGTCGAGCTTCTGCTTGGCGTCGGCCAGCTCGGTGGCGCTGCCGTAGGGCCCCATGCGCACGCGGTACACGGTGCGGCCGTTGGCGTTGCCCGACTCCACCCGCGCCGACAGCCCGAGCAGGGCGATCCGCGCCTTCAGCGCTTCGGCGTCGCCGGAGGCGCTGAAGGAGCCGGCCTGCAGCAGGTAGCGCGCGCCGTCGGCGGCGGCCGGGGCCGAGGCCGTCGCCGCCGCGGCGGCGGCGGGTGCGGTCGGCGCGGTGGCGGCCGGCGTGGCGGCAGGCGAGGCGGCGGTGGCGGGCTGCGCCAGGTCGGCGGCGTCCTCACTGCGCTGCGCGGCCTCGCGCTGGCGGCGGGTCTCCTCCGCGCGCGCGCTGGCGGCCAGCTCGGCGTCGGTCATCGGCACTTCCTGGCCGGGCAGCACGGTGTAGAAGTCGTAGTCGGGCTCGGTGGCGGGCAGCGGCGCGTCGCCGGCGGCGGGCGCCGGACCGCCGCGCGAGGGCGCCGGCGCGGCAGCCGTGTCTTCCTCGGTGCCGGTGGCCGGCGCCGGCTGCGCGTCGGGATCGGCGCGCGGCCGGTAGAAGCCGTCCTCGCCGTCGGACTTGAGCAGCCGCGGCGCCAGCATGACCACCGCGATGGTCAACACGATGCCGATGACCATCCACGCCCAGCCGGGCAGGCCGCCCGAACCGCCGTTGCGTCGCGCCTGCGATCTGCCACGTCTTGCTGCCACGTCCTGCCGTTCCTCGCATCGTCGGCCGCGTCGCGACCGGAATCACGTTTCTAGTGTATGCCGAACCCGCCCGGCGCGCGCACCGGCGCCCTGAACGCGCCGGCCTGGAGCGGGCACGGCGCGCGCTACATGCGCTCGGGCGCTCCGACCCCCAGCAGGCCGAGGCCGTTGGCCAGCACCTGCCGGGTCGCCAGCGCCAGCGCCAGGCGCGCGTCGCGCACCTCGGCCTCGTCGACCAGGAACTGGTGGTCGTTGTAGTAGGACTGGAACGCCTGCGCGAGCTCGACCAGGTAGGCGGCGATCAGGTGCGGCTCGAGCTGGCGGCCGGCCGCCTCCACGGTCTCGGGCCAGCGCGAGAGGTCGGCGAGCAGGTCGCGGGTCGCCGCGCTGCCGAGGTCCGGCGCCTGCGCCAGGCCGTTATCGAGGTCGAAGGCGAGGCCGCGCTCGTCGAGCTGCCGCAGCAGGCCGCAGATGCGCGCGTGCGAGAGCTGCACGTAGTACACGGGATTGTCCAGCGACTGGCTGCGCGCCAGGTCGATGTCGAACACCAGCTGCGAGTCGGGCTTGCGCGCGATCAGGAACCAGCGCGTGGCGTCGCGGCCCGCCTCCTCGACGAGGTCGCGCAGGGTCAGGTAGCTGCCAGCGCGCTTGGACAGCTTCACCTCCTCGCCGCCGCGCATCACCGTGACCATCTGGTGCAGCACGTACTCCGGCCAGCCCGCCGGGATGCCCGCGTCGAGCGCCTGCAGGCCCGCCCTCACCCGGGCGAGGCTGCCGTGGTGGTCGGCGCCCAGCTCGGTGATGGCGCGCTCGTAGCCGCGCTGCCACTTCGACAGGTGGTAGGCGACGTCCGGCACGAAGTAGGTGTAGCTGCCGTCGGACTTGCGCATCACGCGGTTCTTGTCGTCGCCGAAGTCGGTCGAGCGCAGCCACAGCGCGCCGCCCTCCTCGTAGGTGTGGCCGTGGGCGACCAGCTCGCGCACCGTCTCCTCGACCTTGCCGTCGGCGTACAGCGAGGACTCCAGGAAGTAGACGTCGAAGGACACGCCGAAGGCGGCGAGGTCCTCGTTCTGCTCGCGGCGCAGGCTGGCCACGGCGAAGCGGCGGATCGCGTCGAGGTCGTCGGGGTCGTTCCGGCCCTCGACCGCATGGCCCTCGACCTCGACGCGGTCGCCGCGCAGGTAGGCGGCGGCGACCTCGGCGATGTAGTCGCCGTTGTAGGCGTCGGCCGGCCAGTCGGCGTCGCCGGGCCCGAAGCCGCGGGCGCGCGCCTGCACCGAGCGGGCGAGGTTCTCGATCTGCACGCCGGCGTCGTTGTAGTAGTACTCGCGCGCCACGTCCCAGCCGTTGGCCTCGAGCACGCGGGCGATGCAGTCGCCGATCACGGCGGCGCGGCCGTGGCCCACGTGCAGCGGGCCGGTCGGGTTGGCCGAGACGTACTCCACCCCGGCGCGGCGGCCGGCGCCGGAGCCGTTGCGGCCGTAGGCCTCGCCCTGCGCGTGCACCGCGCGCAGCTGCGCCTGCCAGGCGGCCGGGGCGAGGCGGAAGTTGACGAAGCCCGGGCCGGCGATCTCGACGCCGGCCAGCAGGTCGCTGGCCGGCAGCGCGTCGATGAGCGCCTGCGCCAGCGCGCGCGGGTTGCTGCGCGCCGGCTTCGCCAGCAGCATGGCGACGTTGGTGGAGAAGTCGCCGTGGCCGCGGTCCTTGGGACGCTCGACGACGAAGTCGGGCGAGGCGGTGTCGGCGGGCAGGGCGCCCTGGCGGCGCAGGGCGTCGAGGCCCTGCTCGATGAGGGCGCGGAGCTGGGATTTCACGGGCGGCGCGTGCGAAGACGGATCGCGCATTCTAGCCGACGCGCCCGATCCGAGGCGCGGGCTCAGGCCGCGAGGCGCCATCCCCAGCCCGCCAGCGCGAGCAGCAGCGACAGCGCCACGGCCGGCGCCAGCGCGCGCGGCCGGTACGGCAGCAGGCCCAGGGCCAGCGCGGTGCCGGCCAGGGTCAGGCCGCCCAGCCACAGCAGCGGGCCGCGGTTCCAGCCCTCGGCGGCGACCGCGGCGGCGAAGGCCAGCGCCAGCAGCGTCCAGCCGCCCGTGCGCAGGCCGCGCAGGCGCGGCGGTGCGGCGCGCTCGCTGCCGTACAGGGCGGCATGGTGCTTGGGCAGCCCCGCGCACAGCAGGGCGAAGGCGGCGAAGCACAGCGACAGCGCGGCGAGCGTCATCCCGCGCTCCCGCCGGCGGTCGCCGCCTGCAGGGTGCGCTTCTGCGCCGCGGTGGGCGCGGGGCGCCAGCGCTGCATGCGCCGGCCGGCGACGCCGAGCGCGAGGCCCAGCCCCAGGCAGGCGAGGTCGACGCCGGCCAGGCCCCAGTCCCCGGCGGGCAGCGTGCGGCCCAGGTGCGCCCGGGTGGTGAGCGCGTTGAGCAGCGGCAGCAGCGCGAACAGCGCGGCGCCGGCGTAGAGCTGCCAGGCCCACATCGCGCGCCGGGGCCAGGCCAGCGCCGCGACCAGGGCCAGCGCCCAGGCCGCGAAGAAGACGCGCACCTCCTGCGCGGCGCGCTCGGCGGCGTCGAACGGGATCAGCCGGTTGGCCCAGAAGAAGGCGGCGAAGGCGATCGGCAGGCCGCCCACCGAACCGATGTTGAGCGCGTCCACCAGGCGCAGGCCGAAGCCGATGCGCCCCGCCTTGAGGTGCTGCGGACGCCGCTTGACCGCCCACAGCACGAGGCCGCTGGCGACCATCAGGCAGCCGAGCAGGCCGGAGCCGAACAGCAGCAGGCGCAGCCCGGGTCCGGCGAAGCGGCCCAGGTGCAGGCCGTACATCACGCCGTGGGTCTGGCTGGCGCCGCCCGGCGGCGCGCTGCGGGCGAGCACGTCGCCGGTGGCGGCGTCGAGGACGATCGAGGGCGCGCGGACCGAGAGCCGGCCGTCGATCCCGGGCTGGACCACCGCCACCGCGCTGGCGTCGCCGGGGTGGTGGACGATGACCCGGCCCGGGGTGCGGTCCGGCCAGGCGATGCGGGCGGCCTCGAGCAGCCGCGCCGGCGACGGCAGCGCACCCGGTGCGCCGGCGGCCTCGCGCACCTGCGCGCTGCCGTCCAGGGCCTCCTCGAAGAAGCGGTCGCTGCCTTCCGGGTAGGCCGCGTCGATCGCCCACGGCAGGTACATGAACATCAGGGTGACCACGCCGGTGTAGGTGATCATCGCGTGGTAGGGCAGGGCGAGCACGGCGCTGACGTTGTGGAAGTCCAGCCACGAGCGCTGGCCCTTGCCGGGGCGGAAGGTGAAGAAGTCGGCGAAGATCTTCTTGTGGGTGATGACGCCGGTGACGATGGCCACCAGCATGAACATCGCGCACAAGCCCACGATCCAGCGCGCCCATAGCACCGGGATGTAGTGCAGGTCGAAGTGCAGGCGGTAGAAGAAGTCGCCGCCGCGGGTGTCGCGCGCGGCCACCTCCTCGCCGGTGGCCGGATCCACCAGGGCGTTGCCGAAGCGCGCGCGGCGGTCGACCGGCCTGCCGTCGGCGGGCGCGGGGTTGCGCCAGAACATGGACAGCTGCGGCGAGCGCGCGGTGGGCAGCGCGACGTTCCACAGCTCGGCGCCGGCGGCGTGGCGTTCGAGGTAGCCGAAGGCGCGTGCCAGCGCGGCGTCCGGCGCCACCTGCGCGCGCGGCAGTTCCGGGCGCGTCCAGCGGCCGATCTCGTCGCGGTAGTAGCTGGCGGTGCCGGCCATGAAGATCAGCAGCAGCAGCCAGCCGACCAGCAGGCCGGTCCAGGTGTGCAGCCAGGCCATCGACTGGCGGAAGCCCTCCTTCATGCCGCGCCCCCGAGCCAGCGCGCGAGCAGCCACATCGCCGCGGCCGGCGCGGCGATGCCGAGCCAGGCGCGGGCGGCGCTGCGCACGGCGAAGGCCCAGACCGCGGCGGCGGCGTAGAGCGCGATGCCGGTGAGGATGCCGGTCAGCGTCGCCTGCGCGCGCGGCATCGGCAGGGCCAGCGCCAGCAGCATGCTGGCCGAGGCCGCGAGCGCGTAGCCGCCGAGCAGCGCGGCGAGGCTGCGCGAGAGCACGCCGAGCCGGTAGGCGGCCAGCGACGCGGCGGGAGCGCGGGCGGCGCGGCTCATGCGGCGCCCGCGGGGGAGACGGCGGGATCGCGCACGGCTACAGCCTCCAGCGCAGGCTGAGCGTCCAGTTGCGCGGCTCGCCCCAGTACACGCCGTTGTAGAAGCCGACGTTGTTGTAGTACGCCTTGTCGAGCAGGTTGTTGACGTTGAGCTGGGCCGAGAGGCGGTCGCTGAAGCGCCAGCCGAGCATCGCGTTGACCAGCAGCACCGGCCCCTGCTCGATGCGCGAGCCTCGGGTGACCGGGTTGCCGTCGGCGTCGAACTCGCCGGTGGGCTGCTGCGGCCAGCCGGTGCCGCCGCCGGCGTCGCGGTACAGCCGGCTCTGCCAGGTGACGCCGCCGCCGACGCTCAGCCGGTGCCAGGCGCCGGCGGGTCGGAAGCTGGTGAACAGCCGCAGGCTGTCCTCGGGCACGGTGGTGTTCAGGCGCACGCCGTCGCGGTCGCGGATCACCGCGTGGGTGTAGCCGCCGCCGAGGTGCCAGCCTTCGCGCAGGCTGCCCTGCACCTCCAGTTCGAAACCGCGCACCTCGCTGCCCTTGCCCGTGGCGCGGTAGGCCTGGCTGCCGTCTGGTAGCGAGTTGGGCGGCACCGAATCGTCCACCTCGGCGACGTTGTCCTTCTCGCCGCGGAACACCGCGGCCGAGGCGTTGAGCAGGCCGTCGAAGAACGCGCCCTTGAGGCCGGCCTCCCAGTTGTCGCCGACCACCGGCTCCAGGTACTCGTCGTTGCGGTCGCGGTAGTTCTGCGGCTGGAAGATGTCGGTGTAGCTGGCGTAGGCGCTGAGGGCGTCGGTGAAGTCCCAGATCAGGCCGGCGTAGGGCGTGAACACGTCGTCCGGGCGGTAGCCGCCGGTCCGCGTGCCGGTGCGGTTGCCCTGCGCGTCGTAGGTGTGGTTCCAGCTGCGCGTCTCCCAGCTGCCGTAGCGCGCGCCCACCACCGCGGTCAGCGGCTCGGTCAGCGACAGCCGCGAGGCGAGGTAGCCGGCCTTCTGGGTCAGCTCGGATTCCGAGGCCGGGTAGGGCCGCACGACGGTGGGCAGCAGCGGCACGTCGCCGTCGAAGTCGCGCCAGTCGGGGATGACCGCGTAGCCGGGCGGGACATCGAGGTACTCCACCAGCGGGGTGTGGCCCTCGCGCCGCGATTCGCCGTAGCCGGCCAGCAGCTCGTGGTCGCGCCCGAACAGCCGGAACGGGCCGGAGAGGTTGAGGTCGACGACCTCCATCTTCTCGCCGTAGGCGAAATGGCTGGTCCAGGCGCCGACGCCGCTGCCGTCGACGGGATCGGGGTAGCCGGCACCGCCGTAGTAGACGCGGCCGTCGGTGTCGCGCTCGGCGCGCGAGTAGGCGAGCTGGGCCGACCAGCCGTTGCCGAAGACGTGGGAGAGCCGCGCGAACGCGGTGTCCTCGACGATCGGCCAGCTGCTCCATTCCGCCGACAGGTTGGCCGAGCGCGGCAGGTGGGCCAGGGTGCCGTCGTCGTTCCAGTACGGCAGCACGCCCCAGGTCACGCCGTAGGTGCGCGGCGCCTGGTACTCGTAGCCGACTTCCAGCAGGGTGTCGTCGGTGAGGTCGGCCTGCACGATGCCGTAGAAGACGTCCTTGTCCTGCCGGTAGCGGTCGCGGAACGAATCGCTCTGCTGCTTGGCGGCCACCACGCGGGCGCGGATGCGTCCGTCCAGCGCGAGCGGCCCGCCGATGTCGGCTTCCAGCCGGTGGTTGTTCCAGCGCCCCACGGTGATGGCGCCGCCGGCCTGGAAGGTGTCGCCGGGCCGCTTGCGCACGAAGTTGACCACGCCGGACGGATCGCCGGCGCCGGTGGTCAGCCCGGTGGCGCCGCGCACGACCTCGATGCGCTCGTAGATCGCGCTGTCGGTGTTGGTGCGCACGCTGCCGCCGAAGGTGTTGAGCATCCCGTCGACCTGGAAGTTGGTGATGTTGTAGCCGCGCGAGACGAAGCTGATGCGCTCGCTGTCGGTCACCGAGACCTGCACGCCGGGGACCTGCGCCATGATGTCGTTGAGCGCGAACAGGCCGAGGTCGTCCAGCCGGCCGCGGGTGAGCACGGTGACCGACTGCGGGGTCCGCCGCAGCGGCAGGGCGAGGCCGGTGGCGGCCGACGCGTCCTGCACCGCGTAGGAGCCGGCCGGCAGGCGCCGCCCGGTGACTTCGAGGGTATCGAGCGTGCGCGCGGTGGGGGCCTGCGCCGCCGCGTCGTCGTCGGCAGGCGGCGTTGCGGCGTGGGCGGCCGCGATGGCGGCGAGCGCCAGGGCGGCGGACAGCGCGGTGCGCGGGAAGCGGGCGCGCACGCAGGCAGCGCGCGCGGGGCGACGACGGGTCATGGAAGCTCCTGAGCGGGGAAGGATGCGGCGCGGCCGCGGGGCGCGAGGGCCGTTCCGGGGCAGGCGATGGCGATGCCGGGCGGCGACGCGGAAGACGGCCGGCGAGGCGCCGGAGCGGCGGCGGCCGGTTGCGCCTGGCGGCGGGTCGCAGGAGCGGGAAGGAGCGACGTCACGTTCGGTTTCACCATCTGCCGGACCGGCGGCGGATGGCTGACCGGGGGATCGTTTTTTCGAAGGCCGGACCGCGTTCCTCCTGGGCGTCGCGGAGCCGGTGCCTGCCCCGGGCCGCGCCTGTCGGGGGCGGCGCGGCCCGAGAGGTGCCGGTCCTCGGCAGGGAAGGTCCGTCCCTGCCCGGGTCAGGGCGGAATGATACTCATTGTCGAATGGAATGTGTGGCCGGCCGGGTCCGTCAGAGCTGCCCGCGCGCGGCCATCGAGATCGGCGGGCCGTCGCCGATGATGAAGTGGTCGAGGAGGCGGATGTCGACCAGCTTCAATGCCTGCTTGAGCTGGCCCGTGACATGGAGATCGGCGGGACTGGGTTCGGCATTGCCGCTGGGGTGGTTGTGACCCACGATCACGGCCGCTGCGTTGTGCCGCAGGGCGCGTCGGACCACCTCGCGCAGGTGGACCTCGGTGCTGTCGATGGTGCCCCGGAACAGTTCTTCGAACTTCACTGCCCGGTTGCGCGTGTCCAGGAACAGCGCGGCGAAGATCTCGCGCGGGCGATGGCGCAGGCGCTGGGCGAAGTAGCGGCCGGCCGAGGAAGGGTCGCTGAACGGGTCGCCTCGCTTCAGGTCGCTGTCCAGGTAGCGTTTGCCGAGTTCCAGCGCGGCCGCGAGGCAGGATGCGCGCGCCAGCCCGATCCCGGGCAGCCTCGTCAGCTGGATCGGGCTGCGTTCGAGCAGAGCGCGCAGCGAACCATGCCTCCGCAGGAGTCCGCGCCCGGTCGCGATCGCGTCCTCGCCGTTGACACCGCTGCCGATGAAGACGGCCAGCAGTTCGGCATCGGACAGCGCGGCGGCGCCGTGCTTCATGATCTTCTCACGTGGACGTTCGGTTTCGGGCCAGTCGCGGATACGCATGCGGGAACTCCTTGGGAGAGGGCGCCACGGCGGACGGCCGGCACGGCGAGGGGAGGGACCGTGCGGGCGGGCCGCCGCGCCGTGGCGCTTGGTCCCATTGAAGCGCGCCGCGGGCGGGCGGACAGCAGGTCGGACGCTTGGCATCGGGTAAGCTGTCCGCCCGTGTTCCTGTCGGACTTCTTCCCAAGCGGATGAGCGCCCCCCCCTCGCCTCTGCATGGCCTGCTGCAGGACCAGCGGGTGCTGGTCTGCGTCGGCGGCGGCATCGCCGCCTACAAGGCCGCCGACCTCGTGCGGCGCCTGCGCGACGCCGGGGCCCGGGTGCGGGTGGCGATGACCGAGAACGCCCAGCGCTTCGTCGGCACCGCCACGTTCCAGGCGGTGTCCGGCGAACCGGTGCGCACCTCGCTGTGGGACGCGGCGGCGGAGGCCGCCATGGGCCACCTGGAGCTGGCGCAGTGGGCCGACCGCGTGGTGGTCGCCCCCGCCACCGCCGACCTGATCGCGCGCCTGGCGCACGGCTTCGCCGACGACCTGGTCGCCACCCTGTGCCTGGCCACCGACGCGCCGGTGGCCATCGCCCCGGCGATGAACCACCGCATGTGGCGGCATCCCGCCACCCAGGCCAACGTCCGCACGCTGCGCGAGCGCGGGGTGCAGGTGATCGGCCCCGACGACGGCCCGCTGGCCGAGGGCGAGTCCGGCCCGGGCCGCCTCAGGGAGCCGGACGCGATCGTGCGCGAGCTGGCAGGATGAGCGTGCCGCTAGACGGGCGGCGCATCGTGGTCAGCGCCGGCCCGACCTACGAGGACATCGACCCGGTCCGCTTCGTCGGCAACCGCAGCAGCGGGAAGATGGGCTTCGCGGTGGCCGCGGCCGCGGCGCGGCGCGGCGCCGAGGTGGTGCTGGTGGCCGGCCCGGTGGCGCTCGCCACGCCGGCGGGCGCGAGGCGCGTGGACGTGCGCTCGGCGGCGCAGATGCGCGAGGCGGTGTTCGCCGCGCTGCCGGCCGACGCCTACATCGGCGCCGCCGCCGTGGCGGACTACACGCCGCGCCACCCCTCGCCCGACAAGGTCAAGAAGACCGGCGAGACGCTGGTGCTGGAGCTGGTGCGCACGCCCGACATCCTGGCCGAGCTGGGCGTGCACGCGCTGCGCCCGCGGCGCCTGGTCGGGTTCGCCGCCGAGACCGGCGACGTCGCGCGCTACGCGCAGGACAAGCTGGCCCGCAAGCGCCTGGACATGATCGCCGCCAACCGCGTCGGCGTCGCCGGCCAGGGCTTCGAGGGCGACGACAACGCCCTGGTCGTGTACTGGCCCGGCGGCGAGCGCGCGCTGGGCCCGGCGCCCAAGACCGAACTGGCCGAGCGCCTGCTCGACCTCGTCTTCCCCGATTGAACCCCGCCGGCGCCCGGCGCCGGCCCAGCACGGAGCCCGCGTGTCCGCCCACCATGTCCTCCAGGTCCGCCGCCTCGACCCGCGCTACGGCGCCGACTGGCCGCTGCCCGCCTACGCGACCTCCGGCAGCGCCGGCCTCGACCTGCGCGCGGCCCTCGACGCCGAACTGACCCTGCAGCCCGGCGACGCCGCGCTGGTCCCGACCGGCCTGGCGATCCACATCGCCGATCCCGGCCTGTGCGCGGTGATCCTGCCGCGCTCGGGGCTGGGCCACCGCCACGGCATCGTGATGGGCAACGGCACCGGGCTGATCGACGCCGACTACCAGGGCCCGCTGATGATCAGCGCCTGGAACCGCGGGCGCGAACCCTACGCGATCGCGCCCGGCGATCGCATCGCGCAGCTGGTGCTGCTGCCGGTGGTGCGCGCCGAGCTCGCGCTGGTCGACGACTTCGAGGAGAGCGCGCGTGGCGCCGGCGGGTTCGGCCATACCGGGCTGCGCTGAACGCCGCGACGCCGGCCGCGGTACCCGCGGCTGCGCAATCGCGCTAGGGTATGCGGCGCATGGGCGGCGCCGGCACGGCGCTGCGCCGGCGCGCGGATCGCGGGCGGTACGGCCGCGGCCCGCGGCGGACAGGCCCGTCAGGGGGACAACAGGATGACCGAGACCCAACCGCACAAGGCGCGGCAACTGCTGGCACGCGCGCGTCCCGCCATGCCCGCCATCGCGATCCTGCTGGTCCTGCTGGCGGCGTGGCTGGCCTGGAGCGGCTGGCGCCAGATCGAGGACGGGCACCGCCGCGCCGGCCTGCAGCAGGCGCGCGACGCGACCGTGGAGGCCGTGGAGCGCGCGCTCAAGAGCGAGCAGGCGCAGATGGCGTCCCGGCTGGAGTCGCCGCACGTGCGCCAGCCGCTGATCGACGGCCGGCTGGAGGCCGCGGCCGCCGCGCTCGCCCACGAGTGGCCGGGCCTCGAGGAGGCCGCGGTCTACCCGCCGGCGCTCGAGAGCGTGTACGCGGGGCTGCCGGAGGGCAGCTTCGGCCGCGCGGCGGTGCTGGAGGCGGCGATGATCGAGGACCGCGCGGTCGACTGGATCATCCGCGAGGAGGGCGCGCTGCGGCTGGCCGTGGCGATGCCGGTCCGGGACGCGCAGGAGGCGGTGGCCGGGGTCGCGTTCGCGCGCCTGCCGCTGACGCGCGTGGAAAACGCGTTCCAGGCCGCGGACATCGACGGCGATCACATGTATCTCGCCGTCCGCCAGGGCGGCGTCACCCTGCTTGAACGCGGCAGCGCCGAGTATGCCGACGCCGCGGAGCGGCTGGCCGCGCCGGTGCCCGGCACCGGCCTGCGCATCGCGGCCGCCATGCCGCACGCGGTGGCCGCGCCGTTCGGCCTGTCCGGGCCGTCGGCGGTGGGCACGGCGCTGGCGCTGCTGCTGCTGGCCTACCTGTGCTGGCGGGTGTTGCCCGGCCTCGGGCGCGCCGCCGCCGAGGCCGGCGACGATGCGCCCACGCTGTCCGAGGCGGTGGCGCTCGGCCGCGCCGAACCCGTTCCTTCCCCCAACGCATCCGAGGTCAGAGACGTGCCCAAGCCCCAGCCAGTCCGCATCGATCGCAGCATCTTCCGCGCCTACGACATCCGCGGCGTGGTCGGCGAGACGCTCGATGCCGGCGTCGCCGCGCTGATCGGCCAGGCGATCGGGTCGCTGATGCACGAGCAGGACCTGCACGACATCGTGATCGGCCGCGACGGCCGCCTGTCCGGCCCGGACCTGGTGGCCGGCCTCGTCGAGGGCCTGCGCCGCGCCGGCCGCAACGTCATCGACATCGGCATGGTGCCCACGCCGGTCGCCTACTTCGGCGCCTACCACTTGCGCACCGGCTGCTGCGTCTCGCTGACCGGCAGCCACAATCCGCCCGACTACAACGGCTTCAAGATCGTCGTCGGCGGCGAGACGCTGTCCGGCGACGCCATCGTCGACCTGTACTCGCGCATCAGCGAGGACCGCCTGTACGCGGCGCCGGCGCCGGGCGGGCTGACCCAGCGCGACATCGCCGAGGACTACGTGGAGCGGATCGCCTCTACCGTGGTCACCGAACGCCCGCTCAAGGTGGTGGTGGACGCCGGCAACGGCGTCGCCGGCGAGATCGGCCCGCGCGTGCTGGAGGCGATCGGCGCCGAGGTGGTGCCGCTGTACTGCGAGATCGACGGCACCTTCCCCAACCACCACCCTGATCCCAGCGAGCCGCACAACCTCGAGGACCTCGTCAACATGGTCGCGCGGCTCGACGCCGACCTCGGCATCGCCTTCGACGGCGACGGCGACCGCCTCGGCGTGGTGACCCGCGACGGCGAGAACATCTTCCCCGACCGCCTGCTGATGCTGTTCGCCGCCGACGTGCTCGAGCGCAACCCGGGCGCGGTGATCCTGTACGACGTCAAGTCCACCGGCCGCCTGCCCGGCCACATCCTGCGCCACGGCGGCAGCCCGCTGATGTGGAAGACCGGGCACTCGCTGATCAAGGCGAAGATGCGCGAGACCGAGGCCGAGCTCGCGGGCGAGATGAGCGGCCACTTCTTCTTCGCCGAGCGCTGGTACGGCTTCGACGACGGCATCTACGCCGCCGCCCGCCTGCTGGAGATCCTGGCTGCGCAGCCCGAGGCGCCCAGCGCCGTGCTGGCCGCCCTGCCGGCGGGCGTCTCCACGCCGGAGATCAAGGTGGAGGCCCCGGGCGGCGACCCGCACGCCTTCGTCGACCGCTTCCAGGCGGCCGCGCAGTTCGACGGCGCGCGCCTGTCCACCATCGACGGCCTGCGCGCCGACTGGCCCGACGGCTGGGGCCTGGTGCGCGCCTCCAACACCACCCCGGTGCTGGTGCTGCGCTTCGACGCCGACGACCAGGCCGCGCTCGATCGCATCCGCGAGACCTTCCGCGCCCAGCTGCTGGCGGTGGAGCCGGAGCTGACGCTGCCGTTCTGAGCGGAAGAGCCAGGCACCCCTTGCACTGTGATCGGCGTCCCTATAAGAATGTGAAGAAACGCGGTCAGGGGGGCCGTGGTGGAAGAATGGACTCGGGCCAGGCGCGAGCCGCCGGGGGTGTGGTCGAGTGTGCCGTCCTCGTTGACTGGGCGAACACTCGAGTACTTCGCGCCCAGGCCGATGGACGAACTCGTCGCCTGTCTTCGGCGGGAAGATCCCGCACGGCCTCATCATTGGCGAAACGCACCCTTCGAGGTGTCTCTGCCGCTGATCGCGCTGTTGTCCAGTGCTTCGGCGCGATCGCCTGCCCGCATCGCCCCCGGCGATCCCGTGTGGCGCGCGCTGTCGGGGCAGGCGCATGGCGGCCGATTGTTCGAACTAGCGGGCGCCGTCAGCACAGGGCCTGTCCGGTTCAGGGAGCAGATCGCGTTTGCGGGAGGCCATTCGCCCTCGACCGCGAGGATCGTCTTCGCTCCTCATGCCGTGATTCCCGGGCTGTTCGGATCCTTGGAAAAGACGATCTCCGGCACCGGCGATCGCTGGCATCCCGTCGAATTCGCAGCGGTGCTGGCCTACTTCGTATTGCACTTGCATCCGTTCGACGACGCGAACGGGCGGTTCGCGCGATTGTTGGTGCTTAACGAGGCTTCGCGCAGTGGAGCGTTGTGGGCGGGTGCCGCGATGTCGGTACTGATGGTCGTGGCCCGGGAGGAACTGGCGTCTTCGTGGGTCGCCGCTCGGCGCGAGGGGCTGCAAGCCTATCTGGAGTCGTCGACGCACTTCGTGCAGGCCCTGTTCGATCACGCCGCCACGTCCGGTCTTTCCGAAACAGTGATCCGGATGGGCGAAGCGGCGCGAAGGGCATGCGCTTCTGGTGCTGTCCGAAGAATGCTCTACGAACTGATCGTCGGAGGTTCGATCGCCTTGTCGAGAGTCCGGGAGATCGCAGGCTGCTCGACGAGAAAGGCGGAAGGGTTGCTGGATGCGCTTGCTCGCGAAGGGGCCGGCGTGGCGAGGAAGTCTGTGGTCGGGGCGGGCCTGGTCGCCGACGTGACGCCGTGGGCGCGTGAAATCGCGGAAGGGGCGGTACGGGAAGGGTTTAGGGCGAATCCAATCGTTCAGGGGGAATGGCGTTGAAGAGAGTGGATCTTGGTTGCGAGTTGGGGATGCGTTCCGGAGCGAGTGTCGCTGCCGCGATCGCGATCTGCTTGTTCTTTTCCTTGCCATCCGCGGCTTCGGACAGCGATGGGGTGAAGGATCTCGATACCGTCAGAGTGCCCGGAATTCGGCCGGATTATCCTCGGCCGGTCATCAACCGCCCTGGCATTACTCTGCGTCCGGGAACGAACTTCCAGTACTCCCTCAACTACTGGGAGACCTCCGTCCCTGACTACTATCAGAATTCGGACGAGACGAGTGCGTACGAGGATCCGTCGTACTCGTGCGACAAGGTGCCGCAGGCCAATCCAATTATCGTCGGCACGCGGAACAAGATCGAGACGGAAATGGATTTCGTCGATCACGCCGCAGAAATGCCGTTGACGCTGATTCGCACATACAACCGACATCTCGAGTACTCGCCGGACAATATCTTCGGCCAGAACTGGACGACCCCGTTCGACAGGAGGCTTGGCTATGACCAGTCGGGAAGAATTCAAGCGCACCGGCCGGATGGAAGGATCATCCTGTTTTATACCCTCGACGGCACCAACTACCTGTCCGGTGCGAATCGTCTGGTAGTCACGAGCGCGACGGGGCGAGTTCTCTACAGCGAAGAGGGTACCGTCGAGGTCTACGTCGGAGATCGGATTAGTGAGGTCAGGAACCTGCAAGGCGTCGGTTGGAACTATACCTATACGTCGGATAACCGTATCCATCGAGTGACGCATACGTCCGGGCGATTCATCCAGTTCAACTGGAGCAATGGCGGAGTGGCTTCTATCCAGGATCCTTCCGGAAATCTGTATCGCTATGCTTACAACAATCTCACCGGAAGCGCGTTGAATCGGCGTCTTAGGTCTGTAGCCTATCCCGGGTCTTCATCGGAATACGTGGATTATCATTATCAGGGATCCGTTCTATCCGGCAAGTCTTTCAGCGGGGTGCGCTACTCCACATTCCAGTACAGCGATACCAGAATCGTTGCGGAACATGCGGGCGGAGTGGAAAGGTATACGTTCGACTACGAACTGGATCCCGCGACAGGGCGTGTCGCTCAGGCTGTCGAGACCAACCCTCTCGGCAGGCAGACCACCTATAAGTTCGATCACCGCGGAAACGTCACAGAAACCACGGGACATCCAACAACCTATTGCGGAGCGACGTTTTCCGAGGTCGCCTACGACAACCGCGGAAGGCGCAGCGTGGCCGTCGACGCAAACGGCAACGCAACTCACTATCAGTACAACGACAGGGATCAGTTGGTCCGGGAGGCTCGCGCTCTAGGGACTGCCCAGGAGGTCGTGCGCCTCATCGAATGGGATGCAGGCTACAACCGCAAGCTCAAGGAAACCATCGAGGGGCGCGGAAGCACTATTTATCGCTACGATGCAGCGCAGCGATTGGTTTCAGTGACGGCAAAGAACCTGAGCCCGCATGGCGTTGCCGGACAGGAGCGGGCGAACCAATACGCCTACACGACCCATGCCAACGGGGTCACCGCCTCCATTTCGATCGACGGACCTGTGCCCGGGACGCAAGACAGGGTCGTAAGGCGTTACGATGCGGCGGGTATACTGGTTTCCGAGGAGAACGGCCTCGGCCACAAGACGACCTATTCGGCGCACAACGGGCTGGGCCAGCCGGGTCGCGTGGTGGGCCCCAACGGCGACGCGACCGAGTATGTCTACGACGCGCGCGGCCGCGTGCTGAGCCAGCGCAGCTGGCCCGAGGGCGCGCTGGTGGAGACGCGCTACGTCTATGGGAATTCGGGTCTCCTGGAAGCCATCCAGCATCCGGACGGGCAGCGGACGGTGTACGCCTACGACGCGGCCCGGCGCCTGGTGGCCCAGTCGAATCGGCACGGCACCGGCTTCGCGGTGCGGCAGACCGTGTACAACGCGCTGTCGCTGCCGGTCGAGGAGCGCATCGGCAGCGCCGCGGCGCCGCCGGGCTCGGTCGTCACCGGGGTCATCGACGGGGTGACGGGCAGCGAGGCGGCCGGCTACACGATCGGCGGCTGGGCCTGCTCGCTGTACTCGGACGCGTCCATCCAGGTGCATTTCTACGCGGGCGGGCCGGCAGGCAGCGGCACCGGCGTGCTCAGCATCCCGGCCAGCCAGGCGAGCGAGTCGGCGGTGGCGCAGGCGTGTCGCGCCTCCGGGAGCGCCTACCGTTTCCGCATCGCCATCACCCAGGCCATGCGCGAACAGCACGGCGGCAAGGCCATCCACATCCACGGGATCTCGCCGATCGGCGCGAGCAACCCGACGATCGCGAGGTCCGGACAGTTCGTGATCCCGGCATTGCCTGGAACCTCACCGCCGCCGCCGCCACCACCAACGCCGCCGCCACCGCCGCCGCCGCCGGAGCCTTGCGACCCGAGCTACGCCTGCGTCCCGCTGGGCGGCGAGGTGCTGCTCGCCTCGACCACCGTGCAGCAGGTGGCCTTGTCGGACGTGGTCTATCGCGCCTACGCCGACTACGACGAACTGGGCCGGGTCCGTGCGCGCCGCGGCAACAATGGCCAGCGGACCGCCTATACCTACGACGGCAACGGCAACCTGCTGACCACCACCGACGCGCTCGGCCGGACCTCGACCCTGGCCTACGACGCGCTCGGTCGCGTGGTCCGCGCCACCGATGCCGCCGGCGGCGTGACCACGTTCGCCTACGATGCCCAGGACCACCTGGTTCGCTTGGTGGACCCGAAGGGCAACGCCACCACCTACGAGTACGACGGCTTCGGCCAGCTCTGGCGCCAGACCAGCCCGGACACCGGCACGACTACTTACGCCTACAGCGCCGCGGGCCTGCTGACCGGCATGACCCGGGCCGACGGCAGCGGGCTGAGCTACCAGTACGATGGTCTCGGTCGCCCGAATCGGGTCGGCAGCGGCACGGAGGTGCGCACTTTCACTTACGACAGCTGCGAGCAGGGCATCGGGCGGCTGTGCGTGGCCGCCTATCCGGGCGGCCAGCGCAACTTCGGCTACCGGCCCGATGGCCGGCTATGGGCCACGCGCGACTTGGGGCCGGGCAGCAACGACTACACCTCGTACGCCTACGACAGCCTGGGCCGTCTGGGCGGCATCGCCTACCCGAGCGGCGTGGCGGTGGGCTACGGCTACGCACAGGGCCGGCTGGCGCTGGTGCAGGCGCTGATCGGCGAGGCCAGCCTGGACGTGGTGCGCGACATCCGCTACTCGGCCACCGGCGCGGTGCTGCAGTGGACCCGCGGCAACGGCGTGCCGCAGACCAGCGAGTACGACCAGGACGGCCGGCTGGCAAGCCGGGTGGACAGCGGGGTGATCGGCCACACCTACCGCTACAACGCGGCCGACGAGATCGTGCAGATCCTGGACCAGGGGCGCCCGACGAACAGCCGGACGCTGGCCTACGACGTGCTGTCCCGGCTGGTGCGCGACGAATCGCAGGTCGGCAACCAGGCGTTCGAGTACGACCGCAACGGCAACCGGACGCGCCACCAGTGGCACCATGCCGAGCCGTACCTGGTGGAGGCCGCCAGCAACCGGCTGCTGTCCACCAACCTCGCCTTCAGCCACGACGGCCGCGGCAACCGCGCCACGCAATCGTGGGGCGGCTCGACCGCGACCTACGGCTACGACGCGTTCAACCGCCTGAAGACGTTGCACCGCAACGTCGCCAGCACGTACCTGAGCCCCAACTACGAAACGCGGACCTACCCGGCCGGGACGACCACGTACACGGTGAACGCGCTGGACCAGCGGGTGGCCAAGAGCGGCCCGCTGGGCAGCAGCCGGTTCGTGTACGCGGGGCAGAACACGCTGCTGGCCGAGCACAGCGGTGGAAAGTGGTCGAGCTACCTGTGGCTGGGCGGCACGCCGGTGGGCCTGGTGCGCGACGGCCAGCTGTACCACCTGCACAACGACCACCTGGGCCGTCCGATCGTGGCGACCGACAGCGCGAAGGCGCACCGGTGGGTGGCGTCGAACTTCGCGTTCGACCGCCGGGTGGACCGCGACACGATCGGTGGCTTGAGCCTGGGGCTGCCGGGGCAGTACTTCGACGCCGAGAGCGGGCACTGGTACAACGGCTTCCGCGACTACGACGGGCGGACCGGGCGGTACCTGCAGTCGGATCCGATCGGGCTGGCGGGTGGGTTGAATACTTATGGGTATGCAGTTGGAAATCCAATCAGCCTTATTGATCCGCTAGGATTAAGGGCGCTAACGGAGTGTGAGAGCGGCGTGTTGGCTAATTACTATCCTGCATCCGTCCTTGAAAATATTGATATTGAAGAAGGTTTGCCATGGTTTGCTTTGGATGGGATCGCAGCAATGACCTTTGGGTCAAAAATCTATGTCGCTAATGATAGGAGTAATAATGCATCCTTTATAGCTTTGCTTGGGCATGAGATTGCTCATACCGTACAGCAGGACATTCACGGGGCAGTGTTTTGGGCCAGTTACGGGGCTCAAAGCGCGGTAGGGATGCTTGGTGGGAAAGGCGTGGCTGGCACGCACGACTCAATTAGTTTCGAGCAGATTGCTAACAACATGCAACTGAAGATACGTTCTGATATAGCCACTAGCGGGAATAATCCATGCGGATGTCCCTGATGAAATGCCTAAAGAAAAGCGCCCTGTTTGCTCTTTGCTTGATGATATTTGCCTGCTCGTCCTCTAATGATGCAGATAAGCGCGATTATGAAGAGTTGGCGGCACAAACAGAGCAAGAAGTTGGCGTGTCTTTCTCCGCTCTCCCTCCGGAAAGGCAAGTCGACCTTTATTTATATGGGGTGAACAGGCTTAGGCCTAGTGATCATTGGCTTGCGGACTATTTCGAATGCAGTGATCAAAGGGTAATGGGCGAAATAGTACGCAGGCTCCATAGGTCAGATTCAGGCATCGAAACCTTTGGGCTGGTTCTTGCGCTAAGTTGCATGTTAAGGGATGGTGGGGGGGGGCGATTTGAGGTGAGGGCGACTGAGAAATGCGATGAATTCTACGAGCAAGGATCCCCTTGCCATCGCTTGGCGGCTGCAATTGACGATGCAAATGTTTCGCCTAAGACGAGATAATAAGTAATCCGCATATTTGGGGGGCATGGTTTATCGGCCTATTTGATAATCCCAGCACTTAAACGTTCCACCGCCTAAAGACGCTGCAACGCAACGTCGCCAGCACGTACCTGAGCCCCAACTACGAAACGCGGACCTATCCGGCCGGCACGACCACGTACACGGTGAACGCGCTGGACCAGCGGGTGGCCAAGAGCGGCCCGCTGGGCAGCAGCCGGTTCGTGTACGCGGGGCAGAACACGCTGCTGGCCGAGCACACCGGCGGCAAGTGGTCGAGCTACGTCTGGCTGGGCGGCACGCCGGTGGGGCTGGTGCGCGACGGCCAGCTGTACCACCTGCACAACGACCACCTGGGCCGTCCGATCGTGGCGACCGACAGCGCGAAGGCGCACCGCTGGGTGGCGTCGAACTTCGCGTTCGACCGCCGGGTGGACCGCGACACGATCGGTGGCTTGAGCCTGGGGCTGCCGGGGCAGTACTTCGACGCCGAGAGCGGGCACTGGTACAACGGATTCCGCGACTACGACGGGCGGACCGGGCGGTACCTGCAGTCGGATCCGATCGGGCTGGCGGGTGGGTTGAATACTTATGGGTATGTAGAATCCAATCCGCTTTCGTTGACTGATCCCTTGGGGTTACAAGCGAAATCGAACTCAAGCTGTCCGGTAGAGAATCCATGTGACTGCCCTGATTATGGCGAGAGATACATGGACCACCTTGATCAATACTTGATAAATGTTGGACCCTACGCTACGGCGCTAGCTGCCGGAATGTGGCCAAAATCCTTGGCTCCTGCAACCGGTGGGCGAGGGCCATTGCTAGGATCAAAGAACCCGCTAACTAGCGTTCCTCGTGCGGTGGGCGTACCAGGCGCTGGTTCTAGCGTGGTTAGAACCGGTGCTGCAGGAATAGGTATGGCGACCGTCGCTATAGGTTTTTACAACATTGGTGTTTTCGGAAGTGGCTTGGCCTACGCAGCGCCATCTTACTGTTCGTGCGACTCCGGTGGAGGATGACCTATGAATGGCCCGATATTATGGATAGCGGCAATAATTGGCGGCACGTTGCTGGTGCTGATGTTTAGACATCATGCAAGGCGCAAATTTGCGCGCTCGAGGAGCTTATTAAAGATTGAGGAAATTTACAAAGAAGTATCAGGGCAGGTGGAGTTTGGTGTGTTTAACGAGGTTCTTATTGCTATAGGTGAATCATATAGAATAAACCCGGGGTTAATTAGGCCAAGTGATCGACTGGAGGAATTCATCAGAATCGATTCTTGGCGATTAGATGCAGGGAGTGAGGCTCTAAGTAATTGGCTTGAGCGAAAGGGGATAAATTGGAAAGTCAAGCCGGCGTCTACTGTTCTCGAATTGGCTCGTCTTGTTAAAGTTAGTGGATGAAGGCGTCGCCGTGTAATCTGCCGATATAGTCTTCTGTCATTCCAGTAGCTCAACCGTCAGAAGACGCTCCACCGCAACGTCGCCAGTACGTATCTCAGCCCCAACTACGAAACACGGACCTACCCGGCCGGCACGACCACGTACACGGTGAACGCGCTGGACCAGCGGGTGGCCAAGAGCGGCCCGCTGGGCAGCAGCCGGTTCGTGTACGCGGGGCAGAACACGCTGCTGGCCGAGCACACCGGCGGCAAGTGGTCGAGCTACGTCTGGCTGGGCGGCACGCCGGTGGGGCTGGTGCGCGACGGCCAGCTGTACCACCTGCACAACGACCACCTGGGCCGTCCGATCGTGGCGACCGACAGCGCGAAGGCGCACCG
>NZ_JAIWPR010000035.1 GCF_021191635.1 Alterluteimonas quercicellularis
CGCGCTCGCGCGCGACCGGGTTGGCGGATAACGCCCGTCGCGCGCGAGCGCGCTCCTACGGATGTTGGGTGGCCTGTCGGGACTTCTCCGGCATCGTCTTCGGGCGCGCACGAGCGCGCTCTCGGGGTGGCCATCGCACGGCGCATCGGGCTGGCCTTGTAGGAGCGCGCTGGCGCGCGACCGGGTTCGCGGGTAACGCCCGTCGCGCGCGAGCGCGCTCCTACGGATGTTGGGTGGCCTGTCGGGACTTCTCCGGCATCGCCCTTCGGGCGCGCACGGGCACGCTCTCGGGGTGGCCATCGCACGGCGCATCGGGCTGGCCACTTGTAGGAGCGCGCTCGCGCGCGACCGGGTTCGCGGGTAATGCCCGTCGCGCGCCAGCGCGCTCCTACGGGTCGGTCGTTTCCGTTGGGTCCGTGTCGTCGCCGCGTTCGCGCGCGTAGCGCGCCCACAGCCGGTCCACGTCCTCGCCGGCGAGCTCGCGCCACAGCGGCGGCGCGTAGCGGCCCTCGCGCAGGGCGGCGTCCAGCCGGGCGACCAGGCCGGGATGCGCGGCCTCGGCCCACTCGAGGAACGCGCCGGTCACGCGGTAGCCGCTGTCGTAGCGGTGCTCCGGGCCGACCGCGTCCGGCAGCGCCCAGCCGCCGGCGGCGTTGTCCAGCCCGTAGCGGTCGCGGGCGTAGTCGGCGATGCCCTCGACCAGCCACACCGGCGTCCGCTCGCTGTCGTAGTCCGGGTAGGCCTGCACGATGTGCATGGCCTCGTGCGCGACCAGGTCGGTGTCGCCCGGCCGCTCGACCAGCCAGGCCGGGTTGATCGTCATCGTCGCCCGGCCGTCGCCGTCGCCCACGTAGGCGATGCCGTCGTAGCCCGGGTCGACGACGATCTCGACCCGGTCCGGCGCGGCCGGATTGAAGTCCGCGCGCTGGCGCAGGTAGGCGGAGAAGAAGGTCTCGACGATCTTCCCGCGCGTCTCGGCGCCCAGCGCGCCGGCGTCGTCGCGGTACGCGAGCGTCACGCCGTCGCGGACCAGGGGCGCCTCTCCGGCGAACGCGGCGGCGCAGCACAGCGAGGCCAGCAGAACGGTGGCGGGGCGTCGGGTCACGGGGTCGTCTCCGGGAGCACGGGCTGGTGCGGGGCGAGCAGTTCGATCTCGGCCAGTTGCAGGCGCGCGGGCGCGGAGAAGCGCACGCGGTAGGCGTCGAAGCGCCCGGGCGCGTCGATGCGGAAGGGGCGGGTCTGCCGCGGCCAGCGGAAGTCCTCGGCCTCGCGCGCGTCGATCCGCCGCCAGGCGCCGTCGCCGGCGCGGCCTTCCAGCGTCCAGGCGGCGCCGCGGACCGGGCGCTCGCCGGAGGTCAGGGTGTAGAACGTCGCCTGCGCGGCGTGCGCCAGCGCGATCTCCACCGGCCCGTGTTCCGCGCGCAGCCACAGGTCGGTGAGGGCGTCGTCGTCGATCAGCGCGGCGGCGTCGCGCCCGTCGCCCGCGGTCGCCCGCGCGGAGGCGCCGATCCGGTCGGCCAGGGTCTGCGGCATGCGCCCGGCGGGCGTCAGCGACGGCGGCGCGTCCTCCGGCCGGCTGCCCCAGGCGGACGGTTCCGGGCCCATGGTGAACTCCAGCGTGGCGCCGGCGGCGACGACCTCGTGCGGGATCCAGGTGCGCGACCACGGCTGCCCGTCGACGGTGAGCGACTGCACGTAGACGTTGTCGCGCGAATGGCCGAGCGCGCGCACCTCCAGCGTGCGGCCCTCGCCCAGCCGCACGCGGGCGTGCTCGAACAGCGGCGAGCCGATCGCGTACTCGGGCGCGCCCATGCGCAGCGGGTACAGGCCCAGCGAGGCGAACAGCCACCAGGCCGACATCTCGCCGTTGTCCTCGTCGCCCGGGTAGCCCTGGCCGATCTCGCTGCCCAGGTACAGGCGCGAAAGCGCCTCGCGCACCAGGCGCTGCGTCTTCCACGGCTGCCCGGCGTAGAGGTACATCCACGGGATGTGGTGCGCGGGCTGGTTGCTGTGCGCGTACATGCCCATGCGCACGTCGCGGGCCTCGGTCATCTCGTGGATGACGCCGCCGTAGGAGCCGACGAGCGCCGGGTCGGCGGTCTCGGGCGTGGCGAAGAACGCATCGAGCTTCGCCGCCAGCGCCTCGCGGCCGCCGTACAGCGCAGCCAGGCCGTTGCCGTCGTGCGGCGCGGTGAAGGCGAAGGTCCAGCCGTTGGATTCGGTGTAGTCGTGGCCCCAGACCCGCGGGTCGTAGTCGGCGGCGTCCAGGCGCCAGCCGCCGGCCGCGTCGCGGCCCTGGAAGAAACCGGTGCGGCGGTCGAACAGCTGCGCATAGGCGGCGGCGCGGTAGCGGAAGTATTCGGCCTCCTCGGCGTAGCGCCGGCGCGCCTGCGGCGCCTGCGCGCGCTCGGACAGCGCCTGCGCCATGTTGGCGATGCCGAAATCGTTGAGCGCGCCTTCCATCGTCCACGACATGCCTTCCGGCACGCCGGTGTCGGCGTAGCCGCGGAAGGTGCCGCGCGCCATGCCCTTGCGGCCGACGTGGCGGTCGGGCGGCACCGCGGTGGCGTTCTTCAGCGCCGCCTCGTAGGCCAGCGCCGGGTCGAAGCCGTCGATGCCCTTGAGCCAGGCGTCGGCGAAGGCCACGTCGGAACTGGTGCCGACCATCAGGTCGGCGTAGCCCGGCGAGGACCAGCGCGCCACCCAGCCGCCGGCGCGGTACTGCTCCAGGAAACCCGCGACCAGCGCGCCGGCGCCGTCCGCGTCGAACAGCGCGTAGGCCGGCCAGGCGGTGCGGAAGGTGTCCCACAGGCCGTTGTTGACGACGATGCGGCCGTCGCGCACCGGCGCGAAGCTGCGTTCGGCGTTGCCCTCGGCGTTCTCGTCCGAGCCGCTCATCTGGCTGGCGTAGCGCCAGTCCGGCCGCTCGGCGGTGCCGGCGTTCTCGGCCCCGGAATTCGGGTACAGGAACAGCCGGTACAGGTTGCCGTACAGCGTGGCCAGCTGGTCGTCGCTGGCGCCCTCGACCTCGAAGCGGCCCAGCAGCGCGTCCCAGCGGCCGCGGGCGCGCGCGGACACGCTGGCGACGGTGTCGTCCTCGGCCGTTTCGAGCGCCAGGTTGCGCCAGGCCTGCTCGATCGAGATCAGCGAGGTCGCGATGCGCATGCGGACCGTGCGCGTGCCGTCGAGATCGAACTTGACGTAGCCCGTGGGCCGCCCGGTGTCGATCGTGCCGCTGTCGCGCCACGGCGCGTCGAAGCGCGCGACCACGAACATGCGCGTGGCGCCGGTGGACAGCCCGCTGCGCACGTCGGTATGGCCGGTCACGGTCTGCGCCGCCGGGTCCAGGACCAGGCCGCCGCGCTCGTCGACGTTGTCGAACAGCAGGTTGGCGTCGCCGTCCTCCGGGAACGCGAACTCGAACACCGCGGCATGGTCGGTCGGCGCCAGCGCCGCCTCGATGCCGTTGTCGAAGCGCACCCGGTACAGGTGCGGGCGCGCGGTCTCCGATTCGCGCCCGAACGACAGGGCGCGCCGCTCGCGATCGGCGTCCGGCACGCCGGTCGAGAGCGAGGGCATTACCTGGAAGGTCTGCCGGTCGCCCATCCACGGGCTGGTCTGGTGGCTCAGCGCCAGCGCCTGCAGGCGGGGGCGGTTGTCGGCGCCGTTGTGCTCGCTCCAGCGGTAGGGCCAGGCCAGGGTGCCGGCATCGGTGGCCGGGGCCCAGAAGTTGAAGCCGTGCGGCACCGCGGTGGCCGGCAGGTTGTTGCCGCGCGAGAAGCGCGCGTTGGACTGCGTGCCGCGCGTGGTCGGCACCCGCTCGCTGGGATGCGCCGGCGCGACCCGCGGCGCCGGGCCCAGGGCGACGTCGTCGATCCAGCCGCGCGCGACGGCGCCGGCGGGCGGACGGACCTCCAGCTCGATCGCCACCGCGCGGCGGCCGCGCAGCGCGGGCACGTCGCCCGGCCGCACCGCCTTGCGCGCCCACTGCTGCGGATACAGCGACTTCGATTCGCCCTGCGCCCGGGCGCCGATCCCGAACCCGTGCTGGTCGCGCACGGTGGTGGACGACAGCCGGCTGCCGTCGTCGAGCAGCAGGTCCAGCGACACCCAGGTGGAGGCGGCGGTGTCGCCGTCGACGATCTCGGGCAGCACCAGCCACGACAGCTCGGTATCGGCGTCGATGGCGACGTCCACCTCGAACAGCCGGCGCGTTCCGGGCGCGCGGGCCTCGTAGCGCAGCGCGCGCAGGCCGCCGTAGCCGACGCCGGCCCTGGCGGCGTAGGGCGCCTCGGGTCCGTCGCCGATGCGCACCTCTGGCGTCGCGCCGCGGTGCGGCACGGCCTGCGGCTCGCCGGGCTCGAAGGAACTGGCGAACTCGCCGGCCCGCACGGGCAGTACGAGCGTCGCGGCGAGCGCGCAGGGCAGCAGGGCGTGGCGAAGCAACGCGCCCTGCGGCGCCGCGCGGCCGGCGCGGGACGGTGGTCGCGCGCAGGGCGCGGGCGAGGCCGGCCGGGGCGGCATCGCGAGGGATCGGTTCGCCACGCTCACGCCCGATGCGTTCGAAGGAGTCGCGGCGATCCTGCAGAAAAACCCCGCGCTTGGCAACGCGCGTGCGGCGCCGGCGGGCGCGCAGCGCGGGCACGCGTCTCGACGCGAAGACGCCGGCGCCGGCACACTGGCGGCATGTCCTCCTCCGACGCTCTCCGCGCCCACCGCCCCATGCTGTGGCTGGTGGCGGTGGCGGTGTTCATGCAGATGCTGGACACCACCATCGTCAACACCGCGCTGCCGGCGATGGCCCGGAGCCTGGAGCAGTCGCCGCTGCGGATGCAGACGGTCGTGGTCGCCTACGCGCTGACGGTGGCCATGCTGATCCCGGCCTCCGGCTGGCTGGCCGACCGCTTCGGCACCCGGCGCGTGTTCTTCGCCGCGGTGGTGCTGTTCACCGCCGGCTCGCTGGCCTGCGCGCTGTCGCAGAGCCTGCAGGCGCTGGTGGCCTCCCGGGTGCTGCAGGGCGTGGGCGGCGCGATGCTGCTGCCGGTCGGGCGCCTGGCCGTGCTGCGCTCGGTGCCGCGGCAGGACTTCCTCGCCGCGATGACCTTCGTCACCGTGCCCGGGCTGATCGGCCCGCTGATCGGGCCGTCGCTGGGCGGCTGGCTGGTCGAGGCCGCCTCCTGGCACTGGATCTTCCTGATCAACCTGCCGCTGGGCCTGGCCGGCGCGGTCGCCGCGATGCGCTGGATGCCCGACCTGCGGGTGCCGGTGTCGCGCTTCGACCTGATCGGCTACGGCCTGCTCGCCTTCGGCATGGTGGCGGTGTCGCTGTCGGTGGACGCGCTGTCCGACCACGTCGCTCGCAAGGCGGCGGTGCTGGTGCTGCTGGTGTTCGGGCTGGCCGCGCTGGTCGCCTACTGGCTGCACGCCGCGCGCGCGGCGGCGCCGATCTTCCCGCCGTCGCTGTTCCGCGTGCGCACCTTCGGCGTCGGCGTGCTCGGCAACCTGTTCGCCCGCCTGGGCAGCGGCGGCATGCCCTACCTGATCCCGCTGCTGCTGCAGGTGGCGCTGGGCATCCCGCCGGCGCAGGCCGGGATGATGATGATCCCGGTCGCGGTGGCCGGCATGTCCTCCAAGCGCATCGTGGTGCCGCTGGTGCGCCGCTACGGCTACCGCCGCGTGCTGGTGGTCAACACCGTGCTGACGGGCCTGGCGATGGCCAGCTTCGCCCTGATCGGCCCCGGGCAGCCGCTGTGGCTGCACGTGGTGCAGTTCGCCTGCTTCGGCGCGGTCAACTCGCTGCAGTTCACCGCCATGAACACCCTGACCCTGCGCGACCTGGACGGCGAGCACGCCAGCGCCGGCAACAGCCTGCTGTCGATGGTGATGATGCTGTCGATGAGCCTGGGGGTGGCCACCGCCGGCGGCCTGCTCGCCGCCTTCGGCGAGGACGGCGGCGCCGCGGGCGAGCCGGTGCTGTCGGCCTTCCGCTGGACCTTCGTGTGCATCGGCGCGCTGACCCTGTCCTCGGCCGCGATCTTCGCCCAGCTCGGTCGCACCCACCGGATCCCGGAGAAGGTGGTCGGCACCACTGAGCAGAACTGACCGGCCCCGCCTCGCGCGCAGGAGCGCGCTTGCGCGCGACGAGCTTTCCCTGCGAAACCGGTCGCGCGCGAGCGCGCTCCTACGGAATCCGGTGCGTGCGCAAGGGCGTCCCCGGCGCCGGCGTGGCCGGCGGGCTCAAACCTCCAGCGTCGCCAGGTCGCCCTTGGTCTCCAGCCAGGCCCGCCGGTCCCCCGATCGCTTCTTCGCCAGCAGCATGTCCATCAGCCCGCGGGTGGCGAGGTCGTCGTCCACGGTGAGCTGCACCAGGCGGCGGGTGTCGGGGTGGATGGCCGACTCGCGCAGCTGCGGGGGATTCATCTCGCCCAGGCCCTTGAAGCGGGTCACGCTGACCTGGCCCTTGACCTTCTCGCGGGCGATCTTCTCCAGCAGCGCGGTCTTCTCCTCCTCGTCCAGCGCGTAGAACACCTGCTTGCCCACATCCACGCGGAACAGCGGCGGCATCGCCACGAACACGTGGCCGGCCGCGACCAGCGCCGGGAAGTGGCGCAGGAACAGCGCCGAGAGCAGGGTGGCGATGTGCAGGCCGTCGGAGTCTGCGTCGGCCAGCACCACGATCTTGCCGTAGCGCAGCCCGGAGATGTCGTCCTTGCCCGGATCGCAGCCGATGGCGATGGCGAGGTTGTGCACCTCCTCCGAGGCCAGCACGCTGCCCGAGGCCACCTCCCAGGTGTTGAGGATCTTGCCCCTGAGCGGCAGGATCGCCTGGAAGTCCTTGTCGCGCGCCTGCTTGGCGCTGCCGCCGGCCGAGTCGCCCTCGACCAGGAACAGCTCGGTCCGCGACAGGTCCTGGCTGATGCAGTCGGCGAGCTTGCCCGGCAAAGCGGGGCCCTGGGTGACCTTCTTGCGGACGATCTGCTTCTCGGTCTTCAGGCGCGCGCTGGCGCGCTCGATCGCCAGCTGCGCGATCCGCTCCCCCAGTTCCACGTGCTGGTTGAGCCACAGCGAGAACGCATCGTGCGCGGCGCCCTCGACGAAGCCCGCGGCCTGGCGCGAGGACAGCCGCTCCTTGGTCTGCCCGGAGAACTGCGGGTCGCTCATCTTCAGCGACAGCACGAAGCTCACCCGGTCCCAGACGTCCTCCGGCGCCAGCTTGACCCCGCGCGGCAGCAGGTTGCGGAAGTCGCAGAACTCCCGCAGGGCGTCGGTGAAGCCGGTGCGCAGGCCGTTGACGTGGGTGCCGTGCTGCGCGGTGGGGATCAGGTTGACGTAGCTCTCCTGCACCAGTTCGCCCTCGGCGATCCAGCCCACCGCCCAGTCCACGGTCTCGGTCTCGCGCGCCAGCCGGCCGACGAACAGGTCCGGCGGCAGCGCCTCCAGCCCGGCCAGCGCGCCGCGCAGGTAGTCGCGCAGGCCGTCCTCGTAGTACCAGCGCTCGCGCTCGCCGCTGGCCTCGTCGTGCAGCGTCACGGTCAGGCCGGGGCACAGCACCGCCTTGGCGCGCAGCAGGTGCCGCAGCGCGCGCAGGTTGAACTTGGGCGTGTCGAAGTACTTCGGGTCGGGCCAGAAGCGCACGCGCGTGCCGGTGTTCTTCCGGCCCACCGTGCCCACCACCTCCAGCGGGGTGGCGCGGTCGCCGTCGCGGAAGCTGATGCGGTGCTCGCTGCCGCCGCGCTTGATGTGCACCTCCACCAGCGTCGACAGCGCGTTGACCACGCTCACGCCCACGCCGTGCAGGCCGCCGGAGAAGGTGTAGTTCTTGTTGTTGAACTTGCCGCCGGCGTGCAGGCGCGTGAGGATCAGCTCGACGCCCGGGATCTTCTCCTCCGGGTGGATGTCCACCGGCATGCCGCGGCCGTCGTCGGCCACCTCGCAGCTGCCGTCCTTGTACAGCGTGACCTCGATGGTGCGCGCGTGGCCGGCCAGCGCCTCGTCCACCGCGTTGTCGATCACCTCCTGCGCCAGGTGGTTGGGGCGGGTGGTGTCGGTGTACATGCCGGGGCGGCGCTTGACCGGGTCCAGCCCGGAGAGGACTTCGATGTCGACGGCGTTGTAGCGGCTGCTCATGCGGGGGGCGGCGTGGGCGGGAGGGCGGAAGGCAGCGCATGGTAATGGAAAGGCGCCCCGGCCGCGCCCGCGCAGCGCCCGAGGGGGCCAGCACGGAAAACGCTTACGGATCAGCTGGGGAAAACCCTGGGTTTCGGGGCCGATCCGGGCCTTTTTCGTGAGCACGGCGAGAGCCCGGAGTTAAGAGCCCGTTGTTCAGTTTCGGGCCGGGTAGCCTGTGGTCAGTTGGCCCCGTCGCCACACGCGGCACGCAGGCAGCGCACCGGATGCGTTCCGTCCGGTATGCGCCACTCATCCAAGTTTGGGAGACGAGACCAAATGAAGAAGCACAACATCCTGTTCACCGCCCTGATCGGCGCCGCCCTGGCCGCGCCCGCCGCGTTCGCCCAGGAGGTCGACCAGGACGCGCTGCGCGACGCCGAGCGCGCGGCCGCCGATGCCGCCGAGACCGCGAACGCGGCCCAGGCCGAGGCCCAGCAGGCCGAGCAGAACGCCTTCGCCGCCGAGCAGCAGGCCCAGCAGGCGCAGCAGCAGGCCGAGTCGGCCGAATGGCAGACCGAGCAGGCGCAGCCGATCGAGGAGGAGGAGGAAGACCCGGCCTGACCGGCCCGGTTCGCGACCGGACGAGCGGGCGCCGCCTTCGGGCGGCGCCCGCTCGCGTTTCGCGGCCGGGCGCGGCGTCCGCCGGACGGAACGCGGCGGCCGGCGCCGAAGTCGACGGCGTACCGCACCGGGATCGCGCCCCGGACCCGTGCTCCGCGACTTCCTTGCCGCGTCGGCGACCGCCTGCGTGCGGGCGCCGCGCCTCGCGCCCGCCCGGGCGGGGCGCTTGCCTGTAGAATGGGGCTTTCCAGCGACCGCTGTGCCCATGACTTCCCCCCTCCGCTCCGTCACCCCGCTCGTTTTCGTCACCGGCGGCGTGGTCTCTTCCCTCGGGAAGGGCATCGCCGCAGCGTCCCTGGCCGCCATCCTCGAAGCCCGCGGGCTGCGGGTGACGATGATGAAGCTCGACCCCTACATCAACGTCGATCCGGGCACGATGAGCCCGTTCCAGCACGGCGAGGTGTACGTCACCGACGACGGCGCCGAGACCGACCTCGACCTCGGCCACTACGAGCGCTTCGTCAACGTGCGCCTGTCGGGGAAGAACTCGATCACCACCGGCAAGATCTACGAGAGCGTGATCCGCAAGGAGCGCCGCGGCGACTACCTGGGCGCCACCGTGCAGGTCATCCCGCACATCACCGACGCGATCAAGCGCGCGATCGACGAGGCCACGCAGGGCTACGACGTGGCGCTGGTCGAGATCGGCGGCACCGTCGGCGACATCGAGTCGCTGCCGTTCCTGGAGGCGATCCGCCAGATCCGCACCGACCGCGGCGCCGAGAAGGCGGTGTTCATGCATCTCACCCTGGTGCCCTACATCGCCGCCGCCGGCGAGCTGAAGACCAAGCCGACCCAGCACTCGGTCAAGGAACTGCGCTCGATCGGCATCCAGCCCGACGTGCTGCTGTGCCGCAGCGAGCAGCCGCTGCCCGACGGCGAGCGGCGCAAGATCGCCTCCTTCACCAACGTGCCCGAGCGCGCGGTGATCTCGGCGATCGACCTGGACAACATCCACAAGATCCCGATGTGGCTGCACGCGCAGGGCCTGGACCAGCTGGTGGTGGACCGCCTGCAGCTGGGCGACCGCGCGGCCGAGCACGCCGACCTGTCGGACTGGGTCGACGTGGTCGACGCCGCCGAGCACCCCATCGACGAGGTCGTCATCGCCGTGGTCGGCAAGTACGTCGACCACAAGGACGCCTACAAGTCCGTCGGCGAGGCGCTCAAGCACGGCGGCATCCGCCAGCGCACCCGGGTGACCCTGAAGTGGGTCGAGTCGCAGGACCTGGAGCGCCACGGCGCCGAGCAGGCGCTGGAAGGCGTGCACGGCGTGCTGGTGCCCGGCGGCTTCGGCGACCGCGGCTTCGAGGGCAAGGTGCTGGCCGCCCGCCACGCGCGCGAGCGCGGGATTCCCTATTTCGGCATCTGCTACGGCATGCAGGCCGCGGTGGTGGACGTGGCCCGCCACCTCGCCGGCCTGGAGGGCGCCAACAGCACCGAGAACGACCGCCGCACCCCGCACCCGGTGATCGGCCTGATCACCGAGTGGCGCACCCGCAGCGGCGAGGTCGAGCGCCGCAGCGAGGACGACGACCTGGGCGGCACCATGCGCCTCGGGCTGCAGGAGGCGCGGATCAAGCCCGGCACCCGCGCCCACGCGCTGTACGGCCGCGACGTGGTCGGCGAGCGCCACCGCCACCGCTACGAGTTCAACAACCGCTACCGCCCGCAGCTGGAGGACGCCGGCCTGGTGATCTCCGCCAAGTCGATGGACGACCTGCTGGTGGAGATGATCGAGCTGCCCGACCACCCCTGGTTCATCGCCTGCCAGGCGCACCCGGAGTTCCTGTCCACGCCGCGCCAGGGCCACCCGCTGTTCGTCGGCTTCGTGCGCGCCGCGCGCGAGCGCCGCGCCGGCGGCAAGCTGCTGAAGGAGGCGCAGGCATGAACCTGTGCGGGTTCGAGGCCGGGCTGGACCGGCCGTTCTTCCTGATCGCCGGGCCGTGCGTGGTCGAGAGCGAGCAGCTGCAGCTCGACGTCGCCGGCCAGCTCAAGGAGATGACCGATGCGCTCGGCATCCCCTTCGTGTTCAAGTCGAGCTTCGACAAGGCCAACCGCACCTCGCTGGGCAGCTTCCGCGGCCCGGGCATGGAAGAAGGGCTGCGCGTGCTGTCCGAGGTCAAGCGGCAGATCGGCGTGCCGGTGCTGACCGACGTCCACGAGTACACCCCGATGGACGAGGTCGCCAGCGTCGTCGACGTGCTGCAGACCCCGGCCTTCCTGGTGCGCCAGACCGACTTCATCCTCAAGGTCTGCTCGGCCGGGCGCCCGGTGAACATCAAGAAGGGCCAGTTCCTCTCGCCCTGGGACATGAAGCCGGTGGTCGAGAAGGCGAGGTCCACCGGCAACGCGCAGATCATGGTCTGCGAGCGCGGCGCCAGCTTCGGCTACAACAACCTGGTCTCCGACATGCGCAGCCTCGCGGTGATGCGCGACACCGGCTGCCCGGTGGTGTTCGACGCCACCCATTCGGTGCAGCTGCCGGGCGGGCAGGGCGGCTCCAGCGGCGGCCAGCGCGAGTTCGTGCCGGTGCTGTCGCGCGCGGCGGTCGCGGTGGGCGTGGCCGGGCTGTTCATGGAGACCCACCCCGATCCGGCCAAGGCCCTGTCCGACGGCCCCAACGCCTGGCCGCTGGGGAAGATGCGCGCCCTGCTGGAGACCCTGCAGGCGCTGGACCGCGCCGCCAAGCAGGGTGGCTTGCTTGAGGCGACCTGAGCCGGAGCCCGCGCCTGCGCGCGGGGCCCGCGCGGCCGCCCTGGCGGTCCTGGCCGCGTCGTGCTTCGCCGGCGCCGCGCCGGCGCAGACCCCGGCGCCACTGCCGCCGGGCGCTCCCGGCGCCGCCGACATCGCGCCGCTCGACCCGGACGAATGGAACCGCTTCGCCCAGGCCATCGACACCCTGCGCCTGTGCGTGGAGGGCTCGCGCGGGGGGCGCACGCCGGCGCAGAGCGTGCAGGCGCTGCAGGCGCTGGGCCTGGCCGGCGAGATGCGCCAGCGCGCGCTCGCCCTGCTGCCGGCCGGCGATCCCGGCCGCGCCGCGGTCGAGGCCGCGCCCGACGACGCGCAGGCGATCATGCGATCCTTCCAGGCGGTCTCGGCCTGGGTGCCGGTGCGGCCGATCGACCAGGCCCGCGCGCTCGCCTACGTCTACCGTTTCGAGGCGCAGGCCACCGGCGGGGCCTGCGTGCCGTCCGAAGACTTCCTGTCCAACTACCAGAAGACGCTGAGCTGATATGAAGATCGCAACCGTCCATGCCCGCGAAATCCTCGACAGCCGGGGCAACCCGACCCTGGAAGCCGAAGTCGTGCTCGAAGACGGCAGCTTTGGCCGCGCGATGGTGCCCTCCGGCGCCTCCACCGGCACCAAGGAGGCGGTGGAACTGCGCGACGGCGACAAGACGCGCTACCTGGGCAAGGGCGTGCGCAAGGGGGTGGCCAACGTCAACGGCGCGATCGCCGAATCGCTGAAGGGCTTCGACGCCGCCGATCAGGCCGGGCTGGACAAGCGCCTGATCGACCTCGACGGCACCGAGAACAAGGCCCGGCTGGGCGCCAACGCGCTGCTGGGGGTGTCGCTGGCCAACGCGCACGCGGTGGCGGCGGCGAAGAAGCTGCCGCTGTGGCGGCTGCTGGCCGGCGACCGCGCGCCGGTGCTGCCGGTGCCGATGATGAACATCATCAACGGCGGCGCGCACGCCGACAATAACGTCGACTTCCAGGAGTTCATGGTCCTGCCGGTGGGCTTCGACGCGTTCTCCGAATCGCTGCGCGCCGGCACCGAGATCTTCCACGCGCTGAAGTCGGTGCTGAAGGGGCAGGGCCTGTCGACCGCGGTCGGCGACGAGGGCGGCTTCGCGCCGGACTTCCGCAGCAACGTGGAAGCCCTCGACACCATCCTCGAGGCGATCGGCAAGGCCGGCTACAGCGCCGGCGACGACGTGCTGCTGGGCCTGGACGTGGCCTCCAGCGAGTTCCACGACAACGGCAAGTACCACCTGGTCGGCGAGAACAAGCGCCTGACCGGCGAGCAGTTCGTCGACTTCCTGGCCGACTGGGCCGCGCAGTACCCCATCGTCACCATCGAGGACGGCATGGCCGAGGACGACTGGGCCGGCTGGAAGCAGCTCACCGACCGCATCGGCCGGACCGTGCAGCTGGTGGGCGACGACCTGTTCGTGACCAACCCGCGCATCTTCAGGGAAGGCATCGGGTCGAAGACCGCCAACGCCATCCTGATCAAGGTCAACCAGATCGGCACCCTGACCGAGACGCTGGAGGCGATCGCCATGGCCGACGCCGCGAACTACGCGGCCATCGTCTCGCACCGCTCGGGCGAGACCGAGGACACCACCATCGCCGACATCGCCGTGGCCACCACCGCCACCCAGATCAAGACCGGCTCGCTGTGCCGCAGCGACCGCGTGGCCAAGTACAACCAGCTACTGCGCATCGAGGAAGCGCTGGGCGGCGAGGCCCGCTTCGCCGGCCGCGACGCCTTCGTCTCCCTGCGGCGCTGACCGGGGGAGCCCGCCGCCATGCGCGCCCTGGCGATCGTGCTGGCGCTGCTGATCGCCCTGCTCGGGTGGCTGCAGTACCGGCTCTGGTTCGGCACCGCGGGCACCCGCGAGGTCGCCGAGCTGCAGGCGCGCGTGGACCAGCAGGCCCGGCAGAACGAGGGCCTGGCCGAGCGCAACGCCGCGCTCGCCGCCGAGGTCGCGGACCTGAAGTCGCCGACCGGCGAGGCCGCGGTGGAGGAGCGCGCGCGCAGCGAGCTGGGCATGGTGCGGCCCGGCGAAGTGTTCTACCGCGTCGTCGACGCGCCGGCCCAGGCCGCGCCGCCTCCTGCGCCGCCCGCGGACGGCGAGCCGGAAGCGGGCGAGGCGCCGCCGCAGGAGCCGCCGCCGTGACCTGGGCGGTGGTGCCGGCCGCGGGCCGCGGCGCGCGCTTCGGCGGCGAACGGCCCAAGCAGTACCTGGAGGTCGCCGGCGAGCCGCTGATCGCGCACGCGCTGCGCGCGCTGCTCGCCCATCCCGGCGTGCAAGGCGTGGTGGTAGCGCTGGCGCCGGACGACGCGCTGTGGCCGGGCTGGCGCGAGTTCGAGGGCCGGCCGCTGCTGGCCTGCACCGGCGGCCCCTCGCGCGCCGAGTCGGTGCTGGCCGGCCTGCAGGCGCTGCCGGAGGCCGTGCGCGCCGACGACTTCGTGCTGGTCCACGACGCCGCGCGCCCGAACCTGCGCGTCGAGGACCTGGCGCAGCTGCTGGAGGTCGGCCGCGAGGACCCCGTCGGCGCGATCCTCGCCGCCCCCGTGCGCGACACGCTCAAGCGCGCCGGCGACGACGGCGGCATCGACGGCACCCAGGCGCGCGAACGCCTGTGGCGCGCGCTGACCCCGCAGCTGTTCCGCCGCCTGCAGCTGACCCGCGCGCTGCAGGCCGCCTGCGGCGAGGGCGTCGAGGTCACCGACGAATCGATGGCGATGGAGCGCCAGGGCGCCCGCCCGCTGCTGGTCGAGGGTGCCGAGGACAACTTCAAGGTCACCACGCCCGCCGACCTGGAGCGCTTCGAGTTCGTGCTGGCGCGGCGCGCGATCGGGGCCCGCGCCCCGGGTCCCGATCCCCAGGACTGACCGATCGCCATGCCCTCACCCTTCCGTATCGGCCAAGGCTACGACGTGCACGCCTTCGGCGACGGCGACCACGTGATCGTCGGTGGCGTGCGCATCGCCCACGAGCGCGGCGTGCTGGCGCACAGCGACGGCGACGTCGCCCTGCATGCGCTGTGCGACGCCATGCTCGGTGCGCTGGCGCTGGGCGACATCGGGGTGCACTTCCCGCCGTCGGATCCGCGCTGGAAGGGCGCCGACAGCCGCGTCTTCGTCCGCCACTGCAACGGCCTGCTGGCCGAGCGCGGCTGGCGGGTCGGCAACGCCGACATCACCGTCGTGTGCGAGCGCCCGAAGATCGGCCCGCACGCGCAGGCGATGCGCGAGGCCATCGCCGCCGACCTCGGCATCGGCCTCGACGCGGTCAGCGTCAAGGCCACCACCAGCGAGCGCCTGGGCTTCACCGGGCGCGGCGAGGGCATCGCCGCGCAGGCGGTGTGCCTGCTGGTCGCGGCATGAGCGAGGCGGGCGGGGAGCTGCCGCGGGCGTTCGGCCCGCCGCCGGCCCGGGCGCGCATCCGCGCCCGCGACGAGGACTTCCGCGTCGAGGAACTGGACGCCTTCGCCGCCAGCGGCGAGGGCGAGCACCTGCTGCTGACGGTCGAGAAGCGCGGCATGAACACCGCCTTCGCCGCGCGCGCGCTGGCGGCGTGGGCGGGCGTCGACGAGTCGGCCGTCGGCTACGCCGGGCTGAAGGACCGCCACGCGGTCACCCGGCAGCGCTTCAGCCTGCACCTGCCGGGGCGCGAGGCGCCGCCGCTGGACGCGCTGCGGGTGGAGGGCTTGCGGGCGACCGGGGCCGTGCGGCACGCGCGCAAGCTGCCGCGCGGGGCGCTGGCCGGCAACCGCTTCGTGCTGGTCCTGCGCGAGCTGCACGGCGGCCGCGCGGCGGTCGAGGCGAGGCTGGCCGAGGTCGCCGCGCGCGGCGTGCCCAACTACTTCGGCGAGCAGCGCTTCGGGCGCGGCGGCGGCAACGTCGCGCAGGCGCTGGCGATGTTCGGCCACGGCCCGGCCGGGCCGAGGAAGCGGCTGCGGCGCGAGGAGCGCACGATGCTGCTGTCGGCCGCGCGCTCCGAACTGTTCAACCGCGCGCTGGCGCGGCGGGTGGAGGCCTGCACCTGGGACCGCCCGCTCGACGGCGAGGTGTGGATGCTCGACGGCAGCCGCAGCGTGTTCGGCCCGGAGCCCTGGAGCGAGGCCCTGGCCGCGCGCCTGGCCGGGTTCGACATCCACCCGACCGCCCCGCTGTGGGGCCGCGGCGAGCTGCGCAGCGCCGGCGAGGTTCGCGCGCTGGAAGAGGCGGCGCTGGCCGCCGGCGACGCCCCGGCCCTGCGCGACGGGCTCGAGCGCGCCGGCCTCAAGCAGGAACGCCGCGCGACCCGCCTGCGCGCGCAGGACATGGCCTGGGACTGGCCGGCCGACGACGTGCTGACCCTGCGCTTCTCGCTGCCGCCCGGCGCCTACGCCACCGCCGTGCTGCGCGAGATCGCGGTCACCGGCGAATCCTGACTAGGTAACAGGCCCGGGCCCCGCGGACCGTTCGTCGGAAAGCGCCCGCGCGCACTGGAGCGCCCCGGGGCGCGGCGTATAAGCGTGGGACGGAGGCCCCGCGAGGCGCGGGACCCGTCCGGAGACACCGCCATGCGCATCCTGTCCCGATCCGCCCTGTGCATCGTCCCGCTGGCGCTCCTCGCCGCCTGCGCCGGCCCGCAGGCCGTCTCCCGCGCGCCGGGCGCGCTGCCCGGCGTACGCGGCGAGGTCATCCGCAACGACGCCGAGTACGTCGCCCGGGTCAACGCCGAGGCGCGGCGGCGCGGCCTGCTCGTGCAGTGGGTCAACCCGCCGCCGCGGCGCGAGCCGGCCGGCGGCCGGCAGTAGGCCGGCGCCGCGCTCAGCGCGGCCGGAGCAGCACCAGCACCGCGCCGGTCCCGCCCTGGGCGGGCGGCGCGGAATGGAACGCCAGCACGTCGGCGCGCTGGCGCAGGATCCGGTCCACCACGTTCTTCAGCACCGGCGTGCCCTCGGCGTGCCGGCCCTTGCCGTGGATGACCCGCACGCAGCCGAAGCCGGCGTCGCGCGCCTCGGCCAGGAACCGGCGCAGCATCGCCTCGGCCTGCGCCGCGCCGGCATGGTGCAGGTCGAGCTCGTCCTGCGCGGCGTACTGCCCGCGCGACAGCCGCTTGAGCACGCGCGGCGGCACGTCGTCGCGGCGATAGCGCAGGGTGTCGCCGGCGAGCAGGCCGGCCTCCAGCGGACCGGCGCCGTCGAGCAGGCGATGGAATTCGCTGCGCGCGTCGGACTCGTCGCGCTCGGCCATGCGCGGCCGCGGGCTCGGCCTGGGCCTGGGCGCCGGCTCCGGCGCCGGCGGCAGTTCGCGCACCGGCCCGATCGCCGCGCGGAACAGCGCGGCATCGTCGTCGTCGGGCGGCGGATCGCGATCGCGGGACATCTGGGCCCGTAGGAGCGCGCTTGCGCGCGAAATCGTCGACCCCGGACTTCGCTGGAGCTCCGAAAGCCAAGGCGTTCGCGCCCGGAGTCGTCCCAGCATACATCCGGTATCATGTCGCGCACAGGTCCGGCGGCGAGGCTCGACAGACAGATTCATGCGCGTACTGGTGAGCAACGATGACGGCGTGGACGCGCCGGGCATCCGCATCCTTGCCGAGGGCCTGCGCGGCGCCGGCCACGACGTGCTGATCGTCGCCCCCGACCGCGACCGGTCCGGCGCCAGCAACTCGCTGACCCTGGACATGCCGCTGCGGGTGATCCAGGTCGACGAGGCGACCTGGCGCGTCCACGGCACCCCGACCGACTGCGTGCACGTGGCGATCACCGGCATGCTCGAGATCGAGCCGGACATCGTGGTGTCGGGCATCAACAACACCGCCAACCTCGGCGACGACGTGATCTATTCCGGCACCGTCGCCGCGGCGATGGAAGGCCGCTTCCTCGGCCTGCCGGCGGTGGCGGTCTCGCTGGTCACCCGCGACCACGTCGGCGAGCACTACGACACCGCCGCGCGCGCCGCGGTGGAGATCGTCGAGCGCCTGAAGGCCGACCCGCTGCCCGCCGACACCATCCTCAACGTCAACGTGCCCGACCTGCCGTGGTCGGAGATCGCCGGCTTCGAGGTCACCCGCCTGGGCAACCGCCATCGCGCCGAGCCCTGCGTGCCGCTGGAGGACCCGCGCGGGCGCACCTGGTGGTGGATCGGCCCCGCCGGGCCGGAGCTGGACTCGGGCCCGGGGACCGACTTCCACGCCATCCGCACCCGCAACATCGCGATCACCCCCATCCACGTCGACCTGACCCGCTACCAGGCGCTGGAGCAGGTGGCGAGCTGGGTGGGCGGGCTGGCCGAGGAGCTGAGGAACGGCCGCGCATGATGACGCCGCGACTGCGACTGCAGCCCGAGGCGCTGGGGGTCGGCATGACCTCGCAGCGCGTGCGCGACCGCCTGATCGAGCGCCTGCGCGAGGGCGGCATCCGCGACGAGCGCGTGCTCAACGCGATCCGCACCGTGCCGCGCCACCTGTTCGTCGACGAGGCGCTGGCCACCCGCGCCTACGAGGACACCGCGCTGCCGATCGGCCACGGCCAGACCATCTCCCAGCCCTGGGTGGTGGCGCGCATGACCGAGACCCTGCTGGAACAGGGCATGCTGGAGCAGGGCAGGCCGCGCAAGGTGCTGGAGATCGGCACCGGCTCCGGCTACCAGGCCGCGATCCTGGCCGCGCTCGGCATCGAGGTGCACACCGTCGAGCGCATCGGCGAACTGCTGCGGGTGGCGCGCAAGCGCTTCCGCTCGCTCGGCCTCAACGTGCGCAGCAAGCACGACGACGGCCGCGCCGGCTGGGCCGAGAACGGGCCCTTCGACGGCATCCTGGTCACCGCCGCCGCGCCGGCCCTGGTCGATGCGCTGACCGCGCAGCTCGCCGTGGGCGGCGTGCTGGTCGCACCGGTCGGCGGCAGCGGCGCACAGACGCTGGTGCGCCTGCTCCGTCGCGAGGACGGCGGCATCGAGCGCACCGACCTCGCGCCGGTGGTGTTCGTGCCGCTGCTGTCGGGCGTGCTGGGCTGATGGGCGTCGCCGCCACGTTCATGCGCGCACCGGCACTCTGTCGCCCGCCCGCCTTCCACCGCCCCCACTCGTAAGGACGCCGCCCCGATGACCGCACATCCCGCGCTCCGGATCCTGGCCGCCGCGACGGCGCTGGCGCTGCTGAGCGCGTGCGGCAGCAGCCGCGTGGTGCGCGAGGGCGGCAGCGGCGCGTCGCGGCCGGCCTCGGTGCCGCGCCCGGGCCAGAGCGTGACCGTGCAGCGCGGCGACACCCTGTACCGGCTCGCGGTCAACAACGGCATCAGTCCCCTCGACCTGGCGATGTGGAACGGCATCGCGCCGCCGTACACCATCTATCCAGGCCAGCGGCTGCGGCTGTACCCGCAGGGCGGGGCCACCGCCTCGCGCCCGTCCCCGTCGCCGTCGCGGCCCGCCCAGGGCGGCACGACCGCGCGCCCGCCCGCGCAGCAGCCCGCCACGCCGCCGCCGCCCCCGGTGCGCAGCAGCGTCGCCTGGCGCTGGCCCGCCGACGGCCAGCTGGTCAGCCGCTTCGTCGAGGGCGACCCGACCAAGCAGGGCATCGGCATCGCCGGCAGCGGCGGCCAGGCCGTGCGCGCGGCCGGCGACGGCGTGGTGGTGTACTCCGGTTCCGGCCTGGTCGGCTACGGCGAGCTGATCATCGTCAAGCACGACGAGCAGTGGCTGTCGGCCTACGGCCACAACCGCTCGCGGCTGGTCAACGAGGGCGAGCGCGTGCGCGCCGGCCAGCAGATCGCCGAGATGGGCCGCAGCGGCGCCGCCCGCGACATGCTGCACTTCGAGATCCGCTACAACGGCAAGCCGGTCGACCCGCTGTCCTACCTGCCGCGGCGCTAATCGGTCTCTGTCGCGTCGTGACGACGCGGATCCCCGGCCCGGCGCAGCGCGCCGGGCGCTCGCCGGCGCGCCGTCCGGTGGACGGCGAACCGCGCCGGCTCGCCCACTCCAACGGCAAGCCGGTCGACCCGCTGTCCTACCTGTCGCGGCGCTGACCCGGCTCAGTAGCGGCACGGATACCGTCTTTTTAGGAGCGCGCTCGCGCGCGACGACTTTTTCGGGCCGGAAGAGCGGCAACGCCATCGCTCGTACCGTCGCGGTGACGCGCTCCTCTTCCGTCGCGGAGCTGCGACAACTGTTGCAGTCGCGCGCGAGCGCGCTCCTACAAAGCGCAGATCGCACCCTGCGCCGCTCGGCGAAAACCGCCGCGCGCGAGCGCTCCTACGGCTCGCCGCTTTCGAGCACGAAGCCGGCGACCACCCGGCGGCCTTCGCCGGCGAGCACGTGGTAGGTCCGCGCCGCGGCGTCGTTGGCCATCGTCTCCAGCCCGATGCCGCGCGACAGGCAGGCGGCCATCACCTCCGCCGGCGGGAACACCTGCACGCGGCCGGAGCCCAGCAGCACCAGTTCGGGCGAGAGCGCCAGCAGCGCGTCGAGGTCGTCGGCGCGCAGCGCGGCGATGTCGGCGACCGGCCAGTCCTCGACCAGGGCGTCGGGTGCGATCACGAAGCTGCGGGTCAGCCGGCGATCGTTGACCAGCGCGGTGCGGCCGTCCGCGCCGCGCAGGAAGTAGTCGAAGTCGGGCTTTTCGAGGTTGAGCTGCATGGGCGGTTCGGGAGCGGAGTGCGGGCCCCGGGGTTCAGGCCCGGGGCAGGACGATCCTGCGCTTGTCCTGGGCCGGGCGGTAGAGGACGGCGACGTGGCCGATCCGCTGTACCAGGGCTGCGCCGCTGCGTTCCACCAGCGCCTCCACCAGCGCCTCGCGCTCCTCGCGGTCGGCCGCGGCTACCTTCACCTTGATGAGCTCGTGGTGCTCCAGCAGCCCGTCCAGCTCCGTCGCCAGCGCGTCCGTGACCCCCTTGCCGCCGACCTGGAGGACGGCGCGCAGCTCGTGGGCCTGGCCGCGGAGGAATCGGATCTGGGAGGCGGTCAGGGCGATGCTCATCGGGCGGTAGCGATCAACGGTTCGTGGACGGGCAGGGTATCATGCCGGCCGGAACTCCCTGATTTGGCGGCACTTCCGCCGCGCCACGGTCCCCTATGCCGCCCCGCAGCAAGAGCAGCCAGCGCTGGCTCGCCGAGCACTTCTCCGACCCCTTCGTGAAGCGGGCCCAGGCCGAGGGCATGCGCTCGCGGGCCGCCTACAAGCTGGAGGAACTGGTCGCCCGCGACCGCCTGCTCAAGCCCGGCATGACCGTGGTCGACCTGGGCGCGGCCCCGGGCGGCTGGTCGCAGTGGGTGCGCCAGGCCCTGGGCGACGACGGGCGGGTGATCGCCCTCGACATCCTGGAGATGCCGCCGCTGGCCGGAGTCGAGTTTCTTCATGGCGATTTCAGGGAGGATGCGGTGTTATCGCGGCTGGAGGCCGCGCTCGACGGGCGCCCGGTGGACCTTGTGTTGTCGGACATGGCCCCCAACAAGAGCGGTGTGGGCGCCGTCGACCAGCCTCGCGCCATGCACCTGGCCGAGCTGGCGATGGCGTTCGCCGACGACCATCTGCGCCCCGGCGGCGCGTTCCTGATCAAGCTGTTCCAGGGCGTGGGGTTCGACGACTACGTCCGCGACCTGCGCCGCCGGTACGACAAGGTCTCGGTCCGCAAGCCCGCCGCGTCGCGCCAGCGCTCGCCGGAGGTCTATGCCCTGGCCCGGGGCAGGCGGCCGCGCTGAGCGGGCAGGCGGGCGCGGCGAAGCGGTCGTAGTACCATCGGACGCGGTGCGCGGGGGATGTCCCTCGCTCCATCCTCATCAAGAGCAGAAGCACTCCATGAACGATCTCGTGAAGAATCTGATGCTCTGGGTCATCGTCGCCGTCGTGCTGATGGTGGTGTTCCAGAGCTTCAGCCCGCGCACCGGCGGCAGCCAGGAGGTGGTGTACTCGCAGTTCATGGAGGAGGTGCGGCAGAACCGCATCCGCAAGGTCGACATCTCTGAGGACGAGCGCACCATCACCTTCGAGCGCGCCGACGGCGGCCGCGGCACCGTGATCGCGCCGCGCCGCGACGAGCGCATGGTCGACGACCTGATGAACCACAACGTGGAGATCAAGCAGGCGCCGCCGTCCAGCGGGCCGTCGTTGCTCTACATCCTGATCAACTTCCTGCCGGTCCTGCTGATCATCGGCTTCTTCCTGTTCATGATGCGGCAGATGCAGCAGGGCGGGGGCAAGGGCGCGATGTCCTTCGGCAAGTCGCGCGCCAAGCTGCTCAACGAGGACCAGACTAAGGTCACCTTCGCCGACGTGGCCGGCTGCGACGAGGCCAAGGAGGAAGTGTCCGAGCTGGTCGAGTTCCTGCGCGATCCCTCCAAGTTCCAGCGCCTGGGCGGCAAGATCCCGCGCGGCGTGCTGATGGTCGGCCCGCCCGGTACCGGCAAGACCCTGCTCGCCAAGGCGATCGCCGGCGAGGCCAAGGTGCCGTTCTTCTCGATCTCCGGTTCCGACTTCGTCGAGATGTTCGTCGGCGTGGGCGCCAGCCGCGTGCGCGACATGTTCGAGCAGGCGAAGAAGCACTCGCCGTGCATCATCTTCATCGACGAAATCGACGCGGTCGGCCGCCATCGCGGTGCGGGCCTCGGCGGCGGCCACGACGAGCGCGAGCAGACCCTGAACCAGCTGCTGGTCGAGATGGACGGCTTCGAGGGCGGCGAGGGCGTGATCGTGATCGCCGCGACCAACCGCCCCGACGTGCTCGACCCGGCGCTGCTGCGCCCCGGCCGCTTCGACCGCCAGGTGGTGGTGGGGCTGCCCGACGTGCGCGGCCGCGAGCAGATCCTCAAGGTGCACATGCGCAAGGTGCCGCTGGACGACGACGTCGAGCCGCTGATCGTCGCCCGCGGGACCCCCGGCTTCTCCGGCGCGGACCTGGCCAACCTGGTCAACGAGGCGGCGCTGTTCGCCGCGCGCGAGAGCGCGAAGGAGGTCCGCATGGACCACTTCGACCGCGCCCGCGACAAGATCCTGATGGGCGCCGAGCGCCGCTCGATGGCGATGAGCGAGGACGAGAAGACGCTCACCGCCTACCACGAGGCCGGCCATGCCATCGTCGGCCGCCTGGTGCCCGAGCACGACCCGGTCTACAAGGTCACGATCATTCCGCGCGGCCGCGCGCTGGGCGTGACCATGTACCTGCCCGAGGGCGACAAGTACTCGATGAACCGCGTGGCGATCGAGTCGCAGCTGTGCTCGCTGTACGGCGGGCGCGTCGCCGAGGAGCTGATCTTCGGCGAGGACAAGGTCACCACCGGCGCGTCGAACGACATCGAGCGCGCGACCAAGATCGCCCGCAACATGGTCACCAAGTGGGGCCTGTCCGATGTCATGGGGCCGATCGCCTACGGCGAGGAGGACGACGAGGTGTTCCTCGGGCGCTCGGTCACCCAGCACAAGAGCGTCTCCGACGACACCGCGCGCAAGATCGACGAGGTGGTGCGCGACATTCTCGACAGGGCCTATGCGCGCACCCGCGAGATCCTGACCGGCAACATCGACAAGCTGCACGCGATGTCCAAGCTGCTGCTCGAGTACGAGACCATCGACGTGCCGCAGATCGACGCGATCATGGAGGGCCGCGACCCGCCGCCGCCCATGGGCTGGAGCAAGTCCGGCCGCGGCGACGGCGGCGGCGGCGACGGCCCGGGCGGCCAGCCGCGCCCGGCGCCCCCGATCGGCGGGCCTGCGGAGCAGACCTGAACGGTTGGGCGAGCATCGCGCTTCTGTGACCTTCACGGTTGCATCACGCGTCACGAAAGGCCAGAGTCCCCTCTGGCCTTTTCGTTTTCCGGAGATCCCATGTCCGCTGCCGACGACGCCGTGATGGACCCGCTGTGGCTGCTGCTGGGCCTGGCCCTGGGCGTCGCGGTGGGCCTGTTCGCAGGCAACGTGGTGCTCGGCCTGGCCTTCGGCGCGCCCTGCGGCATCATGGCCGGGGTGGTCGCGCGCAGCCGCCGCCTGCGGCAGGTCGAGGCGCGCCGCGCGCCGGGCGGGCGCGGCCGGCGCTGATGTTCGACACCGCGCCGCAGCTCGCCTGCGGGGATCGCAGCCTGCGGCTGGACCGGCCGCGGGTGATGGGCATCGTCAACGTCACCCCGGACTCGTTCTCCGACGGCGGCCGCCACGACGCCCCCGACGACGCCGTCGCGCACGGCCTGCGGCTGGTGGCCGAGGGCGCCGACCTGCTGGACGTCGGCGGCGAGTCCACCCGCCCGGGCGCCGGCGAGGTGCCGGTCGAGGAGGAGATCCGCCGGGTGGTGCCGGTGATCGAGCGCCTGCGCGCCGGGACCGACGTGCCGATCAGCATCGATACCTCCAAGCCCGAGGTGATGCGCGCCGCCGTGGCCGCCGGGGCCGGCCTGATCAACGACGTCTACGCCCTGCGCCGCGAGGGCGCGCTGGAGGCGGCGGTCGACAGCGGCGCGGCGGTGGTGCTGATGCACATGCTGGGCGAGCCGCGCTCGATGCAGGACGCGCCGCGCTACGACGACGTGGTCGGCGAGGTCCACCGCTTCCTGGCCGAGCGCATCTTCGCGGTGGAGATGGCCGGGATCGACCGCAAGCGCATCGTCGCCGACCCCGGCTTCGGCTTCGGCAAGACCCTGCAGCACAACCTCGCGTTGCTGGCCGGCATGGGGCGCTTCGTCGAACTGGGCGTGCCGGTGCTGGCCGGTCTGTCGCGCAAGCGCAGCATCGGCGAGCTGACCGGCCGCGAGGCGCCGGACCAGCGCGCGGCCGGCTCGGTGGCCGCGCACCTGATCGCCGCCCAGCGCGGGGCGACGCTGCTGCGGGTGCACGACGTCGCCGCCACCGTCGACGCGCTCAAGGTCTGGGCGGCCGTGGACGCGGTGCCGAAGCCGCGCGCGGCGGCGTCGGTGCCGTCGATCGTCTGGCCGGACGACGCATAGGGTCGCGCGTCCTGCCGCAGCCCGGTTTCGTGGGAGCGCGCTTCCTCGAGACCGCCTTGCGCGGCTGGAATGTCCTGCGAGCGGGCAGCGAAGAGGTCGCCCCTCGACCGCCGGCGAGCGCTGCAGCCGCCGCCGATGCCCGATCCCGAATCCCCGATCCCGAATCCCCGATCCCGAATCCCGAATCCCGAATCCCGAATCCCGAATCCCGAATCCCGAGGTAAGCTTCCGCCCCTGTCGCCGCAGCCCGCGGCCGGGGATCGCGCATGACCGCTAGCACGCCGCTGTACGTCACCTTCGCCGCCTACCTGCTGCTGATGGTCGGCATCGGCTTCTGGGCCTGGTACCGCACCAAGACCTTCGACGACTACATCCTCGGCGGCCGCTCGCTCGGCAGCTACGTCACCGCGCTGTCGGCCGGCGCTTCGGACATGAGCGGCTGGCTGCTGATGGGCCTGCCCGGCGCGCTGTACCTGACCGGCGCTTCGGAGGCCTGGATCGCGGTCGGCCTGATCGCCGGCGCCTGGCTCAACTGGCGCTACGTCGCCGGGCCGTTGCGCGTGTACACCGAGCGCACGCGCAACGCGCTGACGCTGCCCGACTACTTCACCCACCGCTTCGAGGACCGGCAGAAGCTGCTGCGCGTGCTGTCTGCGCTGGTGATCCTGGTGTTCTTCGCGGTCTACTGCGCCTCGGGCATCGTCGCCGGCGCGCGGCTGTTCGAGAGCGTGTTCGGCATCCCCTACGCGCAGGCGCTGTGGTGGGGCGCGGCGGCGACGATCCTCTACACCCTGGTCGGCGGCTTCCTCGCGGTCAGCTGGACCGACATGGTGCAGGCCACGCTGATGATCTTCGCGTTGCTGCTGGTGCCGATCATGGCGATCTTCGCCAGCGGCGGCGTCGGGACGAGCCTGGCGCTGATCGAGCAGGTCGATCCGGGCCACCTGCAGTGGATCGGCGCCGGCGGGATCGTCGCGGTGATCTCGGCGCTGGCCTGGGGCTTCGGCTACTTCGGCCAGCCGCACATCCTCGCGCGCTTCATGGCCGCCGACAGCGTGGCGACGATCCCGCGCGCGCGCCGCATCGGCATGACCTGGATGATCCTGTGCCTGCTCGGCGCGCTGTCGACCGGCTTCTTCGGCGTGGCGTACTTCGCCGCCAACCCCGAGGTCGCCGGGCCGGTGACCGAGAACCCCGAGCGCGTGTTCATCGTGCTGTCGGAACTGCTGTTCAACCCGTGGATCGCCGGCGTGCTGCTGTCGGCGATCCTCGCGGCGGTGATGAGCACGCTCTCGTGCCAGCTGCTGGTCTGTTCCAGCGCGCTGACGGAGGACTTCTACCGCGGCTTCCTGCGCCCGGCCGCCGGCCATCGCGAACTGGTGTGGGTCGGCCGGCTGATGGTGCTGGCGATCTCGCTGCTGGCGATCTGGATCGCGCGCGACCCGGACAGCCGCGTGCTCGGCCTCGTCGCCTACGCCTGGGCCGGCTTCGGCGCCGCGTTCGGTCCGGTCGTCGTGCTGTCGCTGTTCTGGCAGCGGATGACCCGCAACGGCGCGCTGGTCGGCATGCTCGCCGGCGCGCTGACCGTGGTGCTGTGGAAGCTGACCGGCAGCGCGCTGTACGAGATGGTGCCGGGCGTGATCGTGGCGACGGTGGCGATCGTGGTCGTCAGCCTGCTGGGGCGGCCGCCGTCGGCGGACGTCCAGGCCACCCACCAGCAGGTGCGGCTGTCGCTGCGCGAGACCGGATACTGAGCGAGGCCGCGGCGGTGAACCCGAGCGATCGCCGTCCGCCGGCGCTGGCGATCCTGGGCCCGACCGCCTCGGGCAAGACCGCGCTCGCGCTGGAGCTGGCGCAGGCGCACGGCGGCGAGATCGTCAGCGTCGACTCGGCGCTGGTCTACCGCGGCCTGGACATCGGCGCGGCCAAGCCCGACGCCGCCGAGCGCGCGCGGGTGCCGCACCACATGCTCGACCTGCGCGACCCCTGGCAGACCTATTCCGCGGCCGAGTTCGCGGCCGACGCGCGCGCCGCGATCGGCGGCATCCTCGCCCGCGGCCGGCTGCCGGTGCTCGCCGGTGGCACCGGCCTGTACTTCCGGGCGCTGCTCGACGGGCTGGCCGACATGCCGCCGGCCGACCCGGCGCTGCGGGCCGCGCTCGCCGCGCAGGCCGCCGAGCGCGGCTGGGCCGCGCTCCACGCCGAGCTGGCGCGGGTCGATCCCGAGGCCGCCGCGCGCATCCACGCCACCGACGCCCAGCGCATCCAGCGCGCGCTGGAGGTGCACCGCCTGAGCGGGCGGCCGATCACCGCCTGGCAGCGCGAGCGTCCCGAAGGCGCCGGCCTGCCGCTGCGGGTGACCCGGCTGGCGGTCGCGCCGGCCTCGCGCGCCGAACTGCACGCGCGGATCGCCCGCCGCTTCGAGGCCATGCTCGCCGCCGGCTTCCTCGACGAGGTCCGGGCGCTGCGCGCGCTGCCGCCGCTGCGCGACCATCCCGCGCCGCTGGACCTGCCGGCGCTGCGCGCGGTGGGCTACCGGCAGGCCTGGGAACACCTCGACGGCCTGACCGACGCGGCGGCCTTCGCCGAGCGCGCCGTCGCCGCCACCCGCCAGCTCGCCAAGCGGCAGCTCACCTGGCTGCGCGGGCAGCCGGGCCTGCAGTGGTTCGATCCCGCCACCGACGCCGCCGCCCTGCGCGATGCGGTCGCGCGGGCGCTGCGCCCGTAGCCGCCGGCGCCGCCGGGCCGGCCCGCCGTTCCCGCCCGCGCCTCGCCGCCGCCTCCGGCGATTCCTGCCCGATGCGTGCGCGGCGTTGCGTCCAGGCGCACCGGAGTTGTGTACCATCCCGTACTTCTGCCGCCGCTTCCGGGGATTCGGGTCGGGCAGGGCGGCCACGCGCCGCACCGATGAAGACGACAACAACAAACAAGTTGGGGAAATCTAGATGTCCAAGGGGCAGTCCTTGCAGGATCCTTTCCTGAACGCACTCCGGCGCGAGCGTGTGCCGGTCTCGATCTACCTGGTCAACGGCATCAAGCTGCAGGGCACGATCGAGTCGTTCGACCAGTTCGTGGTGCTGTTGCGCAACACCGTCAGCCAGATGGTCTACAAGCACGCGATCTCCACCGTGGTGCCGGCGCGCAACGTGCGCATCGGGCCCGGCGGCGGCCACGTGCAGACCGAGAACGGCGAGGCCGAGAGCGACGAGGCCGAGTAGGCCGCGGCCCGGCGGGGACGGCCCGGCCGGCGTGAATGCGGGCCGGCCATTGAACCGGCGGCGTTTCGCCCGCATCTCCAAGGCTCGACCCCGCCTCCAGGAGCACGCCGCGCGTGTTTGAACGCAGCAAGAAGGGCGAGCACGCGCTGCTCATCCAGCCGCACGCCGGCGGCCCGCCGGACGAGGGCGCGCTCGAGGAGTTCGCCGAGCTCGCGCGCTCGGCGGGCGCGGCCGTGGCCCTGGTGCTGACCGCGCGCATCGACAAGCCCAATCCCGCCACCCTGATCGGCAGCGGCAAGCTGGAGGAGGTCAAGGCCGCGGCCGACGCCTCCGGCGCCGACCTGATCCTGGTCAACCACCCGCTCAGCCCCGGCCAGGAACGCAACCTGGAGAAGGCGCTGGAGCGGCGCGTGGTCGACCGCACCGGCCTCATCCTCGACATCTTCGCCCAGCGCGCGCGCAGCCACGAGGGCAAGCTGCAGGTGGAGCTGGCGCAGCTGCGGCACATGGCCACCCGGCTGGTGCGCGGCTGGACCCACCTGGAGCGCCAGCGCGGCGGCTCGATCGGCCTGCGCGGCCCCGGCGAGACCCAGCTCGAGACCGACCGCCGGCTGCTGCAGAAGCGCGTCGAGCAGCTGCAGCGGCGGCTGGAGAAGGTCGAGGTGCAGCGCACCCAGATGCGCCGCGCCCGGGTGCGCAGCGAAATGCCGCGGGTCGCGCTGGTGGGCTACACCAACGCCGGCAAGTCCACCCTGTTCAACGCGCTCACCGGCGCCGACGCCTACGCCGCCGACCAGCTGTTCGCCACCCTCGACCCGACCGTGCGGCGCATCGCCCTGCCGGGCGGCGGCGTGGTGCTGGCCGACACCGTCGGCTTCGTGCGCGACCTGCCGCACGAACTGGTGGCCGCCTTCCGCTCCACGCTCAGCGAGGCGCGCGAGGCCGACCTGCTGCTGCACGTGATCGACGCCGCCGACCCGCTCCGCGACGAACGCATCCGCCAGGTCGACGCGGTGCTGGCCGAGATCGGCGCCGGCGACATCCCGCAGCTGCTGGTCTTCAACAAGATCGACCGCATCGAGGGCGCGCAGGCGCGCCACGAGCGGCCGGACAACGCCGCGCCCGACGAGGCGGTGGCCGAGCGGGTCTGGATCTCGGCGCGCGACGGCGATGGCCTCGACCTGCTGCGCGAGGCGCTGGCGGCCCGGCTCGGGCTGCGCCGCATCGTCGCCGACGTGGCGCTGCCGGCCTCGGCCGGGCGCCTGCGCGCGCGCCTGCATGCGCTGGACGCGGTGAAGGGCGAGACCCAAGACGAGCACGGCTGGCGGCTGCGGATCGACCTGCCGCATACCGACGCGGCGCGTCTGGCGGCGGAATCCGACGGCGCGCCCCTGCGCCCGCTGGTGGCCGAGCCCGCCGACGCCGAATGGTGACGGCGGCGGCGGACGCGGCCGGTCCGTACGGCCGCGCATCCGCGTCCGGCGGTTCCGGTGGAGGCGGCGGGAACCGCGGTCCGCGCCGGGCCGAAGCCGGCGTCTTCGACACCTTGTAGAATGTGCGTCCCGCGCGGTCGGCGACCGGCGGTGCGACCAACAGATTGGAGCAGGCATGGCCTGGAACATTCCCGGCAAGAACAACAGCGGCGGGTCCGGCGACGACAACGGCCGCGGCCCGTGGAAGCCGCGGGGCGGCGGTGGCGGCGGCGGCGCGTTCGACGGCCTGCTGGAACAGCTGCGCAACCTCTTCGGCGGCGGCCGCGGCGGCGGCAACCCGCTGCGCTGGGTGGCCCTGGCGGTGGGCGCGTTCCTGCTCTTCAGCAGCTTCGTGCTGGTCGGCGAGCAGCAGCTCGGCGTGGTGCTGCGCTTCGGCCAGGCGGTGCGGGTGATGGGGCCGGGCCCCAACCTGAAGCTGCCGTGGCCGCTGGAGCGGGTGAACAAGGTCAACGCCACCGAGATCAAGACCTTCACCAACACGGTGCCGGTGCTGACCCGCGACGAGAACATCGTCATCGTCTCGCTCAACGTGCAGTACCGGGTGGGCGACGCGCAGCTCTACCTGTTCGGCACCCGCGACGCCGAGCGCGTGCTGGAGCAGGTCGCCCAGGGCGTGGTGCGCGAGCAGGTCGGCCGCTCCGACCTCGACACCGTGCTCGGCGCGCGCGGCCCGCTCTCGGCGCTGGCGTCCAAGCAGCTGCAGGATTCGCTGGACATCTACCGCACCGGCCTGGTGGTCACCGAGCTGAACCTGCAGGACGCGCGCCCGCCGGAGGAGGTCAAGCCGGCCTTCGACGAGGTCAACAGCGCCCAGCAGGTGCAGGAGAGCCTGGTCAACGAAGCACGCGCCTACGCGGCGCGGATCGTACCGGAGGCCCGAGGCGAGGCCTCGCGCACCCGCACCGTGGCCGAGGGCTACAAGACCGCGTCGATCGCCCGGGCGACCGGTGACGCGACGCGCTTCTCGCTGCTGCTCGACCAGTACCGCAACGCGCCCGAGGTCACCCGCAAGCGCCTGTGGCTGGAGACCGTCTCCGACGTGCTGGCGGACAACCGCACCATCGTCGGCGGCGACGGGCGCCAGCTGATCTACGTGCCGATGGCGCAGGAGGGCGGTGCGCCGTCGTCCTCGTCCGGGCCGCAGGTGGTGCCGGCCGACGTGCTGGCGCCCACCGTCACCAGCGAGCCGCCGCGCCCGCGCAACACCCCGCGGCCGGTCCGCGGCGAAGGAGGTACGCGATGAACCCCCGCGCCCTGATCCCCGTGCTGGCGGTGCTGCTGCTCCTGGGCCTGCTGGGCTCGGTCTACGTGGTCCGCGAGGGCCAGGTCGGCCTGGTGCTGCAGCTGGGCCGCGTGGTGCGCACCGACATCCCGCCGGGGCTGCACTTCAAGATCCCGCTGATGCAGACCGCGCGCGTGTTCGACCGCCGCTTCAACGCCGTCGACTTCACCCCGGAGCGCTACCTGACCTCCGAGCGCAAGGACGTCAGCGTGGACTTCGTGGCGATCGTGGCGATCTCCGACGTCGGCGAGTTCTACCGCGCCACCTACCGCGGCGGCGGCAGCGTCGCCGACATGGAGGCGCGCGCGGCCGACCGCCTGGCGCCGATCATCAAGGACTCGCTGCGCAACGAGATCAACGCGCGCACGCTGACCCAGCTGGTGTCCGGCGACCGCGGCGAAGTGATCGCCAAGCAGCTCGAGGCGATCAACCAGGGCGCCTCCACGCTGGGCATGCAGATCATCGACATCCGGCTGAAGCAGATCGACCTGCCCACCGACAGCGACGTCATCCAGCAGGTCTACAACCGCATGCGCGCCGAGCGCAAGCAGGTGGCCAGCCGGCTGCGCGCCGAGGGCGAGGAGCAGGCGCGCCTGATCCGCGCCCAGGCCGACCGCGACCAGGCAGTGATCCTGGCCGAGGCCGAGCGCGACGCGCAGACGCTGCGCGGCGAGGGCGATGCCGAGGCCGCGCGCCTGTACGGCGAGGCCGCCAACCGCGATCCGGCGTTCTTCGCCTTCCAGCGCAGCCTGGACGCCTACCGCCGCTCCTTCGAGGGCGGCGACTCGGTCATCGTGCTCGAGCGCGACGATCCGTTCCTGCAGTACATGCGCAGCGATCGATGAGCGACCTCTGGGCGGCGCTGTGCCTGGCGCTGGTGCTGGAGGGGCTGATGCTGTTCGCGCTGCCCGGGTTCTGGAAGCGCAACGCCGCCGAGATGCTGAAGATGCCGGACCGGCAGCTGCGCATGATCGGCGGCGGCGTGATGGCCGCCGCGCTGGTGGTCCTGTACCTGCTCCGCAGCCCGTAGGAGCGGGCGCGCGCGCAGCCGGAACACGCGGGACGGCCCTTCGCGCGCGAGCGCGCTCCTACGCGATCCGCCGCTGAACGCCCCCCGCGCCGGGGTGGCCCCGCGCGACGAAAACCCGGAGAATGCACAAAAGCCGGTCGGGGCTGCCTCTCAACGCAGCGCCCCGCCGGCTTTTTCCGTGTGCGGGTCCGGCGCGGCGGGCTGCTCCCCGATGGAGCGGTCCGCGGCAGCGCGCCGGCCCCGGCACCGGGCCACCCCCGCGGCCCCGATGGCCGCACGCAATCCAGGAGTCATCGAGATGGGTCAGTCAGTCGTGGTGCTCGGCGCCCAGTGGGGCGACGAAGGCAAGGGCAAGATCGTCGATCTGCTCACCCAGGACATCGGCGGCGTCGTCCGCTTCCAGGGCGGCCACAACGCCGGCCACACCCTGGTCATCGGCGGCAAGAAGACCGTCCTCCACCTGATCCCGTCCGGCATCCTGCGCGAGGACGCGCTGTGCCTGATCGGCAACGGCGTGGTGCTGAGCCCGGCCGCCCTCATCAAGGAGATCGACGAGCTCGAGGCGGCCGGCGTCGAGGTGCGCTCGCGGCTGAAGATCAGCCCGGCCACGCCGCTGATCATGCCGTACCACATCGCGCTGGACCAGGCCCGCGAGAAGGCCGCCGGCGGCAAGGCCATCGGCACCACCGGCCGCGGCATCGGCCCGGCCTACGAGGACAAGGTGGCCCGCCGCGGCATCCGCGTCGCCGACCTGCACTATCCCAAGCAGCTCGAGGAGCTGCTGCGCACCGCGCTCGACTACCACAACTTCGTGCTGACGAAGTACCTGGGCGTGGAGGCGGTCGACTTCCAGAAGACCTACGACGAGGCGCTGGCCTTCGGCGAGTACGTCGAGCCGATGAAGTCCGACGTCGCCGGCATCCTGCACGAGCTGCGCAAGCAGGGCCGCAAGGTGCTGTTCGAGGGCGCGCAGGGCGCGCTGCTCGACATCGACCACGGCACCTATCCCTACGTCACCAGCTCCAACACCACCGTCGGCGGCGCGCTGGCCGGCACCGGCGTCGGCGCCGACGCGATCGACTACGTGCTCGGCATCGCCAAGGCCTACGCCACCCGCGTGGGCGGCGGCCCGTTCCCGACCGAGCTGGACGACGAGATCGGGCAGGGCATCCGCGACCGCGGCCAGGAGTACGGCGCCTCCACCGGCCGCCCGCGCCGGTGCGGCTGGATCGACATCGTCGCGCTCAAGCGCGCGGTCGCCATCAACGGCATCTCCGGCCTGTGCATCACCAAGCTCGACGTGCTCGACGGCATGAAGACGCTCAAGGTCTGCATCGCCTACGAGTACCGCGGCAAGCGCACCGAGTACGCCCCGCTCGATGCCGGCGGCTGGGACGAGTGCACGCCCGTGTACCTGGAGTTCCCCGGCTGGGAGGAGAGCACCCACGGCATCACCGAGTGGGACAAGCTGCCGCCAGCCGCCCGCGCCTACCTGCGCGCGGTCGAGGAACTGGCCGGCTGCCCGATCGCGATCGTCTCCACCGGCCCCGACCGCGACCACACCATGGTGCTGCAGGATCCGTTCGCCTGAGCGCGGACGCCTGGTAGAAGCGCGCTCGCGCGCGACGGCTTCTCCCGTTCGCGAAAAGCGGTGCCGATGCCGCGGTTAAAGCAGCGCCTGTCGCGATCGCGCGCAGGCGCGCTCCTGCAAGGCTGCGTTCGCGCAACGTTGACGGCCGACTGGTGACCCTCCGACGCATTCGGCAGGAGGTGTCCATGGGCGGAGATCGCGAATCGACGACGGCGGGCGGCGGCGGGCAGGACCGCGGCCGCCTGGCCCTGCGCCACGCGGGCCCCTAGCCGATGGCGCGCCTCCGCCACAGCGACTGGCCGGACCGGCTGTGGATCGTGCGCCACGGCCAGAGCGCGGGCAACGTCGCCCGCGACGAGGCCGAGCTGGCGCAGATCCACCTGATCGACATCGACACCCGCGACGCGGACACGCCGCTGTCCGGGCTCGGCCACCGGCAGTCGCGCGCGCTGGCCGACTGGTTCGCCGATCTGCCGGCCGACCAGCAGCCGAACGTGCTGCTGACCTCGCCGTTCGTGCGCGCGCAGCAGACCGCGCACGCGGTCGCCGACGCGCTCGGCATCGAGCGGTCCGAGATCGGCATCGATGAGCGCCTGCGCGAGAAGGAGTTCGGCATCCTCGACCGCTACACCGTCGCCGGCATCAAGGCCACGTTCCCGGAGCTGGCCGCGCAGCGCGCGCAGGTCGGCAAGTTCTACTTCCGCCCGCCTGGCGGCGAGAGCTGGTGCGACGTGCTGCTGCGGCTGCGCAGCGTGACCGAGGTGCTGCGCCGCGACCACGTCGGCGACCGCGTGCTGATCGTCGCCCACCAGGTCATCGTCAACTGCTTCCGCTACCTGCTCGAATGCATGGACGAGCAGCAGATCCTGGACATCGACCGGCGCGCCGACGTGCCCAACTGCTCGATCACCGAGTACGCGCTCGATCGCGCCGATCCCGAGGCGCGCTTCGAGCTGCAGGTCGCGAACTTCGCGCTGCCGCTGGAGGAAGCCGGCGCGCCCGTGACCGCGGAAGCGGACACCCCGGCCGGCCCGCGATGAGCCCGCAGCGCCGGCGGCGTGGTGCGGCGCCCGCCCGCAGGACCACCCCCGCCAGGATCACGGCAGCGCTGCTGCGCGGCTGGCCGCTGCCCGATCCCAGCGAGGGCGACAGCAAGGAGGATCGCGGCCGCGTGCTGGCGATCGGCGGCAGCGTGCAGGTGCCCGGCGCGGTGCTGCTGGCCGGCCTGGCCGCGCTGCGCGCCGGTGCCGGCAAGCTGCAGGTCGGCACCGCCGCCGCGGCTGCGCTGCCGCTGGCCGTCGCGATGCCCGAGGCCAAGGTGTTGGGCCTGCCCGCCACCCGCGCCGGCGCGATCCGCGAGCTCGGCCGCGAGGCCGCGGAGGCCGCGCGCAGCGCCGGCGCCGTGCTGGTCGGCCCCGGCATGGACCGCAGCGCCGGCACCCGCCGCGTCGCCGAGGCCGCCCTGGCCGCCGCACGCTGTCCCGTCGTCCTCGACGCCGGCGCGCTGGACCCGGCCGCGGTGCGGACCTTGCGGCGGCGGGCGCGCGCCGGCGGCGCGACGATCCTGACCCCGCACGCCGGGGAGATGGCCGCCATGCTCGGTGCCGACGAGGCCGAGATCGCCGCCGATCCGGCGGGCATCGCGCGTACGCACGCGCAGGCCTGGGGCGTGGTGCTGGTGCTCAAGGGCCCGACCACCCATATCGCCGCGCCCGACGGCCGCGCCTGGGTCAACACCGCCGGCTGCGCCGGCCTGGGTACCTCGGGCTCGGGCGACGTGCTGGCCGGCGTCATCGCCGGCCTCGCCGCGCGCGGTGCCGGCGCCGAACAGGCCGCCTGCTGGGGCGTGTACCTGCACGCCCGCGCCGGCGCCCGGCTGTCGCGCCGCCTCGGCCTCGTCGGCTTCCTCGCCCGCGAGATCGGCGACGAGATCCCCGCCCTGATGCGCACCCTGTAGGAGCGGGGGGCGGGGCGCCCCCCCCCCCCCCCCCACGCCCGCGGCCGCGCGCCCACAAGTGGGCGGGCGGCCGCGCCCCCCCCCCCGTGACCCGCGCCGCGCGCGCGCGCGCTCCTACAGGGGCGTCCGCGTCGATGGCCGGTCGCAGGAGCGCGCTTGCGCGCCACCGGGCTTTTCCCGCGGACGCCCGTCGCGCGCGAGCGCGCTCCTACAAGCGCTTCCGCATCGACGGGCCGGTCAGAACGACCCGTTGATGTCCGTCACCACCACGACCTTCTCGTTGACGAACTCGTTGAGGCCCAGGTCGATCAGCTCGTGGCCGTAGCCGGAGTTCTTGACCCCGCCGAACGGGATGTCGGCCTTCACGCCGGTCGGCTGGTTGATGTAGACCATGCCGGTCTCCAGCCGCGCCGCCACGCGCCGGGCACGCGCGGTGTCCTGGCTGAACACCGAGCCGCCGAGGCCGTAGGGCGAATCGTTGGCCAGCTCGATCGCCTCGTCCTCGTTCGCCACGCGGTAGACCTGGCTCACCGGGCCGAAGAACTCGGTGCGGTAGGCAGGGTTGTCCGGCGCGATCCCGGTCAGCAGCGTGGGCTGGTAGAACGCGCCCTGCTCGGGCACCGGCGCGCCCAGCGTCTCGGCCTTGGCGCCGTGCGCGATCGCCTCTTCGACCTGCTTCGCCAGCCCGTCGCGCGCGCCCTTGGACGACAGCGGCGCCAGCGTGGTCGCCGGGTCCAGCGGGTCGCCGGCCTGCAGCGCGGCCACGCCCTGGCGGTAGTGTTCGAGGAACTCGTCGTACACCGCGTCCTCGACGATGATCCGCTTCGACGACACGCAGACCTGGCCGGCGTTCCAGTGGCGGCCGAACACCGCCCACTTCGCCGCCTGCGCCACGTCCGCGTCCGACAGCACGATGAAGGCGTCGGCGCCGCCCAGTTCCAGCGTGCTCTTCTTCATGTACTTGCCGGCCAGCGCCGCCACCGCCGAGCCGGCGCGCTCGCTGCCGGTCAGCGCCACGCCGCGCACGCGCGGATCGGCGATCACCCGCTCGGCATCGTCGTGGGAGACGAACAGGTTGGTCAGCAGGCCCTCCGGCGCGCCGGCCTCGCGGAACAACCGCTCCATCGCCAGCGCCGACTGCGGCACGTTGGCCGCGTGCTTGAGCACGATCGCGTTGCCGGCGGTGGCCTGCGGCGCGGTGATGCGGATCACCTGGTAGTAGGGGAAGTTCCACGGCTCCACCGCGAACAGCACGCCCAGCGGCTCCTTGACCAGCTGCACGTCGGTGTCGCCGAAGCCCTTGGCCGGCAGGTAGCGCGGGGCCAGGCCCTCGGCGCCGTGCTCGACGTAGTAGTCCAGGATCTGCGCGCACAGCTCGACCTCGGCTTCGGCCTCGCCGATCAGCTTGCCCATCTCCAGGGTCAGGATCTCGGCGAACCGGCGCGGCTCGGCGCGCAGCAGCTCGGCCGCGCGCTCGAGCACTTTCGCGCGGTCTTCGAGCGAGGTCTCGCGCCAGGCCAGGAACGCCGTGTGCGCGCGGTCGACGGCGGCATCGATCTCCGCGGGCGTCGCCGCGGGGAAGGTCTTGAGGGTCTCGCCGGTGTAGGGATTGGTGGTCGCAAATGCCATGGATCGGCTCCTTCGCAGGCTGGGCAGCTCGTGGGAGAGGGGAGGGGCGTCAGGGCGAGCTGTCCAGGGAGACCCTGCGTCGGCGGCATGGCGGTGGCGGCGGCGATGCCGGGCCGGTCCAGATCACATGGGGGCGTGCGCGGACCACGCCAATGCGCGGCGCTGCCGCGGCGCCGGAACGCTGCGTGTCGGCCGGGCGTGCGCCGAAAGCTTGCGCCGCGCGGCCAGCCGTGCGCACCTTCGCCGGCGCCCGCGGCACGCCAGTGTCGCAGGATGGGACACCCGCATCGATTACGATGCCGGCCCACCCAAACCCGCCGTTCCGATGCCCCGCACCGTATCCGCCGTCTCCGATCGCCATGTCCGTTTCGAAAGCCCCCATTCGCTGGAGGCCTCGGTCCGGCGGCTGGAGGCGGCCACGCAACGGCGTGGTTTCCTGCCGCCGCGCAACGAGGCGATGATCGGGCATGTCGCCGCGGACCGGGTCGTGCTCGAACGCCACATCCCGCACATGCGCAACGCCTTCAAGCCGGCGTTCGCCGGCCGCTTCGTCCGCGAGGGCGGGCGCACCGTGCTCGCCGGCCGCTTCGGCACGCACTGGAGCGTGCGCGTGTTCCTCACATTCTGGTTCGGCTTCGGCGCGGTGTGGACGGGCACGGCGGTCTTCCTCGGGCTCGCCGGCACGGCCCGCGCCTGGCTGATGCTGCCCGCCGGGCCGGTCCTGATGCTGGTCGGCGTGGGGATCGTCATGCTGGGTCGCCAGCTCGCCCAGGCCGACATCGCCTGGCTCTCGGGGCGGATCGAAGCGGCCTTGGCATCGCCGGGCCCCGAAGCACCGTAGGAGCGGGGGGGGGGGGGGGGGGGGGGGCGCGCCGGGGCCCGGGGGGCGGGGGCGCGCGGCCACCGGGGG
>NZ_JAIWPR010000036.1 GCF_021191635.1 Alterluteimonas quercicellularis
CTCGCGCGCGACCGCTCTTCCCCTCGGAAGCCTGTCGCGCGCGAGCGCGCTCCTACGGGGACTACCTCATGCGCAGACTGCAGCCGGGCTCACTTCAGCCCGCGGTGCTCCAGCAGCGGCTCCACGCTCGGCTCCTGGCCGCGGAACTCGCGGTAGGCGGTGGCGAGATCGCGCGAGTGGCCGATCGACAGCACCTTGTCGCGGAACACCTGGCCGTTCTCGCGGGTCAGCCCGCCGTGCTCGCGGAACCACTGGAAGGCGTCGTGGTCCAGCACCTCGGAGGCGAAGTAGGCGTAGTAGCCGGCCGCGTAGCCGCCGCCCCAGATGTGGCTGAAGTAGCTGGTGCGGTAGCGCGGCGGCACCGCCGCCAGGTCCACCTGGTACTTCGCCAGCGCCTGCTGCTCGAACGCATCGACGTCCTGCTTCGCGTCCTCCGGCGGCAGCGTGTGCCAGGCCAGGTCCAGCAGCGCCGCCGACAGGTACTCGGTGGTCGCGTAGCCCTGGTTGAAGGTGCGCGCCTTGACGATCTTGTCCACCAGGTCCTGCGGCATCGCCTCGCCGGTCTGGTGGTGCTTGGCATAGTTGGCGAACACCACCGGGTCCAGCGCCCAGTGCTCGTTGAACTGCGAGGGGAACTCCACGAAATCGCGCGGCACGTTGGTGCCGGCCAGGCTCGGGTAGCGGGTGTCGGAGAAGAACCCGTGCAGCGCGTGGCCGAACTCGTGGAACAGCGTGGTCACGTCGTCCCAGCTCAGCAGGGCAGGTTGGCCCTGTGCCGGCTTGGTGAAGTTCTCCACGTTGTAGACCACCGGGATCGCGCCGGTCAGGCCGTCCTGCTCGACGAAGTTGCCCATCCACGCGCCGCCCTGCTTGCTGTCGCGCTTGAACGGGTCGAGGTAGAACAGCGCAATCTGCGTGCCGTCCTCGTCCTTGATGTCGAACACGCGCACATCCGGGTGGTAGACCGGCAGGTCGGTGCGCTCGGTGGCGGTGATGCCGTAGAGCTGCTGCGCGGCGAAGAACACGCCGTCCTTCAGCACCCGGTCCAGCTCGAAGTAGGGCCGGATCTGCGCCTCGTCCAGGTCGAACTCGGCGCGGCGCACCTGCTCGGCGTAGAAGTCCCAGTCCGCCGCGCCGGCGGTGAAGCCGCCGTTCTGCGCATCCACCACGCCCTGGATCTTCGCCAGCTCCGCGCGTGCCCGCGCGGTCGCCGCCGGCACCGTGTCGGTCAGCAGCTTCAGCGCCACCTCCGGCGTGCCGGCCATCTGGTCGTCGATGCTGTAGGCCGCGTAGTTCGGGAAGCCCAGCAGCTGCGCCTTGCGCGCGCGCAGCTCGGCCAGGCGCTGGATCGTGGCGCGGGTGTCGTTGCCGTCGCCCTTCTCGGCGCGGCCGATCGACGCGGCGAACACCTCCTCGCGCAGCGCACGGTCCTTCAGCGAGGCCAGCACCGGCTGCTGGGTGGTGTTCTGCAGGCTCAGCAGCCACTGGCCTTCCTTGCCCGCGGCCTTGGCGGCTTCCGCCGCCGCGGCGATCGCCGCCTCGTCCAGGCCGTCCAGCCGCGCCACGTCGGTCACGAACACGCCGCCGGCGTTGCCCGCGGCGAGCAGCTTGTTGCCGAACGCCGTCGACAGCGTGGACTCCTCGGCGTTGAGCTTGCGCAGCTCCGCCTTGTCCGCATCCGACAGCAGCGCGCCGGCGCGCTCGAAGTTGCGGTAGGCGTGCTCGACCAGGGTGACCTGCTCCGGCGTCAGGTCCAGGCTCTCGCGCTGGTCATGGATCGCCTTCACCCGCGCGAACAGCTTCGGGTCCAGGTGGATCTCGTCGCTGTGCTCGGCCAGCTTCGGCGCCAGCGCTTCCTCCGCCGCCTGCAGCGTGTCGTTGGTATTGGCCGAGGTCAGCGCGAAGAACACGCCGGCGGCCCGGGTCAGCAGCGCGCCGCTGCGCTCCAGCGCCTCGATGGTGTTCTCGAACGTCGCCGGTTCCGGGTTGTCGGCGATCTGCCGCACCTCGGCCAGGTGCTGCTTCACCCCTTCCTCGATCGCCGGCTGGTAGTCGGCGTCCTTGAGCTTGTCGAACGGCGGCGCCTGGAACGGCAGGGTGCTGGCCGTGAACAGCGGGTTCTCGGACGAGGCGGGGGTGGCGGTCTGGGTGTCGGGCATCGTGGATCCGGTTTCGGTGCGCTCGCCGCAGGCGGACAGCGCCAGCGCGATCGCGGAAGACAGGAGCAGCTTGCGCAGCATGGAGGTCACTCCGGGAAAGACAACGGGTGGGCCGGGCCCGGCAGCGCAGGCCGCCGGGCGGGGCAGGAAACGTCGGCGGTCCGGGGCCAACCGGGTGCGGGCGAGGCGGGAGCGGTCGCGGGCGGGCAGGCGCGGGGAGCGCAGCCGACCCGCCATGGTCGCCGATCGGCGGCGGCGGGGGCAATGTGAGGTTGGTCATGGGGCGGGACCTCTCGCCTTCCCGCCGGCCGCAATCGTCTTTGCCGACTTTGCCATGGCCTTAGCGTTTTCCACACCGAACGTTAACTGCGTTCGGCTAGCCTGCGACGCCACCGCACGGGGTCGCCGCACGTGATGCGGTCCAGGCCGCAAGGGCCGTGCGCGCGATCGATGACCGATATCAACCGAGGAGAGTCGCCATGAGGAAGCTGCCTGCCATCGTGCTCGCCGGGTGCCTGCTGGGCCTGAGCCCGCTGGCCTTCGCCGAGACCGTCAACCTGACCAACAGCGCCGACGGCGCCAACCGCGACGAAGGCATCGCCGCCGTGAAGCAGAAGCTGGAGGCCGCCTGCACCGAGCGCGGCGGCACGCCCGACGCCGATTCCTTCGAGGTCGTGTTCGACCGGACCAGCGAGAACCCCGACGTCCCCAAGCCCTACTACGTGGACGCCAAGATGCAGTGCGAGCTGCCGTAGCACCAGTGGCGCCGCGATCGCTGCGGTAGCCGGAACGACTCGCAGCACATGGAGCCCGCTTCGGCGGGCTTTTCTATTCCAAAACCGGGCCACACCGCATCACATTGAAGCAGCCAGGCCAATCTGGCAGGACGCGTTGCAATTGCAATGCATGATGAGGTGCCGCATGACGACCGCCACGCTGCCATCGCTGCGCGTCGATCCCGCACTCCGTCAGGCAGCGGAAGCCGTCCTTCAGGAGGGCGAAACGCTTTCCAGCTTCGTTGAACAGTCGGGGCGTGCCCAGGTCCAGCTGCGCCAGCAACAAGAAGCGTCCATTGCCCGCGGCCTTGCCGCACGGGACGACGCACGGCAGTCCGGCCGCTACGTCTCCACCCAGGACGTGCTCGGCGGGCTGCAGGCTCGCCTGGACAACGCGCGCAAGGGTTGATGCGGTGAGGTTCGGCATTCGCTTCACGGAAGAAGCGCAGCGTGATCTCAAGCGGTTCTACGACTGGATGTTGCAGCGCGCCCAGGGCGACTACACCGCGGCCGAGCGCGCGCTGCAGGCGATCCACGATGGCATCACGGTCCTGGCGCTGGCTCCGCTGGGCTGTCGCAAGGCGACCGTCCACGATCAGTTCCTGCTTGAGATGGTTGTCGGCTTCGGCGCCAGTGGCTACGTGCTGCTGTCCGAAGTCCAGGACAGTCGGACCGTGACGGTGCTTGCCGTGCGCCATCAGCGGGAGGACGATTACCACTGATCTCCAAGATCGCGCTGTGCGCTGCGTTGGCATCGAGTATCCCGGCATTGGCGTGACGCCGAGGCGCGGCGCTTCCTTGCCGTGGCGCACATGGCTGAATCTCTTAAGGCAAGGTTATTAACGCTATTACAACCTCACGCCCAAAGCGGTCAGCGTCTCGGTCGTCATCGTCCCCGTGACGCTGAGGCCGTGCGCAGTCTGGAATGCGCGCAATGCGGCCTGCGTTTGCGTGCCCATCACGCCGTCGATCGCGCCTGGATCGTAATTGCGCGAGAAGAGAGCGGCCTGCACCCGCATGATCAACATCCGCAGGTCATCGGCGTCTCGCCGAGGCGTCTGCGTCTGCTGGGCCGAAGGATTCAGGTCCGACGCCGTACCGGTGAAGGGTGAACCGCTCGTCTCGTCGAGCGGCCTGACCTGGCTAGGGACAGGCGCAGGTGCCGGCGGCGTGTACGTGACAGGGGGCGGGTAGGCGCGATAGGAACTGCCTGACCCGGACGAATGAGACCGGTGCGAGCTATGAGACCGGTGGGAGCTGTGGCTTCGGTGCGAGCGATGGCCGGCGTAAAGGTTGTGGAGACCCACGTTGAGCGACGAGCTCAACACGGTCGAATGCTTGGCGTCCGCAGCGGCGAGCTGCAACAGGTCCGTCGGCATCTGGGGAGGCTCGGGTCCGAACGCGCCCAGCGTTCCGCCGGTCAGGATGAGAGCAGTGGACATCAGGCAGCCTCCGGGCCGAGTTCGATGGGTTTGACCGCGCGGCTCGTCCATTGGGGCGTCACCCAGGAGAAGAAGCCGCTGCAGCGATGCTTGACTGCGCAGCTGGCGCACGCGTCGAGGTAGTCGTTCTTCCAGTTGGAGATGCTCTGCCGCGCGAGCGGCCAGAGCGACTCCGGAATCGTGCACAGGGGCAGGTTGTAGAGTGACACCGCCACGCCGAGACGGCTCAAGGCGTCAACCGCGCCTTGGAGTTGTTCGGCGTAATCGGCGGGGTCCGCCCACAGCGCAGCGTGATGCGCCTTGGCAAAGCCGATTGGCTCGATGCCCATCAAGGCGACGTGCTCGACGAAGGGGAGGTTGCGGAGAATGAAGCGAATCAACGCTTCCAACCGTTCCAGCGAAGGCTTCACCAGCACGACCCGGATCTCGATGCGTTGCTTGGCGGCCTCCAGCGCGTAGAGGCCTCGCAGCGTCTGGGAGAAGGCCCCCTCGCTCTGGACCACATAGTCGTGCAGGGCGTAGTGGTCGCCATACAGCGGGATGCCCCACGTGAGATGGGGGTGTAGGCCCTCGAATCGGTCCGCGAGCGCGGTATCGCCGAGCAGGCGGCCATTTGACAGCACGTGCAGGTGGGTATCGGGCAGATGCTCCGAGCACTTGGCCACCACGGTCGCAAGGCCGCCGCCCAGCAGGGTCGGCTCGCCGCCGCTGATCGCCAACGAGGGCTCGGTCCCATCGATGAGTTCCACCAACTCGCAGAGGTGCTGGACCCGCCAGTCGTCCTCGACCTGGCGCGGCGGCTGGGAACACATCAGGCAATAGCTGTTGCACCGTTCGGTGGCGAACAGCACGTTGCCGTTGTCGCCGCGCCGGTAGCGGACCGCCGCGCGCTGGCGGAACGGGTCGAGTTCCAGCACATCGCCGGGCTTGGCGATCGCGCTGTCGCCTTGCAGCATCGCCACGGGACGACCGGATGAGCGGGCATGCGAGAGCCATCGGTCGAGGGGGGCATTCATAGCATCCTGCGCATCGACGAACGCGCTCCACGGCAGATCGAGCAATTCGGACGTAACCGCGCGCCGCGGCACCGATCTCATGTCCAGCGCCATGCGCTCCAACGGATAGTGGCCCTCGGCTAGTTCTGGCAAGCCGGCGAGCTTGACCAGCAGCGGGACCGCCAGCCCCGTGACAGCGGCTTTGGTCTCAAGCGGCAGCATCGAGCTCGTCCTCTGCGCTGTGGGTGGTCCCGGCGCCGAATGCCCAACCCTCCAGTACACGACGGTCCGCCGTGCTGGCGGTCTCGTAGCGCTGCAACAGCAGATCGAACGTCCCCATCTGCCGGCGGCAAAAGTCGCTCGTGGGGCGGTGGCCGATGGTGTCGCCTTGGCGGGCATAGTGTTCGATGGGGTCCGCACCGCACATCGGTACGTAGGCGCAGTCGCTGCACGTCGGCAGCGACTCGGCCACGCCGGCCGCCATCAGGCGCTCCATGGCGGGCGAGGCCAACCATTCGCTCACCGGCTGGCCTACGTGCCCCAGCGAGAACGAGGCGTCTCCCATCGCGGCGAGCATGCGCGCCTCGTCGGACGGATAGACTAGGCCGTCGTAGTCGTAGATGACCGCGCCGAAGCCCGCACCCGTGGGAGAGCGCAGGTCCACGTAGCCGTGCCCGAATGGTCCCAGAAGCTGCGAAAGCAGCAGGCTGGCGAAGGTCTCGTCCATGCCGTACCCGGACCGGTTGACCGCAATCAAGTGTTCCAGGGCTCGGCCGTAGAAGGCGAGGAACGCGGCCGTGCCGTAGCCGTTGCGCTCGCGGGTCTTCGCCGCAAAGCCGTAGGGGCTCAACGGCCGCAGCGAGATGGAGTGGAGGCCCAGCTTCCGATACTCGTCGATGATGACTTCAGGCGCTTCAAGGCTGCGCTTGGTCAGCGTGGTCAGCGCCGACACCGCGTCGTCTCCCAGTGCCTTGCGGCCACGCGCCATGCCCTCGACCGTTCGCCGGTAGCTGTCGCGTTCCGGCCTTGGACGGTTGGCATTGTGGAGCCACTCAGGGCCATCCAGGGACGTCGAGAGTTTGAAGCGGTGCTCCTGGAGAAAAGCGAGCTGCGCGTCGGTCAGATCGTGCAGCGTGGAGGCCAGTACGAAGCGCAATGCGCGATTTTCGAACGCATTGCGCGCCACGATGCGTTCGGTGATGGCGCGCACCTGTCCGAAGTTGAGGAGCGGTTCTCCGCCCTGGAACTCGATGGTCAACTCGCGCGAAGGCCATTCGAACAGCCGATCCACCGCAAGGCGTGCCGAGTCCCCATCAACATCGAACGCGGTCGCCGAGGTCTGCTGCCGGGACACTTGGCAGTAGTTGCAGGTGTGGTGGCAGCGCAACGACACTACGAAGATGTGGAGCGCAGGCCCGCTCAGCAGGTAGGACTTCCGGGTCCGGTACTGGCTTAGCAACGGGGCGAGGGAACTGCGCTTCGGATCGACCACGGCCAGATGGCGTGCCTGCAGGTTGGCCAGCAACGGGTCATACACATCGAGCGCGTGATGGATGAACCGCTCGAACACGTCCCGACGCATCATCAACCAATCGCCCGCCAGGGACGAGACGAATACCCGGTCCCTGTCCCACGGAAGCCGACGAAAGCGAAGGGGAAGAAGCCGGTACCCCGAACTGGAGGCCGCAAACGCCTCTGGCGGCCGGAACCTCATGGCACGGCGTCCGTGCGCCGCGGCAGGGATTCCAGCAGCGCTGCGCGGATGAGCGCCGCATGCAACTCCCGGGTTTCCTCGTGGACGGCCTGCCGGAGCCGCTCGTCCAGCGCGTCGTCACGAAAGCGGGCTTCCACGTCCGCCGGCCGTTCGACGCCCTCGTGAGGCGTGAGCATCACGCCGATCTCGTCCACGGTGCTGTGGACGGCGACATGGAAAAAATCCGTATAACGGTGCGCGGTGCGCGCGATGACCTCGTCTCCGAAAAGACGGCGGTCGAACCAGATCGTGGAGCCATCCATCGCCCATCCCCCTGTGCCGCCCCCGCGGCAGGAGAACTGTGCGCCGGGTCGGGTTTTGGCGCAACTGGGCGTCAGTATGCAGGAGGTGCCCGACCCGAGATTCCCTATTCATTCTGTAAGGAACAAACCGGCGTAGCGTCTGCCGCGTGTCATCCATCTGTCTACCGGGAGTTGTTGCATGGCAACCAAGAAGGGGTCCGGTTCGTCGCGGGAATTGATCGAACCGAATGGCGATAAGCGCTACATCCGACGCGACGACAAGGGACGCATCAAGGAGAGCGACGACCAAGGGAAGTCGCTCTCGCAGGACGTCAAGCAGCGCGCCAAGACCACGGTGCCGCCGGGGCAGGGCGACAAGGGCGACCAGAAGAGGCGATGAACTCCGTGCGCCGGGGGCTTCTTTCTTTCCACGTCTGAAGTCTCGCATGCGCCAGTACGGCCCCTCGCTGAGAAGGCCCAACGAGAGGCCTCCTTCGCGAGTTGGACGGTCTCCGACAGGACGGAGCGGCGTGTCAGCCCCGTCCGTCCTCGATCATCTCCAGTCGCACGATGCGGTGCATATGGCCGAGCGGGTGGATAAGATCATCGCGGCGATCGCCGTGCTGGAGCGCAATCCCTTGATCGGGCGTCCTTCGCGCAACGACAAGCGAAAGCTGGTGATCGGGCGAGGGCCTCAGCAGGATGACGTCGCGCTGTACCCGGATGTAGACAGCATCGAGACCGTGTTCGTGCAGGCCATCAGTGCGCTGCGGAAGGCCGCGTTTTGGCGCTGATCACGTCGCGCGCAACGCCACGTGCGTCTCTTCGCGCATTGCGACTTCGCTGGTCAATGCGGGCAGGCTCGCTTCCCGTCGATCGCGGCGACATGCCAGCCACGTTCCGCTGTGAGCGCCCGGCCTTGGCGTTCGCCGTGGTCAGGTGGCTCAGGTGGGCATGTCTGCCGGACGTGCGCCGCCCGCGGCGCGCTTCACCGTGCCTTGCCACGCCCTGTTGGATCGTCTTCTGTCCGCTGCGCGCGATCCGTAGGCGCGATGCGCCCCGTCGACGACGAGATTTCCCATGAACACACACGCCGTACCCGTGCTGGTGGCGCCCGATCGGCCGCTGCATCCGCTGCACCTGCTGCTGGTCAGCGGCGCCTTCCCGTTGTTCCTCGGCGCGCTCGTCGCCGACATCGCCTACGCGCAGACCTACGAGATCCAGTGGACGAACTTCGCCTCCTGGCTGCTGGTCGGGGCGCTGGTGTTCGCGGTGCCGGCGCTGGTCTGGGCGCTGGCGTCGCTGCTGCTGCCGGCGGCGCGCACGCGGGTGCGGTTCTGGTACGTGGGCCTGCTGGCGTTGACCTGCGTGCTGGGGTTCGTCGACTCGCTGGTGCATGCGATGGATGCCTGGCAGAAGATGCCGCAGGCGCTGCTGTGGTCGGTGCTGTGCGTGTTGTCGATCGCGGCGACGCTCTGGTTCGCGCTGGGCGGCACGCTGCGCCGCCGGGAGGTGGTGGCATGAACGGCCCGACGACGAAACGCCCGAACACCGCGCTGCCGGTGCGCGCCCTGGCCCCCGCGCTCGCGCTCGCCCTGGTGGCCTGTGGCGGCGCGCCGGACGAAACCTACGTCGGGCCGTCGCCCGAGCTGCCGAAGCCGCAGCGCGGCCTGTTCCCGGTGCTGAAGATCTCGCTGCCGGCCGAGTGGGGCGACGCGCGCCCGCAGGTGCCGGAGGGCTACACGATCGAGGCGATCGCCGACAACCTGTTGATTCCCCGCCAGATGCTGGTGCTGCCCAACGGCGACATCCTGGTGGCCGAGGGGCGCGGCGGCCGCGCGCCGAAGCTGACGCCGAAGGACTTCATCGCCGGCGTGATCAAGGCGCGCGGCAACACCCAGGTGGAGAGCGGCAACCGGCTGACGCTGCTGCGCGATGCCGATGGCGACGGCACCTACGAGGGCCGCTCGGTGTTCGCCGACGGCCTGGACGCGCCCTACGGGCTGGCGTACTCGAACGGCTCGATCTACGTGGCCACGCAGGATGCGCTGCTGCGCTTCGCCTACGCGCCCGGTGCGGTCAACGCGGCCGGCGAGCCGGAGGAGATCACCCGGCTGCCGGCGGCGATCAACCACCACTGGACCAAGGCGCTGACGATCAGCAGCGACGGCCGCTACCTGTTCGTCGGCATCGGCTCGGACAGCAACATCACCGAGCGCGGCCTGGCGGTGGAGGAGAACCGCGCGATGATCTGGCAGGTGGATGCGCAGACCGGCTTCCACCGCGTGTTCGCCACCGGCCTGCGCAACCCGACCGCGCTGGCGATGCATCCGGGCATGGACCAGCTGTGGGCGGTGGTCAACGAGCGCGACGAGATCGGTGCCGAGCTGGTACCCGACTACCTCACCAGCGTGCGCCCGGGCGGCTTCTACGGCTGGCCCTACAGCTACTGGGGCCAGCACGTGGACGAGCGCGTGCGGCCGCAGAAGCCGGAACTGGTGGCCCGCGCGATCGCGCCCGACTACGCGCTGGGCTCGCACGTCGCGGCGCTGGGGCTGGCGTTCTCGACGCCGGCGATGGGCGCCGAGTTCGCCAACGGCGTGTTCGTGGGCCAGCACGGCAGCTGGAACCGCGATCCGCCGGTGGGCTACAAGGTCTCGTTCGTGCCGTTCCGCGACGGGCGGCCCGCGGGCGAGGCGGTCGATTTCGCCACCGGGTTCCTCGGCGAGGACGGCAAGGCGCGCGGCCGCCCGGTGGGCGTGACCGTGGATCCGCGCGGCGCGCTGCTGGTGGCCGACGACCTGTCGAATACGATCTGGCGGATCGCGCCGACCGCGGCCACCGCCGCCGCCCCGCCGGCGGCACCGGCCCCGGCGCCGGCGCCGGCTCCGGCCGGGGATGGCCCCGAAGCGGAACCGGCGTCCGGGGAGGCCGGCCAGTCCGGGCGTTGACGGCACACGGCGACCCGCGAGGGCGGCCGGGTTGCCGTCGCCGCCGCCGGGCTATCCGCGACGCAGGTGGATCGCCCAGTAGCCCAGTCCGACGCATGCGCCACCGATGACGTTGCCCACCGTCGACCACAGCAGGTTGGCGCCGGCGCTCGCCCAGGACAGCTCGGCCGGCAGCGCGAGGTCGCTCGCGGACGCGGCGAGCAGGCCCAGCGGCAGCAGCGACATGTTGGCGACCGAGTGCTCCAGGCCCAGGGCGACGAACGCGGCGATCGGCGGCACGATCACGGCGACCTTGTCGACCGCGGTCCTGGCGCCGGCCGCCATCCACACGGCGAGGCAGACGAGCACGTTGGCGAGCACGCCGCTGGCGACGATCGCGGCGGCGGGCTTGGCGGCCTTGCCCGCGGCGAGGTCGATCGCCGAGGCGGCGACGGCGCCGTCGCCGGCCAGGTGGATGCCGGCACCGATCGCGAGCAGCGCCAGCGCCAGCGAACCGGCGAGGTTGGCCAGCCAGACCACGCTCCAGGCGCGCAGCAGGCGTGCCGGGCCGATCCGCCGCTGCGCGAGCGGCAGGGTCATCAGGGTGTTGCCGGTGAACAGTTCGGCGCCGGCCAGCAGCACCAGGATCAGGCCGAGCGCGAACCCGGTGCCGATGGCGATCTGCACCGGCCCGTAGGGCAGCTCCGCCGTGCCCGCGCCGAGCAGCGCGGCCATCAGGCTGCCGAACCCGATGTAGGCGCCGGCGAGCAGGCCCAGGCCCGCCATCGTGCCGAGCGGGAGCGCGGCCTTGTCGACGCAGGTGTCGGAGATCGTCTTGGCGATGTCCTCGGGCGGCGTCATCGCAGGGGAGGGCGTCGTCATGGGCGCGGTATACCGCAGGGATCGTGAAAGGTGCGGCCATGTCGTCGGCGGCACCGCCGCGGCCGCGGCGCATCGTGGTTGGTGCGGCAGGTGCCCCTCTTCACACGCCGCGCCGTAGCCTCGGGGCTCCAGTGCACGGGAGAACGACATGGCGACGCGGGGCGACAAGGCGCAGGACGACCGGAAGCCGCAGGACGACGATGCGACGCGCGATCGGCCGCGCGATCCGAAGGCCGGCCTCGACCGGGAGGTGGGCGACCTCGACGATCCCGACGCGACGCAGGACGATGGCGCGCTGCCGGGCCGGGCGGGCGGCGGCCTGGCAGGCGGCTAGGTCCGCAGGAGCGCGCTCGCGCGCGATGGCGCTTGACCCATGATGTCGGTCGCGCGCGAGCGCGCTCCTACACGATGTCGGGCAGTCCGGGCAACAGCTTGTCGAGGGTGATCGGGTAGTCGCGAACGCGCACGCCGGTGGCGTTGTGGATGGCATTGGCGATCGCGGCGCTGACGCCGCACAGGCCGAGTTCGCCGACACCCTTGGCCTTCATCGGCGAGCTGTCGGCATCGGCCTCGTCGAGGAAGACGACCTCCTGCACGGGCACGTCGGCGTGCACGGGCACCTCGTAGCCGGCGAGGTCGTGGTTGACGAAGAAGCCCAGGCGCTCGTCGACGGCCAGTTCCTCGGAGAGCGCGGCGCCGATGCCCATGGCCATCGCGCCGATCACCTGGCTGCGGGCCTGCTTGGGGTTGAGGATGCGCCCGGCCGCGCACACGGCCAGCATGCGGCGTACGCGGGTCTCGCCGGTCAGGGCATCGACGCCGACCTCGACGAAGTGCGCGGCGAAGGTGGAGATCTGCTTCCGCTTGTCCAGGTCGCCGAACTCGATGGCGTCCTCGACGACGAGCTGGCCGTCGCCGGCGGCGTCGCCGAGCGGGAACGCGCGGCCGTCGGCGCGGACTTCGCCGTCGACGAACTCGGCCGCCGCGGGATCGAGCTCGAGCCGGGTGGCGACGACCTCGCGCAGCTTCATGCAGGCGGCGTACACGCCGGCGGTGGCGCTGTTGGCGCCCCACTGGCCGCCGGACCCGGCGGAGGCGGGGAAGTTGGAATCGCCGAGCTTCACCTCGATGCGCTCGATGGGCAGGCCCATCGTCTCGGCGGCGGTCTGCGCGATGATCGTGTAGCTGCCGGTGCCGATGTCGGTCATGTCGGTCTCGACGGTGACGTGGCCGTCGGGGTGCAGGCGCGCGCGGGCGCCGGACTTCGTGACCGGGGCGTTGCGGAAGCCCGCGGCCATCCCTAAGCCCACGAGCCAGCGGCCGTCGCGCACGCTGCCGTGCGCGGCCCGCTTGTCCCAGCCGAAACGCTCGGCGCCCTGGCGCAGGCATTCCACGAGCTGGCGCTGCGAGAACGGGCGTTCGGGCTTCTCGGGATCGACCTGGGTGTCGTTGCGGATGCGGAACTCGACCGGGTCCATGCCGAGCTTGTCGGCCATCTCGTCGATGGCGATCTCCAGCGCCATCATGCCGGGGGTCTCGCCGGGGGCGCGCATGGCGTTGCCCTCGGGCAGGTCGAGCGTGGCCAGGCGCATGCGGGTCATGCGGTGCTCGCCGGCGTAGAGCAGGCGGGTCTGCTGCACCGCGACCTCGGGGCCGCCGCCTTCGAGATCCCCGGACCAGCTTTCGTGGCCGATCGCGGTGATGCGGCCGTCGCGCCCGGCACCGATGCGGATGCGCTGCTCGGTGGCGGGGCGGTGGGTGGCGTTGTTGGCGATCAGCGGGCGCTGCAGCGCGACCTTGACCGGGCGCCTGGCCGCGCGCGCGCCGAGCGCGGCGAGGATGGCGTCGGCGCGCACGAAGAGTTTTCCGCCGAAGCCGCCGCCGATGTACGGCGAGACCAGCCGCACCTTCTCGCGCGGGATGCCGAGCGTGCGCGCGACGTCGCCCTGGCTCCAGGCGATCATCTGGTTGGAGGTCCAGAGCGTGAGCTGGTCGCCGTCCCAGGCGGCGAGCGAGGCCATCGGCTCCATCATCGCGTGCGACTGGTCGGGGGTGGTGTAGGTGGCGTCGAGCGTGACCTCGGCGGCGGCGAAGGCGCTGTCGAAGTCGCCGACGGCGGTGTCGGCCGGGGTGTCGCCGCCGGGCTTGGTGGCGCGGTCCTTCTCGGCGTGCAGCGAGAAGCGGCCGGGCTCGCGCGCGTAGTCCACGCGCACCAGCGCGGCCGCGGCGCGCGCCTGCTCGAAGGTCTCGGCGACGACCAGCGCGATGGCCTGGTGGTAGTGCTGGATCTCGGGGCCGCCGAGCAGCCGGGCGGTGTTGAAGTTCCCCTGGCCGAGCTTGCCGGCGTTGCGCGCGGTGACGACGGCCAGCACGCCGGGCGCGCGTTCGGCGGCGTGGGTGTCGATGGCCGCGATGCGGCCCTTGGCGATGCCGGCGCCGATGACGTGGCCGTAGGCGGGCGGCTCGGTGACGTCGTACCACTCGTAGGCGTAGGGCGCGGTGCCGGTGACCTTGAGCGGGCCGTCGATGCGGTCGAGCGGCTGGCCGACCACGCGCAGCCGGTCGATGGGGTTGGTCCCGGCGGGGGTGTCGAACTTCATGCGCGAACCTCCTGCGCCTCGACCAGCACGGCGGCGATGGTGCGTTCGGCGAGCGTCAGCTTGAAGCGGTTGTCGTCGGTGGGCGTGGCGCCGTCGAACAGGCGCGCGGCGACGGCCTTCGCGCCGCGCGGCAGCTCGGCCTCGGCGGCCTCGCGGCGCCACGGCTGGTGGGCGACGCCGCCCACGGCGATGCGGCCGCGGCCGTCCTCGTGCACGATCGCGGCCACCGAGACCAGCGCGAACGCGTACGAGGCGCGGTCGCGGACCTTGCGGTAGAGCTGGCGGCCGCCGACCGGCGGCGGCAGCGCGACGGCGACGATGAGCTCGCCGGGTTCGAGCACGGTCTCGCGCTGCGGGCTGCTGCCGGGGGCGAGGTAGAACTCGGCCAGCGGGATGCGGCGCTCGCTGCCGTCGGGCTTCACCGTTTCCACCACGGCGTCGAGCGCGCGCATGGCCACCGCCATGTCGCTGGGATGGGTGGCGATGCAGTGGCGGCTGCCGCCGATCACCGCGAGCTGCCGGCTGTAGCCTTCCAGCGCGCCGCAGCCGCTGCCGGGCAGGCGCTTGTTGCAGGGCTGGTCGGTGTCGTAGAAGTAGGGGCAGCGCGTGCGCTGCAGCAGGTTGCCGGCGGTGGTGGCGCGGTTGCGCAGCTGGCCGGAGGCGCCGGCGAGCAGGGCGCGGGCGAGCAGCGGATAGTCGCGGCGCACGCGGGCGTCGGCGGCGAGGTCGGTGTTGCGCACCAGCGCGCCGATGCGCAGGCCGCCGTCGCCGGTCTTGTCGATGGTGTCGAGCGCGAGGCCGTTGACGTCGATCAGGTGCGCCGGGGTCTCGATCTCCAGCTTCATCAGGTCCAGCAGGTTGGTGCCGCCGGCGATGAAGCGGGTGCCGGGCCTGCGCGCGGCGGCCGCGGCGTCGGCGGGCGAGGCGGCGCGCTCGTAGCCGAAGGCCTTCATGTCGCGCCTCCCGCGCTGCGCGTGCCGGCGACGTCCTCGATCGCGTCGAGGATGTTGGCGTAGGCGCCGCAGCGGCACAGGTTGCCGCTCATGCGCTCGCGGATCTCGTCGGGGCCGAGCGCCGGCTTCGCGGTGAGATCGGCCGTGACGTGGCTGGGGATGCCGGCGCGCACCTCGTCGAGCACGGCGACCGCCGAGCAGATCTGGCCGGGCGTGCAGTAGCCGCACTGGTAGCCGTCGTGGCGGACGAAGGCGTCCTGCATCGGATGCAGGCGCTCCGGCGTGCCGAGTCCTTCGATGGTGGTGACCTCGGCGCCTTCGTGCATCACCGCCAGGGTCAGGCAGGTGTTGATGCGGCGGCCGTCGACGATGGCGGTGCAGGCGCCGCACTGGCCGTGGTCGCAGCCCTTCTTGGTGCCGGTGAGCTGCAGGTGCTCGCGCAGCAGGTCGAGCAGGGTGGTGCGGGTGTCGACCTCGCGCGTGTGGCGGCGGCCGTTGACCTGCAGGCTGACCCGCTGGACGACCGGCGGCCGCGCCGGGGCGGGCGCGACGGCGGCGGTGGCGGCCTGGGCGAGTCCGGGCGCGGCGACGGCGCCGGCGGAGGCCGCGCCTGCCTTCAGCAGTTCGCGGCGGGAGAGCGGGGACATGGCGGGTTCCTCGGGGCTGGCGACCGGGTCACGGGCTGGCTGGGGGATCGCGCGGGTGGACGTACGGGCCCGAGCTTGCGGGCGCGGGCGTGTCGGTACGGTCAACGTGCCGGAAACCGGGACCACAGGAGCGCGCTGGCGCGCGACAGCTCTTCCACGCCGGGAAGACGCGTGCCGGCCATCGTTTGCCGCCGGCTGCGCGTGGCGATGCGTTCATCTGCTGCCGCAAGTCCGGTGGCACCTGGCGCCTTCGCGCTCCTACGGGTCGAGCAGGCCCTGGGCGATGGCGACGTCGAGATCGGCGGGGGTGTCGACGTCGAACGCGGCCTCGGGGGCGTCGAGCAGGGACACGCTGCCGGCGGGCAGCGCGCGCAGGCGCTGGCGGAAGCCGGCGTCGGACGGTGCCATGGCGAGGTCGGCGAACCAGGCGCCGGGGACGACGGCGGGCATGCCGGGCGCGTTGCCCCAGCGCAGGGCGGCACAGCGTGACGGTGCGCTGCGGGCGCCGGCGACGAGCCGGTGCAGGTGCGCGGCGTCGAGCGCGGGCAGGTCGCAGGCCAGGATCAGCACGGCCTCGTGCGCGCAGGCGTGGTCCGCGACCGTGCGCAGGCTGGCCGCCAGGCCGTCGCGCCAGTGCGGGTTGGAGATCGCGCGATGCGGCAGGCTGGCCAGTGCGTCGCGGACGGCGGCTTCCTGCGCGCCGACGACGACCAGCAGCTCGGCCGGCGCGGTCGCCAGCGCCAGGCGCGCGGCGCGATGCACGAGAAACTCGCCGTCGCGGCGCAGCAGCTGCTTGGGCCGGCCGAGCCGCGCGCTGCCGCCGGCGGCGAGCAGCACCGCGGCATGCGGCGACGGCGTCAAGCCTGCCCGCCCCGCCAGACCTGCAGCTGGGTGGCGATGCTGAGCGCGATGGCCTCGGCGCCGCGGCCGCAGCGGGGGATGCCGACGGGGGAGCGCAGGCGGTCGGCCAGCGCATCGCGGTCGCCCGGCCGCAGCAGCTTGAACAGGTCGCGCCGGCGGCGGGCCGGTCCGAGCAGGCCGACGAAGGGGATGCGCGAGGCGGCCAGCGCCTCCAGCGCGTCGCGGTCGGGCTCGAAGCCGTGGTGCATGACCAGGGCGACGTCGGCGCCGGGATGCGCGGCGACCGCTTCGGCCGGCGTGGCGTCGAGCAGCGGCAGGCCGGGCGCGGCGGATTCGCGCCAGCGTGCGCGCCGCTCGGCGACGGCGACGCGCCAGCCGAGCGCGCGCAGCATCGGCACCAGCACCGGCGTCTCGGGGCCGGCACCGAGGACCAATGCTTCGGGCGCGCGGTCCACCGCGATCGACCAGCGGGCAGGGCCGGGGCCGGGCGCGGTGCCGAGCGGCAATCGCCACGATCCGCCGCGGCCGGCGGTGCGCCAGGCGACGCCGCCCTCGCGGTCGAGTCCGATGGCGAGCGCGTGGCCGCCGGCCAGCCAGGCGGCCGCCACGGCGTCCACGCCGGGCAGCGCGGCCAGCGGCAGCAGCGCGAGCAACTGGCGGCCGCGGCAGCCGACCGCGGAGCCGAGGAACAGCGCGCCGTCGTCGGTGGTGTCGATCTCCAGCCAGTCGAGGCGGCCGGCGTCGGCGGCGAGGCCGGCCAGCCGCGCGATCTCCGGCTCCAGGCAGCCGCCGCTGATCCAGCCGCTGCGGCGCTCGCCGTCGAACAGCGCCAGCGTGCCGGTGGCGGCGTAGGTGGAGCCCTCGGTCTCGACGACGAGGGCGAGCACCGGCCGGCGCCCGGCGGCGAGCGCGTCGAGCGCGGCCTGCAGCACCGCGCCGGGGTTGCCGTCGGCGAAGCGCGTGCCGCGCCCGACCGGGGCAGGCCGAGGGGGCGGACGGAGGGCGGGGGCGACTGCGGCCATCGGATCCGGCGGGCGCCGAGGCGTGGAGGAGCGGCCAGCCTCCCCCAGCTGCCGTGAAGAGCGTCTGTAGGAGCGCGCTTGCGCGCGATGCTTTTCGCTTTTACTGGACGCCCAAAAAGCTTCGCGCGCGAGCGCGCTCCTACAGGCCCGATCGCGCCGGGCGATTACGGCGCGGGCGGGGCCTTCCTGTCGGCGCTGAGCGCGTAGGCGCCGCGCAGCAGCATGCGGATCATCTGCGCCAGTTCGTCGACCAGGGCCTCGTCGCGCTCGGGCGGGGAGTCGAGCGCGGTGCCGCCGATGGCGAACACCAGCCGGGTGATGGCGCGGGCGACCAGCGCCGGCTCGTGGAAGGCCAGGCCCTGCGCGGCGGCGATGCGGACGAGGTCGGCGCGCAGTTCGTCCTCGAAGAAGCGCAGCTGGCGGTCGACGGCGCGCTTGAAGGCGTCGGAGCCGACGGTGCCCTCGCGCAACAGCACGTGCAGCAGCTTGTCGTCGGCGCGCAGGCGTTGCATGAAGGTTTCGAGCGAGCCGCGGACGATGCTGCGGCCGGAGACGGCGCGCTTGCGGGCGTCGCCGACGATCCGGCGCAGCGATTCGCCGGCCAGGTCGATCAGGGCGACGGCCAGTTCGTCCATGTCGTGGAACTGGCGGTAGAAGCTGTTGGGGGCGATGCCGGCCTCGCGGGCAACCTCGCGCAGGCTCAGGGTGGAGACGCTGCGGTGCGGGCCGATCAGGCGCAGGGCGGCGGCGATCAGGTCCTCGCGGACGATGGCCGGCTTGCGGCCGGGTTGACCGTCCGGGGCGGCGGTGTCGCCGGCGGGCGCGGGGGCTTGGACGGTCAAGGGCGGGTATCGGACGCGGGCGAGGCGCCAGCATAGCAGCCGGCCCGCAGGCCATTTCCCGCGCTGAACGAATTAATGCACAACTGTATACACGTATGTGCGGATGCCTGTACAGTCGTCCCATGTCCGCCGTCCCCCCGCTCCCGACCCGCCCGCGCAACCGCCTGCGCCGGCTGGCCAGCCCCTTCGTGGCCCCGCCGGTGTTCGACTTCTGGGCGCGGAAGGTCGATCCGACCTGGACCTGGGAGCGGCCGCTGGCGCGCGTGGTCGGCCATGCGCCGGCTGCGGCCGGCGCGGTCACGCTGACCCTGCGCCCGAACCGCCACTGGGCGGGCGCGCGGCCCGGCCAGCACGTGAACCTGGGCGCCGACATCGGCGGCGTGCGCACGACCCGCAGCTACAGCCTGGACGCGCCGGCGGGCGCGGACGGGCGGATCACGGTGACGGTGAAGGGCGTCGAAGGCGGGCGCATGAGCGCGCACTTGCTCGACCCGGCGCGGCTGGGCGACGTGCTCGACATCGGCCCCGGCTTCGGCGAGCTGCTGCTGCCCGAGCGCGCCGAAGGCGCCTGGGTGTTCCTGGCCGCCGGCAGCGGCATCACGCCGCTGATGGCGCTGCTGCGGCAACTGGCCGCGCAGGGCATGCCCGTGCCGGTCACGCTGCTGTACTGGGCGCGCACGCGCACCGAGCTGTGCTTCGCCGACGCACTGCGCGCGCTGGCCGCGCGGCACGCCGGGTTCGACCTGCGCTTCGTGCTGACCGGCGAGGCGCCGGCCGCCGCCGACGAGGCGGGCGGGCGCATCGATGCGGCGCTGCTCGACGCGCGGGTGCCCGATCTCGCGCAGCGGCAGGTCTACGCCTGCGGGCCGGGCGGTTTCGTTGCGACGGTGGAGGCCCTGCTCGACGGCCGCGTGCCGCTGCTGCGCAGCGAGGCGTTCACGCCGCCGCCGCGGCCGCCGGTGGACGACGCCGGCACGGTGGCGGTGCGGCTGGCGCGCAGCGGTCGCGACTTGCAGTTGCCGCGCGGCACGGCCCTGCTCGATGCGCTGGAAGCCGAAGGCCTGAAGCCGCGCTCGGGCTGCCGCATGGGCATCTGCAATACCTGCGCCTGCGGGAAATCCGCCGGCACCGCGCGCGACCTGCGCACCGGCACCGTCAGCGGCGAGCCTTCCACGGCGCTGAAGCTGTGCGTGAGCAGCGCGGTGACCGATCTCGTCCTCGACCTCTGATCCCCGGAACCCCCATGTCCAACGCCAACGCCGCGCGCCGCCTGGGTGCGCAGGATCTCGAAGCCTTCGGCGCCGAACTCGACGCGCTGCACACGCGCACGATGGCCCAGGTGGGCCAGGTCGACGCCGACTACATCCGCAAGGTGGTGGCCTGGGTGCGCTGGACCGGGCTGGGCGGGCGCGCGCTGCTGATGCTCGGCGCGATCGCCGGCGCGTTCGTGCCCTGGGTGCTGTTCGCGGCGTGGCCGGCGGGCGTGCTGCTGCTGGCGCTGGCCAAGATCCTGGAGAACATGGAGGTCGGGCACAACGTGATGCACGGCCAGTACGACTTCATGGGCGACCCGCAGCTCGACGGCCGGCGCTACGAGTGGGACATCGTCGCCACCGCCGACAACTGGCGGCATTCGCACAACTTCCGCCACCACACCTACACCAACGTGCGCGGCATGGACGACGACATCGGCTACGGCCTGCTGCGGCTGTTCCCGGAGCAGCGCTGGCGGCCGTTCTACCTGCTGCAGCCGCTGATCGCGCCGGTGTTCGCGCTGTACTTCCAGTGGGGCGTGGCGATCCAGGAACTGAAGCTGGGCCGCTGGTTCGCCGGCAAGATGCCCAAGGGCAAGCTCGTGCGCGACTTCGCGCCGGTCGGCCGCAAGATGGGCCGGCAGCTGCTGAAGGACTACGTGCTGTTCCCGGCGCTGGCCGGGCCGTTCTTCCTGCCGGTGCTGCTGGGCAACCTGGTCGCCAACGGCATCCGCAACGTGTGGACCTACGTGGTGATCTTCTGCGGCCATTTCACCGCCGATGTCGAGGTGTTCCCGAAGGACTGCCTGCGCCACGAGACGCGCGGGCACTGGTACCTGCGCCAGCTGCGCGGCTCGTCGAACATCGCCGGCGGCCGGCTGATGCACCTCTTGACCGGCAACCTCAGCCACCAGATCGAGCACCATTTCTTCCCGGACGTGCCGGCGCACCGCTACGGCGCGATGGCGGTCGAGGTGCGCGACATCTGCGCGCGCTACGGCCAGCCCTACAACACCGGCTCGCTGTTCAAGCAGTTCGGCGAGGTGATGTGGCGGATCCTGCGGCACGCGTTCCCGAGCCGGCCGCGCCGCGCGCCGGCGCCCGTGGTCGGGGCGCCGCAGGAGGCGTGAATCAGCGACCGGTCCGTTTGACGTAGGAGCGCGCTCGCGCGCGACCGGGGTGCGGGGGAGGGCGACGGGCGCGCGCGCGCGCGCCGCCGGCTGGTTTTTGGTTCGCCGGGGGCGGGGCGCCGGGGGGGTCTGGGGCTGGGGGGGGGCCCCCCCCCCCCCGCTCCTACGGAATCAGGGGCGCAGCGCGCAGGGCGGGAACTTGGCCAGGTAGTCGGCCACCGGGCCCAGGCCGACCTCGGCGCGCAGGGCGTCGATGGGGCCGCTGCCGTCGAGCGGCTGCGGGACGCGCGCGTCGCCGTCGCAGGTGACCTGGGTGCCGTAGCGCTGGGTGCCGGCGACCTTCAGCATGACGCGGTCGTGGAGATAACCGTACTCCTGCGGATAGGGCGGCGCGGCGAAGCGGCGCTGCATGGCCTGCAGGGCGTCGTACTGCAGGTCCGGGCGCAGGTCGCCGTGCTGGACCAGCGCCCACAGGTGCTGCTGGGTGTCGGCGCCGATGTCCGGCGGCGCGGGCCACCCGCCGCGCTGCGCGATCCACTCGGTGGCGTGGACGACGTTGCGCAGGTCCTCGCGCGAGAAGTCGGTGCCCAGCGCGAATTCGTAGAGCACGTAGACCGGGTCGTCCGGCGGGACGTCGGGCCGGCCGGGCAGGCCGTCGAGGGCGCTGCGCAGGAGCTGGTCGTTGAGGAAACGGCGCTGCAGGTCGCGGGCGGTGGCGGCGTCCGGGTCCGCGGGCGGGCGCGAGGCGTGCACGCTGTCGACGATCTCCGTGGCGCGGCGGATGCCGAGCACGTAGGGGGCCGCGGCCGCGGCGGCCGCCTCGAACGCCGCCCAGGTCTCGAATTGCGCGGCGGTGGCCTCGGCCGAGCGGACCAGGCCGCAGCGGGTGTCGGCGTAGCAGGACTCGGGCAGCACGGCGGCGTCCACGCCGCGCTGCCGCAGCGCCGTGCGCATCGCCTCGGTCTGCGCCTTGCGGGTGTCGCCCGCCCAGGCCAGCAGCGCGTCCCACTGCGCACGTTCGGCGGGATCGGCGGAGAAGCGCGGGGCGATCCAGCCGAGCGCCGCCAAGTCGACGGGGCGGTCGGCCGGGACGGCGTCGAGCAGCGCGGGCGGCGCCTGGGCGGCGGCCGGCGGCACGGCGGCGCCGGCGAGGGCGCAGGCGACGAGGACGGTTGCGAGTCTGCGCGGCATGCGGGTCTTCCTCTGCATCGACGGTCTTCGGGGGGCGGGCTCAGCGCGCCGGCGGGCCGCCCTGCATGATCTGCTGGGTGGCCTGGCACAGCGCGACGACCTTGCCGGCCCCGGTGCGGGCCTCGGCGGCGAGGTGCAGCACGTTGCGGGTGCGCTCGACCAGACGCGCCTCGCAGACCAGGTGCGGCACGTCGGCGCCGACCGGGCGCAGGTACTGGGTGTTCAGGATCGCGGTGACGCTGGGCGGCGCGATCAGGTAGGACAGCGGCCCCAGCGTGTTGTCCAGCGCGGCGACGATGAAGCCGCCCTGCATGTTGCCCATCGGGTTGCGGTAGCGCGGCAGCACGGGGAAGCGCAGCGACAGGCGCCGGCCCTCCTCGTACTCGAGGAACGCGCCCTGCATGTCGAGCAGGCAGGGCGGGGGCAGCAGCTCGCGCAGTTCCGGGGGCGCGAGGCTGCGGATCAGCGCATTGATGTCGTCGCCAGTGGTCGGCATCGGCCGGGTCCTGGATGAGGGTCGCGGCCCAGTCTAGCCGGCGTCGATGCGGCCGACACGCGGCGGCGCGGATAATGCCGGCCGCCCCCCGCTTCCCAGGTCCCGCCATGTCCCAGCCGGCGTCCTCGCCCGGTCCCGCCGATCGCGTCCGCGTGCGCGGCGCGCGCGAGCACAACCTCAAGGACGTCGACGTCGACATCCCGCGCGATGCGCTGGTGGTGTTCACCGGGGTGTCGGGCTCTGGCAAGTCCTCGCTGGCGTTCGGCACGCTGTTCGCCGAGGCGCAGCGGCGGTACCTGGATTCGATCTCGCCCTACGCGCGGCGGCTGATCGACCAGGCCGGCGTGCCGCAGGTCGATGCGATCGAGGGCCTGCCGCCGGCGGTGGCGCTGCAGCAGGCGCGCGGCACGCCGACGGCGCGCTCGTCGGTGGGCAGCCTGACCACGATCTCCAATTCCCTGCGCATGCTGTACTCGCGCGCCGGCGACTACCCGCCGGGCCAGGACATCATCTACGCCGACGGCTTCTCGCCGAACACGCCGGCCGGCGCCTGCCCGACCTGCCACGGGCTCGGGCGCATCTACGACGCGACGGAAGTCTCGATGGTGCCCGACCGCGGCCTGACGATCCGCGAGCGCGCGGTGGCCGCGTGGCCGGGCGCGTGGCACGGGCAGAACCAGCGCGACATCCTGACCACGCTGGGCATCGACGTCGACGTGCCGTGGTCGAAGCTGCCGAAGAAGACCCGCGACTGGATCCTGTTCACCGACGAGCAGCCGGTGGTGCCGGTCTATCCGGGCTTCGACCTGGACGAGGTCCGGCGCGCGCTGAAGAAGAAGACCGAGCCAGCGTACATGGGCACCTTCACCGGCGCCCGCCGCCACGTGCTGCACACCTTCGCCAACACCCAGAGCCCGCAGCAGAAGAAGCGCGCGGCGCAGTACCTGGTCAGCGCCGACTGCCCGGACTGCCACGGCAAGCGGCTGCGCCGCGAGGCGCTGTCGGTGACCTTCGCCGGGCTCGACATCGCCGCGTTCTCGCAGCGGCCGCTCGGCGAGCTGGTCGCGCTGCTGCAGCCGGCCGCGGCCGGGAAGACGCACGCCAAGGCGCATCCCGAGCAGGCGCTGGCCGCGCAGCGCATCGCCCAGGACCTGCTGGCGCGCATCGCCGTGCTGCAGGACCTGGGGCTCGGGTACCTGACGCTGGCGCGCAGCACGCCGACGCTGTCGCCGGGCGAGCTGCAGCGGCTGCGCCTGGGCACGCAGATCCGCTCGCAGCTGTTCGGGGTGGTCTATGTAATGGACGAGCCGTCGGCCGGGCTGCACCCGGCCGACGCGCAGGCGCTGCTGCGCGCGCTGGACCAGTTGAAGGCGGCGGGCAACTCGCTGTTCGTGGTCGAGCACGAGATCGACGTGATCCGCCATGCCGACTGGATCGTCGACGTCGGCCCGGCCGCGGGCGAGCACGGCGGCCGGGTGCTGTACAGCGGCCCGCCGGCCGGGCTGGCGGAGGTGGAAGCCTCGGCGACGCGGCGCTACCTGTTCGCCGGGCATGCGCCGCTGGAACGCCGCGCGCGCGAGCCCGAGGGCTGGCTGCGGCTGCGCGGCATCGTGCGCCACAACGTGCGCGGGCTGGACGTGGACCTGCCGCTGGGCGTGTTCACCACGGTCACCGGCGTCAGCGGCTCGGGCAAGTCCTCGCTGGTGAGCCAGGCGCTGGTCGAGCTGCTGGGCGCGCACCTGGGGCAGGGCGGCGACGCCGACGAGGCGCCGCTGGACCCGCTCGAGCGCGGCGTCGAGGCGGCGGTCGAGGGCCGCATCGACGGCGGGCTGGACGCGGTGCGCCGGCTGGTGCGCGTGGACCAGAAGCCGATCGGACGCACGCCGCGCTCGAACCTGGCGACCTACACCGGTCTGTTCGACCACGTGCGCAGGCTGTTCGCGGCGACGCCGGCGGCCAGGCGCCGCCGTTTTGATGCCGGTCGCTTCTCGTTCAACGTCGCCAAGGGCCGCTGTGCGACCTGCGAGGGCGAGGGCTTCGTCAGCGTGGAACTGCTGTTCATGCCCAGCGTCTACGCGCCGTGCCCGACCTGCCACGGCAGCCGCTACGATGCGAAGACGCTGGAGATCGCGCTGCGTGGCAGGAACATCGCGCAGGTGCTGGGCATGACCGTGGCCGAGGCCGCGGACTTCTTCGCCGAGGACGCCGCGGTCGCGCGGCCGCTGCAGGTACTGCTGGAGGTCGGCCTGGGCTACCTGCGGCTGGGCCAGCCGGCGACCGAACTGTCCGGCGGCGAGGCGCAGCGGATCAAGCTGGCGGCCGAACTGCAGCGCGCACAGCGCCGCGGCACCGTCTACGTGCTCGACGAGCCGACCACCGGCCTGCACCCGAGCGACGTCGACACGCTGATGGTGCAGCTGCAGGGACTGGTGGATGCCGGCAACACGGTGATCGTCGTCGAGCACGACATGCGCGTGGCGGCCGCCAGCGACTGGATCGTCGACATGGGCCCGGGGGCGGGCGACGCCGGCGGGCGGGTGGTGGCGGCGGGGACGCCGGAAACGGTCGCGCGCGATCGCGGCAGCCGGACGGCGCCGTTCCTGCGCGAGGCCCTGGCCGGTCAGCCGCTCGCCTGAACCGGACAGCCTCGCGGCCGCCTCGCCTCTGGCGCTGCGCCGCGCGCGGCCCCACCTCCGGCCCATGGATCTTTTCGAGCCCGGGCCCCGGATGCTGGTCGACGACGCCGAGGGTGGCATCCGCTACTGGCCGGGCGTCGTCGATGCCGCCACCGCGGATGCCTGGTTCCGGGCGCTGCGCGCGGGCGCGGCCTGGGAGGCGCAGTCGCGGCCGATGTACGACCGGGTGGTGGCGGTGCCGCGCCTGCTGGCGTCCTACCGGCTCGACGCGCTGCCGGCGGGCCTGCCGCTGGAGGCGATGCTGGCGCGGGTGATGACGCTGGTGCCGGCGCCGTACAACGCGGCCGGGCTCAACCTGTACCGGGACGGCCGCGACAGCGTGGCCATGCACCACGACAAGCTGCACACGCTGGTGCCCGGCCAGCCGATCGCGCTGGTCTCGCTGGGCGCGCCCAGGCGCATGAACATCCGCGCCAAGGGCGGCGATCGCGCGACGGTCGGCATCGAACTGGCACCGGGCAGCGTGCTGGCGATGAGCCATGCCTCGCAGCGCAGCCACGAGCACGGCATCCCGAAGACCGCGAAGCCGGTCGGCGAGCGCATGAGCGTGGTGTTCCGGGTGCGGCCGGAGGCGCGGCTGGCGGCCGGGTTGTACGGCACCCACTGGCAGGGGCCCGTCGGGTGAGCGGGCCGTGCGGCGTGGCGGTTTGACAGCCTTCGGCCCGGTCTGCTCCCATCCGGGCCCCGCCTCGTCGCATTCCGGATCCTTCCATGCCCGCCATTCCCGCCGCCCTGCAACCCCTCGCTCCGGAAATGGCCGGCTGGCGCCAGCGCATCCACGCCTGGCCGGAGCTGGGCTTCGAGGAGGAGCGCACCTCGGCGCTGGTGGCGGAGGTGCTGGAATCGCTGGGGCTGGCCGTGCACCGCGGCCTGGGCGGCACGGGCGTGGTGGCGGTGGTCGACAGCGGCGCGCCGGGCCTGGCGATCGGCCTGCGCGCGGACATGGACGCGCTGCCGATGGACGAGGACAGCGACCTGCCGTTCCGCTCGCAGCGCCCGGGCGTGGCGCACACCTGCGGGCACGACGGCCACACGGCCGCGCTGCTGGGGGTGGCCAAGCACCTGGCGGCGCACCCGCCGGCGAGCGGGCGGGTGGTGCTGATCTTCCAGCCGGCAGAGGAGGGCGGCCGCGGTGCGGTGCGGATGATCGCCGACGGCCTGTTCGAGCGCTTCCCCTGCGACGAGGTCTACGCCTTCCACAACATGCCGCTGCTGGGCTTCGGCGAGGC
>NZ_JAIWPR010000037.1 GCF_021191635.1 Alterluteimonas quercicellularis
CGATGCTTTTCCCATCCGGCGCCCGCAACGAAAAGCCATCGCGCGCGAGCGCGCTCCTACAGTAAAGCGGGCTTTTGCGGACCGGCTAGAGCTCGATCCCCGAGGCCGTCGCCTGCGTCGTGACCGGCACGCCGTCGGCCGGGGCCAGCATCTGCTGCCAGGCGGTGTACAGGGCGCCGACCACGACCGGCATCAGCACCGCGATCAGCAGGATCTGCGCGATCCCCGCCGCCAGCAGGATACCGACGAACAGCCCCAGCACCATCGACACCAGCTGCGAGGCGATGCCCATCAGCACCGCGACCAGCAGCAGCAGCAGGAAGAACACGACCATCGCCGACAGGTTGCGCACGCAGGCGCCAAAGCTGCGGGCCATCGCGGCGAACGCGGGCCGGCCCTCGAACATGATCTGCGGCGCGGCGACGAAGGTGTAGAAGTAGGTCAGGATCGCCAGCACCACCACGATCAGCGTCCACAGCAGCAGCCGCCCGGCGGGGAAGCCGGCGAACAGCGCCGGGTCGGGATTGGTCTGGGCCTGCGCCTGTTCCATGGCCGCCACCAGCGCCTGCAGCTGGTCCAGTCCCACCATCATCAGCAGCAGCACCATGGCGACGATGCCGAAGGCGATCTGCGGCACCACCAGGGCCACCAGCGACAGCGTGCGGCCGTTCTGGAAGCCTTCCAGCAGCTGCGCCGGCGAGGCGCTGCGGCCCTGGTCGACCTCGCGCACCGCGTGCACGAAGCCGCCCAGCAGCACCGGGGTGACCAGCACGATCAGCAGTTGCAGGGCCAGCACGAGGTGCGGGGACAGCGCCAGGAACAGCATCGGGATGGCGCTGACCAGGCCGAACACCAGCCCGGTGGCGATCAGCCCGCCCGGCGCCTTGCGCAGCAGGCCGAAGCCCCCCAGCAGCCATTCCGCGCCCGCGCTCGCGGACACCTTGCGCACATCCGTCATACCCGCTCCTCGATCGCCTCCCGGCCGGCGCCGGTTCCGGACGACAGTGTACGCGCGTAGCGCGCGAATCGACGCAGCAGCCGGCGCGCCTGCGGCGCCGCGCGCACCTGGGCGGCGAGCGCCTGCGGGTCGGCCCCCTCGCGGCGCAGCGCCTCGGCGCGCGCGCGGATGTAGCCGCGCATGTGCCCGGCCGAGAACTCCGGGTGGAACTGCACGCCCCAGGCGTGAGCACCCCAGCGGAAGGCGTGGTGGCCGTCGTGGTCGGAGGCCGCCAGCAAGGTCGCCCCGGCGGGCGCGCGGCGCACCGTCTGCAGGTGGGTGACCTGGGCGGCGAAGCGCGCCGGCGCGCCGGCGAACAGCGGGTCGGCCGCGGCCGCGTCCCGGGCCTGCACCTCCACGGTGCCCATGCGCCGCCCGCGCGGGTTGTCGCCGACCTCGCCGCCCAGCGCGTGCGCCAGCAGCTGGTGGCCGTAGCAGATGCCGAACACCGGCACCCCGCGCTGCGCCGCCTCGCCCAGCCAGCCGGCGGCGCGCTCGCTCCAGTCCTCGCGGTCGCTGACCATCGCCCCGGAGCCGGTCACCAGCACCCCGGCGAACCCCCGCGCGGCCGGCAGCGCCTCGCCGGCCTGCGCATCGACCACCGCCACCTCGTCGTTCGCGAGCCCGGCGGCGACGCGGATCCAGTGCGCGAAGCCGCCGTGGCGGCGCATCGAGGGCACCGGGCGGCCGGTCTGCAGGATCAGGAAGGGACGGTCGTGCGGCATGGCGGCGGGGGCGAGAACGGGGAAGCCGAAGTGGGCGGGGGCAGGCGCGGCGGCCTCATTCGCGCGGCGGCAGCACGGTGAGCACTTCCTCCACCGTGGTCAGGCCCTGGGCGACCTTTTCCGCGCCGGCGCGGCGCAGGGTGCGCAGGCCGTCGGCTTGCGCCGCGCGGGCGAACGCGGCCAGCTCCATGTCCGGGCGGATCATCGCGCGCAGCCGCGGCGTCACCGGCATCAGCTCGTAGAGGCCGACGCGGCCGAGGTAGCCGGTGTTGCGGCACTCCAGGCAGCCCACCGGCGCGCAGGGACGGCCGGGCGGCACCGGCTCGCCGGCGTCGAGCACCGCGCGCCAGGCGTCGTCGGGCAGTTCCGCCGGGCGCTTGCAGTGCGGGCACAGCGTGCGCACCAGGCGCTGCGCGAGCACGCCGTTGAGGGTGGAGGCGATCAGGTAGTGCGGCAGGCCGAGGTCGAGCAGGCGGGTGACCGCCGAGGGCGCGTCGTTGGTGTGCAGGGTCGACAGCACCAGGTGGCCGGTCAGCGAGGCCTGCACCGCCATCTGCGCGGTGTCCAGGTCTCGGATCTCGCCGATCATGATGATGTCCGGGTCCTGCCGCAGCAGGGTGCGCACGCCCTGGGCGAAGCCGAGGTCGATGGCGGCGTGGACCTGGGTCTGGTTGAGCTCCGGCGCGACCATCTCGATCGGGTCCTCGACGGTGCACACGTTGATGTCCGGCGTGGCCAGGGTCCGCAGCGTGGAGTACAGCGTGGTGGTCTTGCCCGAGCCGGTGGGACCGGTGACCAGCACGATGCCGTGCGGCCGCTGCACCAGCTCGGTCCAGGTCCGCTCCTCGCCGGCGTCGAAGCCGAGCTGGGCGATCGGCTTGAACGCGGTGTCGGGATCGAAGATGCGCATCACGCACTTCTCGCCGAACGCGGTGGGCATGGTGGACAGGCGCATCTCCACCTCGCGCCCGCCGGGCGAGCGGGTCTTGATGCGGCCGTCCTGCGGGCGCCGGCGCTCGGCCAGGTCCATCCGCCCCAGCACCTTGATCCGGCTCAGCACCGCGCCCATCACCGGCGGCGGCATCTCGAAGACCTTGTGCAGCACGCCGTCGATGCGGAAGCGCACCCGGCCCACGTCGCGGCGCGGCTCCAGGTGGATGTCGGAGGCGCGCTGCTCGTAGGCGTACTGCAGCAGCCAGTCGACGATGTGGACGATGTGGTGGTCGTCGGCGTTGACGTCGCCGGACTTGCCCAGCTCGACCAGCTGCTCGAAGGTGGGCGCATCGGCGCCGCGCTGGTCCTTGGCGCCGCGGATGGAGCGGGTGACGCCGAAGAACTCCATCGTGTAGCGGTTGAGGTCCAGCGGGCTGGCGACCTCGAGCACGATCTCCCGCCGCAGCAGGCGCTGCAGGTCGGGCAGCCAGTCCAGCGCCAGCGGCTCGCTGGTGGCGATCAGCGCGCGCTCGGCGTCCACCGCCAGCGGCAGGATGCGGTGCCGGCGCGCGTAGGCGTGGGAGACGAGGTCGGTGACGCCGGCGACGTCGAGCCGGGTCGGGTCGATGCGGCGGTAGCGGTGGCCGGTGCGCTCGGCCAGCCACTCGGTCAGCGCCTCCAGCCCGAGCTCGGTGCCCGCGGTGCGCGCCGAGGCCAGCTTGAGGTTGGCCAGCAGCACCAGCGGGTGCACCGCCTCCACGCCGCGCAGATGGCGGCTGCCGGCGCGGGCGCGCGCGGCCTCCTCGGCGCCGATCAGCCCGTCGGCGGCCAGCGCGTCGATCAGCGGCGCCACCGCCAGGCGCCCCGGCGGCAGGGTGCCGGGCGCGACGGCGGCGCGGACGGGGCGGGCTTCGTTCAAGGCGGCGGCCGGGCTCGCGAAAGGGCGCCGCTATACTAGCGCGCCCCGCCACGCGAGCCCGCCGAGATGCCCGGTCCGACCTTCCAGGCGCTGATCCAGCGCCTCAACGCCTACTGGGCGGAGCAGGGCTGCGTGCTGATCCAGCCGCTGGACCTCGAAGTCGGCGCGGGCACCTTCCACCCGGCCACGTTCCTGCGCGCGCTGGGCCCGGAGCCGTGGAACGCCGCCTACGTGCAGCCCTGCCGCCGGCCCACCGACGGCCGCTACGGCGAGAACCCCAACCGCCTGCAGCGCTACTACCAGTACCAGGTCGCGCTGAAGCCGAATCCCGACGACATCGTCGAGCTGTACTTCGGCTCGCTGAAGTCGCTGGGCATCGACCCGCAGGTGCACGACCTGCGCCTGGTCGAGGACAACTGGGAATCGCCCACGCTCGGCGCCTGGGGCCTGGGCTGGGAGGTCTGGCTCAACGGCATGGAGGTGACCCAGTTCACCTACTTCCAGCAGGCCGGCGGCCTGGAGTGCCGGCCGGTGCTGGGCGAGATCACCTACGGCCTGGAACGGCTGTGCATGTACCTGCAGAACGTCGACGACGTGTTCGACATCGTCTGGACGCACGGGCCCGACGGCACGCCGGTGACCTACCGCGACGTCTACCACCAGAACGAGGTGGAGCAGAGCGCGTACAACTTCGAGGTCGCCGACGTGCCGGAGCTGTTCCACCGCTTCGACGCCTGCGAGCAGGAGGCGCTGAAGCTGGTCGAGCTGGACCTGCCGCTGCCGGCCTACGACCAGGTCTGCAAGGCCAGCCACTGCTTCAACCTGCTCGACGCGCGCCGCGCCATCGGCGTCACCGAGCGGCAGCGCTACATCCTGCGCGTGCGGCGGCTGGCGCAGGCCGTGGCCGAGCGCTACTACGCCAAGCGCGAGGCGCTGGGCTTCCCGGGGTTGAAGCAGGACGCGAAAGCCGCCTGAGCCCCTGTCCCGTTCACGGGAGAGGGGTCGGGGCGAGGGCCGCGCGGACCGGCGGCCGCCACGAAATCCGAAGCAGGAGCGCCCTCACCCGGCGCTGTGCGCCCCCTGGTCCCGCAGCAGGGAGCAGGGTTCAAACGACAGAAGGCGACACCGCATGACCCAGACCCAACCGCTGCTCATCGAACTCGGCACCGAGGAACTGCCGGTCGCGGCCCTGCCCGGCCTGGCGCAGGCGTTCTTCGACGGCGTGCTGGACGCGCTGGCGCGGCGCGGGATCGCCGTGGAGCGCGGCGAGGCGAAGCTCCTGTACACGCCGCGGCGCCTGGCCGTGCTGCTGCCGGGCGTGGCGGTGGAGCAGCCGGAGCAGCGCTCGGAGGTGCTGGGCCCCTACCTCAACATCGCCCTCGATGCCGACGGCCGGCCGACCCGCGCGCTGCAGGGCTTCGCGCAGAAGGCGGGCGTGGACTGGACCGCGCTCGAGCGCACCGCGGACCAGAAGGGCGAGCGCTTCGTGCACCGCGCGGTGCGGCCCGGCGCGCGCACCGCCGACCTGCTGCCGGAGGTGGTCCGCGAGGCGATCGCGGCGATGCCGATCCCGAAGCCGATGCGCTGGGGCGCGCACGACTACGCTTTCGCGCGGCCGGTGCACTGGCTGGTGCTGCTGCTGGGCGAGGACGTGGTCGAGGGCGAGGCGCTGGGCGTGCGCGCCGGCCGCGAGAGCCGCGGCCACCGCTTCATGCACGACGCGCCGGTGGCGATCGCGCGGCCGGGCGACTACGTGGAGGCGCTGCGCGCAGCCAGGGTGCTGGCCGATCCCGACGAGCGCCGCGCGCGCATCGTCGCGCAGGTGCAGGCCGCCGCGCGCGCGGCCGGCGGCGAGGCGCGGATCGACCCCGGCAACCTCGAGCAGGTGAACTGCCTGGTCGAGTGGCCGCACGCGGTGGCCTGCGCGTTCGAGCCGGAGTTCCTGGCCGTGCCGCAGGAGGCGCTGATCGCCACCATGGAGGCCAACCAGAAGTTCTTCCCCGTGCTGGGCCCCGACGGGCGCCTGCGCGAGCGCTTCGTCGGCGTGGCCAACATCGAGTCCCGCGACGAGGCCGAGGTGCGCAAGGGCTACGAGCGGGTGATCCGCCCGCGCTTCGCCGACGCCAAGTTCTTCTTCGTCGAGGACATGAAGCAGGGCCTGGCCTCGATGCAGGCCGGCCTGCGCACGGTGACCTACCAGGCCAGGCTGGGCAGCCTGGCCGACAAGGCCGCGCGCGTGGCCGCGCTGGCCGAGGCGATCGCGCCGCAGGTGGGCGTGGACGCAGCGCTGGCGCGGCGCGCCGCGGAACTGTCCAAGGCCGACCTGCAGTCGCGCCTGGTCGGCGAGTTCCCGGAGCTGCAGGGCATCGCCGGGCGCTACTACGCGCTGCAGGACCCGGCGCTGGACGACCTGCCGCCCGACGCCCGCACCGCGATCGCCAACGCCATCGACGAGGCCTACCAGCCGCGCTTCGCCGGCGACGACATCGCGCTCTCGCCGCTGGGCAAGGTGCTGGCGATCGCCGAGCGCCTGGACACCCTGGCCGGCGGCTTCGCCGCCGGGCTCAAGCCCACCGGCAACAAGGACCCGTTCGCGCTGCGGCGCAATGCGCTGGGGCTGGCGAGGACGATCATCGGCAGCGGGTTCGATCTGGATCTGCAGGCGCTGCTGACGGCCGCTGTGGACTCGGTCGGCGCGCTGCCGACGGGCAAGGACGGCGCGAGCGCGTTCGCCGATCGCAACGAGCTCTACGACTTCGTCCTCGACCGCCTGAAGGGCCACTACGCCGACCGCGGCGTGCCGGCCCGGCACTTCGCCGCGGTGGCCGCGCTGCGGCCGGCCTCGCTGTACGACTTCGACCGCCGCATCGACGCGATCGGCAGCTTCGCCGCGCTGCCCGAGGCCGAGGCGCTGGCCGCGGCCGACAAGCGCATCCGCAACATCCTGCGCAAGGCCGACGGGAACATTCCCGGCACCGTCGATCCGGCGCTGCTGTCGGAGCCGGCCGAGCGCGCGCTGGCCGAGGCGGTGGAAGCGGTCTACGCCGAGACCGGCCACGCCCTGGCCCACGGCGACTACGTCGATGCGCTGGCGCACCTGGCGCGGCTGCGGCCGCAGGTGGACGCGTTCTTCGACTCGGTGATGGTCAACGCCGACGACCCGGCCGTGCGCGGCAACCGCCTCGCCCTGCTCAAGCGCCTGGGCGACCGCCTGGGCAGCGTGGCGGCGATCGAGCAGCTGTCGGGCTGAGCCTACGCCCGCGGCGGCACGCACCCGGCCTCCCGGGGCCGGCCTCGCCCCACCCTGCCTCGCACCCGCGATCCGCCGCGATCCCGGCGCCAGTTCCCGCCGATGCCCGAGCCCGTCGCCCGCTGCGCGCGGCACGTGCCGTGCGGCATGCGGCGCGCGCGTTAACCGACATCCACGCCGGCTTGGGTATCCTGCCGCGATGCGCGCGCCAAGAACCCTGTCCCTCATCGCCATGCTGGCACTCGTCCTGAGCGGCGCCGCCCACGCCATCGAGGTCGGCGAAGTCCGCATCGAGGGCCTCGACGAGGAGATGACCGAGAACGTGCGCGTCTCGCTCTCGCTGGTGCAGGCGCAGGGCCGCGACGTCTCCTTCCGGCGGCTGGCCTACATGCTGCGCGAGGCCGAGAACGAGACCCGCGAGGCGCTGGAGCCGTTCGGCTTCTACGACCCGGAGATCCGCGTCGAGCGCGAGGAGAGCGCCGATCGCGGCACGCCGGTGCGGGTCAGGATCGAGGTGGCGCCCGGCGAGCCGGTGCGGGTGCGCCATTCCAGCATCGCCATCCTCGGCGCCGGCGGCGAGGACCGCTACCTGCGCCGCGAACTGGACGCGTTCGCGCCGGCGCCCGGGGCGGTGTTCGACCACCCGACCTACGAGTCCAGCAAGAACCGCATCAGCCGCCGCCTGGCCCAGCGCGGCTACTTCGACGCCGACTACAGCTCGCGCCGGGTGGAGGTGACGCGCGCCGAGCACGCCGCCGACGTCGAGCTGGTCTGGACCAGCGGCGACCGCTACGACATGGGCCCGCTGACCTTCGAACAGACGCCGAAGGAGGTGGTCGACACCGGCCTGCTGGAGCGGCTGGTGTACTGGGAGGAAGGCGACTACTACCACCAGGGCCGCCTGGACCGCCTGCGCACCTCGCTGCAGCGGCTCGACTACTTCAGCAGCATCAGCATCGACCCGCAGCCGGAGAACGCGGTGGACCGCCGGGTGCCGATCGAGGTGACGCTGACGCCGGCGCCGCGCAAGGTGCAGACCGCGGGCCTGTCCTACGGCACCGACAGCGGCGCCGGCTTCCGCCTGGGCGAGGAGCGGCGCTACGTCAACCGCCGCGGCCACAAGGCGCTGGCGCAGATCGACTGGGCGCAGCGGCGCAAGACCGCGACCCTGCAGTACCGCATCCCCGCCTTCGCCTGGCTGGACGGCTGGTACACGGTCAGCCTGCAGGGCGCCGACGAGCAGACCGACTACATCGACACCCGGCGCCTGGAACTGGTGGGCAGCCGCAGCGGCCAGTTCAACGAAAGGCTCAACCTGGTCGCCTCGGTGCACGCGCTGCGCGAGCGCTGGGCCTACGTGGAGGAGAACGGCGACGACGCCACGGTCGAGCCCGACTACCGCTACGCCACCTTCCTGTACCCGTCGCTGCGCGCCGAGTACGTCGACGTCGACGACCGCCTGTTCCCGCGCGACGGCATCGGCGGCACGCTGACCCTGCGCAGCGGCCTGGAGGGCGCCGGCTCCGACGCCAGCTTCGCCCAGCTGCACGCCCGCGCCACCTGGTACCGCGGCATCGGCGAGCGCAACCGCCTGATCGTGCGCGGCGAGGTCGGCACCACCTGGACCGACGCGCTGGTGGCCATGCCGCCGAGCCTGCGCTTCTACGCCGGCGGCGACCGCAGCATCCGCGGCTACGACTGGCGCGAGGTCGGCCCGCGCATCGGCGACTTCGCGGTCGGCGCGAAGAACGTCACCACCGGCAGCGTCGAGTTCGAGCACTACTTCCAGAACAGCTTCGGCTTCGCGGTCTTCGTCGACAGCGGCAGCGCCTACGACGACAGCCCCGACTGGCATACCGGCGTGGGCGCGGGCGTGCGCTGGGCCTCGCCGGTGGGCCCGCTGCGCTTCGACATCGCGCGCGGCCTGGACGACCCCGACTCGCCGTTCACCCTCCACCTCGACATCGGAGCGTCCTTCTGATGGCGATATTCCGCGCGCGGCACCGCCTCGACCCCGGGCTGAGCCCCGAGGAGCGCGAGGCGCGCATCGCCGAGCTGCGCGCGCGCCGCCGCAAGCGCCTGCGCTGGCTGGCGATCCGCTCCGCGTTCGTCGTCGGCGGGCTGTCGCTGCTCGCCGCCGGCCTGCTCTACTGGCTGCTGATGACCCTGGGCGGGCGCGACTTCCTGCTGGCGCAGATCGTCGCCCGGCTGCCGCCCGGCACCACCTTCGAGTGGCGCGACGCCGAAGGCCCGGCGACCGGCCCGCTGACCCTGCACGACGTGCGCTTCGTCTACCGCAGCTGCCCCGAGCGCGACGGCGAGCCGGTGCCCTTCGGCGAGTGCGAGACCCCCGACGCGCTGACCTTCGAGGCCGTGCGGGTGATGATCGACCCCGACATCCGCCCGCTGCTGGGCAAGCTGCTGCGGCTGGACGCGCTGGAGATCGACGGCGGGCGCCTGCGGCTGCCGCCCAGCCGCGACGACGAGCCCTTCGAGCTGCCGACCTGGCCCGACTCGCTGCCGCAGATCGGCCCGCTGCCGCTGGCGATGCAGGCCGACGCGATCCGCGTCGACGGCTTCGAGGTGATCGGCGAGGAGGGCCCGATCATCGACATCCGCAGCGCCACCGGCGCGCTGGACGCGCGCGACGGCCGCCTGCACGTGGAACACCTGGTGGTGGACAGCGACCGCGGCCGCTTCGCCGTGCACGGCGACTACGTGCCGTCCGAGGACTACCGCATGGACCTGGTCGCCAGCGCGGTGCTGCCGGCCCCGGCGGGCCGCACCCGCCCGCGCTTCGGCCTGGCCGCGCGCGGCGACGCCACCGAGCTGGGCGTGGCGATCCGCGGCAACGCCCCGGCCCCGGTGACGGCCGACCTCTCCCTGCGCGGCCGCGACCGCCCGGGCTGGCGGCTGGCCGCGCAGGCCGAGGCGCTCGACCTGGGCCTGCTGTCGGGCAGCGGCGAGACCGGCGGCGAGCCGCTGGCCTTCGCCCTGACCGCGGACGGCGTCGGCGGCGAGGCCAGGCTGCAGGGCCACGTCGAGCAGGGCGCCTTCCGCGCCGACCTGCGGCCCTCGGTGGTGCGGGTGGAGGACCAGATCCTGGAACTGAAGCCGTTGCGGGTGGACCTGCTCGACGGCCGCATCGCCGCGCGCGGCCGCGCCGACTTCACCGATCCGGAGCGCCCGCAGGGCAGGTTCTCGGTGTCCGCGCGCGGCGTGCAGTGGCGCGGCAGCCCCGACGAGGCCACCGGCGAACCGCCGCCGCCGGTGACCGCCGACGCCGACTTCGGCCTGGCCGGCACCCTGCAGGCCTGGGCCGCGGTCGGCAAGGCCACCATCGCCCGCGACCGCCAGACCGCCCAGGTGGAGCTGGACGCGCGCGGCGACGCCGCGCGCGCCACCCTGCGCACCCTGCGCGCGACCATGCCCGAAGGCCGGCTGGAAGGCCGCGGCGAGGTGGCCTGGGCCCCGGCCCTGGCCTGGACGCTGGACGCCGAGCTGTCCGGCTTCGACCCCGGCTACTTCCTGCCCGACTGGCGCGGCGCGGTCGACGGCACCCTGGCCAGCCGCGGCAGCACCCGCGACGACGGCGGGCTCGACATCCTGGTCGACGCCCCTTCGCTCACCGGCACCCTGCGCGCGCGCCGGCTCGACGGCCGCGCGCGGGTCGAGATCCGCGGGCCGGCCGCCGGCGCGATCCCGGGCACGCCCTCCGACATCGAAGGCGATCTCGACCTGCGGCTGGGCCAGAGCCGGGTCGAGGCGCGCGGGCGCATGGCCGACCGCCTCGACGTGGATGCCCGCCTCGCCCCGCTGCAGCTCGACGACTTCGTGCCGGGCGCGAGCGGGCGCATCGAGGGCACCCTCGCGCTCGACGGCGCGCGCACCGCCCCCGACATCGTGGCCGACCTGACCGCCACCGCCCTGCGCTGGGGCGAGTACGGCGCCGAGCGCGCGCGCATCCACGGCGAGCTGCCCTGGGGCAACAGCGCGCGCCGCGGCGCCGGCCGCCTCTCCGTGGCCGCGACCGCGGTGCAGGCCGGGGTGGCGCTGGACAGCGTGGAGGTCGAGGCGACCGGCGCGGTGGAATCGCTGCGCGCCACCGCCAGCGCGCGCGGCGAGATCGGCGCGCTGGACCTGGCCGCCGAGCTCGACCGCGCAGCGCAGGGCTGGCGGGGCGCGCTGTCCTCGCTGCGGCTGGCGCCCGCGCGCGGCGCGGCCTGGAACCTGCAGGCGCCGGCGCGCTTCTCGCAGCGCGGCAGCGGCTGGCAGGTGGCCGAGTCCTGTTTCGCCAGCACCGGCGGCGGCTCACTGTGCCTGTCCGCCGACTGGCCGCGCAACGGCCTGACCGCCACCGGCCGCCGGCTGCCGCTGACGCTGGCCGAGCCCTACCTGCCCGAGCGCGAGGACGGCCAGTCCTGGGCGCTGCGCGGCGAGCTCGACCTCGACGCCCGCGTGCGCCCGGTCGGCAGCGCCTTTGCCGGCAACGTCTCGGTGCGCTCGGACAGCGGCGGCCTGCGCTTCAGCCCGCGCGCACCGCGCGACGTGGTCGGCTACAGCGGCCTGCAGCTCGACGCCGAGTTCGGCGCCAACAGCCTGCAGGCCACGCTGGCGACCACGGTCGACGACACCGGCCGCGTGCGCGCCGAGCTGCGCACCGGCTGGGACGCCTACGCGCCGCTGTCGGGCAGCCTCGACGCCGACATCGACAACCTCACCTGGGTCGAGCTGTTCTCCCCGGACATCGTGGAGCCCGAGGGCCGGCTGACCGCGCGGCTGAGCCTGGGCGGCACCCGCGCGCAGCCGCAGATCGGCGGCACCGCCAGCCTCACCGGCTTCCGCACCGAGCTGCCGGCGCTGGCGATCGCGCTGACCGACGGCAGCCTGCGCCTGGACGCCGCGCCCGACGGCACCGGCCGGCTGGCCGGCAGCGTGCGCTCCGGCGAGGGCGTGCTGAACATCGACGGCAGCCTCGGCTGGACCGGGCAGGCGCCGATCGAGCTGAACCTGCGCGGGCAGAACGTGCTGGTCTCCGACACCCGCGACCTGCACGCCGTGGCCGATCCCGACCTGGTGGTGCGCATCGCCCCCGGCCAGCCGATCGACGTCACCGGCACGGTGACGGTGCCCGAGGCGCGCATGGACCTGGAGCGCCTGAGCGAGGGCGTGTCGACCTCGCCGGACGTGGTGGTGCTGGACCCGGTCGATCCCGAGGAAGGGCCGCCGACCGGCATGCGCATGGACCTGACCGTGGCACTGGGCGACGAGGTGCACCTCAACGGCTTCGGCCTGACCGGCAAGCTCGGCGGGCGCCTGCGCGTGCGGCAGGTGCCGGGCCGCGAGATCATGGGCCTGGGCTCGCTGCAGGCCAGCGGCCGCTTCAAGGCCTACGGGCAGGAACTGCGCATCACCCGCGGCAACTTCGTCTGGAGCAACGACCCGGTCTCCGACCCGGTGGTGGACCTGCGCGCCGAGCGGCGCATCGAGGCCGAGGAGCTGACCGCCGGCGTGGACGTCACCGGCCGCGTGTCGTCGCCGTCGATCAGCGTGTGGACCGACCCCAGCCGCGACCAGTCCGAGGCGCTGTCCTACCTCGCCCTGGGCCGCTCGCTGTCCACCGTCACCGGCGCCGAGGGCGAGCAGCTCAACGCGGCCTCGGCGGCGCTGTCGGCCGGCGGCGACCTGATCGCCTCGCGGCTGGGCAGCACCCTGGGCCTGGACAGCGCCGGCATCGGCCAGTCGCGCGCGCTGGGCGGCAGCGTGCTGGGCGTGGGCAAGCAGCTCTCGCCGCGCCTGTACGTGGGCTTCGGCGTGTCGCTGCTGGGCACCGGCCAGGTGCTGACGCTGAAGTACCTGCTCAGCCGCGGCTTCGACGTCGAGATCGAGTCGAGCTCGGTGGAGAACCGCGGCTCGCTGAACTGGCGACGGGAGCGGGACTGACCGCCGCCGGTCGCGCTGCAGTGCAGCATGCGCGCCGCTGCCGCACCGCAACATGCCCTGTGGGAGCGCGCTCGCGCGCGACCGCTTTTTCTGCAGGCCCCGGAAGGGTCGTGGCGGCCACCGTTCACCACGCCGCGCGTGGGGACGCGTTGCTCTTCCGCCGCAGGCCCGGCGGCACCTGGCCCGGTCGCGCGCGAGCGCGCTCCTGCGGCGGCCAATCTCGGCCGGCGCTGAAAAACAGGCAATAAAAAGCCCCGCAGGCAGGGGGGGCCGGCGGGGCTCGGTGGAACGCGGGCTCGGGGAGAAGCCTTATTGCGTTCCGGGGGATCACTCCAGGGGAAGGGAGAGATCGGCGACGGACGTTGCATCCGTCGCGGTCTATATGACCACTCCGTACATGGATGGTTCGTGAAGATTCCGCTTGGATTTCCTTGAGGATTCAGGCGCCGTTTACCCGCGCCGAGCACCGTCCGCCGGCGCACGGTCGCGCCGCGGCGGCGCGCGCTCAGTGCGCCTCGTCCCAGTTGTCGCCCACGCCGCTGTCCACGCTCAACGGCACCGCCAGCTCCGCCGCGGCCACCATGCGCTCGGTCGCCCCGGCCAGCAGCGCGTCGACCTCGCCCTCGGCGACCTCGAACACCAGTTCGTCGTGCACCTGCAGGATCATCTTCGCGTCGGGCAGCTCCGCGGCGAGCCAGGCGTCGATGGCGATCATCGCCCGCTTGATGATGTCCGCGGCGCTGCCCTGCATGGGCGCGTTGATCGCCGCGCGCTCGGCGCCGGCGCGCAGGCCGGCGTTGCGGGCGGCGATGTTCTCCAGGTACAGCCGGCGGCCGAACACGGTTTCGACGTAGCCCTGCTCGCGCGCCTGCTCGCGGGTGCGCTCCATGTAGTCGCGCACCCCCGGGTAGCGCGAGAAGTAGAGCGCGATGTAGTCCTGCGCCTCGCCGCGGCCCACGCTCAGGTTGCGCGCCAGGCCGAACGCGCCCATGCCGTACATCAGGCCGAAGTTGATCGCCTTGGCCGCGCGCCGCTCGTTGGCGGTGACCTCGTCGAGCGGGCGGCCGAACACCTCGGCGGCGGTGGCGCGGTGGATGTCGGCGCCGGAGGCGAAGGCCTGCAGCAGGCCCTCGTCGCGCGACAGATGGGCCATGATCCGCAGCTCGATCTGCGAGTAGTCGCAGGCGACCAGCTTGCGGCCGGCCGGCGCCACGAAGGCGCGGCGGATGCGGCGGCCGTCGTCGGTGCGGATCGGGATGTTCTGCAGGTTGGGATCGCTGGAGGCCAGCCGCCCGGTGGCCGCGCCGGCCTGGTGGTAGCTGGTGTGCAGGCGGCCGGTCTCCGGGTTGATCATCTCCGGCAGCTTGTCGGTGTAGGTGCCGCGCAGCTTGGCCAGCCCGCGGTACTCCAGGATCACCCGCGGCAGCTCGTGGCGGTCGGCGATCGCCTCCAGCGCCTCCTCGTTGGTCGACGGCTGGCCCTTGGGCGTCTTCACCAGCGCCGGCAGGCCCAGTTCCTCGAACAGCAGCGCGCACAGCTGCTTGGGCGAATCGAGGTTGAACTGGCGCCCGGCCAGCTCGGTCGCCTTCTGCTGCGCGGCGAGCATGCGCCGCGAGAGGTCCGCGCTCTGCCGGCGCAGTTCCTCGGCGTCGACCTGCACGCCGTTGGCCTCGATCCGCGCCAGCACCGGCACCAGCGGCATCTCGATCTCGCGGTAGACCCGCTCCAGCGCCGGCTCGGCCTTGAGCTGCGCGCCGAGCACGCGGTGCAGGCGCAGGGTGACGTCGGCGTCCTCGGCGGCGTAGCGAGTGGCGTCGTCGAGCGCCACGTGCGAGAACGGGATGCGCTTGGCGCCCTTGCCGGTCACGTCGTCGTACTTGACCGTCTCCACGCCCAGGTAGCGCCGGGCCAGCGAGTCCATGTCGTGGCGGCTGGCGGTGGCGTTGTAGACGAAGCTCTCCAGCATGGTGTCGTCGGCGTAGCCGGCCACGTCCACGCCGTGACGGCGCAGCACGTGGATGTCGTACTTGCCGTGGTGGCCGAGCTTGCGCCGCGCCGGGTCGGCCAGCAGCGGGCGCAGCGCGTCGAGCACCCGCTCGCGCTCGAGCTGCGGCGGCGCGCCGGGGTAGTCGTGGGCCAGCGGCACGTAGGCGGCGCGCCCGGGGGCGTCGCTCACGCTCAAGCCCACCAGGTTCGCGCGCAGCGGATCGAGCGAATCGGTCTCCACGTCGAAGGCGAACTCGTCCGCCGCCTCCAGCCGGCAGACCCAGGCTTCCAGCCCGGCCGCGTCGACGACGGTCTCGTACGCGCCCTCGCCGGCCAGCGCCGGGTCGGGGGCCGGCGCCGGGGTCGCGCCGCTGCGGGCGAAGCCGGCCTCGGTGGCGCGCAGGCTGGCCGGGCCGTCGGCGGCGGTCTCCGGCGCACCGCCCTCGAGCTCGCGCAGCGCCTGGGTGAAGCCGTAGCGGGTGTAGAGCCCGCGCAGCGCGTCGGCATCGCGCGGGCGCAGCGGCAGGTCGCGCGGGCCGCGCCCGACCGCCACGTCGGTGCGGATCGAGACCAGGGTGCGGTTGAGCGGCAGGCGGTCGAGCGCGGCGCGCAGGTTGTCGCCGATCTTGCCCTTGATGCTGCCGGCGTTGGCGATCACGCCGTCCAGCGACTCGTACTCGGCCAGCCACTTGGCGGCGGTCTTCGGCCCGCACTTCTCCACCCCGGGCACGTTGTCGATGCTGTCGCCCATCAGCGCCAGCAGGTCGACGATCTGGTCCGGGCGCACGCCGAACTTCTCGGCCACCGCGGCCTCGCTGTCCAGGCGGCTGCCGCTCATCGTGTTGACCAGGGCGATGCGCGGCTGCACCAGCTGGGCGAAGTCCTTGTCGCTGGTGGAGATGGTGACCTCCAGCCCGTCGATCGCGGCGGCCACGGCGAGCGTGCCGATGACGTCGTCGGCCTCCACCCCGTCGATGCGCAGGATCGCGATGCCCAGCGCCTCGACGATGTCGCACATCGGCTGCAGCTGCGCGCGCAGCTCGTCGGGCATCGGCGGGCGGTTGGCCTTGTACTCGGGATAGAGGTCGTCGCGGAAGGTCTTGCCGGGCGCATCGACCACGAAGGCCACGTACTCCGGCTGCTCCTTCAGCGTGGCGCGCAGCATGTTGACCACGCCGAACAGCGCGCCGGTCGGCTCGCCCTGGGCGTTGGTCAGCGGCGGCAGCGCGTGGAAGGCGCGGTAGAGGTAGGAGGAACCGTCGATCAGGACTAGGCGTGGCATCGCCGGATTCTACCGCGGCGATTCGCCGGTCCCGATCACGGCACCATGCCGCCCGGGGCGCGCATAATGGCCGCAATCCGCCGTGGAGCCCGCGATGAACGCCCGAGTGCCTGCCGGTCCGATGCTGCTGTCCTGCCTCCTCCCGGCGCTGTTGCTGGCCGGCTGCGCCACCTCCCCCGGGTCCGGGCGGCCGCAGGGCCTGCCGGCCGACGCGGTCGAGGCCACGCGCACCGAGGCCAACGGCGACACGATCACCGAGTACCGGGTCGCCGGCCAGCTCCGCGCCGTGCGCATCCAGCCCTCGCGCGGCCCGGTCTACTACCTCTACGACCGCGACGGCGACGGCAGCATCGACCGCGGCGACGGCGACGACCCGCCGCAGACCTACTTCAAACTGTTCGAATGGGACTGACGGCGCCGCGCCCCGCCCTGCCCGGGCGCCCATGAACGAGGCGAACGTCGCCCTGGTCGGCTACGGCTTCGTCGGCCGGGTCTTCCACGCGCCGCTGATCGCACACACGCCGGGGCTGCGCCTGCACACCGTGGCGTCCTCCGACGCCTCGAAGGTGCGCGCCGACTGGCCGCAGGCGCGGGTGACCGCCGATCCGCATGCGGCCTTCGCCGATCCCGCGATCGACCTGGTCGTGCTGGCCACGCCCAACGACACCCACGCCCCGCTGGCCATCGCCGCGCTGCGCGCCGGCCGGCACGTGGTGGTGGACAAGCCGTTCGCGCCGACCCTGGCCGAGGCCGAGGCGGTGGCCGCCGCCGCGGACGCGGCCGGCCGGTTCGTCAGCGTGTTCCACAACCGGCGCTGGGATACCGAGTTCCTGACCCTCAAGCGGCTGGTCGACGAAGGCGTCCTCGGCGAGGTCGTCGAACTGCGCTCGCACTTCGACCGCTACCGGCCGCAGGTGCCCGACCGCTGGCGCGAGCGGCCCGGCCCGGGCACCGGGCTGTGGTTCGATCTCGGACCGCACCTGGTGGACCAGGCGCTGCAGCTGTTCGGCGCGCCCGAGGCGGTACAGGCCGACATCGCCGCGTTCCGCAACGGCGCGCAGGTGGACGACTGGTTCGAGGTGAGCCTGCACTGGCCGCGGCGGCGCGCCGTGCTGCACGCCTCCACGCTCGCCGCCGACCATCGCCTGCGCTTTCTCGCCCACGGCACCGCGGCGAGCTTCCTCAAGCACGGCCTCGACCCGCAGGAAACGCGGCTGCGCGCCGGCATCGCCCCGGGCTCGCCCGGCTGGGACCACGACCCGCATCCCGGCGAGCTGGTCCGGATCGAGAACGACGAGCCGCGGCGCACGCCGGTCGCGAGCGTGCCGGGCGACTACCGCGCCTACTACGCCGGCATCCGCGAGGCCCTGCGCAGCGACGCGCCGCCGCCGGTCACGGTCGCCGAGGCGCTGTCCACGATGCGGGTGCTGGACGCCGCCCGCGACAGCGCGTCGCGCGGCGTGCGCGTGGCGCTCGCAACGCCGATCGCCGGCGTACCGCGCCCGTAGGAGCGCGCTCGCGCGCGGCAAGCATCGCGGGGAACGCCCCGTCGCGCGCCAGCGCGCTCTACAGGGAGCCCCGCTCCTGCCGCAACGTGGCGTACCGCTCTCGTAGGAGCGCGCTGGCGCGCGACCGCGCCAAGTGCCAACGGACGCGTGGCACGACCGGAACGCGTCGCCACGCGCGGGCGAGGACGGACAACCGTTGGGGTGGCTTTTCGTCAAGCGGGGCAAGCCTCGTCGCGCGCAAGCGCGCTCCTACAGGGAGCTCCGCTCCTGCCGCAACGTGGCGTACCGCTCCTGCCGGCGGCTACTTGCGCTGGACGCCGTGGCCGCCGAAGGCATCGCGCAGGGCGGCGAGCAGGCGGTCGGCGAACGCGTCGCCGTCGCGCGAGCGCAGCCGCGCGATCAGCGACTGGGTGATCACCGGCGCCGGCACGTCCAGCGCGATCGCCTCGGCCACCGTCCAGCGTCCCTCGCCGGAATCGGCCACGTGCGGCGCGATGCCCTCCAGCCCGGGGTTGCCGCGCAGCGACTCGGCCGCCAGGTCCAGCAGCCAGGAGCGGATCACGCTGGCGTCGCGCCAGATGTCGGCCACCTGCGCCAGGTCCAGTTCGAACTCGCGCTTGCGCTGCAGGATCGCGAAGCCCTCGGCGAAGGCCTGCATCAGGCCGTACTCGATGCCGTTGTGCACCATCTTGGCGAAATGACCCGCGCCGGAGGGGCCCACGCGTCCCCAGCCGCGATCGGGCGACGGCGCCAGCGTGGCGAACAGCGGCGCCAGCCGCTGCGCCAGCGCCGCGTCGCCGCCGATGGTCAGGCTGTAGCCGGCCTCCAGGCCCCAGATGCCGCCGCTGGTGCCGACGTCGAGCCAGCCGATGCCGTCCCCGGCCAGCGCCGCCGCGCGGCGCTGGCTGTCGCCGTAGTGGCTGTTGCCGCCGTCGACCACGACATCGCCCGCGGCGAGCGACGGACGCAGAGCCTCCAGCGTCGCGTCGACGGCCGCGCCCGCCGGCACCATCAACCACAGCGCGCGCGGCGACGGCAGGGCGGCCGCCAGCGCAGGCAGCGCGTCCACCGTCTCGATCCCGCGCGCCGCCGCATCGGCGCCTGCCGCCGGGTTGGGGTCGTAGCCGACCACACGGTGCCCGCCGCGCTGCAGGCGCTCGGCCATGTTGGCGCCCATGCGGCCGAGTCCGATCATGCCCAGATCCATGCGTCGCTCCCATGCTCGAAGGAGCGCCAGCCTCGCACGGATCCGGCCGGGGGCGCGAGACGCCCGCCCGCGCCGCAGGCTCAGGCCCGGCTCGCGGCCTCGGCGATCGCCTGCTGGTCGTCGGCCAGGATCAGGCCGTCGCAGCCGAGCACGCCGCAGCAGTCGGCCTCCTCGATCTCCTGGTCGACGCCGCCTTCCGGGGTGAACGCATCCTCGTCGCGCGGTCCCACCGGGTGCGGGTTGCGCGAGGGCTCCACGCGCTCCAGGTCCAGCGGCACCGGGTCGTCGTCGAACCACACCTCGCCGCCCTGGGCGATGAGGTCGAGGTGGAGGTGGCAGCTGTAGCCCGCCACCGCCGGGTCCTGGTTGTGCTGCCCGAACCCGAGGTGCACGCCGGGACGCCGCTCGTTGATGTGCGAGTTGAGGTGGATGCTCTCGTCCACGCCGACGTTGGTGCCGAAGCCGAGCTCGCCGACGTGGCAGACGCAGTACTTGCGGAAGCACTCGTTGAGGAAGTCGAGCTTCTCGGGATCGTCGCAGTGCCAGCGCACGGCGCGGTTGCCTTCGATCCAGACCGTCACCGGATGCGCGTCCAGGCGCGCGTCGCGGCGGGTGATCAGGTTCACGTTGAAGGCGAAGTCCGCCACCAGGACGCCGTCGATCTTCGCCGGGAACGTCGCGATCTCGCCGGCCGGCAGCACCACGATGCCGCCCTCGCGCGCGCTGCCGCGGTTGCTGACCCAGCGGTAGGTCCGGTTGTCGAGCTCGACCTCGAGGTCGGACCCGCCCCGCGTCCTGATGCGCAGGCGCCTGGCGGCGAAGCAGCGCTCGAGCACGGCCGTGTTGAGCGAGGCCAGCAGCTCCGGCGGCGCCTGCAGGGTCTTGGAGAAGAGTTCGGCGCTGGCGTTGATCGCGCGGAACATCTTGCGCCTGGACGGCGGGAACGGCGCGAGCGCGGTCATCACCGCGTTGTGGTGCGACAGCGTGTCGCGCTCCAGGGAGATGACCACCACGTGGCCGGCCACCTCGTCGGGCGCGGGCATCGCCTGCAGCAGGCGGTCCTGGAAGCCCTCGTCGTGCAGCGGGTTCATCCACACCCGCCGGTGCGGCACCTGCCTGAGTTCCAGCGCCGTCGTCACCCAGGCGGCGGGCTCGGCGCTGTCGGTCGCGTAGGCGACCAGGACGAAATCATCGGCGGTGACCGCGGCATAGTCGTCCAGCAGCGACTGGACGCCGCGCCATGTCTTCGCATCCATTGCGTATCCCTCCACTCCAGGAACGCCGGCCCGGCGGCCGGCACGCGCGGCGACGAAGCCCGGCCGGAACGGCCGGGCTTCGGTGCTGCTGTCTTACTTGGCGGCCGTGTCCCAGGTGATCTTCCAGGGGGCGGCGCTGTCGTAGGTTCCCGGCTGGCCTTCGATCGCCAGCGGGGAGGCCGCATGGTGGCTCTCGGCTTCCTGGACGACCTGGGCGGTGTTGCGATCCAGCAACTGCTGCAGAGCTTCCGATAACTCGAGCATGACTCTCTCCTTGAAATGGAACAGCGCGGTCGCTTGCAAGTCCCTGCAAGCGGTTCCAGCTCTAAGCAATCCGCACCGGGCTGTCAAGATTCGCCTTGGGGTTCCCGACGTACGGTCGCTACCGGGCCGCCGCCACGCCCAGCCGCGCCCCGTGCAGCTGCGGGCTGCCGTCGACGATCTCGGTCCACACGACATGGGCGATGCCGCCGCTGACCGCCAGCCGGGGGAAGCCGGTGCCGCGGCCGGTGCCCTGCAGGGCCGCCACCTGCACCCGTTCCAGCTCGCGTCCCAGGTCGGCGGTGTAGCGCGCCAGCCACAGCGACTGCGCACCGTTCTCCTCGCGCAGCCACAGCACGCGCGCCTGCTGCGCATCCACCGCCACGGCCACCCGGCCCTGCACCGCCGCGCCCTGGTCGAGGGTCAGCGGGGCCTGGAAGGTCTCGCCGGCATCGGCGCTGTGCGCCAACCGCACCTGCGGCACGCCGCCGGCCTCGGTGTACCAGGCCACCACCACCGCATCGCCCTCGGCCGCCACGGCGGGGCCGTTCACCGGGCAGGCCGGCATCACCCAGCCGTCGGCGTGGACGCGCCGGGGCGCGGTCCAGACGTTGCCCTGCAGGCGCGCGACCAGGATGTCGCGCACTTCCTCCTGGCTGCGGCCGCGATAGACGAGCAGCGGCCCCTTGGCGGTCAGGGCCACGTCGGTCTGGCAGCAGTCGCAGACGCGGGTGTCGACGGTGGATTCGAGCACCGGCTGCAGCGCGCCGTCGAACAGCGCTGCGCGCAGCGCCATGGCGCCGCCGCCCTCGGCATCGCCGTGGCCGGCGTGGCCGGCCTGCGGTCCGCCCGCCGCGGCCTCCGCCACCACGTGCGCGCCCGCGGTGGCCCGGCCGTCGAGCCAGGCGATGCCCAGCAGCGAGTCGCCCTGCGGCCAGAGCGCGGCGAAGCCGTGCTCGGTGGCGGTGCCGTCGTCGTGGGGCAGCACCGGCGGGCTCCAGCTGGCGCCGCCGTCGCGCGAGCGGGTCAGCGCGACGTCGTAGGCATAGGGCGCGTCGCCGTTCTTCTGCAGCCAGTGCGCCCACAGCGCGCCGTCGGGGGTGGCGAGGATGTGCGGGGTGTCGGCCCAGTTGACGAACATGCGGTTGCCGACCGCGATCGTCTTCGGCGCGCTGTCCCAGCGCACGTCGTCGGGCCACCAGTTCGAGAAGCGGAACAGGTGGCGGCGGCCGGGCTGGGAATCGATCCAGGACAGCAGGACGCGGCCGTCCGGGGCGAGGGCGAGGTCCGGGGCGGAGCTGCCCGGCTGCGAGGGCAGCGGCCAGGGCTCGACGCGGGTGGGCGCGTCGAGGGCGCCCGGGTCGTGCGGCCGCAGGTCGGAGGCGTCGCGCCCGCAGGCGCCGAGCAGCGCGGTGGACAGCAGCAGGAGCAGGGCGGTGCGCATCGGCATGGCCTGTGGTCTCGACGGGGCCGCAGTTTAGCGCCGGGCGCGGCGCGGGCCGGCACACGCACGCGCCACGGCCGATCGCGTACCCTCGCCGCGTCGCCCCCGCTCCGGAGATCCGCTTGGACGTCGTCGTCGCCAGCTTCACCGATCCCATCGAGGCGCACCTCGCCCGGGGCCGGCTGCAGGCCGAGGGCCTCGACGCCCGGCTGGACGACGAGCACAGCAACCTCGCCAACTGGGAATGGCGGCTGGCGATCGGCGGCGCCAAGCTGCGCGTGCCGGCGGCGCAGGCCGACCGGGCGCGCGAGGTGCTGGCGGCGCTGGATGCCGGCGCCTATGCCCTGGACGAACCCGGCGCGCCCGCGGCGCCGGACGCCCCGGACCGCGAGAGCCTGTCCAGCCGCCTGGCCTGGGCGGCGCTGATGCTGCTGAACCTGCCGCTGCCCTGGCGGCGGCGGCGCCGCGACGACGACGAACCGACATCGCGCATCCTGTAGGAGCGCGCTCGCGCGCGACCGGGCCAGGTGCCACCGGACGGACCGCAGAAGAAGAACGCGTCGCCACGCGCGGACGCGGGTGAACGGCGGTCGGCACCGCTGCTTCCGGTGCCCGCGGAAAAGCGTCGCGCGCCAGTGCGATCCAGCAGCGGGCACGCGGCGGACGTTGTCGACCGGGCTTTCCCTGCGAACTTCGGCGCGCGCCTACGGTCCGGGCTTCGGGCGCCGGCCGCGGCCGGCGCCGAGCTTGCGGGTGAGCGTGTTGCGGCCCAGGCCGAGGCGCGCGGCCGCCTCGGCGCGGCGGCCGCCGGTGTGCTCCAGCGCGGCCTCCAGCAGCACCTGGTCGAACCGCGCCCGCGCCTGCGCGTGCAGATCGACGTCGCCGGCCGCCAGGCGCTCGCGGGCCCAGGCCGCCAGCGCCGCGTCCCAGCCGCCCGGCATGAGCGCGGCGGACGCGGCGCCCGGCGACAGCGCGCCGCGCACGTCCTCGGCGCGGATGGTGTCGCCCGGCGCCAGCGCGGCCAGGCGCCAGCACAGGTTCTCCAGCTCGCGCACGTTGCCCGGCCAGTCGTGCGCGGCGAGGCGCTCGCGCGCGGAAGGCTCCAGCCGCTTGACCGGCGCCTCGAAGCGGCGGGCCGCCGCGGCGAGGAAGGCCTCGGCCAGCGTCGGCACGTCCTCGCGGCGCTCGCGCAGCGGCGGCAGGCGCAGGCGCACCACGTCCAGCCGGTGCAGCAGGTCGGCGCGGAAGCGGCCCTCGCGCACCAGGCCCTCCAGGTCCTGGTGGGTGGCGGCGATCACCCGCACGTCGACGCGGATCAGCTCGCGACCGCCGACGCGGAAGAACTCGCCCTCGGCCAGCACCCGCAGCAGGCGGGTCTGCAGCGGCAGCGGCATGTCGCCGATCTCGTCGAGGAACAGGGTGCCGCCGTCGGCCTGCTCGAAGCGGCCGACGTGGCGCCGCGCGGCGCCGGTGAAGGCGCCCGCCTCGTGGCCGAACAGCTCGCTCTCCAGCAGCTCGGAAGGCACCGCGGCGGTGTTCATGGCGATGAAGGGGCGGCGCGCGCGCGGCGACTCGCGGTGCAGCGCGCGCGCCACCAGTTCCTTGCCGGTGCCGGTCTCGCCGGTGATCAGCACGTTGAGCGGCGCCTGCGCCAGGCGGCCGACCGCGCGGAACAGCTCGCGCATGGCCGGCGCCTCGCCGATCAGGGTATCGGCCGGCTCGATCCGCACCGCCGCCGGCGGGCTCTCCGCGCGCGCGGGCTGCAGCGTGCGCGCGGCCAGGGCCACCGCGTCGTCGAGGTCGAACGGCTTGGACAGGAACTCGTGCGCGCCGCCGCGGAAGGCGCCGGCGGTGCTGGCGACGTCGGTGTAGGCCGACATCACGATCACCGGCAGCTGCGGCTGCGCGGCCTTGAGCCGTTCCAGCAGCGCCAGCCCGTCCTCGCCGGGCATGCGCACGTCGGTGAACAGCAGGCGCGGCGGCGGGCGCGTGCCCAGCGCGCGCAGCGCGGCATCGGCGGAGTCGAAGCTGGCGACCGCGTAGCCCGCCTCGCTGAGCGCGGCGGAGAGCACGAAGCGCACGCTGCGGTCGTCGTCGACCACCCAGACCGGCACGGCATCGTCATTCATCGGGGCGGGCCTCCTCGCCCTCGTCGTCGCGCACCGCGCCCGCAGCGGACAGCGGCAGCAGCAGGGTGAACACCGTGTGCCCCGCGCGCGAGCGGTAGGCCAGCGAACCGCGGTGCTCGCGCGCGACCTGCTGCGCCAGCGCCAGCCCGAGGCCGGTGCCGTTGGCGCGGCCGGAAACCAGCGGCAGGAAGATCTGCTCGGCCAGTTCCTCCGGCACGCCGCGGCCGTCGTCGACGATCTCCAGCCGCAGCGCGTGCGCGTGGATCGCGCCGCCGATGCGCACCCCGCGCTCGATGCGCGTGCGCAGCGCCACGTTGGCCGCGCCGGCCTGGATCGCGTTGCGCACCAGGTTCCAGACCGCCTGGGTGAGGCGATCGGCGTCCCCCTCGAACTCGGGCAGGCTGGGGTCGTAGTCGCGCGCGAGCTTCACGATCCAGCCCGCCTCGGCCTCGGCCAGGCGCAGCACGCGCTCGAGCACGGCATGGATGTTGAGCGGCTCGTGCGGGTGCGGCGGCGCCGGCGCCAGCAGGTCGTCGACCAGTTGCGCGAGGCGCGCGACCTCGGACTGGATCAGCGCCACCAGTTCGGCCGCCTCCGCGCCTTCCACGCGCCGGCCCAGCAGCTGCGCCGCGCCCTTCAGCCCGGCCAGCGGGTTGCGCAGCTCGTGCGCCAGCCCGCGCAGGGCCGCCGACAGCGCGCTGGGCAGCACCCGCAGCGGGTCGTCGCCGGGGAACTCGTCCACCGGGTGCGCCTCCAGCAGCCAGCCGCCGCCGTCGCGCCGGCTCAGCCAGCCGTCGGCGAAGCGCGGCGCCCCGCCCAGGAACGCCAGCTCGATGCGCCGCAGGCGCAGCTGCTCCGCCTCGCCCCCGCCCTCGCCCGCCTCCGCCAGCGCCCGCCGCAGCACGTCGCCATCGGCCTCCAGCGCCGCCAGCGGCTGGTCCAGCAGGCGCCGCGCGCTGACCCCCAGCCAGCGCGCGAAGGCCGCATTGCAGCCCTCGATCCGCGCATGCGCATCGGTCCACGCGACCGGCGTCAGCAGGCGGTCGAGGGCGACATCGGCGGCGGTGGGGAGAGGCGCCATCGCACCATTGTGGGGCATGCGCCGGGGTGGTGCGAGGCGGGCAGACCGGACATCGTCGCTCCGCAACGGGGCGGGTACTCCCGCGCGACCTCGGGTTTCCCCCGATGCCCGTCGCTGCGGCAGGGGCCTAGCATCGCTCCCGAACATCCCGGCTTCGGTGGCGACGCCACCGGCACCCGTCGCGCATGCATCGGTCGATGTGCCGGGTTGCACCCGATCTCCGATTCCAGGAAGGACATCGCCATGAGCGTCGATTCGGCTGTAGATCTCACCAAGGACCGCTTGAGCCAGGGCATTCTCGACTGGGATGTCAGCAAGAGCGACCTCGACGACATCAGCGAAGCCGTCGGCCAGCTGTCGCCTTCCGAGCGCAACGAGTTCATCGGCAAGCTCAGCGACGACGACATCAAGAACTGGACTCAGGAGATCGACGGCCTGATGGGCTCCCTGAGCGCGGGCGAGCGTGCCGATCTCTTCAATCAGCTCGCCGAGGGCATGGACGGCACCCAGGCCGCCCGCTTCATCGGCGCGTTCGACGGCAGCGCGGGCGGCCGACAGGCGCTGGCTGAGGCGATCGCCAGCCACGGGACCAGCGAAGCGAAGCTGGGCCTGGTCGACTCGCTGAAGGACAGGATCGACGGCCAGTACAGCGCGACCGCCGGCACCTGGGGCAATGCGGAAACGGTCGCGATCGGCGAGGTGCTCGCCAGCCTGGCCGACGACCCGAACGCCTTCCAGGCGGCCGTGGCCGCCCTGAGTCCGCAACAGCTCCAGGACGTCATGAGCGTTGCGATGGGTCGCCGCCACATCGTCGACTTCTCCGGGCAGACCCCAGGCTTCAACACCTACGACACCGGCGCGCTGACCGGCATCCTCAATGCCGCGCAGGGGACCGACCTGAAGACGCGCGAGGCCGTGTTCGCCGCGGCCATGCCGCAACTGGAGGCCATGCAGGGCGATACGGGCGGGCGGATGGGCGGTGCCGGCGCATCGATCGACGCGGTCGCCGATGCCATGGGCAACGTGCTCAACGCAGAGGAAGCGCAGAACGCAGGCCTCGTCGATGTTCCCGAGGCGCCCAAGGGCGTGGACATGGAGGCGAACGTGCAGGAAGCGCACGACCATTCGGGCTGGACGCCGGGCAATGCGCAATGGTTCTACGACCAGATCAAGGCCGGCGGCGAATGGGACTACAAGACCGCCGGGGCGCAGTACGAGGATTTCGGCAACTTCCATTTCGGCCTGGCGGCTGCGGCGATGGGCATCCCCGAGAACATCGCCCTGCGCGGAGCGGGCTACTACCAGGAGAACGTCACCGAGAACAGCCAGGACGACTGGGGCAGCTGGCATGACCTCAACGGCGGCCCCTACGGCGACGACCCGAACGATCAGGCCAACATCCGGGCCGGTTACGACTTCTACGAGTCGGGCCTCTGGCGTGTCTGGAACTGATCGAGGCTCCAGGCTCTGCACAATGCCCAACGCCGGTCTCCACCGGCGTTGTGGCTTTATGCTCAGCGGCTGAACCGTCGCACCCGGTCACGCGAGCCTACTCATGTCGATGCGCAGGACAACCGGATTCGTCACCCTTGGACTGGGCGTGCTCCTGTCGCTGGGCGCATGCGGGAGATCCGAACAGATGGATGCACAAGAAGTCGCGCGCGCCACCTCGCCCGACGGCCGCATCGACGTCGTACTGACCGAGCACAACCCGGGCGCCACCGCTTCATTCGTGTACCGCGTCTACCTGCTGCCGCGTGACAGCGAGCCGACCGATGCGGAGCCGGCGGCCGAGCTCTACGGCGCCACCCGCAGCTCCACTGCCTACGGCGCCGATCTGCGCTGGCAGGATGCCGACACCGCAGTGGTGGAGTACCTGCGCGCCAAGTCGGTGAAGGTCGGCCGGGAATCCTTCGAGATCGACGGCAGGCTCGTCACGCTGCTGCTGCGAGAGGGTACGGAGAACCCGGATGCGCCTGCGGGCGGGATGGCACGGGACTAGGAAACGTCCGCAGCGCATCCTGCAGATCGCGTTCCCGGAAACGCTTGCCGTCGGCTGTCGTCGGTCGCGGATCACTCCACCGGCGCCAACACCGGCGAGGGCAGCCGGGTCAGTGCGTGCAGGATCCGCAGGTCCTCGTCGTCGAGCGCGGAGGCGGCGTCGCCGCGGAAGCGCATGCGGTAGGAGCGGATCGTGGCCACGGGGTCGTCCATCGGGTAGCCGATCACCCGCAGCGCCTGCAGCGGGTCGAAGCCGGGAGGGGGCGGCGGGGCGGCGGGGTCGGGCCAGATGCCGAAGCCGGCCTCGGCGAGGCGGCGCCAGGGGAACAGCGGGCCGGGATCGATCTTGCGGCCGGGGGCGAGGTCGGAGTGGCCGATGACGTGCGTGCGCGGGATGCGCAGGCGGGCGGTGAGGTCTTCGAGCAGGCGGATCAGGCTGTCGATCTGCGGCTGGGCGAAGGGCACGCGGCCGTCGTTGTCGAGCTCGATGCCGATGGAGGCGGAATTGAGGTCGCTGATCTGGCCCCAGCGGCCGGCGCCGGCGTGCCAGGCGCGGTGGCCGTCGGCGACGAGCTGGTAGATGCGGCCGTCGGCGCCGATCAGGTAGTGCGCGCTGACCCGCCCGCCGCTGTTGCGGGTGCGCAGGGTGTGCAGGCTGCGCTCCACCGAGTCCTGCTCGGTGTAGTGGACGACGATGATCGTGGGACGGCGCTCGTCGTGGTTTTCCGACGGCACCCATTCGGCCATCGGGTTGCGCGGCGGCGCATGCGTGCAGGCGGCGAGCAGCGCCGCGCAGAACGCCAGGATCAAGGTGCGGCCGATCACGTGGCGTCGCCTCCGCAGGCTCGGTTCGGATGGCCCACCGATATAACCGAAAGCGCCGCGGTGCGCTACATGCGCGGAGCGACGCGAAGCACCGTAGGAGACGCTGGTGCGCGACGTCGTTCGCGGGGAACGCCTCGTCGCGCGCCAGCGCGCTCCTACGGGCGGGAATCAGTTCTCGTAGGCGCGCTCGCCGTGGGAGACGATGTCCAGGCCCTGGCGCTCGTCCTCCTCCGAGACGCGCAGGCCCACCACCAGGCGAACGACCAGGATCGCCAGCGAGGTTACCACCGCGCACCAGGCGATCGTGAACAGCACGCTGATCAGCTGCACCCAGACCTGCTGGCCGATGGCGAGGTCGGCCTCGGTGCCGCCGAGCGACTGCGCGCTGAAGACGCCGGTGAGCAGGGCGCCAACGATGCCGCCGATGCCGTGCACGCCGAACACGTCGAGGCTGTCGTCGGCGCGCAGCAGGCGCTTGAGGCCGTTGACGCCCCACACGCACAGCGCGCCGGCCGCCAGGCCGATGACGATGGCGCCGATCGGCCCCACCGTGCCGGCCGCCGGGGTGACGCCGACCAGGCCCGCGATCGCGCCGGAAGCGCCGCCCAGCGCCGACGGCCGCTTCTTGGAGACCGCCTCCACCAGGCTCCAGGCCACCACGCCGGCGGCCGTGGCCACCATGGTGTTGAGCATCGCCAGCGACGCGCTGGCGTCGGCGGCGAGCGCGGAGCCGGCGTTGAAGCCGAACCAGCCCACCCACAGCAGCGAGGCGCCGACGAAGGTGAAGGGCACGCTGTGCGGCTTGATCGGCTCGCGGCCGTAGCCCAGCCGCTTGCCGAGGAAGTACGAGCCGACCAGGCCGGCGACGCCGGCGTTGATGTGCACCACGGTGCCGCCGGCGAAGTCGATCACGCCGCGGTGGGCGAGGAAGCCGCCCTCGCCGCTCCACACCATGTGCACCATCGGCAGGTAGGCGAAGGTCACCCACAGCACCGAGAACAGCAGCACCGCGGTGAACTTGATGCGCTCGGCGAAGGAACCCACCACCAGCGCGGTGGTGATGCCGGCGAAGGTGGACTGGAAGGCGACGAACAGGAACTCCGGCAGGCCGCCGGCGTCGGTGTCGGCGACGATGCCGCGCAGGAAGGCCTTCTCGGTAAAGGAGCCGAAGAACGCGTTGCCGTCGGTGAAGGCCGCGCTGTAGCCGTAGGCGACCCACACCAGGATCACCACGCAGTACACCACCAGCACCTGCATCAGCACCGAGAGCACGTTCTTCTGCCGCACCATGCCGCCGTAGAACAGCGCCAGGCCCGGTACGACCATCAGCAGCACCAGCAGGGTCGAGGTCAGCATCCAGGCGACGTTGCCGCTGTCGAAGGCGGGCGCGGCGGCCTCGGCCGCCTCGGCAGCGTCCTGCGCGAAGGCGGCGCCGCTGGCGGCCAGGGCGAAGGCGGCCGGCAGCGTCCGCAGGGCGGCGCCGCGCACCGCGACGCCGGAAGGGATCGGAAAGCTCATGGGTCGGTTCTCCTGGAGGTCAGAGGGCGTCGGCGTCGAGCTCGCCGGTGCGGATGCGCACCACCCGCTCGAGCGAAGTGACGAAGATCTTGCCGTCGCCGACCTTGCCGGTGCCGGCGGCCTTGCCGATGGCCTCGATCGCGGCGTCGAAGGTGTCGTCGGTGACCGCGCACTCGACCTTCAGCTTGGGCAGGAAATCGACCACGTACTCGGCGCCGCGGTAGAGCTCGGTGTGTCCCTTCTGGCGGCCGAATCCCTTGACCTCGGTGACGGTGAGGCCGGACACGCCGGCCGCGCCGAGCGCCTCGCGGACCTCGTCGAGCTTGAAGGGCCGGATGATGGCGGTGATCAGTTTCATGGAACTCCTCCGTTGGAATGCGGGAATCGCCACGGCCTCAGAACCCCTTGGTGGCCGACACCACCACGGCGTCGTCGCCGCCGTCGAGGTCGGTGTCGATCCAGGCCGCGGCAAGCTCGAAGCCGTTGTCAAAGGCGCGGGTCACCCCGACCTTCCAGTGCGTGTAGTCGGCGCCGCTGTGGCCGCTGACCCACTGCCGGCCGACCGCGCCGTCGAGCGTCCAGGCGGGCGCGAACTCCCAGGCGGCGGTGAGCTCGAGGTGGCCGCTGCCGTCGGAATCGGGCAGCCCGAACAGGTCGGTGACGGCATGGGAATACTTGGCCCCGAACGCGCCCCAGCTCAGGCCGGCGTACAGCTCGGTGGTGTCGGGATCCTCGAAGCCGGGCGGATAGGACCCGGGGTAGGCGTAGCGGACGGCGCCCACGTCGTAGCCGATGCCGCTGGCGCCGAACTCGCCGGCGAAGCCGAGGTAGCCGTCGAGCTCGACCTGGCTCGACACCTCGGGATCGGCGTCCGCCAGCCAGCTGATGCTGCTGCCCCAGACGCCGATGTAGAAGCCGCCGGGATGGCCGTACTGGACGCCGCCCTGGATGGCCGGCTCGCCGTCGGTCTGGGTGACGCCGCGGAACAGGTAGTCGCTGACGATCGCGACCGATCCCTCGACTTCGGCGCGGGCCTCGAAGGCCGTAAGCGCCGCGAGGGCGGACAACGCGAGCTGGAATCGGCATGGCTTCATGACGCAGGCTCCTTCGTGCGATGGAACCCCCCCGGTCATTGCGATGGCCTGTTGCGTACCGCGTGGAGCGTCTTCCTCCGTCGCCTCCGGGCGGGCCGACTGCCTCTGTCCCGTCGCGATGCCTTGCTGCGTGGCCGTCCGGCCCCTCTTGCATCCCCGAGGCGCCGGCCCGCGCAGGCGCCGGCGCCACGAAGCTGCAGTCCGCACGGATCGCGCCCTGCGCGAGCCGTGTTCCCCCGGATCAGACGGTGTAGTAGAGCTGGTACTCGAGCGGATGGGTGGCCGCGCGGAACTTGGTGACCTCCTGCATCTTCAGGTCGATGTAGCCGTCGATGAAGTCGTCGGTGAACACGCCCCCGGCGGTGAGGAAGCCGCGGTCCTGGTCGAGGGCCTCCAGCGCCTGGTCGAGCGAGTGCGCGACCTTCGGGATCCCCTTCTCCTCCTCGGGCGGCAGGTCGTAGAGGTCCTTGTCGCTCGGGCCGCCCGGGTCGATCTGGTTCCGGATGCCGTCCAGGCCGGCCATCATCAGCGCGGCGAAGGTCAGGTAGCCGGACTGCATCGGGTCGGGGAAGCGGACCTCGATGCGGCGCGCCTTCGGGTTGGCCACGTAGGGGATGCGGCACGACGCCGAGCGGTTGCGCGCCGAGTAGGCGAGCATCACCGGCGCCTCGAAGCCCGGCACCAGCCGCTTGTAGCTGTTGGTGGTGGAGTTGGCGAAGGCGTTGATGGCGCGCGCGTGCTTGAAGATGCCGCCCACGTACCACAGCGCGGTCTGCGAGAGGCCGCCGTAGCCGTCGCCGGTGAACAGGTTGGTGCCGCCCTTGGCCAGGCTCTGGTGCACGTGCATGCCCGAGCCGTTGTCGCCGACCAGCGGCTTCGGCATGAAGGTCGCGGTCTTGCCGTTGCGGAACGCCACGTTCTTGACGATGTACTTCATCGCCAGCAGCTCGTCGGCCTTCTTGACCAGCGAGTTGAACTTGGTGCCGATCTCGCACTGGCCGGCGTTGGCGACCTCGTGGTGGTGCACCTCGACCTCGATGCCGATCTGCTCGAGCGTCTTGCACATCTCCGCGCGCAGGTCGTGCAGCGAGTCCACCGGCGGGGTCGGGAAGTAGCCGCCCTTGATCGTCGGCCGATAGCCGCTGTTGCCGCCCTCGTACTCCTTGGCGGAGTTCCAGTGCGCTTCCTCGGAGTCGACGTGGAAGAAGGTATGGCCCATCTCGACGCCGAAGCGCACCGAGTCGAACACGAAGAACTCGGGCTCCGGGCCGAAGAAGGCCTGGTCGGCGATGCCGGAGGACTTCAGGTAGGCCTCGGCGCGCTTGGCCACGCCCCGCGGGTCGCGCGAGTAGGACTGCATCGTCGACGGGTCGAGCACGTCGCAGACGATGTTGAGGGTGGGATCGGCGGTGAACGGGTCGATGAAGGCGCTGGCCGCATCGGGCAGCAGCACCATGTCGGACTCGTTGATGCCCTTCCAGCCGGGGATCGAGGAGCCGTCGAACATCTTGCCCTCCTCGAACAGGCCGGGCTCGAAGATGGACGCCGGGTAGGTGACGTGGTGCTGCACGCCGCGCATGTCGGCGAAGCGCAGGTCGATGAATTCGACCTTGTGGTCCTTGATCAGCTTTTCGACGTTGTCGATGGACATCGGGAAATCGAGCTCCGGGGATGAGTGACGTGAAGGAGTACGCAATCCCCGTGCCAACCGCCAAGCCCTTGATTCCCCGGGGGCATGAGCATCTTCCGCCCCGGGATGGAACCATTTTGGTGCATTCGTTGACGGCGAAGCACCATTCGAGTGCGATTCGCGCCCCGCGTTCCCGCACCGGCCCGGCTGCGGCCCGTCGCGTATCCTTGCGCCTCGCTTCCCGCCGCCGCGCCCGTGTCCGACCTGCTCTCCGCCCTGCTGCTGGGCATCATCGAAGGCCTCACCGAGTTCCTCCCGGTCTCCAGCACCGGGCACCTGCTGATCGCCCAGCACTGGCTGGGCGCGCGCTCGGACTTCTTCAACATCGTCATCCAGGCCGGCGCGATCCTCGCCATCACCCTGGTGTTCCGGCAGCGGCTGTGGGCCCTGGCCACCGGCCTGGACCGGCCGGCCAACCGCGACTACGCGATGAAGCTGGCGGCGGCGTTCCTGGTGACCGCGCTGGTCGGCCTGCCGGTGCGGCTGGCGGGCTGGGAGCTGCCGGAGACGGTGACCCCGATCGCCTGGGCGCTGGTACTGGGCGGGGTGTGGATGCTGGTCGCCGAGCGCGTGGCCGAGCGACGCGGCGACAGCGACCTGGTGACCTGGAAGGTCGCGGTGCTGGTCGGACTGGCGCAGGTGGTGGCGGGCGTGTTCCCCGGCACCTCGCGCTCGGCGGCGGCGATCTTCATGGCGATGCTGGCGGGGCTGTCGCGGCGCTCGTCGGCGACCGAGTTCGTGTTCCTGGTCGGGATCCCGACCATGTTCGCCGCCAGCGGTTACGCCTTCCTGGAGCTGTGGACGGAACAGGGCCTGGCCGGCGAGGCCTGGGGCGACGTGGCGGTCGCCTTCCTGGCCGCCACCGCGACCGGCTTCGTGGTGGTGAAATGGCTGCTGGGCTACGTCAAGCAGCACCGCTACACCGGCTTCGCGATCTACCGCATCGCACTGGGCGGGCTGCTCCTGCTGTTCATGCCGTCGGGCAGCTGATCGCGCCGGCGCCGCTGTCGAGAACCGCCGCGCCGCGTTCGGCGTCCTGGCGTCTACCCTGCTCCCGCTTGCGGGAGCAGGTGGCCCGAAGGGCCGGATGAGGGCGGCGAAGCCGCGAACCCCGCACGACCGCGGCCTCGCCGCGCCCTCGCCCCAACCCTCTCCCGCGAGCGGGAGAGGACCATGGCCGGTTCGATGCGACGACGCTAGCCGGCGGACGCCTGCCGCGCGCTCTCGCCGGCACGGCCGAGCAGCTGCCTGCGCTCGCGCTCGTTGCGGGTCAGCGCCGCCGCGCGCTCGAACTCCTCGCGCGCTTCCGCGTGGCGCCCCAGCCGGGCCAGCAGCTCGCCGCGCACGCCCGGCAGCAGGTGGTAGCCGGCGAGCGCCGGCACCTCCCGCAACTGGTCGGCCAGGTCCAGCCCGGCCTGCGGGCCGTGCGCCATCGCCACCGCCATCGCGCGGTTGAGTTCGACCACCGGCGAGCCGGCACGCTCGGACAGGGCGTCGTAGAGCGCGACGATGCGCGGCCAGTCGGTGTCCTCGGCGCGCCCGGCGCGGGCATGGCAGGCCGCGATCGCCGCCTGCAGCGCGTAGGGACCGGCCGCCTCCGCGCCGCGCCCGGCGCGCGCCAGCGCGGCCAGCCCGCGCGCGATCAGTTCGCGGTTCCAGCGCGCGCGGTCCTGCTCGGGCAGCAGCACCGGATCGCCGCGGTCGTCGGTGCGCGCCGCCAGCCGCGAGGCCTGCAGCGCCAGCAGCGCATGCAGGCCGTGGACCTCGGCGTGCCCGGGCATCAGCTCCGCCAGCACGCCCGCCAGGCGCAGCGCCTCCGCGCACAGGTCGGGCCGGGTCAGGTCCTCGCCGCCGCTGGCGGCATAGCCCTCGTTGAAGATCAGGTAGATCGCGCCGAGCACCGAGTCCAGGCGCTCGGGCAGCGCCACGCGCGAGGGCAGCTCGAACGGCACCCCCGCCCCTTCGAGCTTGCGCTTGGCGCGCACGATGCGCTGCGCGACCGTCGGCTCGGGGACCAGGAAGGCGCGCGCGATCTCCGCCGTCGTCAGCCCGCCCAGCAGGCGCAGGGTCAGCGCGATGCGCGCATCCTCCGCCAGCACCGGGTGGCAGGCGACGAACATCAGCCGCAGCAGGTCGTCGCCGACGCGGTCGTCGCGCAACGCCTCGTCGTGGGACTGCATCTCCTCCCAGGCCGCGTCCAGCTCGTGGGCCAGTTCCACGTGCTTGCGCGCCAGCAGCTGGCCGCGGCGCAGGCGGTCGATCGCGCGGTGCTTGGCGGTGGCCATCAGCCAGGCACCCGGGTTATCCGGCACGCCGCCGCGCGGCCAGCGCTCGAGCGCGGCGACCAGGGCATCCTGCGCCAGTTCCTCGGCCAGGTCCAGGTCGCGCACCATGCGCATCAGCCCGGCGACGAGCCGGGGCGATTCCGCCCGCCAGACGGCCTCCACGGCGCTGCGCACGCGATCGTTCATGGGCGGCGATGAGACCACCCGGGACGGCCGTCCACAAGGTCCGGATCGGGCAATTCGCCGCCGGCGCGCCCCGTCGCGTTCCCGCCTTGCGCGCCATCGCGCCCTCCGCCGCGGGCGCGATGGCGCCCGCCTCCTCCCCGGCGACGAACCAGCGGGCGCCGGTTCGACCCCGCCGCTCGCAACCCCATGCCGGCCTTTGGTACGTTCGCCCGGGCCCCTGTCACGGAGAACGCGCATGCGCCGCCTCGTCCTGATCGCCGCCCTGCCCCTGGCCCTGGCCGCCTGCCAGGCCCAGTCCCCCGCCGATCCGCCTGCGGACGCCCCGCCCCCCGACGTCGCGGCCCCCGATGCACGGGCCCCGGAAGGCGCCGCGCCGGAACTGCCGGCCTACCACTGGCGGCTGACCGACGCCCGCGACGCCGGCGGCCAGCGCCTCGATGCCCTGTTCGTCGAAGGCGGCAAGCCGCTCACCGTCGACTTCGCCAACGGCCACCTGCGGATTTCCGGCGGCTGCAACCACGGCGGCGGCGCCTACACCGTGGAGGGCGACACCCTGCGCGTGCAGCAGTTCATGAGCACCCAGATGGCCTGCGACCAGCCCCTGATGGCGCTCGACGCCGCCGCCGCGGAAGCGCTGCAGGGCGACTCGGAAGTCCGCTGGGAGCCGGCCGCCGGCGACCGCCCGCCGCAGCTCACGCTGGCCGGCGCCCGGGGCACGCTGGTCTTCGCCGGCGATCCCACCGTCGAGACCCGCTACGGCGGACCCGGCGAGACGGTGTTCCTGGAGGTCGCCCCGGAGCGCGTGGCCTGCCAGCACCCGCTGATCCCCGACCACCGCTGCCTGCAGGTGCGCGAGGTGCGCTACGACGGGCAGGGCCTGCGCGTGGGCGAGCCCGGCGAGTGGCAGCCTCTGTACGAGGAGATCGAGGGCTACACCCACGAACCCGGCGTGCGCAACGTGCTGCGGCTCAAGCGCTTCGAGCGCACCGACGCCCCGGCCGACGCCTCCTCGGTCGTCTACGTGCTGGACATGACGGTGGAGACGGAGTCGACCCAGTAGCCGCCTGCGGCAACGCCCGCGCAGAAGCGCGCTCGCGCACGACCGCACCGGGTGCCGCCCGACTCGCGGCGGACGAGGAACGCGTCGCCACGCGCGGACGACGGCGAACGACGGTCGCGCGCGAGCGCGCTCCTACGGGAACCCCGGCCGGGGCGCGGGCTGCGCACTGCGCTCAGGCGCCGGTCCTGGGGTTCAGCGAGTAGGTGCCGTGCACCGAGGCTTCGGCCAGCACGTGGCCGTGCAGGGCGGCGAAGACCTCGGCGGCGCCGAAGTCGTCGGGCAGCTCCAGGCGCGCGACGTCGAGGGCGAACACGCGAAAGAAGTAGCGGTGCACGCGCAGGTCGTTGGGCGGTGGATAAGGACCGTCGTAGCCGCGGTAGGTGCCGGCGAGCTCGGCATCGCCGGCGAACCAGCCGGTGTAGTCGTTGCGGCCCTGGCGCGCGCCGGCGGGGCCGGGCGGCGAGGCCTTGCCGCCGCGGGTCAGGCCGTCGCTGCTGCTGCCGGCGGCGATCTCGGTCACGTCGGGCGGGATGTCGGCGACCACCCAGTGCACGAAATCGGCGCGCGGCTGGTCGGCGGGGATCTCCACGCCGTCCTGGCCGGCCATCTCCGGGCGCGTCGGCGCATCGGCATCGATGCACAGCAGGACGAACGAGCGCGTGCCCTCGGGCGCGCCGTCCCAGGTCAGGTGCGGGTTGCGGTTGCCGCCGAAGCCCTGCGGGGCGCCGAGCGCGAACTCGGCGGGGATCGGCTTGCCGCGTTCGAAGCTGTCGCTGCGGATGCGCATCGTGGATCCTCGATCAGTTGTCCGGATAGCCCAACCGTACCGCGACCGGGGTGAGCGTCGCGAACGGGCCGGCCAGCGCGCCGGTGTAGCGGCGCCAGTGGCCGGCCGGGAAGCGGCGCCCGTTGAACAGGCCGGCGGGCGGCGCGGGCAGGGTCAGGCCCAGGGCCTCGCCGACCGGCAGCGCGAGCGCCGCGGGGTCGTTGACGGTGTCGTCGGTGCGCAGCACGCGCACCGGCTGCAGGTCCTGTTCCTGCAGCACGGCGACGTGCTCCAGGCCCTGCGCCAGCCACGCCGCGCCTTCCTCGGGGGTGCCGAGCCGGAACGGCACCGGCGAGCCGAACGCCAGCCAGTTGACCAGCATGTCGCGCGGGTCGCGGATCACCATCAGCAGCTCGGCGTGCGGGAGATGGGCGCGGGTGACGTCGAGCAGGGCGTTGTCCCACCACAGCAGCCAGTCGATCAGCGCGCCGTCGCCGATGGCGCGCCCGGCCAGCTGGGCGCGCCATTCGTCGTGCACGGCCCGGGGCGTGGTCTCGCCGCTCGCGAGGCGGCCGACGGTCAGGACGTTCTGCATGGGGTCGCGCGGCGGCGCGTCGCCCAGGCGGTCGGCGCGGAAGGCGCCGACCACGCCGTCGAGCAAACGGCCGACGTGCTCGTGGCCGGAGCCCGGCAGGCCCGCCATGAACACCAGGCGCGGCGCGCCCGCCGCCGGCTCGGCACGGGCCGCGCGCGGTGCGTCGGCCGGCGACCACGATGGCAGCACGACGAGCCGGTCGGCCCAGTCGGCGTGCATGCGTGCCCACTGCTCGACCGCCTCGGCGTGATGGCCGGCGTTCTCCTGCGCCATCGCCATCCAGCCCTGCAGCTGGCGCCGGCGCACCTCGTCCTCGGCCGGGGTGACGGCTTCCAGCTCGCGCAGGTACTCGATCGCGGTCTCCGGATCCCGCGCGGTGAGCAGGTCGAGCAGCTGCGAATGCGAACGCGGGTCCTCCGGCGCCCGCCGCGCGATCTCGCGCGCGATCGCTTCGGCGGATTCCGTCGCGCCGGTGGCGACTTCCAGGTTCAACCGCGCACGCAGCGGGGCGACCGAGTCCGGAACCGCGGCGCTCCAGCGCTCGATCAGGGCGCGCAGCACGGCTTCGTCCGGCGGCTCGATGGCGAGCCGCGCCTGCCACAACGCCGGTACCTGCGGCGTGGTGGCCAGCGCCGCCTCCAGCGTCGCGACGGCGTCTTCGCGGTCGCCCAGCGCCTGCCATGCGCTCAACAGCAGGTCCACCGTGGTCGTATCGCCCGGCACCGCGGCCAGCACCCGCTTGAGATGCGCGACCGCCTGCCCGGCGCGACCCAGGCGCAGCGCCAGCGCTCCGGCGAAGCGCAGGTGCTCGGGCGAAGGCGACGGGCCCTCCAGCGCCGGCGCGATCTGCTGGGCGGCCTCCCCCGGCCGCCCCTGGCGCAGCACGACCTCCGCCAGCAGGCGCCGCGAGGGCAGCGTCTGCGGGGCCAGGCGCAGCAGCCGCAGCAGGGTCTGCTCGGCGAAGGCCAGGTGATCCTTGGCGATGTAGGCCGCGGCGAGCGCGTTGAGCAGCTGCGGGTCGTCGGGCGAGCGCTGCGCGGCTTGCGAGAGGATCGACAGCGCGCGGTCGAGCTCGCCGCGGCGCAGCGCGATCATGCCGCGCACGGTCGACAGCGCCGGGTGTCCCTCGCCCAGCCGCGCGGCCAGGGTCGCCAGGCGGTCGGCCTCGTCGAAATCGCCGCGGGCGATCGCCAGCTCCGCCTGCACGATGTAGGCGCCGAAGCGGTTGGGATCGAGTTCGAGCGTGCGCGCCAGCGAGGTCTCCGCGCCTTCCAGGTCGCGCGCGCCGAGCAGGGCGGCGGCGCGCTGGAAATGCAGGCTGGCGTCCTCGGGCGCCAGCGCGATGGCGCGGTCGAGGCTGTCCAGCGCCGCGACGTGGTCGCCGGACGCACGCTGCGCGGACGCCAGCAGCTCCCAGGCGCGCACGTCGGCGGGATTCGCGTCGAGCGCAGCGCGGGCGGCGGCGATGGCTTCGTCGTGCGCGCCGCGGCGCAGGGCGTCGAGAATCTTGTCGTGCATCGGGTGGGATCTGCTGGCGACGGCCGCGAGCGGGCCGGGCCGGCCATTGTACGGAACCCGCCCGGGCCGACGCGGACTCTCGTGGGAGCGCGCTCGCGCGCGACGGGACCAGGTGCCCCCGGACTTGCCGGCAGAAGAAGAACGCGTCCCCACGCGGACGACGGCGAACGACGGCGAACGACGGCCGCCGCCGCTTCTTGCGGGGCGGGAGATTTGAAACGTCGCGCGCGAGCGCGCTTCTACAGGTCGCGGGCGCCGGCCAGGCGCTCGGCGGCCCAGCGCTCGGCGTAGCCGTCCAGCCGCGCGTTCTCCAGGAAGCCGCAGTGCCCGCCCCAGCGCGCGATCTCGATGCGCAGCAGCGGGTTGTCGGGCAGCGCGCGGAAGCCGTCGGCCGGGATCACCGGGTCGTCCTCGCTGGTGAGCACGTGCGCGGGCACCTGCAGCGCGGCCAGCCGCTCGCCGGCGATCGAGTAGCCGGAGAAGTACGCGTCCAGGGAGCCGAAGTCGGTATGCCGCAGCACCAGCCATTCGGTCAGCTCGCGCATGCCCAGGCGCAGGGTGGCGTCGTCCACCTGCAGCCGATCCGGGAACAGCGCCCGCTTGCGCAGCAGCGATTCGCGCCACTTCTGCTCGAAGTGCCGCAGGTACAGCGGCATCCCCTCCTCCATCTTCACCAGGGTCAGCGCCGGGTCGAGCACCGGGCACACCGCCGCCACCGCGGCCAGCGGCAGGCCCGCCTGCGGCGCGCGCAGGGCCAGGCGCAGGGCGAAGTTGCCGCCGAGCGAGAAGCCGGCCGCGACCAGCGGCCGCGCCGGGAAGCGCCGGGCGATATCGAGCGCGGCCTGCACCACCTCGTCGATGCGGTTGGAGTGGAACAGCTCCTCGTTGAGGTGGTGGGTGGGGCCGTGGTCGCGGAAGTTCAGCCGCACCACCTCGTAGCCGCGCCGCAGCAGCTGGGCGGCGGTGAAGCGCATGTAGCTCGACTCGGTGCTGCCCTCCCAGCCGTGCAGCAGCAGCGCGAGCCCGCGGGAGGCGCCGCCGGGCGGGGCGCTGTGCAGGCCGAGCAGGCGCACGCCGTCGCCGCCGTCGAACAGGTGCTCGGTGGTGACCGCGCCGGTGGCGGCCAGCGCCTGCGCGGCGCGCCGGCGGCGCCACGGGCTGGTGCCGAGCGCCGATTGCACGTGCGGATTGCGCAGCCAGCGCGGCGGCGCGTAGGCGCCCGGGGGCGCCGGGTCCCGGGCGGGCGGCGCGGCGGGCCTACGGCGTGCCATCCGGTCCCCGGCGGGTCGCATCGGGCCTGCGCGGCCCGACCCCGATGGCCGCGCGCGGGCCTCGGCCTGCGGGGAACCGGGGGCGCGCCCTATCCGGCATCCGCGTCGACCTGCTCCCGCGTGCGCCGCGGGCGCCTGCCGGGCGCCTGGCCCATCGCCTCCAGGATGCGCTCGCGCGCGACCTCGGCGATGCGCCGCCGCCCGTCGGCGTCGCCCGGCAGCACCGGCGGCAGGAACACGATGTCGGCCGAGCGCGCCGGCTCGCCGAGCAGGCGCAGGAAGTTGGCGGCGAAGCTCTCGCGGGCGTGGAAGGCCACCACGGTCTGCGCCTCGCCGTGCGCGCCATAGCGCAGGGCCACCGGCTGCACCGGCACGCCCGCCTCCACCGCCGCCAGGAAGATGCGCGCATGGAAGGGACCGACCTCGCGGCCGTCGCGGGTGCGCCCTTCCGGGAACACGCCCACCGAGCGGCCCTCGCGCAGGCGCGCGCGCATCTCGTCGAGCACGCCGCCCAGCGATTCCTGGCTGCCGCGCTGATGGAAGATGGTCTCGCCGCGCGCGGCCAGCCAGCCGACCACCGGCCAGCCGGCGATCTCCTTCTTCGCCACGAAGCCCATCATCCGCTGGCTGTGCAGGGCGACGATGTCCACCCAGCTCACGTGGTTGGCGACGAACAGCGTGGCGTCGGGCAGCGGCGCGCCGACCCGGCGCACGCGAAAGCCGAACACGCGCATCAGCCCGCCCTGCCAGGCGCGGATCATCCGGTGGTCCAGGCGCTCGCCGCCGGCCAGCCGGATCCCGCCGGTGGGCAGCAGGATCGTCAGTACCACCACCGGCAGGTGCACCAGCACGTGCCACAGCAGCAGCGGCACGCGCCAGGCGTAGCGCAGCGCGCGGGCGAACGGGCCGGCGGACGCGAAGGTGGAGGACGGGGGGATCATGGATCGCGGCTGGGGACCGGTCTGCGCCATTCAGGATTCGCCGGAAGGGGCTGCGATTATGGGACAGAAGCGGCCGGCGCGCCGGCTTCCGCGCCGCACTCAGACGCCGGGCGGGCGCGGGATCACCGCCAGGGTGAGGCGCGACACGCAGACCAGCCGCCCGGACTCGTCCTCGATGCGGATCTCCCAGACCTGGGTCTGGCGGCCGACGTGGAACGGACGCGCGGTGGCGGTCACCACGCCCCGGCGTACCGCGCGCAGGTGGTTGGCGTTGATCTCCAGGCCGACGCAGGCCCGGTCGTCGTCCAGGGTCAGCATGCCGGCGGTGCTGCCGACGGTCTCGGCCAGCAGCGCCGAGGCGCCGCCGTGGAGCAGCCCGTAGGGCTGGTGGGTGCGCGCGTCGACCGGCATGGTCGCGCGGAGGAAATCGTGGCCGATCTCGGTGAAGACGATGCCCAGCGGCGCCATGGCGGTGCCGCGCGACAGCGCGTTGAGGGCGTCGAGGTCGAGACGGCTGCGGAACGGGGAGGCGGCGGGGGCCGGGGGGTCTGCCTTCATCGCGCCACGATAGCCGAGGGCTGCCGCGGACGGCCAGCGCGCCGCGCGCGCCCGGGCCGGCGGAGCCCCGCCGGCTCAGGCGATGCGGAAGCGCGGAGCGACGGAGCTGGCGGCGTAGCGGCGGCGGCTGGTGTAGCCGCTGCTGCGGCCGTAGCCCTGGCCGAAGTCGCGGACCGGGCGGTCGCGGCGCTCGGGCTGCACGGCGGGGGACGGGAGGGCGGGGGTCGGGATGCGCATGGCAGTGGCCTCGGAGGACGTGGAGAGGAAGGGATCAGGACAGGCGGAAGCGCGACGCCATCGCCGGGGCGGCGGCGTAGCGGGCGGCGCGGCGGTAGCCGCTGCTCTCGCCGTAGCCGACGCCGAAGTCGCGGGCGCGGCGGCCGTTGCGGGCGGAGGCGGACGGGGCCGACAGGCGGGCGGCCTGCAGGGCCTGGGCGAGCAGTTCGCGGCGGGCGGAAGCGGCGTGGACGATGTTCATGGCGGTCTCCTTGGGGGTCGTAGTGCTGCGGTGTGCTGGTAGACTACAACACCACACCGATACGCCATGTGCCAAACGTCATGGGTGGGTGCCGATCCCCCATAAGTCACTGTTCCGACTGGGAGCGGGCGGCTCGAAAGAGCCGCTGGCGAGGCGATCCGGCGGACCGGGGGCATGGCATGCGCGATCCGTGCCTAGTCAGATGCGCGGAGCGAGGCAAGGGTTGCAGCGGCGCGGGGCGGCCGGCTTCCGTGGGAGCGCGCTCGCGCGCGGCGCTGTGCTGCGGGTGCCGGAAGAAAGCGGTGCCGGCCATCGTTCGCCGTCGTCCGCGCGTGGGGACGCGTGCGTCTCCTGCCGCAAGGTCCGGCACGTGGCCCGGTCGCGCGCGAGCGCGCTCCTACGGGGGATCGCCGAGGCGTCGCGCGCCTCCGGCCGGCTCAGAGGATCGGGGCGAGCCCGGCGCCGAAGGCGGTGAAGATGCGCGTCAGCAGGGACTTCATGCCGAGGCTGACCTCGGGGAAGTCGCCCACCGGCTCGTAGCAGCGGCGGAAGCCGGGATCGTCCGGCGGCAGCGGCATCGGGCAGTCCGGCCCGGGCACGAACTCGTAGCTGGTCGCGTAGCGCACCGGCCACAGGTCGAACACCGGCAGGTGCTCGGAGACCTTGGCCAGCGAGTACTCCAGCCCCGAGAACACCGGCGGCTTGTCGCGTGGTGCGATCACCCAGGAGTTCTCCGGGCGCATGTCGTTGCGGATGCTGGCGGCCAGCGCCTGCGCGAAGACCGCGTCCTCGATCACCACGGCGCTCTCGGTGTTGAGGTTGTCGCCGCGCGGGTCGAAGTTGTGGGTGCCGACCACGCCGATCCGCTCGTCGATCACCAGCGACTTGGAATGCAGGCCGATGCGCAGCCCGGCGCGCTGCAGCGGCACCGGCCGGTTCACCCCGACGCCGGCGTAGCGCAGCGCCGAGTACTCGCTCTCCAGCGGCAGCCGCTGCTGCTGGGTGCGCTGGCCCGGCGGCAGCGGCGCAGACGACCCGCGCCCGGGCCGCGTGCGCGGCGAAGCGCTGGCATCGGCCGGCGGCGATGCGCCCTGCCCCGCCGCCGGCGCCTGCCCGGCGTCGTCGCGGTGGGCGGCGTCGAGCTCGCCCAGCGCGCGGGCGTCTTCCGCCTCCACCAGCCCCCAGCCCGGCTCCAGCGCGCGGGTGGCGTCGAGGTCGATCGGCGCGTTCTGCGGGAACGGCTTGTACTCGTAGATGTGGAAGCCGAAGTCGCGCAGGTAGCGGCGCTTGTACTTGAAGGACATCGCGTAGGTGATGAAGGAGTCGGTCGCGGCGAGGCTGTTGGTGGAGATCGTCACCTGCGGCCCGTCGGGCCGGTCGTGCAGCGCGCGGAACATGTGCTGGGCCGGCTGCGACAGCACCAGGTAGGGCGTCTGCAGCAGCACCTCGCGCTCGGCCGACTCGATCAGCTCGCGCATGCGCCCGGTCGAGGGCGCGACGCGCTCGCTGCCGGGGCGGTGCTTGTCCGGCGTGTCGGCGATGAACTCGACCGGGCCCACCGGGATCGCGGCATCGATCAGCCGCGCCTTGAGCAGCAGCGGGTCGTCGGCCTGGCGCGAGACCGTGGCCACGCGGTCGGGCGCCTCGAAGGGCTCGTGCGGCAGTTCCGGTGCGCCCTCGCGCAGCAGGCGCCGGCCGACGTCGCCGAGCTGCGCCACCGGCACGCTCAGCGGCGCGTTCCAGAACGCGTCGAAGTTCGACTGCATGACCCGGGTCACCGGGCCGCCGACCAGGATGTCGCGGTCGCGGAAGTTGTAGCTGGCGTCCCAGTCGAAGTAGGTGTCCTGGTAGTTGCGCCCGCCGGTGACGCCGACGATGCCGTCCACCAGCAGGATCTTGTTGTGCATGCGCCGGTTGAGCTGGCGCCAGCAACAGGCGGCGGCGGCGAGATACATCGGGTAGGTGATGCGCGCGCGGCCGAGCACCGGGTTGTAGACTTTGAGCTCGAAGTTGACGTGCGCGGCCGCCAGCGCGGCCAGGGTATCGACGCTGCGCAGCGCCGAGAGCTGGTCCACCAGCACGCGCACGCGCACGCCGCGCCGCGCGGCGGCCAGCAGTTCGTCGAGGGTGAGGTGGCCGGCGTCGTCCTCGTCGAAGATGTAGGTCTGCAGGTCGATGGTCTCGCGCGCGCTGCGGATCAGGTCCAGCCGCGCCAGCAGCGCGTCCTGGCCGTAGTCGAGCATCAGCGCGTAGTGGCGCGGCGCCTCGGGCGTGCTGGCGACGTAGGCGCGCGATCCCAGCGAGCGCAGCGGCGAGGGCCGCGCGCAGCGGGTGGCGGGGTCGTCGCAGTCCAGCGCGGTCTCGCGCGCGGCGTCGGCCACGCGCTGCGCCTCGGCCCGCTGCACCGGCCCCAGGCCCGCGCACCCCGTCGCCGCCAGCGCCAGCAGCGCGAGCAGCAGGCCACGCCCGAATGCGCTCACGGCGTGCCCGCCTCCCGGCCGCGCAGCGCGAGGCGGAACTCCACGCGTTCGCCCAGCGCGAAGCCCCAGCGGTCCATCGCGTAGTCGCCGCGGTCGACGGTGCCCGCGGCCACCACCGGACAGTCCAGCACCGGCCGCTCGCAGGCGGCCGGCTCGATGCGGAACACCTCGCGCCGCTGCACGCCGCGGATCTCGAGCATGCCGACCAGGTCGCCGCCCGCCTGCACCAGGCCCTCGTCGAAGGGCTCGGACACGAACACCACGTGCGGGTGGCGGCCGGCGTCGAAGAAGGCCTCGCCGCGGGTCAGCCGCGAGTAGCGGGGATTGCCGACGATCTCGACGTCGCGCGTGGACAGGTCCAGCCGCACCTGCTTGCGGCCGCCGCCGAGGCTGCGCACCTCGCCCGACAGCACCGGGAACCGGCCCTCCAGCCGCTGGCCCCAGCGGGTGCGCAGCAGGAAACCGGCGTCGGAGCCTTCCGCGTCGATGCTCATCGCGCCCTGCGCGACGGCGGCCGCGGGCCAGGCCACGGGCAGCACCAGCAGCCCGGCGCACCAGCGCGCCAGGCGGTGGCTCACGGCCACCAGAACGCCGACAGGCGCGCGCTGCCGGGCTCGATCGGGGTGCCGTCGTCGGTGAACTCCAGCACCGCGACCCCCGCCGGCGGCATGCCGCGGTAGTCGCCCGACTGGCCGCTGTGCAGCAGCGCGGCCAGCCGCTCCAGGCCCGGGTTGTGCCCGACCAGCAGCACCCGTTCGGTGTCGCGGTAGCGCTCGAGCAGCAGCGCCAGCGCGCCCGGCGTGGCCTCGTAGATCGACGATTCCAGCCGCTGGTCGACGTAGCCCACGGTGGCGAGCACCACCTCCAGCGTCTCGCGGGTGCGCCGCGCGGGCGAGCACAGCACCTGGTCGGGCACCAGCCGGCGGTCGCGCAGCCAGCGCGCGGCGGACTCGGCCTCGGCCAGCCCGTCCGCCGACAGCGGCCGGTCCAGGTCCGGCTGCCCGGGCAGCGCGGCTTCGGCGTGGGCGTGGCGGAGCAGGATCAGTTCGCGCATCGGGCGGGAAGGCGGCGGGGTCGCGGACGAAGGTACAGGATCGGGGCGGCGCGATGTGGACGGCGCCGGCGGCCGCGTTGGGATGGCGGACAGGTGCGGCTGCGCGGGACCGCCGGGCCGGGGCGGCTAGCCGCGGCGGGTCCACTTCAGCAGCGGCGCCCAGTCGGCCTGGTGCTCGCGCACCTGCCGCGACTGGTAGTCGAACAGGCTGCGGCCCAGCGCCACCAGCACCACGTAGGCCTGGCTGTCGCGCAGCTGGGCGACCAGCGGATACGGCCACTGCGCCAGCAGCGCCATGGCCTGCTGCGAGGCGTTGGTCCACGGGCGCAGGCGGTTGCCGACCAGGCCCACCCGCAGGTCGCCCTTGCGCACCCGCGGGTGCCCGGCCAGGCCGTTGAGGAAGGGCACGGTGGCGTCGATGTCGAGCGCGGACGGCAGCACCGGCACCACCACGGCGTCGGCATGCTCCAGCCACGGTTCCAGGTCCTCGCGCATGGCGCCGGCGGCGCCGTCGATCACCACCGTCTGCGCGTCCTCAGGCACCGACTTCCAGGCGTGCTTGGGCCGGCGGCTGCCGTCGACCGGCAGCACGGCGCTCTCGAGGTCGGCGCGGCGCTCCGCCCAGCGGATCGACGAGCCCTGCGGGTCGGCGTCCAGCAGGACCGTGCGCCGGCCGGCCAGCGCCGATTCCGCCGCGAGGTGGGTGGCGATGGTCGTCTTGCCCACGCCGCCCTTCGAACCGGCCACCAGGATCGTCTTCATCGCCCCCTCCGGTCAGTGCCTGCCGGCAGCGTACACCGGCCGCCGCCGGCGCGGCGACCGGCGGCGTGCCGGCGGCCGCCGCGGGACGCCGCCCGGGGGCGCTGCGCACGGCGGCGAAACTGCTATCTTCACGCGCGATCCGGGGGGAAGGCATGAGCGAACTGCAGGACCTGGTGGCGCTGATCCGCGCCGATACGCCGCTGATCGTGGTGGAGACGCCGGACGAGCCGGGCGCGGTCGCGCTGTTCCGCCAGACCCTGCGCCACGTCTGGCGCGCGATGTATCGCTGGACGATCACCGAAGGGCTGCGCCGCCTGGACCTGGACCGCGAGGACGCCGCCGAGACCGCGCCCGACACCGGCGCCACCCTGCAGGCGATCCGCAGCGCGACCCAGCGCGGCGTGTACCTGCTGCTCGACTTCCACCCCTACCTCGACTACGCCGGCACCCAGCGCCAGCTGCGCGACATCCTGCAGCGGCGCGACTGCCTGCCGCACGTGATCGTGCTGGTCGGGCACAAGGTCGAGCTGCCGCCCGGGCTGGAGGCCAAGGCGGTGCGGCACCGGCCGCGCCCGCCCGACGCGACCGCGCTCGCGCGGCTGGTGCGCGAGGTGGCCGAGGCCTACGCCGCCGAGCACGGCGGGCGCCGGGTGCGCACCGACGACGAGACGGTCGCCCGCATCGCGCTGAACCTGCGCGGCCTGAGCCTGCCGGACGCGCGCCGCATCGCCCGCCACCTGGTGTTCGACGACGGCGCGCTCGGCGACGACGACCTGCCCAAACTCAACCGGCTCAAGTTCGAGCTGCTCAACCGCAGCGGGCACCTGCACTACGAGTACGACACCGCGCGCTTCGCCGACGTCGCCGGCGCGCGCCGGCTCAAGCGCTGGGTCGAGCAGCGCCGCCGCGCGTTCGCCGAGGGCGACCCGCCGCCCGGGCTCGACCCGCCCAAGGGCGTGCTGCTGCTGGGCGTGCAGGGCTGCGGCAAGTCGATGCTGGCCAAGGCGGTGGCGGGGGCCCTGGGCGTGCCGCTGGTGCGGCTGGACTTCGGCGCGCTCTACGCCAAGTACCACGGCGAGACCGAGGGCAACCTGCGCGGCGCGCTGGCCTCCATCGAGCAGCTGGCGCCGTGCGTGCTGTGGATCGACGAGATCGAGAAGGGACTCGCCGCTTCGGGCGAGGACGCCGACGGCGGCGTCTCCAGGCGCGTGCTGGGCTACCTGCTGACCTGGATGGCGGAGCGACGCTCGCGCGTGTTCCTGGTGGCCACCGCCAACCAGGTCCACGAACTGCCGGCCGAACTGCTGCGCAAGGGCCGCTTCGACGAGATCTTCTTCGTCGACCTGCCGGGCGCCGACGTGCGCCGCGAAGTGTTCGCGCTGCACCTGGCCGCGCGCGGCTTCGACCCGGCCGCGTTCGACCTCGACGCGCTGGCGCAGGCCTCGGAGGGCTTCTCCGGCGCCGAGATCGAGCAGGCCATCGTCTCCGCCCTGTACGCCGCGCACGCCGCCGAGACCACGCTCAACGACTTCCTGCTGCGCGCCGAGCTGAAGCAGTCGCGGCCGCTGTCGGTGCTGATGCGCGAGCAGGTGGACGCGCTGCGCGCCTGGGCCGCCACGCGCACGGTGCCGGCGGACTGAGGTCCGCAGCGAAAGCAGAACGGTCGCCGCGATACCCGTAGGAGCGCGCTCGCGCGCGACGCTTTTTCTGCCGGCGCCGGAAGAAGCGACGCCGGCCACCGTTCGCCCGCGTCCGCGCGTGGGAATGCATGCTTCCTCTGCCGCAGGTCCGATGGCACCTGGCCCGGTCGCGCGCCAGCGCGCTCCTACAGGCGGCGCGGCGAGCGCTCCGTCCGGTCAGCGCGACGGCGGCCGCCAGCCGGCCGGGGGGTCGAGCGGGATGCCGGCCTCGCGCAGCTGGCGCTCGTCGAGCGCGGCCTCGCGGGTCGCGGCGGGCTCGGCCATCAGCAGCGCGGCGAAGGCGTCCACGCCGCCGTCCGGCCGGCCCATGCTCAGCCGGCCCAGTTCGACCATCTGCCAGTCGAAGCGGCGGCGCGCCTCGGCCGCGGCGCGCCGGGCCTCGGCGCTGCGCGCGAGGTCGGCGGCGAGCGCCAGGCCGACGCTCTCCAGCGCCCGGGTGTCGGCGCGCTGCAGGGCCTGCGCGGCGTTGCGGCAGTCCTCGGCCTGCACCGAGTCCGGTGCCTGCCGCGCCGCGGCGGCGCAGCCCTCGGCGAACGGCTCCAGCGCCGGCAGCGACCAGGGCGCCAGCAGGCTGGTGCCGTGCAGCACCGCGTAGCCGTCGAGCCCGCCCGGCTGGCCGTCGCGGCCGCCGGCCAGCAATGCCCGCTCGGCGTCGGCGGGCGGGTGGCGGCGCTGCGCCTCGACCAGCGCCCGCACCTGCGCGTAGAGATGGCTGTCCGCGCTGCGCGCACGGCGGGCGGCCTCGGCGCGCGCCGCCGCGTCGGCGTCGCCGTGCAGCCAGGGCACGAGGTTGGCGGGCTCCAGCTGCCGCCAGCGCGCCAGCGCCGCGCGGCCGGTGCCGGCATCGTCCTCGGGCGCCAGGGCCAGCAGCGACAGCGCCAGCGTGTCCGCGCCCGCGCGCTGGAAGGCCAGGGCGCGCCACTGGCGCGACTGCGGGTCGGACCGCGGCGGCGCGGCGGCCGCGGGGTCCGCGGTCGCGGCCGCGTTCGCCTCGCGCAGCAGCGCGGCCAGCGCCAGCCCGCGTGGCGCTTCCTCGGCGGCCAGCCGCTCGGCCAGGCGGGTGGTGTAGGCGCGGTGCGCGGCCAGCTCCGCCGCATCGGCGGCGGGCGGGGCCTGCGCGTGGCCCGGCGCCGGCAGCAGCAGCCACAGCGCCAGCAGCCCGGCCATCGCGTTGCGGATCGTCATCGTCGTCTCTCCCTGTCCCGGTCGGGCCGGCGGCTCAGTAGCCGGCCGCCTGGCCGTCCTTGCGCGATTCGCTGGCGCCGACCCAGCCGCCGTGCGGGTTGACCATGATCGCCTGGTAGCCGCCGTAGGGGCCGTCGGCGAACTGCACCGAATGCCCCAGGCGCATCAGCGCGCGCACGGTCGGATAGGGAAAGCCGCTCTCCAGCTCGATGCGGCCGCCGTCGGTCATCGCCTCGTTCTGCCCGGCGGGCTCGGTGGAGCCGTCGTGGTGGATGCGCGGCGCGTCGCCGGCCTCCTGCAGGTTCATGCCGAAGTCGATCATGTTGATCAGGATCTGCGCGTGGCCCTGCGGCTGCATCGCGCCGCCCATCACCCCGAACGACAGCCAGGGCCGGCCGTCGCGGGTGGCGAAGGCCGGGATGATGGTGTGGAAGGGCCGCTTGCCCGGCGCGTAGGCATTGGGGTGGCCGTCCTGCAGCACGAACTGCTCGCCGCGGTCCTGCAGGATGAAGCCCAGCCCCGGCGGCGCCATGCCGCTGCCCATGCCGCGGTAGTTGGACTGGATCAGCGAGACCATCATGCCGTCGGCGTCGGCGGTGGTCAGGTAGATGGTGTCGCCCTCGTCGAGCTGCGCCGGCGTGCCCGGCTGCACCTCGCGCAGCGCGCGCTCCATCGAGATCAGCGCGCCGCGCTCGCGGGCGTAGTCCTTGGAGATCAGCCGCTCGACCGGCGCCGGGTGGAACGCGGGGTCGGCGTACCAGCGCGCGCGGTCGGCGAAGGCGAGCTTCTTGGCCTCCACGAACAGGTGCACGTGCTCGGGGCTGCCGAAGCCGTAGGACGCCAGGTCGTAGGGTTCGAGCAGATTGAGGATCTGCAGCGCGGCGATGCCCTGCCCGCTGGGCGGCAGCTCCCACACGTCCACGCCGCGGTAGTTCGTGGAGACCGGCTCGACCCACTCGCCCGCGTGCGCGGCCAGGTCCTCGTAGGACAGGAAGCCATCGTTGGCGGCGAAGTAGGCGGCGATGGTGCGGGCGATCTCGCCCTTGTAGAACGCATCGCGGCCGCCGTCGGCGATCTTCTGCAGGGTGTCGGCCAGGTTCGGGTTGCGCCAGGTCTCGCCGGTGCGCGGGGCACGACCGTCGATCGTGAACTGCTCGGCGAAGCCCGGCCAGCGCGACAGCCGCGGCACCGAGCGCTCCCAGTAGTGGGCGATCACCTCGTGCACGGGGTGGCCCTCGCGCGCGTAGCGGATCGCCGGGGCCAGGTTCTCGGCCATCGGCCGGCGGCCGAAGCGCGCGTGCAGCGCGAACCAGCCGTCGACCGCGCCCGGCACGGTGACCGGCAGCGGCCCGTGGGCCGGGATCTCGCGCAGGCCGCGGCGCTCGAACTCGGCCATCGTCAGCGAGCGTGGCGAGCGGCCGGAGCCGTTGTAGCCGTGCAGGCGCTGCGTCTTCGGGTCCCAGACGATCGCGAACAGGTCGCCGCCGATGCCGTTGCCGGTCGGCTCCATCAGCCCCAGCGCAGCGTTGGCGGCGATCGCCGCGTCCACCGCCGAGCCGCCCGCCTTCAGCATGTCCAGCGCGATCTGGGTGGCCAGCGGGTGCGAGGTGGCGGCCATCGCGTGCGGCGCGTAGACCTCGCTGCGGGTGGCGAACGGTTCGCCGGCGATGCGATCGGCGGCGGCGGCCGGCAGCGACAGGGACAGCAGCAAGGCCGCGGCGGCGCGGAGACGGCTCTGGGACATCGGGACTCGGACGGCGGACGGAACGGCGGCCACGATAGCAAGCCGGGCGCCCGCGGGGCGGTGCGCCGCGCCGCGGGCGCCGCCGGCGGACCCTAGGGTCGCCCCGGATTGCGGGCCCGCCGGGGCGCGGGCAAGGTCGCGGCAGGGATCCGCACAGGACGCCAGCATGGCCCTGACCATTTCCGACGGCGGCAGCGTTGCGCGCCTGCAGCCGCCGCCGCCCGAGCCCCCGCCCCACGCGCCGGTCCGGCTGCCGCAGCACGCCCCGTTCAACGGCGGCTACCGGCCCGAGACGAGCTACCACCCCCAGCTCGCGGCACTCGGCGGCGCGGCGCCCCAGTGCGGCCCGGCCGCGTCCCCGCCCTACGGGCCGGGCGAGTTCTCCAGCTACGTCGCCGGCACCCAGGCGCGCGAGCTGGACGTCGACTTCATGCGCATGTCCTACGCCACCTACGACGACGGCCCGCAGACGGTCTGCGGCTGGACCGAGGTGGGCCAGGACGAGCTGGAGGCGCTGGGCTGGAACGCCGACGTGCAGCTGGACGTGCCCGGCAGCCAGTTCCGCGCCGAGGTGTTCACCGACGGCCAGGGCAACTACGTCCTCGCCTACCGCGGCACCCAGGGCGAGGGCGCGCCGCTGACCGGACCGGACTGGGAGACCAACTACGCGCAGGGCGCCGGCCTCGAGACCGACGAGTTCGACCGCCTGGCCCCGCAGGTCGCGCAGGAGTTCCGCGAGACGCTGGGCCAGACCGGCCCGGACGGCCGGATCGCCAACCTCGCCATCACCGGCCATTCGCAGGGCGGCGGGCTGGCCACGGTGGGCTCCATCATCACCGGCATCCCGGCAGTGACCTTCGACGCCTCGGGCGTCCACCCCGACACCTTCGACCGGCTGGGCATCGACATCGCCGCCGCGCGCGAGACCGCCGCCGACGGCCAGATCCGCCGCTACTCGATGTTCGAGGACGTGCTGACCCAGCTGCAGGAGGCCTTCCCGCCGAGCGCGCCGCTGCTGCCCGATGCGCTGGGCGCGCCGATCGTGGTGCGGCCGGAGGGCGAGCTCGACCGCAGCCTGGTCGAGCGCGCGCTGGACTACGCCGGCGCGCCCGGCTGGATCGATCCCGGCGTGGTCGACCGCATTCCCGTGGTGCGCGACGTGCTGCGCGCGGCGATCAGCCACGAGCAGCAGCTGATGATCGACACCATGCTGCAGCAGCAGCCGTGGCAGCCCGGCTACGAGAATCCCACCACGCCCGTCCGCGACCTGATCGGCGCGATCCCCGACGCCATGCAGGACGACTACGCGCGCAACGTCGGCGACTTCTCGCGCGACGTCGCCGCCGTGTTCGACGGCGCCTACGCGCAGGGCGACTACGTCGACGGCACCGCGCAGATCGTCGGCGACTTCGGCGAAGGCTTCTTCAATTCCGCCGGCGACACCGTGGACGGCCTGGCCGATGCCGCCGCCGGCGGGATCGAGCGCGGCGCCGCCGACGCGGCGCAGGACATCCGCAATCTCGGCTGGGGCGGCTTCGGCGACTTCGCCGCCGGCGTGGTCGAGGGCGGCGGCGGCGCGATCGCCACCGGCGTGGACCGCCTGGGCGACGGCGTCGAAGCGCTGACCGACGTCGTGGGCCAGGGCGTCGAGACGCTGGCCGACGGCGTCGGCGATGTCGGCCAGCGCATCGTCGACTTCTTCCGCTGACGTGCCGGACCGGCCGGCGGCCCCGGCCGCCCGGCACCGGGACGGCGCGGCGCGACGTGGCAGAATCCGGTCGTGAAGACGTCCTGGCCTTCCGCGGTGCTGTTGGCCGCCACCCTCGCCACGGCCTCCTGCCACGGGAGCTCCATGCAGACCGGTCCGTTCACCGATGCCGCCACCGCCCGCCTCGCCGATGCGGTGGAACGGGGAGACGCCTACGTCGTCCGCACCCTGCTGTCGGAAGGGGGCGACCCGGACGCCGCCGGCGAGGGCGGGCTGAACCTGCTGCAGCACGCGATCTTCAAGCAGAGCCCGGACGGCCTGGAAGCGCTGCTCGCCGCCGGCGCCGACCCCAACCTGCCCGGCTACGGCGGCAGCACCGCCGTGCACACCGCCGCGCTGGTGGACGACCCGCGCTATCTCGACCTGCTGCTGGCCCACCGCGGCGATCCCGACGTCCGCCACGCCCGCAACGGCGAGACGCCGCTGGCGCAGGCGGTCGGCCCGCGGACCGACGCCACCTTCCGGCGCCTGCTGGCCGCCGGCGCCGACCCCAACGCCGCCGACCGCACCGGCAACACGTCCCTGCATCGCGCGGCCATGATCAACGCCGGCGCCCACGTGCTGGCGCTGCTCGAGGCCGGCGCCGACCCGCAGGCGCGCAATGCCCAGGACGCGAGCTTCCAGCGCTACTACTTCGGCGTGCCCGCCAACGTCCTCAGCGGCCGCGCCCGCGAGGAGCGCGCGGCGATCCTGGTCTGGCTGCGCGCCCACGACGTGCCGCTCGAAAGGGGCACCGGGGACTGAATCCGCGACGGCCGTCACCGTAGGAGCGCGCGCTCGCGCGCGATGCTTTACCTCGGCCCCGGCCCCGGCCCCGAATGGAAAGAGCATCGCGCGCGAGCGCGCCCCTACCTAGGGTCACTCCGGATGTCGCGGCGCCACGCGGCCGGCTATGGTCGCGGCATCGCCGTCAACCGTATGGACCCGCCATGTCGCTCACGATCAGCGATGCAGGACGCCCGGCCTTCGTTCCCGCCTACCAGCCGCCGCCCCCGCCGCCGCCGCCGGTCGCGGAGAACTACCGGGCCGGCGACGGCACCTTCAGCGACCAGACCCAGGGCACCGCGCCGGACCCGGCCAACGACCAGCTGTTCGCGATGATGGCCAACGGCGCCTACGCGCCGGACAGCCCGGAATACGCCCAGGCGCTCGAGGACGCCGGCTGGACCGCGCTGCAGCCGCACGAGGACGGGCGCAGCCTGACCGACCAGCACGGCAACCGCATCCCGATCGATCCCGGCCTGCTCAGCGATCCCGAATCGGGCTTCCATGCCGAGATCTACCAGCACGAGGACGGCAGCTACGTCGTCGCCTATCGCGGCTCGGAAGTCGGCACCCAGCAGAGCCAGATCATGGACTGGGTCAACAACGGCCAGCAGGGCCTGGGCATGGACTCGGCGCAGTACAGCGACGCGATCGCGCTCGCCCAGCGCGCCGAGCGCGTCCTCGGCGAAGGCAACGTGGCGCTGACCGGCCATTCGCTCGGCGGCGGCCTGGCCTCGGCCGCCTCGCTCGCCACCGGCGCCTCCGCGGTGACCTTCAACGCCTCCGGCCTCAGCAACGAGACCCTGGAGAGCCTGGGCTTCAACCCGAACGAGGTCCGCAGCCGCGTCGACGACAGCGGCCAGATCCGCCGCTACGCGGTCAACGGCGATCCGCTGACCGCGGCGCAGGAGGACGTGCCGCTGCTGCCGATCGTCGGCTCGCCGCCCGAGGCGGTCGGCCACGCACTGCGGATCGACCCGCCGCCGGGCACGAGCTTCGGCGGCCTGCACGGCGGCGGCGGCGAGGACGTGTCCTACGTCGACGCCTTCGACCATGCCGCGCCCTACGACCCGGCCGACGGCCCGACCCCCTCGCAGTGGCTGGGCGAGCAGGCCAACCACGGCATCGATGCGCTCGGCGACGGCGCGCGCCAGGGCCTGGACGCGGCGGGCGAGCAGCTGCGCAACGGCCCCGGCGCGACGCCGCAGAGCTGGGTGGTCGGCAGCCTGCTCAGCGGCACGGGCTTCGTGGTCGACCACGGCGCCGACTTCCTGGGCAACGTCGTCGAGACCACCACCGGCTTCGTCGGCGACACCGCCGTCGCCGGGCTGGAGAACCTGGGCGACCTGCAGTTCAACAACCTCGCCTCCGGCATCCGCGAGATCACCGACCTGGGCGGCGACCTCGCCGGCACCGGCAGCGAGCTGTTCGAGGGCCTGAGGCAGTCGGGCGCCGACGTCCTGGACGGCGACGTGGTCGAGGGCGGCTTCGGCGTGCTGGGCGACCTGGTCGATGCGGGCGTCGATACCGTGGGCGACCTGGCCGACGGCGCCGTGCGCCTGGTCGGCGACGGCGTGCAGAACAGCGCCAACGCCACCGGCGGCATGCTGCGCGACCTCGGCGACATCACCGGGCTGAGCACGCCGGCCGATGCGGTCGCCGGCTTCGTGGAAAGCGCCGGCGGCTTCGCGAGCGACGTCGCCGACAACGTGGGCAGCTTCGTGGACGATGCGACCGACGCGATCGGCGACGGCCTGGAGACCGCCTCCGACTTCGTCGGCGACGTGGGCCAGGGCGTCTCCGACGCCGCGAACGCGGTGGGCGACTTCCTGAACCCCTTCAACTGATGCCGGCCCGGCGGCCGGACCGCGGCGGCGCCGGGCGACCCGGTGGCGCCGCGCGCGCCGCCTGAGGCATGCTCGCGCCCATGACCGGCCGCGCGTTCCCGCTTCACTTCCTCCTGGCGGCCTCGCTTATGCTGCCGGCTTCCGGATGCACGCAAGGACACGACGGCATGGGCTCCGACGCGCGGACCTTCGACAACCCGGCGCACGCGCAGTTCGCGCAGGCGGTGCGCGCGGGCGACGAGCCGCTCGCGCGCGAACTGCTGGCGGCCGGCGCGAACCCGAACGCCACCGACGCGTCCGGCACGCCCCTGCTGAACTGGGCCATCGCCCAGGACGACCGGCGCGCGGCGCGCCTGCTGCTGGCGCTGGGCGCCGACCCGGCGCGCGGCGACGCCAAGGGCAGGACCGCCGTGCACGTGGCGGCGATGGCCCGCAGCACGGACTGGCTCGACCTGCTGCTGGAGGCCGGCGCCGGCGCCGACCAGCCCAACACCGTCAACGGCCAGACGCCGCTGTTCGACGCGCTGCGCGCGCGCCAGCCCGACAACATCGACCGCCTGCTGGAGGCGGGCGCGCGCCTGGACGTGCGCGACCGCTCGGACACCACCCCGCTGCATCAGGCGGCGCTGGTCAACGACCTGCCCTCGGTGCGCCGCTTCCTGGAGGCCGGGGCCAACCCGCGCGCGGCCGACGACACCGGCGCCACCTTCGACGCCTACCTGTTCGACGGCGACCCGGGCATGCTCTCCGGCCCGGTGAAGCGCGACTTCGACTGGATCCGCGCCTGGCTGGCCGAACGCGGCATCGCCCCCGCCACGCGCTGAACGCGCCCGCGCGCGCCACGCGCCGTCCGCATCCCGGTCGCGCGCCAGCGCGCTCCTACGGATGAAGTCGGACTGTGCACGCCCTGTGCACGCCCGCGAGCCCATGTAGGAGCGCGCTCGCGCGCGAAGCTCCTTCGCTCCGATGCGGCAGGACCGGCTGCGGCAGGAGCGGCGAGAAAAGCCTCGCGCGCGAGCGCGCTCCTACGGACCATGCTTGCTTGTGGAAGCGAACCCTACGGCCAGCCCGGCGGGTCCTTCGCCCAGGCCGCGCGCACCTCGGCCAGCGTCGCGCGCTCGTCGTCGCGCCAGCCCGGCAGCAGCGCCGGCCACTGCGCCGTGTGCGGCCAGCGCTCGGGATGCGTGCGCACCGCGGCGGCGAACCAGGCAACCGCCTCGTCGCGGCGGTCGAGCCGCCACAGCGCCAGCGCCAGCGTGGGCGGCAGCCAGTCGGGGGCGTTGAGGCGCCCGTCCATCAGGCCCACCCAGTGGTTGAGCGCAGCCTCGGTCTCGCCCAGCCGCAACAGGTCCCAGCCGTAGTTCCACTGGATCGTCTGCCGATGGGCGCTGCGCGGCGCGGTGGCGTCCAGCGCCTGCCGGTACAGCGCGCGGCCGGTCTCGGCCCGGTCCTGGGCGATCGCCAGGTGCGCGAGCTGGGCGGTGGCGAGCGCGGCATTGCGCTGGCCGCGCTCCATCGTGCGGGCCAGGCGCTGCATCGCGGCCTCGTCCTCGCCCTCCACGACGCGGATCGGCCGGGCGACCGCGTCCTCGTCGAAGTAGAACTCCCGGATCGCCGGAACGGCCTGCGCCTGCGCCGCGCCGCACAGCAGCGACAGCGCCAGGCATGCGATCGCGCGAAACCCCATCGTCCTCTCTCCCCCTGCGGCATCCCCCGCCGCCATTCTAGCCGCATGCCGCGGGGATGCCGGGAGCCCCACGGGGCCGCTGATACAATCGCGCCCCGGTTTTCCGGCCTTTCCGGCCGACGAGCCCGTCCACCCCGGCCGCCCCGGCGGCCGCGCCATCCGGCAATCCCGCCATGGCCTGCCAGCGCGCAAGCGCAAGCCCGAAAGACGCCGCCATGACCAGCACCGCCGAACTGTCCTCGCCCGACTCCGCCGGCACCGCGCTCACCCGCGGCGCGGTCGACGCCGACTACACCCTGGACCACAAGTACACCCGCACCCAGGGACGCATCTACCTGTCCGGCGTGCAGGCGCTGGTGCGGCTGCCGCTGATGCAACGGCTGCGCGACCGGGCCGCCGGGCTGGACACCGCCGGCTTCGTCAGCGGCTACCGCGGCTCACCGCTGGGGGGCTTCGACCTGGAGCTGTGGCGCGCGCGCAAGTACCTGGAGGAGGCGCGGGTGAAGTTCCAGCCCGGCCTCAACGAGGACCTGGGCGCGACCATGGTCTGGGGCACCCAGCAGACCGGCCTGTTCCCGGGCGCCACCGTCGATGGCGTCTACGCGATGTGGTACGGCAAGGGCCCGGGCGTGGACCGCTGCGGCGACGTGTTCAAGCACGGCAACGCTGCCGGCACCCACCGCCACGGCGGCGTGCTGGCGCTGGCCGCCGACGACCACGCCTGCCGCTCGTCCACCCTGCCGCACGGCAGCGAGGGCGAGTTCACCAGCGCGATGATGCCCATCCTCAACCCGGCCGGGGTGCAGGACATCCTCGACATGGGCCTGCTCGGCTGGGCGATGAGCCGCTACACCGGGCGCTGGGTGGGCTTCAAGACGATCGCCGAGACGGTGGAGTCCTCGGCCTCGGTCGACGTGGACCCGTTCGCGCTGGAGATCGCCACGCCCGAGGACTTCGAGCTGCCGCCCGGCGGCCTCAGCATCCGCTGGCCGGACCCGCCGCTGGAGCAGGAGATGCGCCTGCACCGCTACGCGGTGCGGGCGGCGCAGGCGTTCGCGCGCGCCAACCGCATCGACCGCACGGTGATCGATTCGCCCGGCGCGCGGCTGGGCATCGTCACCACCGGCAAGAGCTACCTCGACGTGCTGCAGGCGCTGGAATACCTGGGGCTCGACGCGCGCGCCTGCGCCGGGCTCGGCATCCGCGTCTACAAGGTCGGCATGACCTGGCCGCTGGAGCCGCTGGGCATCCGTGCCTTCGCGCAGGGGCTGGAGGACATCCTGGTGGTGGAGGAGAAGCACGCCTTCATCGAGAGCCAGATGAAGGAGCTGTTCTACAACTTCGAGGGCCGCCGCCCGTCCATCGTCGGCAAGTACGACGAGGACGGAAACTGGATCCTGCCCTCCACCGGCGAGCTGACCCCGGCCACCATCGCCGCGGTGATGGCGCGCCGCATCCAGCGATTCCACGACAGCGAACACATCCGCGACACCCTGCGCTGGATGGAGCGCAAGGAGAGCGCGCTGGCGCTGCCGCGCGCGCAGTTCCCGCGCGTGCCGCACTACTGCTCGGGCTGCCCGCACAACACCAGCACCCGCGTGCCGGAAGGCTCGCGCGCGCAGGGCGGCATCGGCTGCCACTACATGGTCACCTGGATGGACCGCCGCACCGACACCTTCACCCACATGGGCGGCGAAGGCGTCACCTGGGCGGGCCAGGCGGCCTTCACCGACACCCCGCACATCTTCCAGAACCTGGGCGACGGCACCTACTTCCATTCGGGCTCGCTGGCGATCCGCCAGGCGATCGCGGCCAAGGTCAACATCACCTACAAGATCCTCTACAACGACGCGGTCGCGATGACCGGCGGCCAGCCGGTCGACGGCACCCTGACCGTGCCCGACATCGCCCACCAGATGCGCGCCGAGGGCGTGCAGGCGATCGTGCTGGTCAGCGACGACATCGCCAGGTGGTCGAAGCCGGAACTGTTCCCCTCGGGCGTCGAGTTCCACGACCGCCGCGAGCTGGACGCCGTGCAGAAGCGCCTGCGCGAGGTGAAGGGCGTCTCGATCCTGATCTACGACCAGACCTGCGCCACCGAGAAGCGCCGCCGGCGGAAGCGCGGCAAGCTGCCCGACCCGGCCAAGCGCGTGTTCGTCAACACGCTGGTGTGCGAGGGCTGCGGCGACTGCGGGCAGAAGTCGTTCTGCGTCTCGGTGCTGCCGCAGGAGACCGAGTTCGGCCGCAAGCGCGCGATCGACCAGTCCAACTGCAACAAGGACTACAGCTGCGTCGAGGGCTTCTGCCCCAGCTTCGTCACCGTGCACGGCGGCAAGCCGCGCAAGGGCCGCAAGGTCGACGCGGCCGAGCGCCTGGCCGCGCTGCCGGCGCCCGCGTTCGCCAGCGACCTCTCGCAGCCCTGGAACATCCTCATCACCGGCGTCGGCGGCACCGGCGTGGTCACCATCGGCGCCCTGCTCGGCATGGCCGGCCACCTGGAGGGCCGCGGCTCGACCGTGCTCGACCAGACCGGCCTGGCCCAGAAGGGCGGCGCGGTGACCACCCACATCCGCTTCGCCAGGACGCCGGCCGACCTGCACGCGGTGCGCATCGCCGCCGGCGAGGCCGACCTGGTGCTCGGCTGCGACATGGTGGTGGTCAACGACTACTGGGCGCTGTCGAAGATCCGCGAGGGCCGCACCCACGTGGTGCTCAACAGCTACGAGGCCATGCCCGGCACCTTCACCACGCGCCCGGACATGGAGTTCCCCGCCGCCGACATCGTCGCCGCCGTGCGCGGCGCGCTGGGCGGCGAGGCCGCGCCCGTCGACGCGCTGCACGTGGTCGACGCCACCCAGCTGGCCACCGCGCTGATGGGCGACGCGATCGCCGCCAACCTCTTCATGCTCGGCTACGCCTGGCAGCGCGGCTGGGTGCCGCTGTCGTTCGAGGCGCTGATGCGCGCGATCGAGCTCAACGGCGCGGCGGTCGAGATGAACAAGACCGCGTTCGGCTGGGGCCGCCTGGCCGCGGCCGACCCGGCCGCGGTGCGCGAGGCGGCCGGGCTCGGGCCGCTCCCGGCGGCGGCGGCCGAAACCGCGCCGCACGCGCTGCAGGCGCTGCCGCCGGGCGAGTGGGAGAGCACCGAGTGGGGCGCCAATGCCGCGCCGAAGCCGACGCGCCGCGAGGACGAGCTGCGGCACCTGCCGGCCGGCCGCGGCGACAACGTGGCCTTCCTCCCGCTCGACGACCTGCGCCTGTCGCGCTCGCTCGACGAGCTGGTCGCCCGCCGCGTCGCCTTCCTGACCGACTACCAGAACGCGAAGTACGCGCGCCGCTACGCCGACCTGGTCGCCCGCGTGCGCAACGCCGAGGCCGAGCGGGCGCCCGGATCCACCGACCTCGCCGAGGCGGTGGCGCGCTGCTTCTTCAAGCTGATGGCCTACAAGGACGAGTACGAGGTCGCGCGCCTGTACACCAGCGGCGAGTTCGCCCGGCGGCTCTCGCAGCAGTTCGAGGGCGACTACACCCTGCGCTTCCACCTCGCCCCGCCGCTGCTGGCGAAGAAGAACGACCGGGGCGAGCTGCAGAAGCGCGAGTACGGTCCGTGGGTGTTCAAGGCCTTCGGCGTGCTGGCCAGGCTGCGCGGCCTGCGCGGCACCCCGCTGGACCCGTTCGGCTACACCGGGGAGCGGCGCACCGAGCGCCGGCTGATCGAGGACTACGCGCGCACCATCGACGGCCTGCTCGACCGGCTGGACGCCGGCAACCTGCGCCTGGCGGTGGAGATCGCCAGCGTGCCCGAGCAGATCCGCGGCTACGGCCACGTCAAGGAAGCCCACCTGCACCGCGCCAGGGCGCGCGAGGCGGAACTGCTGCGCGAGTGGAACGACCCTCTGCGCGTGGTGGCGCCGGCGCAGGCGGCCTGACCGCCGATCCGCCGGGGGCGCGCTGACGATCCGGCGGCTTCGGCGCGCCTGCCGGACTTCGACGTAGACTGGCAATATCTATTCACGATGATCCGATAATCGACGCCAAAACCCCTGTAGTCGCGGGCCACTCCGGATTCTGTCCTTGACTATCCATTCTTAGATCTATTCAATCCCGGTATGCCGACGAATCCTCGAGGCGTACGTCTGGAAATGCTGCTGCGCGAGCGCGGGCTGCTGACCGCCCGCGAAATCGCGGCAGCGCTCGGGATCAGCCAACCGACCGTGTCGCGCGCGGTCGCCGCGATCGCACCGCGCCTCCTGCGGATCGGCCGCGCCCGGGCGACGCGCTACGCGTTGCTGCGCGATGTCGCCCGCGCGGGTCATCGATGGCCGCTGTACCGGATGGATGCGCGGCAGCGGACGGAACGGCTCGGCGAGCTGCGCGCCCTGGCCGGCGGCCTGTTCCATTTCGAGCCTGCGCGCCCGCTTCCCGCCTTCCTTCAAGGCGAGTTCGCCGACGGCGTGTTCCCCGGCCTACCGTGGTTTCTGGACGACCAGCGTCCGCAGGGATTCCTGGGGCGTGCGTTCGCCCGCCGCCTCGCGCCCGAGATCGGCGCGCCCGAGGACCTGACGCGCTGGGGCGCGGACGACGTGCTGCTCGCCCTGCTCCAGCACGGACATGACCTCCCCGGCGACCTGCTGCTCGGCGAACGCGCGCTGCAAGCGGCCGCCCGGCAGGCGCTCGAGGGTGCCGGCGCACTGTCCGCCGCGCAACGCGCCGAGCGCTATCCGTCGCTCGCCGAAGCGGCGCTGCGCGGCGATCCGGTCGGATCGTCGGCCGGCGGCGATCAGCCCAAGTTCCTCGTCCGCCTGGACATGGGCGATGGCAGCGCACGCGAGGCGATCGTCAAGTTCAGCGAGGCCGGCGACGCGCCTGCGGCCCGCCGATGGGCGGACCTGCTGCACTGCGAGGCGATCGCGGGTACGGTCCTGCGCGCGCACGGCCTCGCGGCCGCGGATGCCTCGACCCTGATCGCCGGCGGGCGCACCTTCCTGGAATCGATCCGCTTCGACCGCACGCCGGACGGCGGGCGCCACGGCTTCGTCTCGCTGGCGTCGATCGACGCCGCCTTCCACGGCCACGGCCGGATCGAGTGGTGGCGATACGCACCGCAACTCGAACGCGAGGGCTGGATCGATACCGCCGCCGCGCGAGATCTCGCCGTGCTGGGCTGGTTCGGCGCGCTGATCGGGAACAGCGACATGCATCTGGGCAACGCGGGGCTCATGCTCGGAGATCGCCGGCCGCTGGCGCTCGCCCCCGCCTACGACATGCTGCCGATGCTGTTCCGTCCCTCGGTTTCCGGCGAGGTGGTGGCGCGATCCTTCGAGGTCTCGCCGCCCCTGCCCGAACACCGAGTCGAGTGGTCGATCGCGGCGCGGGCCGCCAGCGAGTTCTGGCGGCGGGTCGCGGATGCCGACGAGGTCGGCGCCTCCTTCCGCACGATCGCCGCTGCGGCGGGCGCCCAGGTCGACCGGGTGCTCTCCCGGCACGGCGACTGAGCGCGCGACAGGCACGCGAGCGTGCGCCCGCATACCAGCGGCACCGACCCACCCCACGTGGTGTAGGGAATCGCCGGCGAAACGGATCGCGTCAGGCGTCGTGAACCAGGTCGGCCGGATAGTTCGCATGCCTTCGGAAAGACGAATCGTCGATGCCGAACACTTTCACCACCAGCGCGGCTTCAAGACTCCAGTAGCCAACGTATCCGGTGTCTTCGCCCTTGTGGCTGTCGTACCAAGCGGCGACGTTCCTGTTGCCCTTGTACCAGCCGTCGAGGAATTTCCTGATCAGTCCCG
>NZ_JAIWPR010000038.1 GCF_021191635.1 Alterluteimonas quercicellularis
GCCCCCGGCGTGCGGCTCGAGCTGGCCCACGCGTTCGGCTCGGCTCGCGGGTTGCGCGATTGGGGGCGCGGCCGCCACGCGGGCGGCCGCGACCAGGGCTGGAGCGATCAGCCTACGCATGCGGCTCAGCGCGCGGTGTAGACGATCTCGACGCGGCGGTTGCGCGCCCAGCAGTCTTCGGTCGACTCGGTGCAGACCGGACGCTCCTCGCCGTAGCTGACGGTGGTCAGCTGGGTGGCCGAGCCGCCGTTGGCCTGCAGGGCCGACGACACGGCGTTGCCGCGGCGCTCGCCCAGGCCCAGGTTGTACTCGCGGCTGCCGCGCTCGTCGGCGTTGCCTTCCAGGGTGATCCGCGAGGACGGGCGGTCGCGCAGGTACTTGGCGTGGCAGGCCATCGCGGCCTGGAACTCCGGACGCAGCGACTCCTGGTCGAAGTCGAAGTACACCACCCGCTGGCGCAAGCAGGCGTCGGTGTCCAGATCCTCCGGACCGTAGGCGCCGGCGGAGGGCTGCTGCGGCTGGGTCGAGGTGGGCGGCGGCGTGGTGGTGGCCGGCGGCTCCTCCCTGACCTTCTTGGCACAGCCGACAACGGCGACGCACAGCGCGGCGGCGAGCAGGACTCGGGTGGTGGTGTTCATCTCGTCGTTCCCTAGGTGGTTGTTCAGGCGGTTCAGATTGATTGAGTGGATGTGCAGACCGCGTCAGCGCTGCTCGCGGTAGGGCCCCCAGGCCGGCTCCCGGACGTCGCCGTCCGCGAGCACCAGCCGTTGCCGGACCCGACCGTCTGCAGAAACGGCATACAGCACCCCTCGCCGCCCCTCTCGCGCCGCGTACAGGATCATGCTGGCGTTCGGGGCGAAGCTCGGCGACTCGTCGAGCGACCCCGGCGACAGCGTGGACCAGCGGGGCGACCCCAGACTGCGATCCAGCACCGCGATACGGTACACGTTACCTGAACCCTGCGCCACGGCGATCTTCTGGCCGTCGAACGAGACGCTGGGGTCGGCGTTGTAGTTGCCCTCGAAGCTCACCCGGCTGGCGCCGCCGCCCCCGGCCGGAACCTGGTAGACCTGCGGCCGCCCGCCGCGGTCGGAAGTGAAGTAGACGCTGGCGCCGTCCGGGCTCCACGCCGGGGAGGTATCGATCCCGAAATGGTTGGTCAGCTGGGTCAGCGCCTTGCTGCCGAGGTCCATCACGTAGATCTCGGGGTTGCCGCTGCGCGAGAGCGTCATCGCCAGGCGGCGGCCGTCGGGCGAGAACGCCGGGCCGCTGTTGATGCCGCGGAAGCTGGCCACCTGCTCGCGGCCGCCGGTGGTGATGTCCTGGATGTAGATCGAGGAATTGCGGCTCTCGAAGCTGACGTAGGCCAGCTTGCTGCCGTCCGGGCTCCAGGCCGGCGACAGCAGCGGCTCGTTGGAGCGGACCACGGTCTGCGGGTTGTGGCCGTCGGAGTCGGCCACGATCAGCGCGTAGCGGGCGCCCTCGCCCACCCCGGTCTGGGTGACGTAGGCGATGCGGGTCCAGAACGCGCCGCGCACGCCCAGGATCTTCTCGTAGATGGCGTCGGCGATCTGGTGGGCGACGTCGCGCATCGAGGCCGAGCGGCCGGTCATCGCCATGCCGATCAGGCGTTCCTGCTTGGCCACGTCGAACAGCTCGTATTCCACCCGGTAGGCGCCGGCGCCGGCGTCGAGCACGCGCCCGATCACCAGGAAGTCCTGCCGCAGCGCGCGCCAGGTCGGGAACTGCACCTCGCTGCCGCGGGTCGGCCGCTCCACCACGTCGCGCTCGGGCAGGGTGCGGAACTGGCCGGAACGGTCGAGGTCGGCGCGGATCACCGCCGAGATGTCGGTGTCCGGCGCGCCGGCCGAGCCCTGGTAGGGCATGGGCACGATGGCGATGGGCAGGGCCGAGGCATGGCCGCCGACGATGTCGATCTCCAGTCCCTGCTGTTGCGCCGCGGCGAGCGAGGGCAGCAGCAGCGAGAACAGGACGAGCAGGCAACGCGCGATTGGTTTCATCAGTGCACCCGGTCTGGAATGGGGTTCAGGGCGATCCGCGCCGCGGACCGCCGGACAGATTGGACGCGGCACCCGCAGCGGAAGGTGAACGCGGGGTCGCGTTATCGGTCCTGGGCGGTGAAGTTGAGGTTGAGGCGGCGGTTGAACACCGACTCGAACCCGGCGTAGGGCAGCGGCGCGGCGCGGCGCACCGCGGCCTCCACCGAGCGCCGGCCGAGGGGATCGTAGGGGCAGGCGGGATCGAACTCGACGTTGAGCACTTCGCCGCCCGGCAGCTGGGTGATGTAGATGCGGCAGCGCTGGCCCAGCGGCACGTTGTCCGGCCGGGTCCACTGCCGGGCGATCGCTTCCTGCAGGGCGGCGGCGTACTTGGCGGCGAGGTCGCTGCTGCCGTCGGGGCGGCCCGGCGGCGGGCTGGCGGCCTGCGACGAGGCCGCGGCCTGGTCGGCGGCCTGGCGCGCGCGCGCCTCGGCGATCTGGCGCAGGCGCTGCTCGGACAGGTCGGCCTCGCGGCGCACGCGCTCGCGTTCGGCGCGCAGCTTGCGCAGCTCCTCCTCGCGCTGCTGCTGGGCCAGGCGGCGCTTCTGCTCGGCCTCCTCCTGGCGCTGGCGCTCGGTGAGGTCGATCTGCTCCTGGCGGCGCCGTTCCTCCTGCTCGCGTTGCGCGGTCAGCTCGGACTCGGCGTCCTGGCGCGCGGCGTCCTGGTCGACGGTGTCGGGATCGGGAATGCGTTCCTGCGCCTCCCGCTGCGGCTCGACCGGCGCGTCCTCGGGCACCGGCGCGGGCAGCGGCTGCGGCGGCGGCGCCGTCTCCTGCTCGACCGGCTCGGGCTCCGGTTCCGGCGTGGGCAGCGGCTCGGGCGGCGCCGGCGGGTCCGGCAGCGGCTCGGGATCGGCCGCCAGCGCGCGCTGCTGCGCGGCGCTGAGCGCGTCGGGGTCGATGATGTCGGCGCTGACCGGCGAGCCGAACGCGGGCTCGGCCCGGCTGCGGGTCCAGTCCAGGCCGAACACCAGCATCAGGATCAGCAGGACGTGCAGCCCCAGCGCGAGCAGGACCGCGCGGACCGTCTCGGCGCGCTGCTGCCGCATCAGCCCCCCGCCTCGAGCGGCCGGCTGAGCAGGCTCACCTTGGTGACCCCGGCCTCGTTGATGGTGCTGATCGCGTCCATGATCAGCTGGTAGCTGGCGGCGCCGTCGCCGCGCACCAGGATCGTCGCCTCGGGGTTGTTGGCGTGGATCGCGCGCAGGCGGGCCAGCAGGTCCTCGCGGGTGACCGACTGGTTCTGCTGCTCGACCATCAGCGCCAGCGCCCCGTCGGGGTACACGCTGACCACCACCGGGTCCTTCGGCGCGCCGAGCGAGCGCGCGTTGGAATCGGGCAGGTTGATGTCGGTGCCCAGGTTCAGCAGCGGCGTGGTGACCATGAAGATGATCAGCAGCACCAGCATCACGTCGATGTAGGGCACGACGTTGATTTCGTTCTTGAGCTTGCGGCGCTTGGGGCGGCGCATGGTGACGGACATGGTCGGTCCTCGCAGTCGGGTCGGGTCAACGCGCGAAGGTCGCGCGCGGGGTCAGCCCTCGCTGGACTGGCGCTCGAGGATCGAGGAGAACTCCTCCGAGAACGCCTCGTAGCGGCCGGCGATGCGCTCGACCTTGGTCGCGAAGCGGTTGTAGGCCCAGACCGCGGGGATCGCCGCGAACAGGCCCATCGCGGTGGCGATCAGCGCCTCGGAGATGCCCGGGGCGACGGTGGCGATGGTCGCCTCGCGCACGTTGGCCAGGCCGTGGAAGGAGATCATGATGCCCCACACCGTGCCGAGCAGGCCGACGTAGGGCGCGATCGAACCGACGTTGGCCAGGAACTCCAGGTTCTGCTCCAGGCCGTCGATCTCGCGCGCGCCGGCCACCCGCATGCCGCGCTGCGCCGCCTCCAGGCGCGAGCGGCTGTCGCCGCCGCGGCGCTGGCGCGAGTACTCGCGGAAGCCCGACTCGAAGATCGCCTCCAGGCCGTCGATCTCGCGGTTGCGCTCGGTGGCGGAGGAGTACAGCTTGGTCAGCTCGGCGCCGGACCAGAAGCGCTCCTCGAACCGGTCGGCCTCCTTCACCGCGCGGTCGAGCAGGCGCTTCTTGCGGAAGATGATCACCCACGACGCGATCGAGGCGAACAGCAGGAGCAGCATGACCAGCTGCACCGGGATCGAGGCGTGCAGGATCAGCTCCATGACGTTGAGGTCCTGGCCCAGCGCGGCCGCATCGGCGCCGGCGGCGAGCGCGGGGTCGACGGCGACCGCGGCCTCCTCGGGCAGGGGCTCGACCTGGGTGGCCTGCAGCAACATCGTCAGTGGGATCATGCATCCGCTCCGGTTCTGGTTCGGTTCGACGGGCGCGGCGGGGCCGCGTCCTCACCGCCCTGCCGCATCCTCGCGGCTCGGGCGCACTTCGTGGCGGCCGGTGGCGTCCTGTCTCAGTCCGGCCGGACTTGTCTGGATTTGAGCTCCGAGTACAGCGGCTCCGGGATCCCGCGCGGCCTGAAGCCGCCCGCGCCCAGCGCCGCCACCCGCACCTCCGCGTCCAGCAGCAGCTCGCCGTCGCGGAGGATCGACTGCGCCAGCACCAGGCTGGCGCGCCGGCACTCGGTCAGCGCCACCGACACCTGCAGCGCGTCGTCCAGGCGCGCCGGGCGGCGGAAGTCCATGCGCATCGCCCTGACCACGAACACCAGGTCGTGGCGCGTGCGCAACGCCTCCTGCCCGTGGCCGAGCGCGCGCATCCACTCGGTGCGCGCGCGCTCGAGGAACGCCACGTACTGCGCGTGGTACACCACGCCGCCGGCGTCGGTATCTTCCCAGTAAACCCGAACCGGATGGCTGAACGCGTGCTGATCGGAATCGGGGGCGGAGGCCGTCATGCCGCGCCTTCCCGGCCGTCGTCGCCGGCCGCCTCGTCGGCGAGGAACAGGTCCGCGCGCGGCGGGCCCTTGGCGGCCAGCCCGAGGTGGCGATAGGCCCGGTGCGTGGCCATGCGCCCGCGCGCCGTGCGGACCAGGAAGCCCTGCTGGATCAGGTAGGGCTCGATCACGTCCTCGAGCGTGCCGCGCTCCTCGGAGAGCGCCGCGGCCATCGACTCCACCCCGACCGGGCCGCCGTCGAAGTTCTCCACGATCAGCCGCAGCAGGCGGCGGTCGAGGTCGTCGAAGCCTTCCGGGTCGACCTTCAGCATCGCCATCGCCGCGTCCGCCACCTCGCGGTCGATGCGCCCGCCGGCGCGGACCTGGGCGTAGTCGCGCACGCGCCGCAGCAGCCGGTTGGCGATGCGCGGGGTGCCGCGCGCGCGGCGGGCAATCTCGCCGGCGCCGTCGGCCTCGCACTCGATGCCGAGGATGGCGGCCGAGCGGCGCACGATGCGGGTCAGCTCCTCGGCGCTGTAGAACTCGAGCCGCTGCACGATGCCGAAGCGGTCGCGCAGCGGCGCGGTCAGCAGGCCGGCGCGGGTGGTCGCGCCGATCAGGGTGAACGGCGGCAGGTCGAGCTTGATCGAGCGCGCGGCCGGGCCCTCGCCGATCATGATGTCGATCTGGAAGTCCTCCATCGCCGGGTACAGCACCTCCTCCACGACCGGCGACAGGCGGTGGATCTCGTCGACGAACAGCACGTCGTGCGGCTGCAGGTTGGTCAGCAGCGCGGCGAGGTCGCCCGCCTTCTCGATCACCGGCCCGGAGGTGACCCGCAGGCTGACCCCCAGCTCGTTGGCGATGACGTGGGAGAGCGTGGTCTTGCCCAGCCCGGGCGGCCCGAAGATCAGCACGTGGTCCAGCGACTCGCCGCGGCGCTTGGCGGCCTCGATGAAGATGCCGAGCTGCTCGCGCACCGGCTGCTGGCCGAGGTAGTCGGCCAGGCGCTGCGGACGGATGCTGGCCTCGACGGCGGCGTCCTCGCGGGTGGCGCCGGCGGCGATGATGCGGTCTTCGCTCATCGCGCTATGGTCGCACGCGCCGCGGCGCGCGGCACCCGCTCAGGTGCTGCGCCGGCGCGCCAGCGCGCGGTGACCGGCCGCCCACGCCGCCTCCAGCGGGCCGCGGCGGAAGCGGCGCAGCCACAGGTGGGCCAGCAGCGCGACCGCCGCGCACAGCACGAGGTAGAGCGCGACCGTCGCCGGCACCCGCTGCGCCTCGTCGATCCGCCCGGCCAGGTCCAGGCCCCAGCCGTAGCAGATCGCGGTGCCGAGCAGGTTCTGCAGCACGTAGCAGCTGAGCGCGGTGCGCCCCACCTCGGCCAGCCGGCGGCCCAGCCAGCCCGGCGCGGGACGCGCCCGGTAGGCGCCGGCGACCAGGCCGAGCAGGCCCAGCGCCACCAGCGGCGCGGTGCCGTAGCGGGTGAGCAGCAGGCCCGGCAGGCCGCCGCTCACGCCGAGCGCCATGTCCACCGGCCAGGCCAGCGCGCCGATCCAGACCAGGCGCCGCCGCAGCGCCGCGCCCGACGGCTCCAGCACCCCGGCCTCGAACAGGCGCGCGCCGAGCAGGAACAGCCCGATCGTCATCGCGAAGATCAGCATCGGCTCCAGGCGGAACAGGGCGAGGTGCTCGATGCGGAAGCGCACCAGCTCCCACCAGCCGCCGTCGCGGTAGGGGTTGGGGTCGAGCGCGGCGGCGAACGCGGCCGGATCGGACGGCGGCGCCGGCACGCCGAGCGCCAGCAGCGCGAGCGCGGCGACGAGCAGCAGGTGGAAGCCCAGCGTCGCCACGATCCAGGCGCGCTGCCCGCGCGGGCCCAGGCACAGCAGCCAGGCGACGATCAGGCTGGCGACGGCGTAGCCGGTCAGCACGTCGAACTCGGCCACCAGCAGGAAGTGCAGCCAGCCGTCGACGAACAGGATCGCCGCCCGCCACGGGTAGTCGCCCGGCCAGGCGCGCCCGGCGCCCAGCGCGGAGCGCCGCTGGATCGCCAGGCCGATGCCGAACATGATCGACAGCAGGCCGAGGAACTTGCCCGTCGACAGCTGGCGCAGCACGTGCTCGATCCAGGCCCCGTCCTGCGACAGCGGCGGCGGGCCCTGGAACTCGCCCAGCAGGCCCGCCGGGTTGGTGAACACCCAGACGTTGGTGGCGAGCGTGCCGAGGATGGCGATCCCGCGCAGGACGTCGAGCGCGGGCAGGCGGGTCGAAGACGGCATCGCGGTCGGGCCGGCTGGGCCGCGCGGCGGTTGCGCGCGGATCGGCGCAGCATAGCCGAGCGGAACCGGGGTCAGAACCAGAACCGGGGTCAGAGTCGACTCTGACCCCGGTTCTGGCGCGCTACACGCCCGATCCGCCCCCGCCGCCGGCCCAGGCCCGCGCCGCCAGCGCAAAGCTGTGCAGGCGGGCGGCATGGTCGAAGATGTTGGCGGTGAGCATCAGCTCGTCGGGCCGGTGCCGGGCGACGAACGCACGCATGCCCTCGGCCACCTGCCGCGCATCGCCGATCACCGCGCAGGCCAGGGACTGCTCGACCATGGCCTTCTCGGCCGGCGACCAGAACGCCTCGATGTCGTCGATCGGCGGCGGCACCAGCCCGGGCTCGCCGCGGCGCAGGCGCACGAAGGCCTGCTGCTGGGTGGTGAACAGCCGCCGCGCCCCGGCCTCGTCGTCGGCGGCGACCACGTTGAGCGCGAGCATGGCGTGCGGCGCGTCCAGCCGCTTCGACGCCCGGAACTCGCGCCGGTAGACCGCCAGCGCCTCGTCCATCGCCGCCGGGGCGAAGTGCGAGGCGAACGCGAACGGCAGCCCCAGCGCCGCGGCCAGGCGCGCGCTGAAGAGGCTGGAGCCGAGCAGCCAGACCGGCACGTCGGCACCGGCGCCGGGCACGGCGCGCACCGCCTGCCCGGGCTTGGCCGGCTCGAAGAAGTGCAGCAGCTCGACGACGTCGTTGGGGAAGGCGTCGGCGCTGTCGAAGTAGCGGCGCAGCGCGCGCGCCGTGGCCTGGTCGGTGCCGGGCGCGCGGCCCAGGCCCAGGTCGATGCGCCCCGGGTACAGCGCGTCGAGCGTGCCGAACTGCTCGGCCACCTGCAGCGGCGCGTGGTTGGGCAGCATGATGCCGCCGGCGCCGACGCGGATCGTCGAGGTGCCGCCGGCGATGTGGCCGATCAGCACCGCGGTCGCGGCGGAGGCGATGCCGGGCATGTTGTGGTGCTCGGCCAGCCAGTAGCGGCGGTAGCCCAGCCGTTCGGCGTGGCGGGCGAGGTCCAGCGAGCGGGCGAAGGCGGTGGGCAGGTCGCTGCCCTCGGTGACCGGGGCCAGGTCGAGGATCGACAGCGGAAGATCGGCGGGAGTGTCCATCGTGCCCACGTGGGGACGCACGGCGGCGTTTGCCAGGGGCCGTTCTCGGGTCCTAGCGTTCCAGCACCGGCGGCAGCGGGCAGTGCAGGACGCCGCAGATCGTGCGCAGCAGTTCCGATTCGGCCACCGAGATGCGGCCGTCGTGCAGCGCCGCGTCGGTGATCGCCTCCACCATCACTTCCTTGGCCAGCGGGTCGAGCCGGTCGAGCGGCTCCCACACCGCGTCCAGCGCCTGCACGCCCTCGGCGGGCGGGGCGTAGGGCGCGTGGTCGCGCGGCAGCACGCGCTGCAGGCCGGCCAGGTAGGCGCGGCGCGCGGCCTCGGCGTCGTCGCCGTGCCCGGCCTGCGCCACCACCGCCAGCATCAGGGCGAACTCGCGCTTGACGTTGCCGGCCTTGCGGCGGCCGAAGCGCGCGTAGCGGCCCGGATCGAGCGATTCCATGACCTGCACCTGCAGCAGCCGGCCCAGGCAGTACTCGAACAGGCACACCCGCGAGTCGGCGTGGGTCATCGCGTGCACTACGTCCAGGAAGTCGCCCAGTTCCGGGCGCGGGCGCAGGCGCAGCACCGGGAACGCGAGCTGCGCCAGCGGCAGGCGCTGCATCGGGTGCAGTTCCGCCAGTTCCTCGGCGCGCAGGTGCTCGGCGGCCTCGGCCACCGCCGGGCCGAGGCGCGCGGCGATCTCCTCGCGCTGCCGCCCGCGCACCTCGCGGTCGCCGTCGAACAGCAGCGCCAGCAGCAGCGGCACCACCATGTCGCGGCGGCGCGCGGCCTGCCGCAGCGGATCGGGGATCGCGTCGACGATGGCGCCGGCGCGCGCCCAGTCCTCGTCCTGCGGCGCGGCGACGTGCGCCGACACCATCGGCGGGGTCACCGCCAGGCTCGCGTGCGCGGCGGGCAGCGCGCCCGCCGCGGCGCCGGCCCCGGCCAGGCCGAGCCGCACGTCCTCGTCGAGCCCGTCGGGCGGGCGCTCGCGCCAGCGCGCCTTGAGCCGCCCCAGCGCCTCGCCGTCGAACGCCGGGTCCAGGGCGCGGATGCGTTCCAGGATCGGCGGGTGGGTGGCGAACAGGCCGCGCAGGCCGGTGCCGTCGCCGAACAGCATGTGGCTGACCTCCTCGGCGTCGGCGCGCTCCTGCAGGCGCGAGCCCGACTCCACCCCGGCGATCTTCTTCAGCGCGCCGGCCAGGCCCTGGGTCTGGCGGGTGAACTGCACCGCCGAGGCGTCGGCCAGCACCTCGCGCGAGCGGCTGACGCCGGCCTTGATCATGCGCCCGAAGAACAGCCCGGCGTAGCCGACCAGCGTGCAGACCAGGGCCATCACCAGCACCAGGCCGACGCTGCGCCCGCGCCCGCCGCCGCCGCCGCCGTGCACGAGGATCTTGCGGCCGATCAGGCCCAGCATGAGGATGCCGAACAGCACGCCCATCAGGCGGATGTTGAGGCGCATGTCGCCGTTGAGGACGTGGCTGAACTCGTGCGCGATGACGCCCTGCAGCTCGTCGCGGTTGAGCCGCTCCAGCGCGCCGCGGGTCACCGCCACCGCGGCGTCGGAGGGCGAGTAGCCGGCGGCGAAGGCGTTGATGCCGGGCTCCTGCTCGAGCACGAACAGCGCCGGCATCGGCACCCCGGACGCGATCGCCATCTCCTCGACCACGTTGCGCAGCCGGCGCAGCTGCGGGTCGCTGGAGTCCTCCGGCACGAACGTGCCGCCCATCTCGGCGGCCACCCGCGCGCCACCGCCGCGCAGCGAGGCGACCCGGTAGAGCGAGCCGAGCCCGATCACCGCCAGGGTGCCCACCGCCGCCACCGCCATCGCGCGCGGACCGCCGCCCAGGAACACCATGACCCCCAGCACCACCAGCGCCACGATGCACGCCACCGCCAGCCCGAACAGCACCACCAGCCGGGTGGTGTTGCGGCGTGCCCGGGCCTGGCGTTCGAAGAAGCTCATTGGGAGGCCGGGATTCGGGAATGGGGATTCGGGATCGGGAAGAGCGGGAGCGATCGGGTCGCGGAGGCGACGCTGCGCGCCGGCCCGCACGCTACCGCTTCCACGGATCCCGACTCCCGAATCCCCAATCCCCGCTCCTCAGAACTGCACCTTGGGCGCTTCGCGCACCTCGGCACGGTCCTCGGGGATGTCGAGCAGCGCGGCGGGCTCGAACTTGAACAGGCCGGCGACGACGTTGGAGGGGAACACCTCGCGCTTGTTGTTGTAGGCCATGACCGCGTCGTTGTAGGCCTGGCGCGCGAAGGCCACCCGGTTCTCGGTGCTGGTCAGCTCCTCGGTGAGCTGCATCATGTTCTGGTTGGCCTTGAGGTCCGGGTAGGCCTCGACCACCGCCAGCAGCCGGCTCAGCGCGCCGTTGAGGGCGCCCTGGGTCTGCGCCAGCTCGGCCATCGCCGCCGGGTCGCCGGGATTGGCCTTGGCCGCCTGCAGCCCGCCGAGCGCGGCGCCGCGGGCCGCGACCACCGCCTCCAGGGTCTGCCGCTCGTGGCTCAGGTAGCCCTTGGCGGTCTCGACCAGGTTGGGGATGAGATCGAAGCGGCGCTGCAGCTGCACGTCGATCTGGGCGAACGCGTTCTTGAACGCGTTGCGGGCGGTCACCAGGCCGTTGTAGATGCCCACGCCCCACAGCGCGGCGACCACGATCAGACCGACAAATACGAGCAGGATCAGCATGCTACCCATCGAACCTCCCCTTGTTCATGCAAAACGCGGATCAGGCGCTATGATCGGCCTGCAGGCAAGCATACGCAGGGGACAGACCCGATGAAAGACAAGGCGCAGCGCCCCCGCGGTGGACGGGCCTGGCAATTGGGGCTGGTGGGCATGTTGATGCCGGTGGCGCTGGGGTCGGCGGCGCAGACGCCGCAGCCCTGGCCCGCCCCCGCCCCCGCCGCCGCGACCGCCGCCCCCGCCGAGCCGGTCGCCAGCTTCCCCCGCCCCACCGACGGCCGCCCCGAGCAGCGCCCGCCGCCGGCCGCCACGATGCCGCTGGCCGCGGGCTTCGACGTGCGCGAGTTCGAGGCGATGGCGCAGGCGCTGGTCGCCGGCCAGCGCGTGCCCGGGCTGGCGATGGCGATCGTCCACGACGGCCGCGTGCTGAGCGCGCGCGGCTACGGCATCACCGACGTGCGCGCCGCCGAGCCGGTCGACGCCCACACGGTCTTCCGCCTCGCCTCGCTGTCCAAGTCGTTCGCCGGCACCATCGCCGGCGTTCTCGTTTCCGAAGGCGCGCTGCGCTGGGACAGCAAGGTGGTGGACTACCTGCCCGGCCTGCGCCTGGCCGACCCGCAGGCCGCGCAGCGCGTCACCGTGGCCGACGTGCTCAGCCATCGCGTCGGCCTGGGCCGGCACACCTACGACCGCGACATCGAGCGCGGCGCCGACTACAACAGCCTGGTGCACAAGCTGTCCGACGCGCCGATGACCTGCGCGCCCGGCGCCTGCTACAGCTACCAGAACGTCGCCTTCAGCCTGGTCGGCGACGTGGTCTTCGCCACCTCGGGCCAGTTCTACAACGAGGCGGTCTCGCGCCGGCTGTTCAAGCCGCTGGGCATGAACGACGCCAGCTTCGGGCTGGAGGGCATCCAGAGCAGCCCGCGCTGGGCCAAGCCGCACGTGCGCGGCGGGCGCGGCTGGACCTCGCTGATGCCCAAGCCGACCTACTACCGGGTGGCACCGGCGGCCGGCGTCAACGCCAGCATCAGCGACATGGCGCAGTGGCTGATCGCCCACACCGGCCACCGCCCCGACGTGCTGCCGGCACCGCTGCTGGCCACGCTGCACTCGCCCATCGTCGGCACCCCCGGCGAGATGCAGAGCCGCGCCGGCTCGTGGCGCCGCCAGCGGCTCAACGCCGCCGGCTACGGCCTGGGCTGGCGCGTGTACGACTACGCCGGGCACCGCGTGGTGTTCCACGGCGGCGCCGTGCAGGGCTACCGCGGCCTGATGGCGATGGTCCCCGAACGCGGCCTCGGCCTGGTGGTGCTGTGGAACAGCGAGAGCAGCCTGCCCTCCGGCCTGCTTCCCACGGTGATCGACCGCGCGCTCGGCCTGCAGACCCAGCGCTGGCTCGACGTCGACGTCGGCGACGTCCTGTACGCCAGCAGCCACAGCGAGAGCGACGACGCCGCGCCCGCCGGCCCGGCGACCACCAACGCCCACGCCCAGCCCGAGTAGTCCCGGCCGTACCCTCGCAACCGGCCGTGTAGGAGCGCTCGCGCGCGACCGCGCCGAATGCCACCGACCTGCGAGCGGGGACGCCCGTCGCCGGGCGCGGACGACCGTACCGGTTCTTCCGCAGCCTGGGGAAAGCCCGGTCGCGCGCGAGCGCGCTCCTGCGACCGGAACCGACGGATGCCGAGATTCGGCCCGCCCCGCGCGCTGGCGAAGACCCAAAGAAAAACCCCCTCCGACTGGGCGGCGGAGGGGGCTATGGCATGACGGCGATCGGGGGATCGCTTACATCAGCGGTGCGGGTGCAGCGGGAATGGCGACCGGCGGCGACTTCTTGGCGGCGCGCTTGGTGGCCTTCTTCGCGGCCTTGCGCGGAGCCTTCTTGGCGGTCGACTTCTTGGCCGTCTTCTTCGCAGCCGTCTTCCTGGTGGTCTTCTTGGCGGCCTTCTTGGCCGTCTTCTTCGCGGCCTTGCGCGGGGCGGCCTTCTTCGCGGTCGACTTCTTGGCCGTCTTCTTCGCGGTCTTGCGCACGCCCTTCTTCGCGGTCGACTTCTTGGCCGCCTTCTTGGTGGACTTCTTCGCAGCCTTCTTCGCGGTCTTCTTGGCGGCGGTCTTGCGGGTCGCCTTCTTGGCGGTGGTCTTGCGACCGACCTTCTTCGCCACCTTCTTGGCGACCTTGCGGATCGCCTTCTTCACCTTGGCGACCTTCTTGGCCGCCTTCTTGGCGGGACGTTTCTTCGTGGCTTTCTTCGTGGCCATGTGATGGCTCTCCTCGTCAGTTGACTTCAGGTACTACTGGCCCAGTACGCAAACGCCGCGGGAGTCGGACCCGCGACCAACCGCCGACGCGCGGAGCGCATCGGGACGGATTCCTGCGCCTCGCGGCGGACATCGGCCTGGCCGGTTCCGCGACGCGGGGCGTCCGAACGAAGACACCCGCACCGGTGCGGCGCGGGTGTCGTCGGAAGGGATGCTGGCTTTTGCAGGGGAGACGAGGACTGGTTCCACCTTTTGGAACTTCGGGGCGGAAGGCTCGGTTGTGTCGCTCGATGTCGTCCCGGTTCGGATCACTCTTCCCTGCGGCGGCGTGGTTTGGGCGAAACCTAATCACGGTTTTTTCCACTGTCAACACCTTTGCGCGCGCAGCGACGCGGCTTCTTTCGCACGACCTACACATCGGGGATCGCCGGCGCCGCCGCGCGCGACCCCGCGATCGCGCCGCAGGCGATCGCCCGCGCGCGACGCGTCGATCGCGGACGCTGTTTTCAAGTGCTTTTTCGCGATCGCGTTTCGAGGCCGCGTTCGCAGCCGAGCGATCGCCGTCGCCGCCGGCCGCAGCGCCGGACCGTCGCCGGCGCATGAACCGAAGCCGCAACGGACTGCGTCGGAGGCGTCCCGTATCGCGCTGCAGCGACGGCTTTGCGCGGATTTGCGCGAACCTCGCGCCACCGTTCCGGCGCTCGGACCGCGCTTCGCACGCCGTCGAAGCGCGTGTGGAGGACGCGCACGCGCATCGGCCGGAGGAGGTCGGGCATCGTCCGCGCGGCCGCTGCCGCGACGGCGGCGATGCGTCGCGCGCGCTCGCGTCGCATGCCGGTCGGTCGCCTCGCGCGTCGATGCCGGGGTGCCGTTCCCGCCGCGCACCCGCATGCCGGCCGATGCGCGACCGACCGGCCGGACGGGTTGCGCGCCGGCCGCGCGACCCGTCGCCCGAAACGCAGCGCGCCGCCCGAAGGCGGCGCGCGGCAGGCGGCGGGAAGGCCGGACCGGAGCTCAGTCGGCTTCCTCGAGCAGCGAGGCGTAGTCGTCGGGCTCGAGCAGTTCGTTGAGCTGCTCGGTGTCCTCGATCCGGACCACGAAGATCCAGCCCTCGCCGTAGGCGTCCTCGTTGATGGTCTCCGGCTTGTCGGCCAGGTCCGCATTCACTTCGACGATGGTGCCGGTCACCGGCGAGTAGACGTCGGAGGCCGCCTTCACCGACTCCACCACCGCGGCGGCGTTGCCGGCCTCGACGCTGTCGCCGACGTTGGGCAGGTCCACGTACACCAGGTCGCCGAGCAGGCCCTGCGCATGGTCGGAGATGCCGACGGTGACCCGGCCGCCGTCCTCGATGCGCGCCCACTCGTGGGACTTCAGGAACTTCAGGTCGCCGGGGATCTCGCTCATCGGGGGCTCCGTATTGGCTGGGGGCTGCGGGGCGCTAGTGTAGCGAAGCCGGTGCGCGCGGTGGCGATTCCGGCCGCCTGCGCGGACCGGTCCGAGGCGTTCAATCCAGCACGCCGGGCTGCGGCCGGCCCTCGCGCACGAACGGGAAGCGGACCACGCGCACCGGCACCTCGCGGCCGCGGATGTCCACCCGCACCTCGCCCGGCTCGCCGGCCGGCACCCGCGCGAAGGCGATCGCCTTGCCCAGGGTCGGCGAGAAGGTGCCGGACAGGATCTCGCCCTCGCCCTGCGCGCTCAGCACGCGCTGGCCGTGCCGGAGCACGCCCTTCTCGTCCATCACCAGGCCGATCAGCTGCCGCGCGCCGCCCTCGGCCTGCTGCCGCTCCAGCCGCGCGCGGCCGACGAAGTCGCGCCCCTCGTCGAGCGACACGGTCCAGGCGAGCCCGGCCTCGTAGGGCGTGACCGTCTCGTCCATGTCCTGGCCGTAGAGCGCCATGCCGGCCTCCAGGCGCAGGGTGTCGCGCGCGCCGAGCCCGGCCGGCTTCACCCCGGCCGCCAGCAGCGCGTTCCAGAACGCGACCGCGTGCGCGTCGGGCAGCACCACCTCGAAGCCGTCCTCGCCGGTGTAGCCGGTGCGGGCGATGAAGAGCTCGGCGCCGTCGGCGGCGGCGCGCACCGCGGCCGCGGAGAAGCGCGCCAGGCGGCCGGCGGCGTCGCGGCCGGCGGGATCGAGCAGGCCGAGCACGCGCTCGCGCGCGTTCGGGCCCTGCACCGCGATCATCGCCAGCTCGGGGCGCTCGCGCACCTCCACGCCGAAGCCCTGCGCCTGCGCGCCGATCCAGGCCAGGTCCTTGTCGCGGGTGGCGGCGTTGACCACCAGCCGGAACCAGGCGTCGTCCATGAAATAGACGATCAGGTCGTCGACGACCCCGCCGTCCTCGTCCAGCATGCAGGTGTAGAGCGCCTTGCCCGGCTTCTTCAGCTTGTCGACCGAGTTGGCGACCAGCCGGCGCAGGAACTCGCGCACCCGCTCGCCGTGCAGGTCGACCACGGTCATGTGGCTGACGTCGAACATGCCGGCGTCGCGGCGGACCTGGTGATGCTCCTCGATCTGCGAGCCGTAGTTGAGCGGCATGTCCCAGCCGCCGAAGTCGACCATGCGCGCGCCGAGGTCGCGATGGGTCTGGTTGAGCACGGTCTTGCGGGTCATGCGGGACGCCCTCGTATCGGGAAGCCGGGCATTATCCCAGAGCGGGCGGCCGAAAGCCGGCGCGCCGCGCACCGCGCGGCGCGGCCGGACTCATTCCGCGGGTTCCACCCGCAGCGTCATGCCCTCGGTGCCGACCACCCGCACCGGGGTGCCGGCCGGCAGGTCCGGCCCGGCCACCACCCAGAAGGCGTCGCCGATCTTGACCCGGCCCTCGCCGGACACGATTGGCCGCTCCAGCGGCACCACCCGTCCCAGGTGGTGGGCGGCGCGGCGGTTGAGGGTGGGGTGGTCGCTCTCCGGCGCGCGCCTGCGGAACCAGGTGCGGTAGATCTGGATCGAGACGAAGCTCAGCAGCACGAAGGCCACCACCTGCCACAGGATGCCGATGCCCGGCACCAGCAGCACGCCGACGAACACCGCGGCGGCGGCGAAGCCCATCCACAGCATGAAGGCGCCGGGCGCCAGCGTCTCCGCCGCGAACAGCAGCAGCGCCACCGCCGCCCAGATCACGACATCCCAGCGCATGGCTCAGCCTCCCCCGCGCTGCTGCGACAGCCGCTCGCGCGTGGCGGCCTGCTGGTTGCCCAGCGCCTCGCGCGCCAGCTCGGCGATGCCGGCGATCGAGCCGATCACGCCGCTGGCCTCCATCGGCATCAGCACGAACTTCTGGTTGGGCCCGGTGGCGAGCTTCTCGAACGCCTCCACGTACTTCTGCGCGATGAAGTAGTTGATCGCCTGCACGTCGCCCTGGGCGATCGCCTCCGACACCATCTGCGTGGCGCGGGCCTCGGCCTCGGCCAGGCGCTCGCGGGCCTCGGCCTCGCGGAAGGCGGCTTCCTTCTGGCCCTCGGCCTCCAGGATCGCGGCCTGCTTGTCGCCCTCGGCGCGCAGGATCTCCGACTGCCGGTGGCCCTCGGCCTCCAGGATCACCGCGCGGCGGTCGCGCTCGGCCTTCATCTGCCGCGCCATGGCGTCGACCAGGTCGCGCGGCGGGGCGATGTCGCGGATCTCGATGCGGGTGACCTTCACGCCCCAGGGGTTGGTGGCGTGGTCGACCACGTTCAGCAGCTGGGCGTTGATCGCCTCGCGGCCGCTGAGCGACTCGTCCAGGTCCATGGAGCCGATCACGGTGCGGATGTTGGTCTGCACCAGGGCGATCATCGCGATCTCCAGGTTGGAGACCTCGTAGGCGGCCTTGGCGGCGTCGAGCACCTGGAAGAACACCACCCCGTCCACCCGGACCACCGCATTGTCCTTGGTGATGACGTCCTGGCTCGGCACGTCCAGCACCTGCTCCATCATGTTCACCTTGCGCCCGACCCCGTAGACGATCGGGATCAGGAAGTGCAGCCCCGGGTCGAGGGTGCGGGTGTACTTGCCGAATCGCTCCACCGTCCACTCGTAGCCCTGCGGCACCATGCGCACGGTCTTGAACAGCACGATGATGCCGGCCACCAGCAGCACCGCAGTCAGAAAACCAGTCGCTCCCATGGCGTTCCCTCCTCTTCATTCATGTCTTCGTTCCCCCGACGGAGTATAGGCGCCCGCTGTGACCCGCGCGGGCGTTGCGACGCTTCGCCGCCCTGGCGCATCTGACCTTCCGACATGCCGCCCGACACGCCCCGCCCTGCCGCCCCGCCCGGGGGCCCGCCGCCCGCCGCGGCGGCCCCCTCCGCCTCCGGCTTCGCCATCGAGGTGCCCGAGACCCTGCTGGGCCGGGCGCGGCGCGGCGAGCGGTCGGCGTTCGAGCAGCTCTACCGCTGGTTCGAGCGCCCCACGTTCACCCTGGCCCTGCGCATCTGCGGCGACCGCGACAGCGCCGCCGACGTGCTGCAGGACACGATGCTGAAGATGATCGACCGCATCGGCGACTTCCGCGGCGCCAGCCCGTTCTGGGGCTGGCTGCGGCAGATCGCGGTCAACGAGTCGCTGATGCGGCTGCGGCGCGGCCGCAAGCTGGAAGGCCACCTCGACGTCGACGCGCAGCCGATCGCCGCGGAGACCGCGCCGCCCTCCGCGGCCGCCGACGCCGCCGCGCTGCAGCGCGCGCTGGCCGAGCTGCCGCCGGTCACCCGCAGCGTGCTCTGGCTGTACCACGCAGAAGGCTTCACCCACGAGGAGATCGCCGCGCTGATGGAGCGCACGCCGAGCTTCTCCAAGTCGCAGGTCGCGCGCGGCACCCGCCGCCTGCGCGAACGCCTCGATCCCCACGAATCCCGCACGGTCGCCACGCCATGAACGCATCCCGCCCGCCCCCGCCCGAGACCTGGCACGACGCCTTCGCGCGGCTGCCCGCCGAAACCCCGCCCGCCGGCGGCTGGCAGGCGCTGCAGGCGCGCCTGCCCGCCCCGGCGCCCGCGCGAGCGCGCTGGCCGCTGTGGGGCGCGCTGGCCGCCTCGCTGCTGCTCGCCGTCGCCCTGCCCGTGCGCCTGCTGCAGGCGCCCGGCGACGCCGCCCCCGACGGCATCGCCGCGACCGGCGCGACGGCGGCGGCCGATCCCGCGCTGCGCGGGCTCCAGGCCGAGTCGGCGCAGCTGGAAGCGCTGCTGCCGCTGCTGCGCGACGACCGCGTCGCCAGCGGCACCGCGGCGCTGATGGCCGGCGAGCTGGAACTGCGCCTGGCCGACATCGACGCGCGCCTGCGCGCGCCCGGCGACGATCCCGCCGCCCGGCGCGCGCTGTGGCAGTCGCGCGTCGACGCCCTGCGCGCGCTGACCCGCCTCGAGGGCGAGCGCGCCTGGCTCGCCGCCGAAGGCGGCCGCTTCGACACCGCCCTGGTCCAGATCGACTGACCCCACCCCGATGACCGAGACCGCCATGACTCCTTTCTTCCGCACCGCCGCGCTGGCCCTCGCGCTCGCCGCCGCCATTCCCTGCAGCGCCGCCGCGCAGGACGCGGACCTCCGCGCCGCCCGCGCCGACCTGCAGCGCGCCGCCGAGCGCATCGCCGACAGCGCCGCGGCCAGCCTCGCCGACCTCTCGCGCCCCGTGCTCGGCGTGGTGCTGGCCGCCGACCCGGAGGCCGGCGTCCGCGTCGCCGGGGTCACCCCGGGCGGCGCCGCCGCGGCGGCAGGCCTGCGCGCCGGAGACCGCCTGGTCGCCGTCGGCGGCCGCCGCATCCTCGGCAGCGACGGCGCCACCCGCCTCGACAACGCGCGCAGCCTGATCGCCGGGCTGGAGACCGACGCGCCGGCGCGCATCGCCTACGTGCGCGGCGGCCGCGAGGCCGCCGTCTCGCTCACGCCCAAGGCCGGCCCGCGCGTCGCCGTGCTGTCGGGCGACATCGCCGGCGCGGTGCAGGACGCACTGGCCGGCGTGGACATGGACGCCGTGCGCCAGAGCGTCGAGCGGGCGAGGATCGACACCGCCGGCATCGGCGCCGACATCGAGCGCGCGCTCTCTGCGGCCGGGCTCGACGCCGACTGCTCCGGCCCCGACTGCGCGACGCCGCGGCTGCTGGCCGCCGCGCGCTGGCGCGGGCTGAACCTCGCAACGGTGGACGCCGAGCTGGGCCGCTACTTCGGCGCCGACCGCGGCGTGCTGGTGCTGTCGACCGGCGAGCTGGACGGGCTGCGGGCCGGCGACGTCGTCCAGCGCATCGACGGCCGCCCCGTCTCCACGCCGCGCGAGGCGATGCAGGCACTGCGCGACCGCCCGGCCAACGCGCGCGTGGAGATCGCCTACCTGCGCGACCGCAAGCCCGGCACGGTGCAGGTGACCGTGCCCGAGCTGCGCAGCCTGCGCATCCCCGCCCCGCCCGCGCCCCCGGCCCCGGCCGCACCGCCCGCCCCGCCGAAGCCCCCGGCCCCGCCGACGCGCCCCCTGTAGCCGCAGGCCGGGACACCCGTGCCGCGCGCCAGCGCGCTCCCGCACCGGCCCCCGTAGGAGCGCGCTCGCGCGCGACCGCACAGAACGCCGCCGCGCGAATGACGACGAGCGAACGCGTCCCCACCCACCGGCGCGACGGCCCCGGCATCGACGTCGGAGACATCGCGTCGCGCGCCAGCGCGCTCCTACACCGCATCCTGTAGGAGCGCGCTCGCGCGCGACCACCCCGAATGCCGCCGCGCGAATGACGACGAGCGAATGCGTCCCCACACACCGGCGCGACGGCCCCGGCATCGGCGCCGGAGACATCGCGTCGGGGGGGGGGGGCCCCCCCCCCCCCCCCCCCCCGACCCGGATGCCGCCGCGCGAATGACGAAGAGCGAACGCGTCCCCACGCACCGGCGCGACGGCCCCGGCATCGGCGCCGGAGACATCGTGTCGCGCGCGACCGGGACGGATCAGCCGCCGTCCCAGGCCCGGCGCCAGTCGCGCCAGTGCGGTGCGTCGGCGGACGCCGGCACCGGCGTTTCGTCGGCCAGCACCCGGCGCAGCTCGGCGCGCGACCAGCCGGGCAGCAGCCGCAGCACGAAGTCGATGCCGAAGTCGCGCAGCACCTGGTCGCGCTTGAGCAGCAGCCAGGCGGTGCAGCCGGGCAGGATCGCCTCGGCCGGCAGCGTAACCAGTCCGGGCTCGCGCTCGGGCAGCGCCATCTCCGCCAGGATGCCGACCCCCATGCCCGCGCGCACGTAGGTCTTGATCAGGTCGCCGTCGCGCGCGGTCAGCGCGAACTGCGGGTCCAGGCCGGCGCCGGCGAACGCGCGCCGCAGCGAGGAGGCCGGCTCGCGCGAGGACTCGTAGCTGATCAGGCGCGGCCCGACCAGGTCCTCCAGCCGCAGTCCGTCGCCCGCGGCCGCCAGCGGGTGGTCGGCCGGCACCAGCACCACGCGCTGCCACCGGTACAGCGGCAGCGCGATGTCGGCGTCCGGCGCATCGCCGCCGGTGCTGACGATGGCGAGTTCCGCCTCGCCCTTGTCCAGCCGTTGCAGCGACTCGCGGTCGCCGCCCGCGGCCAGGTGGAACGAGACCCGCGGATAGCGCGAGGCCAGTCGGCCCAGCGCGGGCGGCAGCACGTAGCGCGCCTGGGTATGGGTGGTGGCGATGCGCAGCTCGCCGTCGTGGTCGGCGCGCAGGTTGGCGGCGAGCGCGCCGATGTTGCCCATGCCGGCCAGCACGCCGCGCGCCTGCTCCAGCACCTGCTCGCCGCCGGGGGTCAGGCCGGCGAGCGTGCGCCCCCTGCGCGAGAACAGCAGGAAGCCCAGTTCGTCCTCCATCAGCTTGAGCTGCTTGGAGAGCGTGGACTGGGTGGCGTAGACCCGCGTGGCCGCGAGGGTGATGTTGAAGCCCGCGTCGACGATCGCGGTGAAGTAGCGCAGCTGGATGAAGGTCATGCCCGGGACCGGAAGGAAGGGAGGAAACGCGGCCGCCGGTACGCATCCCGCCACCCGGCCTGCGCCGACGGCGAGCCTTCCCTGTCCCGCCGACGGAGCATCGCCCGCGCCGACGCGCCCCGCCCTGCCGCGCCGGACCCCGGTCGCGCCCTCCCGCAGGCCGGGGGCGTCCCGATGATTGGAGGGCGGCGAGGCGCTTGTCAATCGCGACCGCCGTCCGGGTTCCCATATCGAAAACCGAATGGCGGCATGCGAAATCCGAACTTCCGGGGCATGCCGGGCACACCTAGATTGCTGCGGCACAACATCCGCCACGAGCCCGCAGACGATGCCCCTGCCAGCCCCTTTTCACGCCACGCCCTCCCGTTTCCTGCGCGCGAACCTGCTGGCGCTGGCCTGCCTGGCCGTCCTCGCCGGGACGGCCGGGGCGGCGGAGCCGGAGGCGGAAGCCGCAGCCGGCGCGGACGCCGAGGAGGCGGCTCGCACCGGTGCGCCGCCTGCCGAGACCGCGCTGCCCACGGTCATCGTCACCGCGCAGAAGCGGCGCACCGCGCAGCAGGACACGCCGCTGGCGGTCAGCACGGTGGGCGCCGACGCCATCGAGCGCGGCCGCGTCGAGACGATCAAGGAGCTGATGGGCGAGGTGCCGGGCCTGGTCGCGCCCGGTTCGATCTCGAACATGCAGACGCTCTTCATCCGCGGCATCGGCACCTCCAACGTCGGCTTCTACCCGGCGGTGGCGGTGTACGTGGACGACATCTACCGCCCGCGGCCGTTCGGCATCGGCACCTTCAGCCTGCCGGACATCGAGCGCATCGAGGTGCTGCGCGGGCCGCAGGGCACGCTGTACGGCCAGAACAGCAGCGCCGGCGCGCTGAAGTTCGTATCCCGCGATCCCGACGGCACGCGCACCGGCACGGTCTCGCTCGGCGTCGGCAACGACGGCTACCGCCAGGCCAGCGCCTACTTCGCGGGCCCGCTCGGCGAAGGCCCGCTGTCGGCGGGGCTGGCGCTGGCCAGCCGGCGCACCGACGGCTACACCCACAACGCCCACCTCGACCGCCAGGTGGACGCGACCCGCCTCGACCAGGCCCGGCTCAAGCTCCGCTTCGACGGCGGCGGGCCGACCACCGCGACGCTGTCGCTGGACTACGGCCGCGACCGCTCCGACAACGCGCTCTACGTACCGGTCGGCTACCCGGGCGCCGACGAGCGCACCACCTTCGCCGGCATCGATACCCGCCTGGGCCGCACCGACAAGGGCGCCGCACTGCACGTCGAACACGTCATCGACCCGCACCTGACGCTGCGCTCGATCACCGGCTACCGGCGCTTCTCCGACGATCCCTCGCCCTGGGACCAGGACGGCACGCCCGAGTTCGCCGAGGGCTGGGTGCAGAACATCGACCAGAAGCAGTTCTCGCAGGAACTTCAACTGGGCGGCAGCTACGAGCGGCTGTTCTTCACCCTGGGCGCGGTGTACTTCCGCGAGCACCTGCTGTTCGACCGGCTGACGGTCATCAACGACCGCTACTCCGAGCTGGTCAGCGACCTGGCCAGCGAGAGCGCCGCGCTCTACGGCCAGGCCGAGCTGAAGCTGGGCGACGCCTGGGGCCTGGTGGCCGGCCTGCGCGCCAGCCGCGACGAGCAGTCTTTCGGCAACCAGGCCTACCGCAACACCGCCGACGGCGAGCGCGTCGCGCAGGACTACGCGGTCTCCGGCCTCGGCGAGCGCTGGAGTTCGCTCACGCCGAAGATCGGCGTCAACCGCCGCTGGGCCAACGGCCTGCTCGGCTACTTCAACATCACCCGCGGCGAGAAGATCGGCGGCTACAACCGCGCCGCCTCCACCGCCGAGATCGCCGCGCTGCCGGTCGGCCCCGAGGAGGTCACCGCCTACGAGCTGGGCGCCAAGCAGCGGGCCTGGAACGGCCGCCTGGAGACCAGCGTCGCCGCGTTCTACAACGACTTCGAGGACTACCAGGCCAACGTCACCAACCCGGTGGTCAACGGCCAGTACATCGCCGGGGCGGTGGTGGTGAACGCCGCCAAGGCGCACACCTGGGGCGTCGAGTTCGAGGGCGCGGTGCGGCTGACGCCCGCCTGGGACGTGCGCGCCTCGGCGGCCTACCTGCGCACGCGCTTCGACGCGTTCGAGAATCCCACGGGCGCCGCCAGCACCGACTACACCGGCAACGAGCTGCCCAGCGCGCCGCGCTGGACGGCGAGCCTGGGCACCACCCTGCGCCTGCCGCTGGCGGTGCCCGGCGAGGTGCTGCTGAGCGCCAACGCACGCTACGTCGACGCGCAGTACTCCGACATCGGCAACACCGGGATGATCCGCATCGATCCGCAGACCTACGTCGGCGCCGGCGTCTCCTACCGCAGCGCGGACGGCCACTGGACCGTCTCGCTCACCTCCACCAACCTGCTCGACCGCACCTACCCGGTCAACCTGAAGTACCGCGCGGGGGTGAGCCACCAGGCCGCCTACAACCCGCCCCGGCAGACCGTGCTCGGCTTGCGCTACGACTACTGATGGACGCCGCGCGCCGCCCCGCCCGTGCGCCCGCGCCCCATGCCACGGAGGCAATGGGAAGCCGCCCGGCCTATTGGGAAATTCGCATGGCCGCAGTCGGAAAACCCATTTCACCGCCGCGGCCGGCGTCCCTAGGCTGGGGTTTCGCCGTCGGCGCACCGCCGCACGGCCCCGTTCCCCGGCCCGCTTCCCGATGACGACCGCCCGCCCCGGCCCCGCCCGACCGCCCCGCCTGCTGCGCCTGCTCGCCGGCACCGCGCTCGCGCTGCTGGCGGCCTGCTCGGGCCCGGGCGAGCCCGACGACGGCCTGCCGGTGCTGCCGGTCACCGTGTTCGCGGCGCCCTCGCAGAGCCTGTGGCTGCCGACCCTCATCACCGAGCTCGGGCTCGACGAGAAGCAGGGCTTCCGGCTGCGGGTGAACCCGAAGCCCGGCCAGGTCGCCTACACCGACTTCGCCACCGGCGCCGACCCGGTGTGCTACTGCGCCAACCCGGCCGCGGTCGCGCGCTTCGTGCAGCAGGGCGCGGACATCACCCTGCTGTGGAACGCGTTCGAGCTGGACTACTACGTCATCACCCGCCGCGACGACATCCGCACGCTGCAGGACCTGCACGGCAAGCGCCTGGGCGCGGACACCTCCTCGGGCACCTGGGCGATCGCGGCCTGGCTGCTGCAGGGCAACGGCGTGGCGCTGGACCGGGTCGACCTGCGCTCGTCCTCGCACCATGCCGCCGGCGTGGCCGAACTGAAGCTGGGCCGCCTGGACGCCATCGTCAGCGGCATGGTCGACCTGGCGATCCTGCGCAGCGGCGAGGACGCGCAGGCATGGCGCGCGCTGGAACTGGACCGCGAGCGCCTGTGGCCGGGCGAGGCCGGGGCCGGCGTGCCGAGCATCGCGTTCGGGGTCTGGCGGCCGTGGCTGCAGGCGCCCGGCAACCTGGAACTCGCGCGCAAGCTCTACCGCGCCAGCCGCGAGGCGGCGGACTACCTCGCCCGCCACCCCGACGAGGCCGCGCGCATCGTCAGCGCGAAGACGGCGATGCCCGAGGCGGCGCTGCGCGCGCTCTTCCGCGAGCGCCCCGACATGATCGACATCCGCCCGATGCCGGAGTACCGCGATGCGGTGAAGCACCTGACCCAGGAAGTGCTGCCGCGCGCGGGCCAGCTGGAGCGCCCGCTCACCGACACGGAGCTCGCAGGCTATGTCCACGACTTCGCGCCCTGAGCTGGCGCCGGCGGGCCTCGCCGCGCCGGGCCGCGCGCGCTGGCGCCTGCCGGCGGCGCTCAACGTCGAGGCGGTGCTCGCCTTCGCCGCGATCGCGCTGGCCTGGCACGCCGCGTCCCGCGTGCTGCCGCCGTTCCTGTTCCCGCCCTTCGGCGCGATCGGCGCGGCGATCGCCGACGTGCTCACCTCGCCGCAGGGGCTGGCCGCGGCCGGCGCCACCTACCTGCGCATCCTCGCCGGGCTGGCGGCCAGCTTCGCGCTGGCGGTGCCGCTGGGGCTGTGGGCCGGCTTCCGCCGCCGCGCCGACCGCGCGCTGCTGCCGCTGGTGCAGTTCGCGCAGGGCGTGCCGGCGGTGTGCTGGGTGATCTTCGCGGTGCTGTGGTTCAAGCAGCTGGAACTGCGGATCGCGTTCGTGGTGATCGTCAGCACGCTGCCGGTGTTCTTCTACCAGGTCCGCGAGGGCGTGCGCTCGGTGCCGCAGGAACTGACCGACATGGTGCGCGCGCTGCGCCCCACGCGCCTGCAGCTGGTGCGCAAGCTGGTGCTGCCCTCGCTGGCGCCGCAGGTGCTCACCGCGTGGCGGCTCAACCTCGGCAGCGGCACCAAGGTGACGATCATGGCCGAGCTGCTGGGCGGCATCAGCGGCATCGGCCACCAGCTGCGGCTGTCGCAGGAACTGTTCCGCATGGACCAGGCGATCGCCTGGACCGTCGCCCTGGTCGCGTTCGTGCTCGCCACCAACGCGCTGGTCACCGTGGTCGACCGGCGCCTGCTGCGCTGGCGCGTCGCCTGAGGCCCCGCCATGCACGCCGCTCCCGCCGTCCTGCCGCCCGCCGGCGCCGCGCCGTCCGTGGCGATCGCCTGCGACCGCGTGGTCAAGGTCTACGCGCGCGAGGGCGCCGCCACCCGCGCGGTCGACGGCCTGTCCTTCGCCGTGGCCGCCGGCGAGTACGTGTGCATCATCGGCCGCACCGGCTGCGGCAAGTCGACCACGCTGAACCTGCTGCTCGGGCTGCAGCGCCCGACCGCCGGCAGCGTCCGCGTGCTGGGGCACGACCCGCACGCCGAGTTCGACGCCCTGCGCGGCCGGATGTCGTGCATCTTCCAGGGCGACCGGCTGCTGCCCTGGCGCAGCCTGCTCGACAACGTGCGCCTGCCGCTGGAGATCCTGGGCGTCGACGAGGCCGCGCTGGCGGTCGGGCCGGCCGACTGGCTGCGGCGCGTCGGCCTGGACGGCTACGCCGACGCGCTGCCGGCGCAGGTCTCGGGCGGCATGCGCCAGCGCGCGGCGATGGCGCGCGCGCTGGCCAGCGACCCGCGCATCGTGCTCGCCGACGAGGCCTTCGGCCACCTCGACGAGGTCACCGGCCAGCGGATCAAGGCCGACTTCCGCGCGCTGGTCCGCGACACCGGCAAGACGGTGCTGCACATCACCCACTCGATCGAGGAGGCCATCGCGATGGCCGACCGGATCCTGGTGATGGGCGGGGGCCGGCTCTGGGCCGCGCACGAGACCGAGGCGGCCACGCGCGCCGCCGGCGGGACCGAGGCGCTGCGCCGCCTGCTCTACGCGCAGGTGCAGGAGGCGGGCGAGGCCGCGCCCGGTGCCGCGCATGGCTGAGACCGCCGGCGCCGCCGACGCGCCCGCGCACGAGGCGCCCGCCCGGCTGCGCCGGCGCGTGCCGCTGATCGTGGCCTGCACCTTCTTCATGGAGAACCTGGACAGCACCGTCATCGCCACCTCGCTGCCGGTGATGGCGGCCTCGTTCGGCGCCCCGCCGGCCTCGGTCAGCCTGGGGATCACCGCCTACGTGCTGACCCTGGCCGCCTTCATCCCGCTCAGCGCCTGGATGGCCGACCGCTTCGGCACGCGCACCGTGTTCGTGGCCGCGATCCTGGTCTTCGTCGGCGCCTCGGTCGCCTGCGGCCTCAGCGACAGCCTGGGCGGCTTCGTGGCGGCGCGGATCGCACAGGGCGCGGGCGGCGCGATGATGGTGCCGGTGGGGCGCATGATCGTGCTGCGGACCACCACGCGCGCGGAGATGATGCGCGCGATCGCCACCCTCACCTGGCCGGCGCTGGTGGCGCCGGTGATCGGCCCCTCGCTCGGCGGCCTGATCTCCACCTACGCCAGCTGGCGCTGGATCTTCTTCATCAACCTGCCCATCGGCCTGCTGGGCGCGGCGCTGGCCTGGCGCCTGGTGCCCGACCTGAAGCCCGAGGCGGCGCGCGCCTTCGACGGCCGCGGCTTCGCGGTCGCCTCGCTGGCGCTGACCGGGCTGATGGCCGCGCTCGCCCTGCTGACCCACGGCGCGCGCGGGGCCTGGCCGTGGGCCGCGCTGGCGCTGCTGGCCGCCTCGCTGTGGCTGGGCGCGCGCGCGGTGTCGCACATGCGCACGCATCCGCAGCCGCTGGTCGACCTGGCGCCGTTCTCGGTGCCGACCTTCGCCGAGACCATGTTCGCCGGCGCGTTCTCGCGCATCGCGGTCGCCGCCGGGCTGTTCCTGCTGCCGCTGATGTTCCAGGCCGCGTTCGGCATGACCCCGTTCGAGGCCGGGCTGCTGATGCTGGTGGGCGCCCTCGGCAGCCTGGGCACCAAGGCGATCGCGATCGGCGTGGTGCGCCGCTACGGCTTCCGCCGCGTGCTGCTGGTCAACAGCGTGCTGATCGCCGCGGCGACGGCGGCCTGCCTGGCCTTCGCGCTGGAGCCGCCGGTGCCGGCGATGGCCGCGATCATGCTCGCGCTCGGCTTCACCCGCTCGCTGCAGTTCACCTGCGTCAACACGCTCGCCTTCGCCGACATGCCGGCCGAGCGCATGGGCGCGGCGAGCATGCTGTCGAGCATGGTCCAGCAGCTGGCCATCGCCGCCGGCGTGGCGACGTCCGCGCTCGCCCTGCAGGTGCTGGGCCGGCTGCACGGGCCGCCGGCGGACGACCCGGGGCTGGCCGATTTCCAGTTCGTACTGCTGCTGCTCACCGCGATCGCGCTGGTGGCGGCGGTGCGCTTTTCCCGGCTGCACGCCGATGCCGGTGCCGACGTGTCCGGCCCGGCGCGCGGCCGCACGACCTGAAGGAGACGACGAGATGAGCATCGAATGGGTGGACGCGGACTGGTGGCGGGCGCACGCCGCGGACCCGCTGCTGCTGCCGCTGGACGTGCGGCCGGCCGAACGCGCCGCGGCGGGACGCCTGCCGGGCGCGCGCGCGTTCGATCCGACCGCGCTGGGCCTGGCGTCGAGCGCGCCAGACGCGGTCGAGGCGCACCTGACGCGCCTGGCCGACGCGCTGCAGGCGCTGGGCGTCGACCCGGAGCACCGGCTGCTGGTCTACGGCGACGGCGTCGACGCGCGCGTCGGCCGCGCCGCCTGGCTGCTGGCCTACGCCGGCCATCCGCGGATCCACGTGCTGGCCGACGGCGCCGACGCGCTGGCCGACGCGCTGACCGCCGGGGCGACGCCGCCGCCGGACCGGCCCGGCCGCTTCCGGCCCGCGCCGCAGCGGGCGCTGCTGGCCGGCGCGCAGGACCTCCTCGAACGCGACGGCGCGACCCAGGTGCTCGACGCCCGCCGCCGCGAGGAATACCTGGGCGAGGCCGCCAAGGCGCCGCGCGCCGGGCGCATCCCCGGCGCCCTGCACCGCGACGCCGAGCGCAACCTCGGCGCCGACGGCCGGCTGCTGCCGGCCGCGGCCCTGCGCGCGGGCTTCCGCGACGATGGCCTGCGCAGCGACGCGCGCACCCTCGTCTACTGCGGCGGCGGCGGCCGCGCGGCGCAGACCTGGCTGGCGCTGCGCCGCGCCGGCTTCGACGACGCCGCGGTCTACCTGCCGTCCTGGAACGAATGGGGCGCGCGCCCGGAGCTGCCGGTCGAGACCGGCCCCGCCGCCGCGCCCGCCCGCTGACTGGGCCCGGCGCACCGCCGCGGCCCTTCCCTCACCGCTGGAGACCCCCATGCAGACCGCCATCGACCTCGCCGCCGCGCAGCCGCGCGTGCTCGACATCGCCGCCTACGCCGCGCAGGAGGAGCGCCTGGCCGGCGTGCGCATCGCGCCGATCGAGCCGATCCTCGGCGCCCGCGTCACCGGCCTGCGCCTGCGCGCCGGCGAGCGCGTGCCCGAGCCGCTCGCCGCCACGCTGCGCCGCAAGCTGCTCGAGCGCGGCTTCCTGGTGTTCGAGCCCGGCACCGTCGACGCCGAGGCCTTCGTCGACCTGGTGAGCGTGTTCGGCGACGTGCAGTACAGCGGCGGCCCCTACACCCCGGCGCCGCAGGACAACCGGCTCGTCAACACCATCGATTCGAGCATCAAGAAGACCCACATGAACTACATCTGGCACGTCGACGGCGGCTACCGGCACCACTCGCCGAAGATGACCGCGCTGTTCGGGCATACCGTGCCCGAGGCCGGCGGCGACACCCTGTTCGCCAACGCGGTGGCCGCCTACGACCTGCTCGATCCGCTGTTCGCGCGCTACATCGAGACGCTGACCGCGGTGCAGTCGGCCGAGTCGGTCGGCCACCTGACGCTGCAGTACCACGACCCGGACGAGCTCGCCCGCCAGCGCGGCCTGAACCCACCGATCGAGACGCCGGTGATCCGCGTGCACCCCGAGACCGGCGGCAAGCAGGTGTTCGTCAACGAGTCCTACACCCTGCGCATCAAGGCGGTCACGCGCGCGGTCAGCCAGAACCTGCTCAACATCCTGTTCGACCTGATCAAGTCGCCCGAGATCCAGGTGCGCTTCCGCTGGGAGCAGGGCGCGGTGCTGATCTGGGACAACCGCACCGTGCAGCACCGCGGCGTGCACGACTACAGCGGCCGGCGCGTGCTCTACCGCGCCATCGTGTCCTGACCGCGATGGCCGGCGAAGGACGCGCCGCCGCCCCCGAAGCCCCGCGCCCCGCGCGGCCGGCCGGCTGGATCCCGCGGCTCAACTTCCGCCACCTGCAGCTGCTGGTGCAGCTGCAGGCGCTGGGCAGCATCAGCGACACCGCGCGCGCGATGGGCACCACCCAGCCGGCGCTGTCGAAATGGCTCAAGGAGCTGGAGGACGAGGTCGGCGCGGCGCTGTTCGACCGCCACGCCCGCGGCCTGACCGCCACCGCGCACGGCGACGCGCTGCTGACCCACGCCCACCGCATGCTGTACGAGATGGGCCGCGCGCGCGAGCACCTCGACGCGCTGCAGGACGGCGGCGCGCGCCGGGTGCTGCTGGGCGCGGCGCCCGCCTCGATCACCCAGGCGGTGCCGCTGGCGGTGGCGGCGTTCCTGCGCCGGCACCCCGGCGGGCGGGTCGACGTGCGCGAGGACACCATGTCGCGCCTGCTGGAAGCGCTCGACCAGGGCGCGCTGGACGCGGTGGTCGGGGTGCTCGACGACTACAGCCCGCGGCCGGGCCTGCGCAGCGAGCCGCTGTACCGCGAGCCGATGCGCATCCTGGTCCGCCGCGGCCACCCGCTGGCCGGCCGCGCGCGGCTGGACTGGCCGGACCTGCTGGCCAGCGAATGGATCCTGTGGCCGCGCGGCACCAACAACCGCCGCCGGCTCGACCACGCCATCGTGCAGGCGGGCCTGGAACCGCTGCCGTGCCGGGTCGAGTCCTCCTCCCTGCTGGCCAACGCCACCCTGGTGCGCGAGAGCGACCTGCTGTGCGCGGTCTCGGCGCGGCTGGCGGACTGGTTCGACGGCCGCGGCGACGTGGTCGCGCTGGACTTCCCCGCCGACGTCGCCAACACCATCGGCGTGGTCTGGCGCGAGCAGCCGCTGCAGCTCGCCTCGACGCTCGATATGCTGGCGTGCCTGCGCGAGGCGGCCCGGCCCGCCCGCGAACGGCCCACGCTCCGGAGACCCGAGGAACCATCCGCATGACGCGCTTCGGCGGCATCGACACCCTCGTCGGCGACACCCCGCTGCTGCACCTGCGCGCGGCGTCGGCGGCGACCGGCTGCCGCATCCTGGGCAAGGCGGAGTTCCTCGCCCCCGGCGGCTCGATCAAGGACCGGACCGCGCTCGGCCTGATCCTGGACGCGCGCGAACGCGGCCTGCTGCGGCCCGGCGCGACCATCGTCGAGGGCACCGCCGGCAACACCGGCATCGGCCTGGCGGCGATCGGCGCCGGCTTCGGCCACCGCTGCGTGATCTTCATGCCGCAGACGCAGAGCCCGGAGAAGATCGACGCCGTGCGCGCCACCGGCGCCGAGGTGCGGCTGGTGCCCGCGGTGCCCTACGCCGATCCCGGGCACTACGCGCGCCAGGCCCGCGCGCACGCCGAGGCGCTCGACGCGCAGCGGCCCGGCAGCGCCTGGTTCGCCGACCAGTTCGACAACACCGCCAACCGCGACTTCCACCAGCGCACCACCGGCGAGGAGATCTGGGCGCAGACCGAGGGCCGCATCGACGGCTTCGTCTGCTCCGCCGGCACCGGCGGCACCCTCGCCGGCGTCGGCCGCGCGCTGAAGGCGCGCAACGCCGGCATCCGCATCGCCCTGGCCGACCCGGAGGGCTCGGCGCTCGCGGCCTACGTCAACGACGGCGCGCTCGCCGCCGCCGGCGGATCGATCAGCGAGGGGATCGGCTCCAGCCGCATCACCCGCAACTTCGACGGCGCGCCGATCGACCTCGCCTGGACCGTCCCCGACCGCGAATGGCTGCCGCTGGTCCACGCGCTGGTCCGCGACGAGGGCCTGAGCGTGGGCGGATCGAGCGGGGTCAACATCGCCGGCGCGATCCGGCTGGCGCAGGCGCTCGGGCCCGGCCACACCGTGGTCACGGTGCTGGCCGATTCCGGCGCGCGCTACCGCGGCAAGCTGCTCGACCGCACCTTTCTCGAGCAGCGCGGGCTGCCGGTCGCCGACTGGCTGTAGTAGGAGCGCGCTTGCGCGCGATGCTCTTTCCCTCCGACGCCGCAAAACTAAGGCATCGCGCGCGAGCGCGCTCCTACAGGGGACGTCGCGTAGGAGCGCGCTTGCGCGCGACGGGCCGGCCCGCGGCCCGCGGACGGGTCGGCGTCAGGCGACACCCTCGGGGACGCGCGCTCGCACGAGACGAGCGGGCCGGCGCTCCGACCGCTCAGGGCGTCGCCGGCGCGGGCTCCACCCACTCGGCGAACACGGCGTCGATCTCGGCGTCGGTCACCTGGCCGCCTTCCTGCAGGCGCTGCGCGTGCCCGAACAGCGGCTCGATCAGCGCCATGCCGTCGATCTCGGTCTTCAGGCGCAGGCCCGGCGGGCGCGACAGCAGCGCGTCCCAGCGCGAGCGCACGCGCGCCCAGTAGCCGGCCGTCGCCTTCCAGTAGTCCAGCGCCGGGGTGAAGTCCACGCTGTCGTCCTTGCGGTAGTCGTTGAAGCCGAACTCGCGCACGATCGCGCGGGTGCCGCCATCGGCGCCGCGCACGGTCTTGACGTTGTCCTGCTCGTGGGTCCAGCCGCCCGGCACGATGGTGTGGCGGTTGACCACCTGCAGCGCGTTGTAGTCCTCGCGGGTGGTGTACTCGCGGCGCGGCAGCGGCCGGTAGCCGGGATCGGAGGTCCAGGTGGAGATCCCGCCCTCGTGCGTCCAGCGCCCGGTGCCGCAGTAGCGCGGCGCGTCGCTGACCTCGTAGACGCACTGGGTCCAGGCGCCGCGGGTCAGCTCGGCCGGGACGTCGCGCACGCTGAAGGTCTGGTCGGCGCTGAACTCGAACCGCTGCGGCGCCTCGTAGGTCCAGTCCTGCCGCCAGTGCTTGGTGACGTGGCCGGTGGGCGCGTGGACGAGGATGTGCTGCAGCACGACGCGGGTCGGCGTGTCCTCGACCACGAGCACGATCTCGCTGCCGCCGCTGCGCTTGGGCTCCACGCGCTCGTAGCCGGGCGCGAACACCACCGTCTCGTCGAAGGCGAAGCCGATGTCGTACTCGCCCTGCATGGCGAGGATGGCGGTGCGGTCGCGGGCCGGGTCCGCAGGCGGCGCAGCGGCGGGCGGCGCGGCCAGCGCCGGGAAGGCGGCGAGCAGCAGGGGCAGGCAGGCGAGCGGGAACGGCTTGGCTGGCTTCATGGCAGGCATCGTCTCGTGTCGAACGTCATGTCTTGTCGAACTTCAGGGGGGTCCAGTGCGTCGCCGGGCGGGCGCCGGCGGCCGCCAGGCGCGCGCTGCGCTCGCAGCAGCACTCGTCGATCCGCGCGGCGCCCTCGACGCCCTCGGACTGCACGATGCGCTGCGCCACCTCGGCGCCGAGCGCGGACAGGGTGGCGAGGCTGGCGGTGAGCCGCCCGGCGCCGCCCTCGTCCTCCGGCGACAGCGACAGCCGCAGCACGCTGCAGCGCCAAGCCGCCCCGGACACGCCGTGGGCCAGCCGGCGCCAGAGCCGCTCGGCGATGCCGCCGCCGGCCGCCTGCGCGACCGGCAGGGTCCGCGCCAGCGCCTCCCAGGCGAGGAAATCGGTGTCCGGCAGCAGGAACAGCCGCCAGCAGCCCTGCCCGTCGCGGTCGTGGAACTGCAGGCTCTCGTAGAGCGCGTCGGCGTGCAGCGCGCTGCACACCTCCACCCGCGCCGCGCGCCGCCAGCCGTCCAGTTCGGCGCCGCGCGCGCGGTACAGGCACAGCACCGTGCCCAGCGCCGCCAGCTGCCAGGGCTGCGGCAGCGCGGGCTCCGCGCGCGCCTCCCCGCCGGGCCAGACCGCCTGCGGTGCGCCGACGACGCCGGCGGACGATACGGGAGCGAGGCTGCGCGCGGAGGCCGGCATGGCTAGAAGTCCACCGCCAGGCTGACCGCGACGTTGCGGCCGGGCGAGGTGTAGCGGTCGAGGGTGCCGCTGGTGGTGGCCACGGCGAGCGGCAGGTCGCCCGCCGCCCAGTAGGTGCGGTCGGCCAGGTTGCGGATGCCGGCGTTCACGCGCAGGTTCGGCGAGAACTGCCAGTGCGCGTAGAGGTCCAGCACGCCGTAGCCGGGCGTCAGGTACAGGTCGTCCGCGGAGGCCCGGCGCTTGCCCTCGACGAAGCGGCCGACCAGCTCGGCGCCCCAGGTCTCGGCGTCGTAGGCGATGCCGAGGGTGCCGGTGAGCGGGTCGACCGAGTCCAGGGGCACGTCGGCGGTGCGGTCGTCGCCGCGCGACCACGCCGCCGCGCCCTGCAGGCTCCAGCCCGCCCACGCGTCCGACAGCCCGCCCAGGTCCACGCCGGCCTTCAGCTCGACGCCGTAGATGCGCGCCTCGGCGACGTTCTGCGACTGGTAGACCATCAGTCCCTCGTCGTTGAAGCCGATGAAGCGGGTGGACTCGATGAAGTCGTCGTAGCGGTTGTGGTAGCCGGTCAGCGCCGCGTGCACGACCGGGCCGCTGTGGCGGATGCCCGCCTCGAAGCCCCGGCTGGTCTCCGGCTTGAGGTCCGGGTTGGGGATGGCGGTGTAGCCGAACGCGGCGTTGGTGAAGCCAATGTTGACGTCGTTGTAGGGCGGCGCGCGGAAGCCGTGCGCGTAGCTGGCGAACAGCGACCAGTCGGGCTGGAAGCGCCAGACCATGCCGAGCTTCGGCGAGACCTGGGTCTTGGTCAGGTCGGAGACCTCCAGGCCGGGGTTGTCCTCGGCGAAGATGCCGTCGACCTCGGGCTTGAGCTCGTAGCGGTCCACGCGCACCGCCGGCACCAGCCGGAACGCGCCGCCGCCGAAGACGATCTCGTCCTGCACGTAGAGCGCGGCGGTGTCGGTGCGGCTGACCGGGAAGTCGCGCACCGGGAACACGTCGGGCAGCATCATGTTGCTCACCCGGCCGGTCAGCAGGTTGGTCACCTGGCCGTCGCGCTTCTGCCGGGTGTCGGTGCGCGCGAGGTCGAGGCCCCAGCTCAGCGCGTGCTCGGCGCCGCCGGTGGCGAAGGCCTTGAAGACGTTGGCCTGCAGGCCGTAGGTGCGCTGGTCGAAGTTGAAGGTGCGCTCGCGCCGCTCCGGCACGCCGGCGGCGGTCACGCGCTCCTCCAGCGTGTCCTGGGTGGTCTCGCTGTCCTGCCGGTAGACCTGCCAGTCCAGCGAGTCGGCGAAGCCGGCGCCGACCGCGTCCATCTCGTGGCCGAAGCTCACCCGGGCGCGGGTCTGGTGGTCGTCGGCGAGCACGAGGGTGTTGGTGGCGCGGGTCAGCGCCTGGAAGCCGCGCGAGGTCAGCATGTCGGTCTCGGCGCTGTCCTCGTTGCCTTCCACGGTCAGGCGGAAGCGCTGGTCGGCGCTGGGCGCGAACACCAGCTTCGACAGCACGCTGCGGCCGTCGAGCTGCTGGGGGTTGGGACGGGTGCGCGCGGCGCCGACGGAATCGTCCTCGCCCTGGTTCTCGGTCTCCTGGCCCTGGCGGTGGCTGACGTTCACCAGGCCCGACCAGCGCTCGCCGCCGAAGGCCGCGGTGGCGCTGGCGCCGAAGCCGTCCCAGTCGCTCTCCGCGCCCAGGCGCAGGCCGAAGTGCGCATCGCGCCCCGGCGCCAGGTAGTCCGACGGATCCTTGGTGTAGAAGGCGACCACGCCGCCCAGCGCGTCCGAGCCGTACAGCGAGCTGGTCGGCCCGCGCACCACCTCGACGCGCTTGAGCGTGTCGGGATCGACGAAGTTGCGGTTGGCGTTGGAGAAGCTGCCGATCGAGAAGGCGTCGGAGACCGGCACGCCGTCGGTGAGGATGCGCACCCGGTTGCCGCCCAGCCCGCGCACGCGGATGTCGCCGATGCCGAAGCGGCCGAAGCTGCTGGTGACGGTGATGCCCGGCTCGTAGCGGAACAGGTCCTTGAGGTCGCGAACCAGCAGTTCGTCCATGCGCACGCGGTCGATCACGTCGACGGTGCTGGGCACGTCCAGGATCATGCGCTCGGTGCGGGTGGCGGTGACGACGACCCGGTCGAGCTCCCGGTCCGGCGCGGTAGCGGCGTCGGCGAGCGGCTGGGCGGACACGGAACACGACAGGGACACGAGGGCCAGCCCGAGGGCCAGGGACAACGGATGGGAACGCATGGAGGCTCGCACGGTGAACGCGGGCGGCGAGCTGGCGTGGGTCGCTGGCGACCGTGGCGGGCAGGCCCGGGGAGAAAGGGGAACGGCGACGCGACGGCGGGGGCCGTCGGCGCCGCCGCAGGGACTACTTGGTCAGGATGAGCTTGTCGTTGCGGGTGTGGCGCAGGCGATAGGTCTCGTTGCCGTGGCGGATGCGGATCTCGCGCTGGCCCTTGAGCAGGCGGGCGCTGTCCAGGATCACCAGGTCGGAGGCGACCGGGCTCAGGTGGGCGACGCCGGCCGACTCGACCGGGGCGGTTTCATGCGGGCGTGCGACGAACATCGACAGAGCTCCTGTGCATGGGAGCGATCGATGTTAATGATTCTCATTTGCCAGTCAAGTCCCTTTTCGGCGCTTCGTGACCCCGCGCGCGATGCGCCGACGGACGGTCGTCGCGGCGGGCCGTCGAACCGGTCGCGCGCGGGCGCGCCGCTGCGGTCGAAATCCTTTGCAGGAGCGCGCTCGCGCGCGACCCGCCCCACGGCAGCCGCCGCGTCTAGACGTCCGTCGCCGCCTCGATGCGGCGCCAGGCCGCGGCGTCGAGGCGCTCGGCCAGGTCCAGCGCCTGCAGGTTCTCCAGCAGCTGCGCCACGCGGCTGGCGCCCAGCAGCACCGTGGACACGTGCGGGTTGCGCAGGCACCAGGCGATGGCCAGCGGCGCCGGCGCCAGCCCCAGTTCGGCGGCGAGCGCGGCGAACGCGCGCGCCCTTTCCAGCCGCCGCCCCTCCTCCAGCACCCCGGGCCGCAGCCAGGCGTGCGCGGGATGGCCGAGCCGGCTGTCCTCGGCCACGCCGGCGTTGTACTTGCCGGTGAGCAGGCCGGAGGCCAGCGGCGACCAGGTCGTGGCGCCCAGGCCCAGCTCGCCGTAGAGCGGCGCGTACTCCAGCTCCACCCGCCGCCGGTGCAGCAGGTTGTACTCGGGCTGCTCCATCGTCGGCGGGTGCAGGCGGTGCTTGCGGGCGAGGTCGGCGGCCTCGCGGATCAGCGCCGCCGGCCACTCCGAGGTCCCCCAGTACAGCACCTTGCCCTGGCGGATCAGGGTGTCCATCGCCCACACCGTCTCGGCCACCGGCGCGTCCGGGTCGGGGCGGTGGCAGAAGAACAGGTCGAGATACTCCACGCGCAGCCGCGCCAGGGCGGCGTGGCAGGCGTCGTGCACGTGCTTGCGCGACAGCCCGCGCTGGGTGGGCCGCGGCGACGCGGCCGAGCCGAAGTAGACCTTGCTCGACACGCAGTAGCCGTCGCGCGGCAGGCGCAGGTCGGCGATCACGTCGCCCATCATCCGCTCGGCGTCGCCCTGGGCGTAGCTCTCGGCGTTGTCGAAGAAGTTGATGCCGTGGTCCCAGGCCACGGCCACCAGCTCGCGGGCCTCCGAGCGCCCGACCCGGGTGCCGAAGGTCGCCCAGGCCCCCAGCGACAGGGCGGACAGCTGCAGGCCGGAGTGGCCGAGGCGGCGGTACTGCATGGCGGCGGCGATCCTGGGGGGCCCGGAACCCAGTTTAGCGGCGCCGCGCCCGCGGACCCACGCCGGCGGGCCGGCCGCCCGGGCGCCCGCCCCCCCGCGGTTGCCGCCACCTGCCCGCTCGCCTAACCTGCGCGGTCTGCAAGCGTCCAGGGGCGTTCGATGGAAGGTCTGGCACGGGTCGGGTTCGGCCTGTTCGGTCTGGTGGTGCTCGTGGGCATCGTCTGGCTGTTCTCCAACAACAAGCGCCGCGTGGACTGGACCCTGGTCGCGACCGGCCTGTCGCTGCAGATCGTGTTCGCGGCGCTGGTGCTGCTGGTGCCCGGCGGGCGCGAAGTGTTCGACTGGCTGGGCCACGGCTTCGTCAGGATCCTCGGCTTCGTGACCGCGGGCTCCACCTTCATCTTCGGCAACCTGATGGACACCGAGACCTACGGGTTCATCTTCGCCTTCCAGGTGCTGCCGACGATCATCTTCTTCGCCGCGCTGATGGGCGTGCTCTACCACCTGGGCGTGATGCAGTTCGTGGTGCGGATGATGGCGCTGGCCATCACCAAGGTGATGCGCGTGTCGGGCGCCGAGACCACCAGCGTCTGCGCCAGCGTGTTCATCGGCCAGACCGAGGCGCCGCTCACGGTGCGCCCCTACATCTCGCGCATGACCGAGTCCGAGCTGATCACGATGATGATCGGCGGCATGGCCCACATCGCCGGCGGCGTGCTGGCCGCCTACGTGGGCATGCTCGGCGGCGGCGATCCCGAGCAGCAGGCCTTCTACGCCAAGCACCTGCTGGCCGCCTCGATCATGGCCGCGCCGGCCACCCTGGTGATCGCCAAGATCCTGATCCCCGAGACCGGCGAACCGCTGACCCGCGGCACGGTCAAGATGGAGGTCGAGAAGACCACCAGCAACATCATCGACGCCGCCGCGGCCGGGGCCGGCGACGGCCTGCGGCTGGCGCTCAACATCGGCGCGATGTTGCTGGCCTTCATCGCCCTGATCGCGATGGTCAACGCCCCGCTGACCTGGTTCGGCGAGTGGACCGGCCTGGAGGCGTCGCTGGGCCGCCCGCTGGACCTGGCCACGATCTTCGGCTTCGTGCTGGCGCCGATCGCCTGGATCATCGGCGTGCCGTGGCAGGACGCCGGCGTGGTCGGCTCGCTGATCGGGCAGAAGGTGGTCATCAACGAGTTCGTCGCCTACCTGCAGCTGGCCGAGATCGTCAACGGCCGCGTGGACGGGGTGAGCCTGACCGAGGACGGCCGGCTGATCGCCACCTACGCCCTGTGCGGCTTCGCCAACTTCAGCTCGATCGCGATCCAGATCGGCGGCATCGGCGGGCTCGCCCCCGACCGCCGCCAGGACCTGGCCCGCTTCGGCCTGCGCGCGGTGCTGGGCGGCACCATCGCCACGATGATGACCGCCACCATCGCCGGCGTGCTGACCCACTTCGCCTGAGCGGGGCCGGCATGCCGCACGTCGCCGTCGTCGGGTCCTTCAACGTCGACCACGTCTGGCGGGCGCCGCGGCTGCCGCGGCCGGGCGAGACGCTGAGCGGCGAGTACGCCACCGGGCCGGGCGGCAAGGGCTTCAACCAGGCGGTCGCCGCACGCCGCGCCGGCGCCGAGGTGCGCTTCCTGTGCGCGCTCGGCGACGATGCCGGCGGCGCGCTGGCGCGCGGGCTGGCCGCCGGCGACGGCATCGGCCTGCACGCGCTCGCCAGCGACGCCCCGACCGGCACCGCCGGCATCTACACCGACGCCGAGGGCCGCAACTCGATTGTGATCGGCCCGGGCGCCAACGCCGCGCTCGACGCCGCCTTCGTGGCCGCGCAGGCGCCTGCGCTGGCCGGGGCCGCGGTGGTGCTGGCGCAGCTGGAGTCTCCACTGGACGCGGTGCGCGCCGCGCTCGACGCCGCGCGCGAGGGCCGCGCGCTGGCGATGCTCAACCCGGCGCCGGCCAACGCACCGGTGGACGCGGCGCTGCTGGCCGCCTGCGACCTGATCACGCCCAACGAGAGCGAGTTCGCCGCGCTGCTGGCCGCGCACGGCGGCGAGCGCGTCGATCCCGACGCCGTCGCCGCGCTCGCCGACGACGCCCTGCACGCGCTGTGCCGCGCCCTGCTCCCGCGCGGCAGCGCGGTGGTCACCCTGGGCGCCGCGGGCTGCTTCGTCTCCCACGCCGACCCGGCCGCGTTCGGCGACGGCGACGCCCGCTACCGCGTGCCCGGCCGCCCGGCCCGCGTGGTCGACACCACCGGCGCCGGCGACGCCTTCAACGGCGCGCTCGCCGCGGCGCTGGCGCAGCGGCCCGGCCTGCCGTTCGCGGACCAGGTGCGCTTCGCCACCCGCTACGCCGCCGCCTCCACCGAGGCCGCCGGCGCCGCGGCGGCGATGCCGCGGCTGCGGCCCGGCACGGACTAGAACCGGGGTCAGAGTCGACTTTCTTCGGGAAAACAGACTCTGACCCCGGTTTTGCCTGCCTACAATGCGCGGATGCAGATCGGCCCCTACCGCATCGAACCGCGCGTGATCCTGGCCCCGATGGCCGGGGTCACCGACAAGCCGTTCCGGCAGCTGTGCAAGCGCCTGGGCGCGGGCCTGGCGGTCTCGGAGATGACCAGCAGCGACCCGCGCTTCTGGCACACCCGCAAGTCGCGCCACCGCATGGACCACGACGGCGAGCCGGCCCCGGTCTCGGTGCAGATCGCCGGCACCGAGCCCGCCGCGCTGGCCGAGGCCGCGCGTCACAACGTCGACCACGGCGCGCAGCTGATCGACATCAACATGGGCTGCCCGGCGAAGAAGGTCTGCAATGCCTGGGCCGGTTCGGCGCTGATGCGCGACGAGGCGCTGGTCGCGCGCATCCTGGAGGCGGTGGTGGCGGCGGTGGACGTGCCGGTGACGCTGAAGATCCGCACCGGCTGGGACGCCACGCATCGCAACGCGCCCGAGATCGCCCGCATCGCCGAGGCCGCCGGCATCGCCGCGCTGGCCGTGCACGGCCGCACCCGCGACCAGCACTACACCGGCCTCGCCGAGTACGACACCATCGCCGCGATCAAGGCGCGCGCCGCGATCCCGGTGATCGCCAACGGCGATGTCGATACGCCCGAGCGGGCCGCGGCGGTGCTGGCCGCGACCGGCGCCGACGCGGTGATGGTCGGTCGCGCCGCGCAGGGCCGGCCGTGGATCTTCCGCGAGATCGCCCACCACCTGGCCACCGGCAGGCGCCTGCCGCCGCCGTCGCTGCACGAGGTGCGCGACCTGCTGCTCGGCCACCTGGAGGCCCTGCACGCCTTCTACGGCGAGCCGGCCGGCGTGCGCATCGCGCGCAAGCACCTGGGCTGGTACGCCAGGGACCGTCCCGAGCAGCACGCCTTCCGCGCGGCGGTCAACCGCGCCGAGACCGCGCAGGCGCAGATCGCGCTCACCCGCGACTACTTCGACGCGCTGATCGCCGGCGCCGATCCCGGGTTCGACGCCGCCGCCTGAGCGCTCAGCGCGAAGCGGCGTCGGTAGTCGGGGCGGGCGCGGGCGACGGCGCGGCGTCGGACGCGGGTTCCGGTTCGCGCCAGATGCGCCGCCACGCCACCGCCAGCTGGTCCTGGCGCGGCAGCGCCCCGGGCAGCTGCCGCGGCGGCGCCAGCGCGCGCCAGGCGCCGCCGTCCCGCTGCGCGACGGCGAAGTTGAAGGTGTAGGCCGGCTCGATGCCCATGCGCAGGTCGCTGAGCACCAGCGTGCCGTCCTGCACCTGCGCCTTCATGAAGCCGTGGTTGAACCAGGCCAGGCGGCGCACCGCCGGCACGTCCCCGGCGGCCCGCAGCGCGGCGGTGTCGGACGCGTGGGCGCGGAAGCGCATCGGGCCGCGGTCGGCCACCAGCGAGCGCTCACCTTCGACGAAGCCGTCGGGCGTCATCGCCACCACCCGCCAGAGCAACGTGTTGAACGGCATCGGCACCGAGAAGCGCGGGGCATCGCCCAGGCCCGCGGCGGCCAGCGCGCGCCCGGCCTCGCGATCGACCAGGGCCTTGGCCAGCAGCGACCAGCCGATGTAGGCCGTGCTCAGCGCGAGGCCCACCGCCAGCGCGCGGCCGGCCAGCGGGCGCGGCCCGGCCCACAGCGCGACCAGCACGCCGGCGAGCAGCCAGACCGTGTAGCCGGGATCGACGATGAAGAGGCTGGACCACATCACCGGCGGCGTGGGCAGCGGCCACAGCAGCTGGGTGCCGTAGACGGTGAAGGCGTCCAGCAGCGGGTGGGTCACCAGGGCGAGCTGGATGGCCCAGAACCAGCGCCGCGGCGCCTCCGCCACGCGCCCGCCGCGGCGCCGGAACCAGGCCCAGATCGCCCATGCCACCAGCGGCAGCACCAGCAGCGAATGGGTCAGGCCGCGATGCAGGGTCATCAGCGCCACCGGGTCGTCGGTGAGCAGCATCAGCGGGAAGGAATCGAGGTCCGGCAGGGTGCCGAGCGCGGCGCCGGCGGCCATCGCCGCGCGGCGGTGGCGCGCGGGCACCACCGCCGCGGCGACCGAGGCGCCGAGCAGAATCTGGGTCAGCGAATCCATGCCGGCATGCTAGCAGCCCCGCCCCGCGCGCCGGCGCGAACCGCGGGCGGTCAGGCCGCGCGCGCCAGCGTTCGCGCGGGCGCCGCCTCGCCGCCGCGCGGCGGCAGCTCGGCCAGGGTCTCGCCGGTGTGGGCCAGCAGCCGCAGGCGGCCGTCCTGCTCCTCGACCAGCGCGGTCAGGCTCTCCACCCAGTCGCCGTCGTTGGCGTAGACCAGGCCGCCGCGCTCGCACAGCGCGGGGCGGTGGATGTGCCCGCAGACGATGCCGTCCAGCCCGCGCCGCACGGCATCGTCCAGGCCGGCGCGGACGAAGCGCTCGATGTAGCGCTCGGCGGCGCCGCTGCGGCGCTTCAGGAACTCCGCCAGCGACCAGTAGCGCAGGCCGAGCCGCCGCCGCAGCGCGTTGAGCAGCAGGTTGCCGGTGAGGATGCGGTCGTGGAGAAAGTCGCCCAGCGCTTCCTGCAGGCCGCCGAAGCGGGTCGCCCCGTCGTAGTCGTCGCCGTGCGTGACCAGCAGGCGGCGCCCGTCGGCGGTGACGTGGATCGCGCGCCGGCGCACCCGCGCGGCGGGCAGCGCCAGGCCGCAGGCGCGGCGCAGCGCGCGGTCGTGGTTGCCGGGAATGTAGACCAGTTCGGTGCCGGCGCGGCGCAGCGCGTGCAGCGCCTCGATCGCCTCGTGGTGGGCCGGCCCCCAGTGCGCGCGCCGCTGCGCCATCCACCACAGGTCGAAGATGTCGCCGACCAGGTACAGCCGCTGGCAGCGCAGGCCGGCGAGGAAGCGGGCCAGGTCCGCGGCGTGGCAGTGGCGCGAGCCCAGGTGGGTGTCGGAGAGGAACACGGCGCGTCGGAGCGGCTGCAGGGTCTTCATGCGGGCATCCCGGTGTCGGAGAGGTAGCGCTGCCGCTTGCGTGCGCGCAGCCGGTGCAGGTCGACCTCGATCAGGCCGTCGATGGAGTCGCTGAAGCCCGGGTCCACGCCGAAGGCGAGGAAGCGCGCGCCGCCGGGCTCGCAGAGTTCCGTGTACTGCCGGTACAGCACCGGCACCGCGGCGCCCAGCGCGGCGAGGTCGGCGCGCAGCGCCTCGAACGCGCGCTCGGCGTCGGGGCCGGGGACGTCGGGCGGCGCGGCGAGGTAGCGGAACGGCCGCACGGCCTCGGCGATCGCCTCGCCGGCGCCGTGGTAGCGCGCGTAGTGGGCCACCAGCCGCTCGCGCGCCGCGCGCGGCAGCGCGGCGCTGATCGAGACCGCGCCGAACAGGTAGCGCACTTGCGGGTACCGCCGCAGGTAGGCGCCGATCCCCTGCCACAAGTAGTCGAGGCTGCGGCCGCCCCGGTACTCCGGCGCGACGAAGCTGCGCCCCAGCTCCAGCCCCTGCGCGATGCGCGGGATGGCGTCGTCGGCGTAGCGGAACAGCGAGGCGGTGTAGAGCCCGCCCAGCCCGCGTTCGGCCAGCAGCCGCGCACCGCGCGCGACCCGGTAGGCGCCGGCGATGCGCGCGGCGGCCGCGTCCCACACCACGATGTGCTCGTAGTCGGGGTCGAAGCGGTCGAGGTCGCGCGCGCGTCCCGTGCCCTCGCCGACCCCGCGGAAGGCCAGCTCGCGCAGCCGCCCCAGTTCCAGCAGCAGCGGCGAGCCGGCCGCGCAGCGCGCCAGCCGGATCTGCTTGCCGTCGGCGGTCTGGCCGAGCAGTTCGGCGCCCGCCAGCTGCGCCGCCACGCGCGCCGGGTCGGCCGGCGCCGCCAGCGGCCGGGCGGCCGGCGCGACCCGCCGGCCCAGGGCGTACAGCGCCTCGCGCACCCGGCGCAGCTGCGCGCCGGCGTCCTCGTCGTCGGGCAGCCGCAGCGGCTCGCCCACCCACAGGGTGAGCGGGCGCCCGCGACGCGCGAACATCTCGCGCGCCAGCAGCGCGGTGCCGGCCGGCTTGAACAGCGCGGAGGCGCCGTAGAACAGCGCCGAGTTGCGCGCGCCCACGCGCACCGGCAGCAGCAGGTCCGACAGCGGCGCCAGGCCGGCGAGCAGGTCGTTGGCGACGATGCGCACGTCGCGCCGCACCCGCCCCACGCAGTCCAGCAGCGCCAGCGCGTCGAGCGCGCCGGAAGGATGGTTGGCGACCAGCAGCAGCCGGCCGTGCGGCGGGATCCGCGCCGCGTCCACCGCCGCGTAGCGCGCGCGCAGGTGGTCCAGCGCCGCGGCGACGAACGCGAAGCCGTGCAACCCGGGATGGGCGCCGAGGAAGGCCTCGATCGCCTCCAGCCGCGACCAGCGGCCCACGCGCTCGAGCAGCGGGCGCGCGATGCCGGCGCGCCGGCCGCGGAACCAGTGCGGGTAGCGCTGCTGCAGGCGGTCTTCGAGCTGGGGCATCGGCGTCGCTGGGCGGCCCGGATGGCCGGCAGCCTGCGCCCGCCAGGCGACAGCGCGGTTGCGGCGGCGCGTCGGCGCGATGACGGCCGGCGCCGCGCGGATCCGGTTTAACCTTGCCCCAACGCCGCCCGCAGCACCATGCAAAGCGCCGGCCGCCGCTGTATCATGCGCGGCCATCTTTTCATCCGAATAAAGGGATATTGCCGATGTCGAGCTACCTGTTCACCTCCGAATCGGTGTCCGAGGGCCATCCGGACAAGGTCGCCGACCAGATCTCGGATGCGGTCCTGGACGCGATCCTGGCCCAGGACACGCGCGCCCGCGTGGCCTGCGAGACCATGGTCAAGACCGGCGTGGCGATCGTCGCCGGCGAGGTGACGACCAGCGCGTGGGTGGACATCGAGGACCTGACCCGCAAGGTCATCAACGGCATCGGCTACACGGATTCCGACGTCGGCTTCGACGGCCATACCTGCGGCATCCTCAACCTGATCGGCAAGCAGTCGCCGGACATCGCCGCGGGCGTGGACGGCACCAGGAAGAAGCAGAAGAAGCCCGAGGAGCAGGGCGCGGGCGACCAGGGCCTGATGTTCGGCTACGCCTGCAACGAGGCGCCGGAGTACATGCCGGCCCCGATCTACTACAGCCACCGCCTGGTCGAGCAGCAGGCCAAGGTGCGCAAGAACGGCAAGCTGAAGTGGCTGCGCCCGGACGCCAAGAGCCAGGTCACCCTGCGCTACGACGGCAGCAACGAGGTGATCGGCCTGGACGCGGTGGTGCTCTCCACCCAGCACGACCCGGACATCAAGCAGAAGGACCTGGTCGAGGCGGTGCGCGAGCACGTGCTCAAGCCGGTGCTGCCGAAGAAGTGGCTGGAGTCGCTGCCGAAGAACAAGGTGCACATCAACCCGACCGGGGTGTTCGTCATCGGCGGCCCGGTCGGCGACTGCGGCCTGACCGGGCGCAAGATCATCGTCGACACCTACGGCGGCATGGCCCGCCACGGCGGCGGCGCGTTCTCCGGCAAGGACCCCTCCAAGGTCGACCGCTCGGCCGCCTACGCCGCGCGCTACGTGGCCAAGAACGTGGTCGCCGCGGGCCTGGCCGACAAGTGCGAGGTGCAGGTCAGCTATGCCATCGGCGTGGCCGAGCCGACCTCGATCTCGGTCACCACCTTCGGCACCGGCAAGGTCCCGGACGAGAAGATCGAGAAGCTGATCCGCGCCCACTTCGACCTGCGGCCCTACGGCATCATCCGCATGCTCGACCTGATCCACCCGATGTACCAGCAGACCGCGTCCTACGGCCACTTCGGCCGCAAGCCGAAGCCGTTCGCCTACACCAACGGCGCCGGCGAGCGGGTGGACGCGACCGCGTTCTCGTGGGAGAAGACAGACCGCGCCGATGCGCTGCGCGCGGACGCCGGCCTGAAGTAGGGCGCGGCCCGGCGCCACCGCACCGCCCGATGGGCCGCCCCGCGCGGCCCATCGCTTTTTCCGGCGTCCGCCACGGCGGTCCGGACGCGACCGGCACGGGCCCGCTTTGCAAGGCGCCGCCGACGTGATATCCCTGGACCGGGAAGACCAGCCACGGAGTCCGGGTGACCGCCCATTACGACGAGATGCACGACGCGAGGGGCGAAGTCCGCGCCCACTACCGTGCGCTCGACGCCTGGCTGCGCACCACCCCCGAGGACCAGCTCGCGCACAAGCGGCGCGAGGCCGAGGTCTCCTTCCACCGCGTGGGCATCACCTTCTCGGTCTACGGCGAGGAGGCCGGCAACGAGCGGCTGATCCCCTTCGACATCGTGCCGCGCATCGTGCCGGCGGCCGAGTGGCGGATGCTGGAGGCCGGCCTGCGCCAGCGCGTGCACGCGCTCAACCTGTTCCTGGGCGACATCTACGGCGAGCAGCGCATCCTGCGCGAGCGCCGGGTGCCGCCGGAACTGGTGCTCGACAACAGCGAGTTCCGCCCCGAGATGCACGGCCTGGCGGTGGCGGGCGGCATCTACTCGCACATCTCCGGCATCGACCTGGTGCGCGCCGGCGACGGCGAGTACTACGTGCTGGAGGACAACCTGCGCGTGGCCTCCGGCGTGTCCTACATGCTGGAGAACCGGCGGATGATGGCGCGGCTCATCCCCGAGCTGTTCGCCAGCCAGCAGATCGCGCCGGTCGAGCGCTACCCCGACGCCCTGCTGGAGGTGCTGCGGCAGGCGGCGCCGGCCAACATCGACAATCCCACGGTCGCGGTCCTGACCCCGGGCGCGGCCAACTCCGCCTACTTCGAGCACGCCTTCCTCGCCCAGCAGATGGGCGTGGAGCTGGTGGAGGGCGCGGACCTGTTCGTGCGCGACGAGATGGTCTACATGGGCACCACCCGCGGGCCGCAGCGCGTGCACGTGATCTACCGCCGGATCAACGACGACTTCCTCGACCCGACGGTGTTCCGCCCGGACTCGCTGCTGGGGGTGCCGGGGCTGTTCGCCGCCTACCGCGCCGGCAACGTGACCCTGGCCAACGCGCCGGGGACCGGCGTCGGCGACGACAAGTCGGTCTACCCCTACGTGCCCGAGATGATCCGCTTCTACCTGTCCGAGGAGCCGATCCTGCACAACGTGCCCACGCGCATGCTGCGCGACCCGGACGACCTGCGCTACACGCTGGAGCACCTGGACGAATTGGTGGTGAAGGAAGTCCACGGCGCCGGCGGCTACGGCATGCTGGTGGGCCCGGCCGCCAGCCGCGCGGAGATCGAGGAGTTCCGCACGCGCATCCTGGCCGATCCCGGCAACTACATCGCCCAGCCGACGCTGTCGCTGTCGACCTGCCCGACCTTCGTCGAGAGCGGGCTGGCGCCGCGGCACATCGACCTGCGCCCGTACATCCTCAGCGGGCAGCGCATCCACGTGATCCCCGGCGGCCTGACCCGGGTCGCGCTGCGCGAAGGCTCGCTGGTGGTGAACTCGTCGCAGGGCGGCGGCACCAAGGACACCTGGGTGCTGGAGGGCTGATGCTCTGTCGGACCGCCAGCGACCTCTACTGGGTCTCGCGCAACATGGAGCGCGCCGAGAACACCGCGCGCCTGGTCGACGTGACCCTGCGCATCGCCATGCTGCCCGAGCGCCTGGACCGCGGGAAGTCGGAGGCCGCGCCCTGGCGGCGCGCGCTCGACGCGCTGGGGCTGGCGGAGTCCTTCCCCGCCCTGCACGGCCCGATCGACTCCGAGAACGTGCTGCGGCACCTGCTGCTGTCGCCGGACAACCCCTCCTCGATCTACAGCTGCTTCCGCGACGCGCGCGAGAACGCCCGCGCCCAGCGCGTGGCGATCACCTCGGAGATGTACGAGGACCTCAACGCCTCCTGGCTGGAGTTCCGCACCCGCAGCTGGCCGCGCATCCGCGCCGAGGGCGTCAGCAACGTGCTGGAGTGGGTCAAGAGCCGCTCGGCCTCGTTCCGCGGGGTGACGGTGGGGACGCTCGGCCGCGGCGAGGGCTACCACTTCCTCTCGCTGGGCGCCTTCATCGAGCGCGCGGACTGGGCGGTGCGCCTGCTCGACGTCATCGGCAGCGGCACCGACCTGCCCGAGAGCGGCGAGGCGCGCGACGCGGTGGAGTACTTCCAGTGGAGCGCGCTGCTGCAGTCGCTGTCGGCGTTCGAGATGTACCGGCGCCTGTACCGCGAGTCGGTGACCCCGGTGGGCGTGACCGAGCTGATGCTGCTGCGCGAGGAGAACCCGCGCTCGCTGCTGACCTGCGTGGGCACGCTGCACCGGGTGCTGCGCAAGCTCTCCGGGGGGCAGGCGATGGAGGTGGAGCGGCTGGCCGGGGGGCTGTGGGCGCAGTCGCGCTACGCGCGCATCGACGAGGTCATCGCCAGCGGCCTCGAACCCTACCTGCAGGACACCATGGATCGCCTGAGCGCGCTGGGCCAGGCGATCCACGCGCAGTTCATGGTTCCCACCCAGCGGCGCGACAAGGAGGGCGGCGGCCAGCGCCAATGGCAGAGCGCGGGATGAAGGTCAATCCCTTCCGCCGCGCGGGCGGGGCCAGTATCTTCACACGCCGTCGACCCGCCCACCGGATGCCGCCGCCGCGATGACCTACTGCGTTGGACTCAACCTCGAGGAAGGCCTGATCCTGGCCTCGGATTCGCGCACCAACGCCGGCGTCGACGACATCGGCCGCTTCGGCAAGATGCGCGTGATCGCCGAGGACGGCGAGCGGGTGATCGTGACCCTGTCGGCGGGCAACCTGTCGGTCAGCCAGAACGCGCTGAACCTGCTCGAGCAGCGCGCGCGGCACGCGCCCTCGCAGCTGGGGGTGCACAACGCCGGCTCGATGTTCGAGGTCGCCACCCTGCTCGGCGACGCCATGCGCGAGATCCGCGGCCGCGACGCGGCTTATCTCAAGGCCAGCGGCATCGATCCCGGCGCCACCTTCATCCTCGGCGGGCAGATCCGCGGCGAGGCGCCGCGGCTGTTCCTGGTCTACTCCGAGGGCAACTTCATCGAGAACTCGGACGAGACGCCGTTCTTCCAGACCGGCGAGACCAAGTTCGGCAAGCCGATCCTCGATCGCGTGATCGATTCCGGTACCTCGCTGGTCGAGGCGACCAAGTGCGTGGTGGTCTCGTTCGACTCCACCATCCGCTCCAACCTCTCGGTGGGGCCGCCGATCGACCTGCTGGTCTATCGCCGCGACAGCCTGCGGGTGCAGGTGCAGCGCCGCATGGGGGAGGACGATCCCTACTACACCACGGTGCGCAAGCAGTGGAACGACAGCCTGCGCGCGGCCATCGCGGAGCTGCCGCATCCGGACTGGCTCTAGGGCCCCACTTCGCCCACGTGCGTGGGTGGGCGCAGGAGCGCGCTCGCGCGCGACCGCTTCTTCCGACGGTCCGCGCAAGCGGTTCCGGCCATCGCTCGCCGCCTTCCGCGCGTGGCGACGCGTGCGTCGTCTGCCGCAGGTCTGGCGACACCTGGCGCGGTCGCGCGCGAGCGCGCTCCTGCGAGGCGGCAGCGTCGCCTAGGGCGCGGCGTCCGCCGCCTCGCTGCGCGGCGGCGCGTTGCGCACATGGGTCTCCAGCCAGGCGTGCGTCTCGTGGAGCATGTGCAGGATCGACTCGCGCGCGCGGTAGCCGTGCGATTCGCGCGGCAGCATCACCAGCCGCGCCTGCCCGCCCAGGCCCTTGATCGCGGCGAACATGCGCTCGCTCTGCAGCGGGAAGGTGCCGGAATTGTTGTCGTCCTCGCCGTGGATGAGCAGGATCGGATCGCGGATGCGGTCGGCGTGGTCGAAGGGCGACATCCGCTGGTAGGTCTGCTGCGCCTGCCAGTAGTTGCGCTCCTCGGCCTGGAAGCCGAACGGGGTCAGCGAGCGGTTGTAGGCGCCGCTGCGGGCGATGCCGGCGCGGAACAGCCGCGAGTGCGCCAGCAGGTTGGCGGTCATGAAGGCACCGTAGGAGTGGCCGCCCACCGCGATGCGGTCGCGGTCGGCCACGCCGCGCCGCACCACCTCGTCCACCGCCGCCTGCGCGCTGGCGACCAGTTGCTCGACGTAGGTGTCGTTGGGCTCGGCGTCGCCCTCGCCCACGATCGGCATGGCCGGGTCGTCGAGCACGGCGTAGCCGGCGGCCAGGTAGGCCAGCGGGCCCCAGTAGCCGATGGCGTTGAAGCGGTACGGCGAATCGGTCACCTGGCCGGCCGCGTCCGCCGACTTGAACTCCTGCGGGTAGGCCCACATCAGCAGCGGCAACGGGCCGTCGCGGGCCGGCTCGTAGCCCGGCGGCAGGTACAGCGTGCCGGTCAGCGCCACGCCGTCGGCGCGGCGGTAGCGGATCTGCTCCTTGCGCACGTCGCGCAGCTGCGGCGTCGGGTGCGCGAACGCGGTCAGCGCCACCGGCTCGCCCGCGCCGGCGCCCAGCGTGCGCAGCTGGAAGTTGGCCGGCTCGGTGGGCGATTCGCGGGTGGTCAGGATGCGCGTGGCGCCGGCGTCGAGCACCGCGCGCGGCATCTCGTACCACGGCGCCTGCGAGCGGAACAGCCGCTCCGGCGCGCCGCCGTCCAGCGGCTGGCGGTCCAGGAACGGCCGGTCGCCCTCCGGCGAGGCGCCGTCGCCGATGCGGTAGAGACTGCCGCCGTCGGAGGACACCAGCAGCCGCGGGAAGCCGCGCTCGTCGGGCAGGGTGACGGCGGTGCCGGGGTCGGCGTAGCGGTCCTCGAACGAGCCTTCGCGCAGCAGCGCCGGCGCGCGGCCGGCATCGGGCGCCAGCCGCCACTCGCGCAGCTGCCGCGTGCGCCACCAGGTCTCGGTCAGCAGCGCGGTCTCGCCGTCGCCCCACTGGGTGCCCAGGTAGCGCATCGACAGGTCGGCCAGCACCTGCGGCGGCGCGCGGAACGGCGCGGCCTGCGCGAAGACGCGGTCGCGCACCGCGGCCTCGCGCGCCGGGTCGCCGCCGTCCTGGGCCTCGGCCCAGACCAGCGTGGCGGGCGCGTCGGCGCGCCAGCCGATGCGGCGCACGCCGGTGGGCACCGCGTCGCGCCCGGTCGGCAGGCCCTCGACCAGCGGCAGCGCGGCCACGGTGTGCAGCACCTGACCGTCGAGGCCGACGACGTCGATGCGCCGCGGGAAGCGCGAGTACGGCACCAGGTATGAGAACGGCCGCTCGATGCGCTGGCGCAGGACGTGGCGGCCGTCGGGCGAGACCGAGGCGCCGACGTGCAGGTCCGGCGCGCCGATCGGCGTCGCCTGCCCAGACAGGTCGACGCGCGCCAGCTGGGTGGTGAGGAAGTGCGCGAACACCTGCTCGTCGTGCGGGTTGCGCAGCAGGTCCTGGAAGGTGCGCAGGCTCTGCACGACGCCGCCGCCATCGGTCTGCTGGATGTTGGGCCCGGCCGGGATGCCGTCGCCTGCCGGCGGCTCGCCCTGCCCTTGCGGCCGCAGTTGCACCAGCAGGCCGCGCCCGTCCGGCAGCCACTCGAAGCCGTTGCCGGTCACCGTGTTGAGCGGCTGCTCGAGCAGGCGGCGCGCGCGCAGCGCGGCGACGTCCACCAGCCACAGCTCGACCCGTCCGGCCCGCGCATCGACCTGGGTGAAGGCCAGGTGGCGCTGGTCGGGCGCCCAGCCCATCGCGTCGATCGCCAGCGGCTGCGGCAGTCCTTCGATGCGGCGTTCCTGACCGCTGCCGATGTCCTGCAGCCAGAGGTCGTCGGCGAAGGAGAAGCGGCTGGCGGCATGGGTGCGCGGGTGGATGCGCAGCCCGCCCAGCCGCAGCTCCGGCTGCGCGACCACCTCGATCCCGGGCAGCGCCGGCGTGCGCAGGTAGGCGGCGAGGTCGCGGCGCGGCGACAGCGACAGCCGCGGCGGGCTGGGCGCGTCGACCAGCGCCTGCAGCTCCGGCGGCGGCAGGCGGTAGGGGCTGCCCTGCGCGGCCTCCGCGGCGGGCGCCTGCGCCCCCGCGGGCGCGGCCGCGGCGGCGAGCAGGACGGCGGACAGGAGGAGCGCGCCGAACGGGCGCAGGCGTGGACGGATCATGTAGGGATTCCCCGGGACCGACCGGACAGCGTATCGGCCCCGCGGGGCGCGCGCCCGTGGCGGTGGTCATGCCCCGGGGGCGACCCCTGCCGGCCTGCGATACAATGGCCGCCACCGTGGCGAGGGGCGCTGCGACCGTGCCGTCGATGCCGACGCGCCCGGCCAGGCTCGCTACCGGTGTTTCCGCAAACGGCGCCCCCGACTGCGTGCCGCCTCCACGGCACCCCACGACGGAGCCCCACCATGAACGCTCGAATCAAGCCGGACGACCGGCAATTCTCCACCGATGGCGACTACAAGGTCGCCGACATCTCGCTGGCCGACTGGGGCCGCAAGGAAATCGACATCGCCGAGCACGAGATGCCGGGCCTGATGTCGATCCGCCGCAAGTACGCGCCCGAAGCCCCCTTGAAGGGCGTGCGGGTGACCGGCTCGCTGCACATGACGATCCAGACCGCGGTGCTGATCGAGACCCTGAAGGACATCGGCGCCGACGTGCGCTGGGCCTCGTGCAACATCTTCTCCACCCAGGACCAGGCCGCCGCCGCGATCGCCGTCAGCGGCACCCCGGTGTTCGCCTGGAAGGGCGAGACGCTGGAGGAGTACTGGGACTGCACGCTCGACGCGCTGTCGTTCCCCGGCGGCGACGGCGGCTTCCTCGGCCCGCAGCTGGTCGTGGACGACGGCGGCGACGTGACCCTGCTGATCCACAAGGGCTACGAGCTCGAGCAGGGCGACGAGAGCTGGGTGAACAGCGCCTCGGGCAGCCACGAGGAGCAGGTCATCAAGAACCTGCTCAAGCGCGTCGCCAAGGAGCGCCCCGGCTTCTGGACCACCGTCGTGCGCGACTGGAAGGGCGTGTCCGAGGAGACCACCACCGGCGTGCACCGCCTCTACCACCTGGCCGAGGCCGGCAAGCTGCTGGTGCCGGCGATCAACGTCAACGACTCGGTCACCAAGAGCAAGTTCGACAACCTCTACGGCTGCCGCGAGTCGCTGGCCGACGGCCTCAAGCGCGCGATGGACGTGATGCTGGCCGGCAAGGTCGCCGTGGTCTGCGGCTTCGGCGACGTGGGCAAGGGCTGCGCGCAGAGCCTGTCGGCCTACGGCGCGCGCGTGGTCGTCACCGAGATCGACCCGATCTGCGCCCTGCAGGCGGCGATGGCCGGCTACGAGGTCAAGACCGTCGAGGACACCCTGGGCGAGGCCGACATCTACGTCACCACCACCGGCAACAAGGACATCATCCGCCTGGAGCACATGCAGGCGATGAAGGACCAGGCCATCGTCTGCAACATCGGCCACTTCGACAACGAGATCCAGGTGGACGCGCTGTACGCCTCCGGCGCGCAGAAGACCAACATCAAGCCGCAGGTGGACAAGTTCACCTTCGACGGCGGCAACAGCATCTTCCTGCTCGCCGAGGGCCGCCTGGTGAACCTGGGCTGCGCGACCGGCCACCCGAGCTTCGTGATGTCGAACTCGTTCTCCAACCAGACGCTGGCGCAGATCGACCTGTGGGCGAACAAGGACTTCTACGATCCCAAGGTCTACATCCTGCCGAAGAAGCTCGACGAGGAAGTGGCGCGCCTGCACCTGGAGAAGATCGGCGTGAAGCTGACCCGGCTCACCAAGGACCAGGCCGACTACCTCGGCGTGCCGGTGGAAGGGCCGTTCAAGCCGGAGCACTACCGGTACTGAGCGCGGTCGCGGTCGCTGCGGAAAACAGGAACGGGCGCTTCTCAGCGCCCGTTCCTGTTTCGGGCGAGGTGACGGCCCGAATCTGCTCGACCTGGACGGCGCATTGCCATCCATGACGCCCCCATGCCGGGCAGACGACCCGTCCGATCAATGTCGATCCGTGCCGCCTGGCATCGCCTCGGCGGAAGTCCCGCCGTCCCCCGCGTCGATTGCGGCTTTCATTACCCGCCAGTGCTCGTACTGTTCAATTTTGGCCGGGTGAGGGTCTTCGTAGCCCTGCAGCCAGAAACGGAACCAGTCCAGATTGCGTTCGTTCGCGGCCAGCAACTGCCGGGGCTGGAATTTGAAATGCGGGGCGTGGGGAAATACATAGACATCGGCCTTCCGATCCAGCATCAGCGGCACGGCGGAATCGAGCAGCCAGACGTATTCCTGCTCGGGGACCTGCATCAGGATCGGCGCCCTGATCTTGTCCAGATTGAATTCAATCCCGATTCTCTCCCATCGCTGCGGTGTTTCCTCGGGAGAGCCGAGCTGCCAGATCGTGCGGGCGCGCGACACGAATTCCTCGCCCTTCAAGGTCCCATGCAGGTACATGCTGCGCGAGAGGACCGCTCCGGTGATCGACGCCGCCGCCAGCAGATCGGAGTTGAACGCCGTCCACAGCGTGACTTCGGTTCCGAAACTCAGCTCCCCCATGCCGACCTTGGCGCGGTCGATCTGGCCGGATGACGCCAGCAGATCCACCGCGCTCTCCACCGCCGACAAGCCAACATTGAAGCGCTCGACCGCATCGAAATAGAACGGGCCGTAGTTGATGCACAGTGCCGCGATCCCATGCTCGGCCAGGCTTGCCAGCGGCCACTCTCCGCCGAAGCCGCTGCGCAGGAAGCCGGGGCAGTAGTAGTACGCGATGAACAGCGGTGGCGGGCGATCCCCGATCGTGCGCGCTGCATAGAACTGCCCGGTGAACGATCTCCCGTCGGCGTCCGTCCAGCGCAGTTGCTCGACCGGGATGCCGGCGGACACATCACTCGCCAACGCCATGTTCGGGTTGAACAGCACCCGCCTCTCGCCCGTCTCCAGGTCGATCCGTTCCAGACGCGGCGGTTGATTGGCGTCTGCGGCAACGCAGACCGACACCTCGGCAGACAGGCCGCAGCCGGCGTCCTCGACGCCGTATCGTTCTCCGCCGTTGAGAAGCCCACGCGAACGCTGCACCGGCAGCACCTCACCGGTCACCACGTCCCAGCGGAAGATGGATTGCGCCATCGCATCCATGGGTTCGGTCACGGTGTAGACCACATCGTCGCTGTGCGGTCTCCATTGGATCCCGGAGATCGCCTTGCCCACGCAAGGCTCGGCCTGGCAGCGGACATGCCGTCGGAAATCCTTGCCCATCCATGCCGACAACTCGACGTCCGGCTTACGGATCATGCCGCCTGGATGACCAACGCGGGTCAGCACGGCGATACGGTCGTTCGCCGCATCGTGCGCCTGTCGCCATGGCGCGGGCATGTTGGCGGGCAGCGCGACGGTGGCACCTTGTGATGGTGGTGCTTCGGATGCCGCGAGCATCCGCGTGCGTCCGGTCGCCGGATCGATCTCTTTCCACTGGTCCGGCACTTCGGACAGCAACGGAAGGCGTGCGAACCCGTCACCGCGCACGTCCAGCCGCTGCGTCGCGAGGCGGCCCTCGATGTTCCCGGAACGGAACAGCCCCCCTTGTCCGATCGGGACCGACGGGTCGAGACGGATGCCACGTTCGTACTCCGACTGTTCCGCGGCGGCGACTTCGTCGCGTGTCGCCCCGACGCTGTAGCGCAACGTCTTGCCATCCTCGCCCAGCACGAATGCGCGCACATCCGCCGGGTCGCGCGTCACCGGTTCCGCACCCGAGCCGTCCGCGCTTGCACGCCAGACATCGATGCGTCCGGCGACCAGCGCTCGGTAATAGATCCAGCGTCCATCCAACGACCACGCCACGGAGGCCGGGAGCGGCAGCCCCGCGGACGTCCGCAGCGGAACGCCGCCGTCGCCGACCCTGCGTGCAGGGGTGTCCGCATCGATGTCCTGGACATACCACACGGCATCATAGGTGTTGCGCTCGACCGAGGCCTGCTCGGTACGGAACGCAACCCGCTCGCCATCGGGCGACACAGCCGGGCCGCTGATATCGACGATTTCGATGAGCCGCCGCGGAGAAATCGGCTCCGCGGCATGCGTGCCCGCCAGCGCGGCCAGTGATGCTGCCAGCGCCAGCGGGGGGACGTACTTGGAACGTTTCTTTGCGATTGCCGTGCCAACGATGGCACGAGACCTGCGAATCACCATCTCGCCTGCTCCGTACAAGGTCCACATCACCAGTGCTTCGACACGCTGATGCTCAGGAATCGACCGACCGGCGAATAGTTGGTCGAGTCATACGGCGGATTGATGGACGAGGTCGGAACGTACAACGGTGGTGCGCGATCGAGCAGATTCGACGCCGACAGCGCGAGGTCCAGGCCCGACCACGCTCCATGCCGCTCGTCAGTGGTGTAGCGCAACGTCGTGTCGAGGGTGGTGAACGACGCCCCCTTGCTCCCGTCTACGGAATTTGTGACACCATCAGCGTAGTTGGCGAAGGTCGATGCGGACAATCCGCCCTGACTCCAGACAGCGCCGATCCGACCACTGAGCTTCGCCGGATAGAACAGCATCCCCGACAGGTCGGCGACATGGTCGTTCACGGTGGCGCGTTGCGCGCTGTCCAGCCAGCTGAGCGCGCCATGGAATGTCATCCGGCCTGCCCCGAGATCGATCCGGTACGAACCGGAGAAGTCGAGCCCCTTGACCCGCTGCGCGACCGTGTTGATATAGCGGTTGAAGGCAATCGCAACGACCTGCTGCGGGTCGTATGGCATGCCGGTGAAATTGCTGAACTGAGAACTGGCGATGATGCTCGCTTGTTCTTCGGCAGTCGGCGAGTAGTCGATGAAGCCCGCATAGGCAGGATTGCTCAACGCCTGTGCCTGGTAGACCAAGGGCTGCGCGATCCGCCCGCTGAGATCGATGTCGAACCAGCCCAGCTCCATCTCGAGCGCCGGCAACGCCTCGGGATGAAACCTGATCGAGGCGCTCCAGGTCCGTGCCCGCTCGGGGTCGAGATCGGGATTTCCGCCATATGGCACCAGGACCGTGGCGTCTGCGGGATAGCCGCTGCCACCGAGTGCGGCAGCAGAATAGAGATAGGCGGACTGCATTTGATGCAGTTGCAGGAGCGTGGGCGCCTTGAACGATCTCCCCCAGGATGCTGTCACCGTGACGTCCGCATTTGGCGCGTAGACCACGCCGAGCTTGGGGGTGGTGACCCCACCGGAACTGTCATAGTCCTCTCCGCGCACGGCCGCTGTCAGCGCCAGCCGCTCCACGCCGGGAATGTTGTTGTCAGCGCCGATCAGCGGCAGATTGATCTCGGCATAGGCGAAGCGGCTGGCATCGTCGCCATCGGTGGCAACCGCGCCGCTGAGCAGACTGCCCTGCACGAACTCGTTACGTCGGTAGCCGGCACCCGCCGCCAGCCGTACATCTCCCGCGGGCAGCGTGAACAACGGACCCTCGGCACCGATCTCGTAGCTCACGCTCGTGTTGCGATAGCGAGTGCTGGCCAGTCGCGTCTCCACCCCCGTCGCCCGATTGACCAATCCCAGACCGGAGATGGTGTCGTCGCGCCCCCATGTCGCGCCGAGCGAGAGCATCCAGTCGTGCGCGAGCGAGACTTCGATCGAGGGCGAGACGAAGGTCATCGTCGACTCGGCCGTGGCCGGGATGTACTGGGTCGGATACGCCGGATAGTAGGTGAGCTGGTCGCGCTCGGTCCTGAGTGCATCCAGGCGCAACTCGACACGGTTGCCAAGCCATTGGTGGCCGCTGAACAGACCACTGCGCAGTTCGCTGCGCGGATAGAGCGTCGTGGGTCCGTCGAGGTGACGGGTGTAGCGGCGTTGATCTGAGTAGATCGGGTCGACGGAGGAATCCTTCCAGGTCGCGATGAATCCGCCATCCATCCAGTTCGCACCTCCGGTGACGGTGTATGAGCGCGTTCCCAACCCGCCATCCGTCGCGCCGCCATAGCGTGCGCCGACGGTCAGGCCGTCATAGTCTCGCCGCAGGATCACATTGCCCACGCCGCCCACGGCGTCGGAACCATAGATCGCCGATGCGCCGTCGGGAATGATCTCGAGTCGATCGACCGCTTCGACCGGAATGGCGTCGATATCGACCGCCTGGACGAATCCGCTGTAGGCGAGCCGCCGGCCGTTGAGCAGTGTGAGCGTGGCATCGGGCCCCAGGCCGCGCAAGTTGAGCGCCGAACCACCCGAGATGTTCTGGTTGCCGATGCCGCCGCCTTCGGCGCCGGCGACGATGCCCGGGTTCTGGCCACCGGAAAAATTCTGCGGCAAGCTACGAATCACCTCGCCCAGGTCGGAGAAACCCTCTTCTGTAATGCGCTCGGCGCCGATCGTGATGACCGGAGACGGTGTCGATCCACCGCGGATGCGGGTGCCGGTGACGGTGATGCCGCTCAATTCCTGGGCCTCACCCTGTGCCGGCGGCCCGCTGGCCGGAGAACTGCGGGTCTCCGGCCTCGGCGCGGGCGCCACCGCCTGCTTCTTCAACACCAGGGTCTGCGCATTGATCCGCTGATATCCGAGTCCGCTCCCCGACAGCAACCTGCCCAGCGCGTCTTCCGCTGCATAGCGCCCCCGCACTGCTTGTACCTTCACGTCCTGCAGCAACGGCTGCTCGCTGACGACCTGCAGACCGCTCTGTTCTGCGAAACGATCGAGCGCGACCGATAGCTCGCCGGCCGGAATGTCGAAGTCGACCATTGCGGCCGTCGAAGATCGCGATTGGGCGTGGACGTGCGCGTGCGGCAGCGCACCCGCGGCAGCGACGGCAAGCGACAACATGAGACAGTGCGACAGCCGGCTGAAGCGGACGTGCGGCTCGCGGTTCCCCATTGGGCATTCTCTCTGGCTGGCGATGGGCAGGTGTCACGCCACCATGTCGTGACACTCCAGAGACATACGCGCCCGCAGCGAAACCCCACACCCCTGCCGCGTCCCCGGCGCGGTCGCCTGCCATCGCCTCAACGGCGATGGAGCCGGATCTCCTGCCTGCCCTCCTCGACCCGCAACGGCAGCACTGCGCCCAGGGCCGCGACCATCGCGTCGGCGTCGCCGGCGATGAAATTGCCGTGCACCGGCAGGTCGGCCAGGGCGGGATCGCCCAGCACCACCTTGCGTGTAGCGTAGCGGTTGGCTTCCGCCACCACCTCGGCCAAGGGCGTGCCACGGAAGATCAGGCGACCACGGCTCCACCCCAGGACCGCGTCGGTATCCGCCTCGCGCAACATCCAGTTTGCCTCGGTCTCCGACCAGCGCAGTTCCTGGCCCGGCTGCAGACGGGCCTGCTGGCGACGACCGTCCGGTGCCTCCCGGGTCACGGTCACCGCGCCTTCGGCCAGGGTGACGATGATCTGACGACCCTCGTGTTGCACCTGGAAGCGCGTGCCCAGCGCGGTGATGCTGCCTGTGCCCGCATGCACCACGAACGGGCGTGAGGCATCGTGTGCGACCTCGAACAGGGCACGGCCTTCGCTCAGCTCCAGGCTGCGCTGGCGCCTGCCGAAGCGCACGGCGACGCGGCTGCCGGTGTCGAGCTGCAACGCGCTCCCGTCTTCCAACGCGACCCGTCTGCCTTGTTCGCTGGCTGCGTAATTCAACTCGTGCACGGACGACAGGATCGAAGCCATCTGCATCCCCAACAACGCAAGAAGCGCCACGCTTGCAACCGCCGCCCATCGTGACCAGCGGCGCCGAGGCTGGACCAGGCCGGCGGGTCGCCGCCGCACCTGCTGCATCAGCGCCTGCAGGCGCGCATCGCCTTCAGCCAGGGCGTCCACGCTCGACAGCAGCCGCTCGGTCGCGGCATAGGCCTCGGCATTGCCCGGACGCGCGTGCCAGCGCGCGAACGCCTGCCGCTCCAGGTCCAAGCAATCCGCAGCGTTCAGGCGCGCATACCAGGCTTCGGCCTGTGCGCGCGCGTCCGCCGGCGACGGCACGACGCCCCTGATACCTGCCAATGCTGGATCAGAAGACATCGCCCACCTGTTCACGCAGCGCCGCCAATGCCTTGGTGATGTGCTTTTCGACCATGCTGACGGAGATGCCGCAATGGCGTGCGATCTGGGGATAGGTCATCCGGTCCACGCGGTTGAGGAGGAAGACCTGCTGGCATCTGTGCGGCAGGCCGGCAATGGCGGCGTAGAGCCGCTCCACTTGCTGCTGGGCCTCAAGACGCCGCTCCTGGCATGGCTCGTCCGAGACCAGCGGGACCAGTTCGACCGGACAGTGTTCGGCCGCATGGCGGGACTTGCGCCTCCGCGAGAGATCATTGGCGACGTTGTCGGCGATCTTGAAGATCAAGGTCGATGCCGTGTCCGGTGCCAGGTTGCCCGCGTATGCCTGCACAAGGCGGGCATACGTCTCCTGCGCAACGTCTTCCGCATCGTCCTCGTTGCGCAACCGGCGATGCAGGAAATTCATCAACCCGCCGTGGTAGCGTCGGAATGCCTGCTCGATCGACAGACAGTCGCCCTGCGCACCTTGGGCGGCAGTCATGGCGTCGATGATGGATTCTGGCGTGCTCACGCGATCGTCGTTGGCCTTGGGGCTGAGTACCCGCATGTCGCCACGGCCGCAACAGCGACCAACATTCGACGGGCACCTGACATTTACAGCCAATGCACGCGACTTTCCAGTGATTTCTCGCCATGCCGCACATGCGGGCGGATACAGGTGGGGGGATCATGCCGCGCTGCGTATGTCATCGGTTGTGCTGCCAGTTCCGGGGGCCCGCAGCGCACGTGAAACGGTTGCCCGTGCGCGTGCTTTCGGACCGCCTGGTACTTCCCGGCAGCCGCAACCACTCGACAAACGATACGACTTCATCGTCAGCCTGCTCGCCGAGGGCCGCCTGGTGAACCTGGGCTGCGCGACCGGCCATCCGAGCTTCGTGATGTCGAACTCGTTCTCCAACCAGACGCTGGCGCAGATCGACCTGTGGGCGAACAAGGACTTCTACGATCCCAAGGTCTACATCCTGCCGAAGAAGCTCGACGAGGAAGTGGCGCGCCTGCACCTGGAGAAGATCGGCGTGAAGCTGACCCGGCTCACCAAGGACCAGGCCGACTACCTCGGCGTGCCGGTGGAAGGGCCGTTCAAGCCGGAGCACTACCGGTACTGAGCG
>NZ_JAIWPR010000039.1 GCF_021191635.1 Alterluteimonas quercicellularis
CGCTGGGATAGGAGGCGAAGGTCACCCGGCCGGCCTGGTCGAAGGCCTGGCGGGTGAAGCGCTGGGTGCCCGCCGCGTTGCCGGCGTCGTACTCGTGCACCAGCACCGGGCGCCACAGGGCGTCGAGGTAGGTGACCTTGTTGCGCTGTCCCGTGACCTCGGCATGCTGCCAGTGCCCGGCCGGCAGGCCGTAGGCGGCCGCGGTCGCGCGTACCAGGCTGAAGGTGCTGTCGTGCCAGGCCACGCTGTCGCCCGTGGGATAGACGATCCGGGTGATGCGCCCCATCGCATCGTGCTGGTAGTTCGTGGCAAACCCGTTCTCGTCGGTGACCCGGGTGATCCAGCCGGCGTCGTTGACGACCGCCGAGCGGGTCGCGCCGTTGGGCGCCTCGGGCGTGGCCGGGTGGCGCACGGTCTGCGGCACGCCGCGCTTCCAGCTGGACAGCGTGGTGACGTGGCCGCGGCCGTCGGCCACGGTGGCGACGGTACCGTCGGGGTGGTAGGTCAGGGTTTGCGTCGTGCGCCCGAACTCGCGGAGCGTCGTCGGCTGCGCGCGGCTGTCGTACAGCGTCTCCGAGGCCACGATGCCGTTCACCGTCAGCTTCGACGGCTGGCCGAGCACCCAGCCCGCGAGGTCGTCGTGGTAGGCGTTGACCTCCGTGCGCGCTGTCGCGCCCACCAGATTGCTCGACTTCGAGGCCTGGGTCGGACGCGCGAAGGCGTCGAAGCCCTGCGCCTGCCAGACGAACTGGGCGCCGTCCTGCTCCACGACCTGCTGCGTCACCGGCCGCACCGCGGCGGTGGACGGGTCGTCGCCGTTGATGATGGTGCCGTAGCGCGGCTGGAAGGCCTGCGAGCCCGCGTCGGCTTCGGCCAGGTAGGTCGTGGATTCGGTACGCAGCACCGTCCCGCCGGCCGCGCGCGTGCGGCTGCCGAGCAGGCGGCCTTCGTTGAGCGCGTAGAGGAAGCCGTAGCGGTACTCCTGCACGGTGCCGTCGGGCTGGACGACGGTGGCGGTCTTCTCGGTCGGGCAACTGGCGCACGGGTAGGTCGCGGGCGAGTTCCGGCTGCCCCACAACGCCTGGTAGCTGCCGCCGTAGGCGTAGGCCCATTCGAGCGTCGGCAGCCCGGTGCCCGTCAGCGTCTTGCGCTGCAGGCTCATCACGTCGAAGAAGTTGGGCGTGCCGAGGGTGTAGTAGTAGGTGCCGCCGACCACGCCGCCGCCGCTGGCGTGGTGCTGCTGGCATTCGCTGGCATGCACGCCGGCGCGGTAGTGCCGCTGGTTGGCGAAGGCGAACGCGCCCACGGTGCCGCTGGGATGGGTGATCGACAGCGTATAGGCGGCTTCGATCTCCGGCGGCTGCTCGGTACAGGTAGCGTTGGAGTTGCCGTCCCAGGTCGCGTAGGAAGGCGTCAGGGTGCCCGTGGCGGCGTACTGCCAGGCATGGCCGTCCGGCTGCACTACGCGCGACAGCCAGGCGCCGGCGTACTGGTACTGCCAGGTCCGCCCGTGCGCGGTGGCGGACGTCAGCTGGCCGTTGGTGTAGGTCAGCTGGATCAGCCGGCCGTCGCTGCCCTCGATGCGGGTCGGGCGGCCGTCGCCGTCGTACTGGAAGTTCACGCTGTTGCCGAACCGGTCCACGATCCGGCTCGCCAGCAGGTACTGCCGGTAGCGGCTGACATGGTAGGTACCGACGCCGGCGATGGGCTTGGACATCTGTCCGACGTTGCGGCTCACGCCGACGTCGAAGTGATACTCGAGGCCGGACGTCGTGCGCATCGCGAAGCCCTCGCCGTCCAGCCCGCTGCGCATGGGGATGCAGGCGAACATGTCGCGCTCGCGCGTGGTCCAGCGCCGCTGCACGCCGTCGGTGGGCTGCGGCACCTGCACGCCCTGCAGCATCAGCATCGCGCGGTCGCCCTCGCCGGGCACGTGTACCTGGGTGCCCTGCCAGAACTCGGTGGAATTGAAGCCGGCGACGTAGGGCACCGAGGACTGCGAGCAGCGCGTGGCCGGCCAGCCGCCGTTGGCGCCCGAGGCGAAATTGCCCGCGATGTAGGGCACGTCCACGTCCCAGTCGCCGGCGCCGCGCAGGTTCGCATTCCAGGGACCGCCGTTGCCGACGGGAAACAGCTCGATGCGCAAGCGCCGCGACAGCCGCACCGGCAGGCCGTCGTTGCCCGGCAGGTCGATGTCGGTGGCGACGAACTCGGTGGCGCCGTTGTACAGGCTCACCTGCTCGCCCATCAGCTGGTCGGTCAGTGCGGTGAGGGTCTGCGCCGACTCGATCCGCTTGCGGTACTCGTGCTGCGGCTCCACCGCGTGCACCGCCGTGGCCGCGGCCAGCGCCAGTCCGCCCACGAGCCAGCCTTGCGCGCACCGGCCGAACCACGGCCATACGCGCCCGCGCAGGCCATCCGCCCGCATGCAGGTCCTCGACATCGCATTACCCCCTGTTGCCCGGTGGCCGCCGTGCGGCCGGTCTCCCGATGACCGGTCATCCTAGCGGGCGGGCGTCCCGCCGTGTATCGGGAACTTCCCGACGGCGACCGGAGCGGGCCGACCGTCGTGCGGGCCGTAGCGGCCTAGGCCTGGCGCAGCGCCGCCTCGGGGATGTCGAGCGCGACGGAGACGGCGAGGTGGTCCGAGAGCGCGGCGGGCATGGCCTGCATGTCGTTGCAGACCAGCGAACGGGTGGCCAGGACGTGGTCGATGGCCTTCTGCGGCCGCCAGCTGGGGAAGGTCTGGATCGCGCAGGACGGCGGCTGCAGGGCCGTGTTGCGGTAGAGGATCTCCATCTCCGGGCGGTCGGCGGTGCAGTTGAAGTCGCCCATCAGCACGGCGTTGGGGTGGTCGTGCAGCAGCTCGGCGATGAAGGAGAGCTGCGAGCGGCGCGACTGCGCGCCCAGCGACAGGTGGGCCACGGCCACGGTCAGGCCCTCGGCGCCGTGGCCGAAGCGCGCGAGCAGCATGCCGCGCCCGGAGATGCGGCCGGGCAGGGGATGGTCGTGCACCTCCACCGGCTCGACGCGGCTCAGCAGCCCGTTGGCGCTGGAGGCGAAGTTGCCGACCTTGCGGTTGGGCTGGTGGGTCCAGAAGTCGAAGCCGCCGCGCTCGGCGAGGTAGTGGGTCTGGTTGGTGAAGCCGGAGCGCCAGCTGCCGGGATCGCTCTCCTGCAGGCCGACGATGTCGTGGCCGCCGGCCAGCTGCGCGATCTGGTCCAGCGCCCAGCGCTTGTTGCCCGTGGGCAGCACGTGCGACCAGCTGCGGGTGGCGTAGTCGCTGTAGCGGCGCGTGCTGGAGCCGGCCTGGATGTTGGCGCTCAGCAGGCGCAGGCGCCGGAGGGTGGCATCGCGGGCCATCGCGGGATCGGTCTCGCGGGTGGGGACGGGCGCACCGTAGCCGCCGTGCGGTGACGGCGGCGCGGAGCGGTCGGCGCCGCTCCCGGGCGAGGCGGCGATGCGGTGGATGGCGAGCGGCGGCACGTCGTGGGGGCGGCGCGGGGGCTCAGTTGGCGCTTCGCTCGCGGGTGACCAGGTGCTCCACCGTGTTGAGGACGTCGTCGTAGGAGCGCCCGCCGATCACGCGGTACTTGCCGTTGACGACCAGGGTGGGGGTGGAGTCGACGCCGGAGCGGGCGATGAACTGCTCGGCGCGCTTGAGCTTGGCGTTCACCGCGAAGCTCTGCATGGTGCTGGCGAACTGCGCGGCGTCGGCGCCGTGCTGGGCGTAGAAGCCGGCGATCTGCTGGTCGGTGGCGTTCTGCACTGGCAGGCTGCGCTGGATGTGGATGGCCTCGAACATCTTGTCGTGGGTGCGCTCGACCAGGCCCATCGACTCGGCGGTGTAGAACGCGCGCGCGTAGGGCATCCAGAAGCCGCCGAACGGGGCGGCCAGCGCGGTCACCCGCACGTCCGCCGGCTGGCGCGCCTTCCAGGCGCGGAAGGTGGGCTCGAACGCGGCGCAGCCGGGGCAGGTGTAGCCGAACACCTCGACCACCTCGACCTTGCCGTCCAGCGGCTGGAACGGCTGGCCGTTCTCGATGGTGATGTAGTTGGTGCCTTCGACCGGGGCCGGCCCCTGCGGCGCGCTGGGCGCGGGCGGCGGCGTGGCGGCCTGGGCCTCGCCCTCGGGGGCGGGTGCGCTTCCGTCCGCAGCGGGCGCGGTGGGCGCCTCGGCCTGGGGCTCGCCCCCGGCGGCCGGTGTCGCGGCCTCCGCGGCCGGCGGCGTGGCGGCCGGATCGGCGGCGGGGGCTTCTTCGCGCTGGCCGCAGCCGGCGAGCGCGCCGGCCAGCAGCAGGGAGAGGAACGCGTGCTGGAATTTCATGGACAGACCTCGTGGCGACGGAAAACGGGAAGGCTCAGCGGGCGGCGGCGGCGGCGCGCTCGCGGGCGATCAGCGCGTCGGCCGTCTGCAGCAGGCCGCGCAGCGAGCGCGCCTGGACGCGGTAGCGGCCGTTGATGATGAGGGTCGGGGTGCCCTGTGCGCCACTGCGGCGCAGGAAATCGTGGGCCGCGTTCAGCTTTTCGGCGGTCTCGGCGCTGGCCATCGCCGCTTCCAGGCGCGCCTGGTCCACGCCGAGCTGGCCGTAGAACCAGGCGATCTCGCCGGTGGTGGCGTTGCCCGGCAGCCGGCGGTTGCGGTGCATGGCGTCGAAGGTGGCCTGGTGGGTGGTCTCGAGCGTGCCGAGCGCCTGCGAGGCGAAGAACGCGGTCGCGAACGCATCGTTGGTGCGGTAGGCCACCGGCAGGTAGGTGAAGCGGACGTCCGCCGGCAGCGCGCGCTGCCAGGGCTCGATCAGCGGCTGCAGGTCGGCGCAGTGGCCGCAGGCGTAGGAGAAGATCTCGACGACCTCGATCTTCCCGTCCAGCGGCGCCAGCGGGCGGCCGTCGGGGATCGCGACGTAGTCGACGCCCTCGACCGGGTCCTCGGCCGCGGGCTGGGCGAAGGCGGGCAGGGTGGCCAGCAGGCAGGCGGCGGCCAGGGCCCGGCGGAACCGGCGAAACGGGATCATCGCGACGCTCCGGGCAGAGGACGGTCCATCGCCGGGAACGCAACCCGGCACCGCAAAAAAAGCGCCGGCCGCATCGAGCGGGCCGGCGCATGGATCGAAGAAGCACCAAGGGGCTGTAACGGCTTGGACCCGCCCGCCGCGGCGAAGTTCACGACGGTCCGGGCGCGCCGGTCCCTCACGGCTGCGGTTCGGGCTCCGCGGGCGGCGGCTCCTCGGCCTGCGGGGCCGGGGCCTGCGGCGGATCGGTGGGCTCGACCTCGGGCGCGCCGGGGGCGCCGGCGGGCACCTCGGGCATCTCGGTCTGCACCGAATCGCCGGTGGCGCCGGGGCCGCCGCGGGTCGGCACCTCCACGGTCCCCTCCAGCTGCGCCATCTGCGCGCGGGTGGCGGCGTCCGGGCGCGCGTGCAGGCCCTCCATGTAGCTGGCCAGCGCCTGGATCTCCTGGTCGGTCAGGCGGTTGGCCACGGTGGCCATCACGTCGAACAGGCGGCGGTCGCGCTCGTGGGTGGTGCCGGCGCGGAACTCCTGCAGGCGGCGCGTCGTGTACCAGGACACCTGGCCGCCGACGTGCGGGTACGACGGGCCGGGGATGCCGGCGCCGGTGGGGCCGTGGCAGGCCATGCAGGCCGGGATCTGCCGCTCGGGATCGCCGCGGCGGTAGATCGTCTGCCCGACCTCGTAGAACTTCAGGCCCTCGTACGGGCCCTCGGTCACCTCGCCGTCGTCGGCGATGCCCGCCTGCGCGGCCTGCGCGGAGAAGTGCGCGCCCAGGTCGCGCATGTCCTGCGGCGACAGCATCGCGGCGAAGGGCTGCATGATGGCGTTGGGCCGCTCGCCGCTCTTGAACAGCGCGAGCTGGTGGGCGATGTAGAGCTCGTTCTGGCCGGCGATGCCCGGGTACACGTCGCGGATGACGCTGTTGCCGTCGAGGCCGTGGCAGGCCGCGCAGGTGCCGGCGAGGGTGGCGCCGTTCTGCGGGTCGCCCCACTGGGTCTCGGCCAGCGACGCCACCGCGTTGTCGTCCAGCGGCGCCGCCTCCACCGGGGTCTCCTCCGGGAGCGGCACGGTCTCTGACTGGGCGAAGGCGACCGCGCCGACCACGAGGGCGGCGAGGCCGGCGATAGCGTAGGCGCGGGCTTGGCGCATTGCTGGGCTCCGGACGACAGGGCACGGACGCGATCGCGCCCGGCAGACGCGGGATTATCGACGGCCGCCGCGATTGGGGTCAAACGCGTCCCCGGCCGCGGCGGGCGCGCCGCCCGCCCGGGGCGCGGCGTGCGATCCTATGCGGATGTCCAATCCCCTCGCACGCGCCCGCTACCGGCTGGCGGCGCACACGCCCGCGCAGCTGCCGCCCGACCTCGGCTACGAGGTCGCCTTCGCCGGCCGCTCCAACGCGGGCAAGTCGAGCGCGCTCAACGCCATGTGCCAGCAGAACGCGCTGGCGCGGGTCTCGAAGACCCCGGGCCGCACCCAGCAGCTGGTGTTCTTCCAGGTCGAGCCGCACGAGGACCGCCACCTGGTCGACCTGCCGGGCTACGGCTACGCCAAGGTCCCGAAGGACCTGCAGGCGCACTGGCAGGCCTTCATCGCCGGCTACTTCGCCCGTCGCGGGGCGCTGCGCGGGCTGGTGGTGGTGATGGACATCCGCCATCCGCTGAGGGACTACGACCGGCAGATGCTGGGCTACGCGGTGGAGCGCGGCCTGCCGGCGCATGCGCTGCTGACCAAGGCCGACAAGCTCGGCCGCGGCGGTTCCGCCAACGCGCTGCAGGCGGTGCGCCGCGACCTGAAGGCGGCCTACGGCGACGGCGTGAGCGTGCAGGTGTTCTCGGCGCTGCAGAAGACCGGCGTCGACGAGGCGCGCGCGGTGGTCTCGCGCTGGCTGGGGCTGGCTCAGGGCGCCGGCGAGGCCGGCAGCGGCGAGAACTCGGCCGGCACCCAGGCGTAGGCCGCGCCCTCGCGGCGCACGTGGCCCAGCCCGGGGAAGGGCAGGTGCGCGCCCGCCACCCACCAGCCGCCGTCGGCCGCGCGCGCGAACAGCTCGCGCCGCGTGGCGATGGCCTGCGCGCGGTCGGCATCCGCCTCGAACGATGCTTCGGGCGTGGCGAACTGCACCGCGTGGTAGTGGACGATGTCGCCCCACACCAGCAGCCGCGCGTCGCCGGCCTCGAACACGAACGAGGTGTGCCCGGGCGTGTGCCCGTGCGACGGCGTCGCGGCGACGCCGTCGGGCAGCGCGTCGCCGGGGCCGAACAGGCGCAGCCGGCCGTCGGCGCGATAGGGCGCGACCGCGTCGCGCGCCATCGCGAACAGCGGGCGGAACAGTTCGGGCGTCGCCGGGTCCCGCTCGGAGGCGGGGTCGAGCCAGTAGGCGGCGTCCTCGCGCGAGAGCCAGACGGTGGCGCGCGGGTAGACCGCACGCCCGTCTCGGTCGAGCAGGCCGCAGATGTGGTCGGGATGGGCGTGGGTGAGCAGCACGTCGTCGACGTCCTCGGGGCGGTAGCCGGCCGCGCGCAGGTTGCCGGGGATCTGGCCGAGCCCCTCACCGAAGCAGCCGGCGGTGCCGGCGTCCACCAGTGTCAGCCGGCGGCCGTCGTGGACCAGGTAGGCGTTGACCGCGGTCTGCAGGCCATCGGCGGTCTCCGGCACGAAGCCGCGTGCCAGCAGCCGGTCCGCGTCCGCCGCGCCGATGCCCTGCAGCTGCCGGCGCGGCAGCGGCACGATGCCGTCGAACAGCGCGGTCACGCGCAGCGGGCCGATCGCCCGGTGCTGCACGCCGGGCACCTGCTGCGCGGGCGGCGGCGCCGCGGCCGCGGGGGCGGCCAGCGCCAGTGCGAGGGCCAGGGCGAGGGATCGGGCGGGCCGGGGCGTGGGGGTCATCGGTGCGCTTCCAGGGCGGCGGTCGCCGCGGGAGCGCCAACGTAGCGCCGGCGGCCGGCGCGATGCGCTCAATGGCGTGCGCCGAACGCTCAGGCGGCCTCGGCGTTGCCGATCCGGCCCGGATCCAGGGCGTAGCGCTCGCGGAAACGTCGCACGAAGCTGGCGGTGGAGCGGTAGCCCACGCGCGAGGCGACGGTCTTCAGCGGCCATCGCGTGGTGTAGAGCAGGTCCAGCGCGCAGGCCAGCCGGGCCGACGCGATGGTCTCGCGCAGGCCGGCGCCTTCCGTGGCCAGGCGCCGGCGCAGGGTGGCGCCGCTCAGTCCGAGCGCGGCCTCGAAATCGCGCGAGCGCCAGTCGCGGTCCGGCCGCTCGGCGACGAGCCGGCCGATCTCGTCGGCGAGGCCGGGCGGCGCCGGCGCCAGCAGCGCGGTGTAGCCGCGCCCGCACAGCGCGACCGCCACCGCGGCCAGCGCCAGCCGCGCTTCCGCGTAGCGGCCCGCCTCCAGGGCCGCGCTCCAGCGCTGCAGGTCGTCGGCGAAGTCGGCGCTGTCGAAGCGGACGATGCCGGGGTCCTGCACCGGCACCGGTCGGGCGCACAACAGCCGCGCGGCGTCGATGACCTCCTCGCACAGCGGGACCGAGAGCGCGAGGTACACGCCGTCGGCGGGCTCGGGCACGTGCAGCACGTCCAGCCGGCAGCGGCCGGTCGCCAGCAGCACGTCGCCTGCGTCCAGCTCGACCGCGGTCCTGCCCGAGGCGAAGCGCGCGCGGCCCCGCAACACGATGGTCAGGCGCGGGCGGTCCACGTCCACGGAACTGAGGCCGTGGGCGTGGCGCGCGCAGATGCAAGCGAAGCCTGCCTCGCGCGCGGCGCCGGCCAGCGCGGACAGGCGGGCGAGCAGCGGCGGCGGCGACGGCAGGGCGGCGGCGGACATGGCGGCCATGTTACGCGCGGGCCCGGCGTGCGCCACGGCGCCGGACCGCTCGCGCGGGAAGGCGCGCGTTCCAGGCGCTAGAGGCCCGTCGAGGCCCCGAACAGGCGGCCGACCGCGGCGGCGGTCGCCATCGCCAGCGCGCCCCAGAACGCCACCCGGATCGCGCCGCGCGGCACCGGGGCGCCGCCGGCCCAGGCGGCCAGGCTGCCGGACAGCAGCAGGGCGAGCAGGGTGGCGGCGATCGTCGCCGCCTCCACGCGGCCGTCGGGCGCGAGCAGGGCGGCGGTCATCGGCAGCGCGGCGCCCGCGCAGAACGCCGCCGCCGATGCGCCTGCGGCCTGCAGCGGGCGGGCGCGCAGGGTGTCGGTGATGCCCAGCTCGTCGCGCGCATGCGCGCCCAGCGCATCGTGGCGCGTCAGTTGCTCGGCGACCTCGCGCGCGAGGTCCGGCGCCAGGCCGCGGGCGCGATAGATCGCGGCCAGCTCCTCCAGTTCGTCGTCGGGTTCCTGGTGCAGCTCGCGATGCTCGACGGCGAGATCGGCGCGCTCGGTGTCCGCCTGCGACTGCACCGAGACGTACTCGCCGGCGGCCATCGACATCGCGCCGGCCACGGTGCCGGCGATGCCGGCCGTGAGCACGCCCTCGTGGGCGGCGCCGGCGGCCGCCACGCCCACCACCAGTCCGGCGATGGAGACGATGCCGTCGTTGGCGCCCAGCACCGCGGCGCGCAGCCAGCCCACGCGGCCGCTGCGGTGGCGTTCGGGGTGGCGGCTGTTCATCGCAGGCTCCTGGCGGGGGAGCGCGAAGTGTGGCGCAGCCGTCGTGGCACGTGCGCGACGAATCGGTCAGCAGCCGATGCCGTGCGGGTCACATGGGAGTGCGGCAGCGAAGCGCTGCAGTACTTCGAAGCAATGCGGGAGCGCGCTCGCGCGCGAAGCCTCTCTCCGCTCCGGGTGGAAAGCGCATCGCGCGCGAGCGCGCTCCTGCGAAGAAGCGGCTAGCGCAGGCCGCCGGTTCGGGGCATCCGGTTCAGTTCGTCGATGACCGGCTTCGGCGCGCGCAGGCGGATCTGCACCGGGAACGACTCCTGCACGACGACGTCGTGCACCACGCCGCGCTTCTCCAGTTCCATGACCCGGGCCAGCACCGGATCGGGAGTCTCCGCGCTGCCCACGATGGTCGCGCTCTCCAGCGGTCCCTGTTGCGCGGTCGGCTGCTTGTTGTCGAGGCCGCAGCCCGCGAGCAGGAACGCTGCGATCAAAGCCGTCTTCATCATCGTTCTTCGCCTCGTGCGTCGCAAAGGGAGCGGAAGCGCGGCGAACCGCGCTCCCGCCGGTTCCGGATCAGCGCCCGCCGGTCACGGGTAGGTGGCGATCCAGTTCTGCAGCGTGTTGTACACCGTGCTGGTCAGCCGCGTCCCGCAGTTTTGCGTGGACGAGCCCGTCGTATGGACGCCGCGGACGACGTTGCCGGTGTCGGCGATGCCGCTGCCGCTCTGCCCGCCCGTGGTGTCGATGGTGTAGCACAGCCGGAACGAGCCGCTGGTCGACACCGGGCCGGAATGCGTCCACATGGTGCCGAACGGCTTGTCGCCCGGGTAGCCGGTGATGCTGTGGGTACCGCCCGAGTAGACGCCCCAGCCGGCGTTGCCGCCGTGGGCCGGCGAGGTAAGCACGATCAGCGCGTAGTCGTAGTCGAAGTTGCCGGTGGTGTGCCAGGCCGTGGTCGTGACGGCGGTGGCCCAGGTCCTCGTTCCCCAGGGCTGGGAGCTGCCGTTCTGCGCCACCGTGAAGTCGAGCGCGGAATAGAAGCTGCCGGCGCCGTTGGAGACGCAGTGGCCGGCGGTGAGGACGTGCTTCGGGGTGATCAGCGTGCCGGTGCAGCCGACCGCGATGCGGCCGATGTGCCAGTACGGCGAGACGGTGGTGGTGGTCACCTGCACCCGGTCGTCGGTGCCGATGATTGCCTTGGGCGTCAGCAGGTCGCGGCCGTCGACGGTCGGCTGCGACGGCGGCGCTCCGGGCGACGAGGGCGTGCGGCCCAGGATCTCCAGCGCGCGGATCGCCTCCTCGAGCAGCGCGACGTCCTCCGGATCGATGCCGGACTCGTACACGTCGCCGTTGGGGGTGACCGCGACCGCGCTCAGGCCCGCGGCCCTTTCCTGCGGGGTCTGCTGGCGGGCGTAGGTGACGACGCCCCGGTCCGGGACCACGCCCGTCACCAGGTTCTCGCCGTGGATGAAGCGTGCTTTCTGGGCGGACTTCACGAAGGAGGATTCCTCCGCGTTCGCCATCGGGGCCGAGATCAGCAACACCAGCCCCAGTGCGGCCAGACTTTTCATAACGAACTCCTTGTTGGTCGGATACTCCATGGGAATCACGCCGGCAGAGCGCGTCCTGCGCCTTGCCGGCACGTCCGGCCCGGCACATGCCCGGGCCGGTTTCCGAGGCGGGAGCACCTGCGTGCCCGCCTCGGTGGCGCGGCCTTCCCTGGCCGCGCACGCGGGGCGCCGTCGGGCGCCCGGCTGTTTCGTGGGTGCGGCGCTCCGGCGCGTGCGCAGGCCCGCACGATGCCGCTGGCCCGGCCGCGGCCATAGCGGCCGGCCCGCAGGCGGGTCCGGGCATGCCGGCCGGCGCGTTCGGCGTCGAAGGAGTTCGATGGCGTCATCCGTGGTCGCCTCCGGTCGGGCGTGGCGGGATCGCCAGCCGACGGAATGAGGGCCTGGGCGTCCGGCCGATGCGGAGGGATGCCCGTCCCAGGCGGCATCTAGTACTCCTTCGGGTGCTTGTATTTTGTGACTTTCGTCTCATTTGATCGAAGGCCCGCCGGGGCGTGCCCATACAGCGTCCATCGCGAACGCATTCAGGGGTCTCGGTTCGCACCGGCCCGCACCCGCGTTGGGTCTTGGCGACGCGATGCACAATCCCCATGCCTCCCCGGGATGCAGCCCGATGGCGAGCGACAGGATCGACTTCAAGCGGACGCTCGACGCCTACCGCGCGACGCGGGGGGGTTCCGCCTGCTGCAGGTGCCCGACCTGCGGTATCTGATGCTCGACGGCCACGGCGACCCCAACTCATCGCCGGCGTTCGCGGCGGCGATCGAGGCGCTCTACCCGCTGGCCTACGCGCTGAAGTTCGCCAGCAAGGATCTCGGCCGCGACTACGTCGTCCCGCCGCTGGAAGGCCTGTGGTGGGCCGACGACATGGACGCGTTCACCGCGGCGCGCGACAAGTCGCGATGGGGCTGGACGCTGATGCGCATGGTCCACGGCTGGATCGACCGCGCGATGTTCGCCGCTGCGATCGGGCGGGCGGCGGCGAGGAAACCGGGCGCGCCCGTCGATCGCGTCCGCCTGGACACGCTGTCCGAGGGGCTGTGCGTGCAGGCGCTGCACGTCGGTGCCTTCGACGACGAGGCCGAATTGGTCGCGCGGCTGCATCGCGAGTTCGTCCCCGCGCAGGGGCTGCGCCCGAACGGCGGCGCACGCTCGTCAGGCAGCCGGTCGTGCGCGTCGCCGCGCCGGACGCGTGAGGTCCGGGGTTCGGCCGGCCGGGGCGCGCCGGGCGTCCGATGCGCAGCGACGCGGACCGCCTCCCGCGGAACAGAGAAGGTCGCCGGGCGCGCGCGCTGGCATCGCGGGGCAGCGGCTATAGTGCGCGCTTGCGACCGCGGGGCTGCCCGCATCGCCCCACCCACGGCCGCGAGCGCGCCCCCTTGTCCAGCCCCAGCCACGCCAGCGACGCCCCGATCCGCGACCGCGCCGAACTGGTGGCGGCGATCGCCTCCGGCGAGAAGCCCCGCGCGGACTGGCGCATCGGCACCGAGCACGAGAAGTTCGGCTTCCGCCTCGACGACCTGCGCCCGCCCGCGTTCGACGGCGAGCGCGGCATCGAGGCGCTGCTGCGGGGCCTGGCCCGCTTCGGCTGGGAGGAGGTGCGCGAAGGCGGCCGCACGGTCGCCCTGTTGCGCGCCGGCGCCTCGGTGACCCTGGAGCCGGCCGGGCAGCTGGAGCTGTCCGGCGCGCCGCTGGAGGACATCCACCAGACCTGCGAGGAGGTCAGCACCCACCTGCTGGAGGTCAAGACCGTCGCCGACGATCTGCGGCTGGGCTTCCTGGGGATGGGCTTCCAGCCCAAGTGGCGCCGCGACGAGATGCCGTGGATGCCCAAGGGCCGCTACCGGATCATGCGCGACTACATGCCCAAGGTCGGCGGCCTGGGGCTGGACATGATGACGCGCACCTGCACCGTGCAGGTCAACCTCGACTACGCCAGCGAAGCCGACATGGCGAAGAAGTTCCGCGTCTCGCTGGCGCTGCAGCCGATCGCCACCGCGCTGTTCGCCGATTCGCCGTTCACCGAAGGCCGGCCCAACGGCTACCTCAGCTACCGCTCGCAGATCTGGACCGACACCGACGCCGACCGCACCGGCATGCTCGACTTCGTGTTCGAGGACGGCTTCGGCTACGAGCGCTACGTCGACTACCTGCTCGACGTGCCGATGTACTTCGCCTACCGCGACGGCACCTACGTCGACGCCAGCGGGCAGAGCTTCCGCGACTTCATGCGCGGGACGCTGCCGGCCCTGCCGGGCGAACTGCCGACCCTGCGCGACTGGTCCGACCACATGACCACCGCGTTCCCGGAAGTGCGGCTGAAGAAGTACCTGGAGATGCGCGGCGCCGACAGCGGGCCGTGGAACCGCATCTGCGCGTTGCCCGCGTTCTGGGTCGGACTGCTCTACGACGATGCCGCGCTCGACGCCGCCTGGGACCTGGTGCGCGACTTCAGCCTGGAAGAGCGCCACGCCCTGCGCGACGGCGTGCCGCGGCAGGCGCTGAAGCTGCCCTTCCGCGGCGCGAGCGTGCGCGAACTGGCGATCGAGGCGCTGCGGATCAGCGTCGCCGGGCTGCGCCGGCGCGGCGTGCACAACGCCCACGGCGTGGACGAGACCCGATTCCTGGAACCGCTGATCGAGTTCGCCGAGGCCGGGGAGAGCCCGGCGGAGCGCAAGCTGTCGCTGTTCGCGAACGAGTGGGGCGGCGACATCGACCGGGTGTTCCGCGAGTTCGCGTACTGACCCGGGGCCCCGGGCCGGCCGCGGTGTTGGCCGCGGCGGCCGGGCCGCCGATCACATGCGGCGCGCTTCGAGGATCTTCTCGTCGGCCACCAGCTTCGGCAGCTCGTTGCGGTAGATCTCGATCTTCTCCTGCTCGTCCCACTGGATGCCGGACAGATCGCCGCGCAGTTCGTTGACGGCGCCGCGCGGCTTCGGCCAGGCGCCCATCTCGGTGTTGAGGGTGACGCGGTCGTCGGCCACGGCGATGACCTTCATCAGGCCGTAGGCGGGCTCGCCGTCGTCGGTGCCGCCGAAGTCCACGCCGGAGAAGTGGGTCAGCTCCGCCGCGTAGAGATCGCCGATCTGGGGATCGGCCAGGACCGGGTCGAGCTCCGCGGCGCTGGCCGGCGCGTCGTCGTTGCCGCCGCTCGCCGAGGCGCCCGCGTCGTTGCCGCCGCCGCTGCCGCCACCCGAGCAGGCCGCCAGGGCCAGCGCCAGGGCGCAGGCGGCCAGCATGCGCATGATCAGTGAACTACCCTGTGGGTTCGACATGTCTTCTTGACCTCGTGTTGGATGGAGGGCCGGAAACGCCCGGTTCCGGCTCCGCGCGACGGCGCGTCCGGCGGCGCGAAGGATGAGGCATGGCGCCGGGGGCGGCAAGCCGAGCGCCCGGCCGGCGCGGCGGCTGCACGGCGCATGCCATCGCCCTGCGCTACTCTCGGCGCGATGAACGACGCCCCCGACGCGCCGCTGCGCGAACGCCTCGATTTCGCCGAAGCCGACGACCTGCTGCGCGACGACGTGCGCCGGCTCGGCGCCCTGGTCGGCGAGATGCTGGCCGAGCAGGGCTCGCCCGCGCTGCTGGAGGAGGTGGAGGCCGTGCGCCGCGCCGCCATCGCCCGGCGCGAGGCCGGCCTGCCGGTGGAGGAACTGGCCGACCGGCTCTCGCGCATCCCGCTCGACGACGCCGAGGCGCTGGTGCGTGCGTTCGCCGCCTACTTCGGCGCGATCAACCTGGCCGAGCGGGTGCATCGCATCCGCCGCCGGCGCGACTACCAGCGCGAGGGCGGCGCGCCGCAGCCGGGCGGGCTGCACGCGGTGCTGGCGGCGCTGCGCGAGGCCGGCGTCGGCGCCGACGAGGTGCGCGCGCTGCTGGCGCGCCTGCGCATCGAGCCGGTGTTCACCGCGCATCCGACCGAGGCCATGCGCCGCGCGCTGCTGGAGAAGGAGCGCGACATCGTGCGCCGCCTGGTGGCCGACATCGACCGCGGGCGCACCCCGGCCGAGCGCGCCTCCGACCTCGAGCGCATCCGCCAGGCGCTGACCGCGTCCTGGCAGACCTCGGAGGCGCCGCCGACCCGGCCGACCGTGGTCGACGAGATGGAGCACGTGGGCTTCTACCTGGGCGACGTGCTCTACCGCGTGCTGCCGACCTACTACCGCGCCTTCGACGAGGCGCTGCGCGCGGTCTACGGCGAGCCGGTGGAACTGCCCACCGTGCTGCGCTTCGGCACCTGGGTCGGCGGCGACATGGACGGCAACCCCAACGTCGGCGCCGACACCATCCTCGCCACCCTGGCCGCGCAGCGCGCGCAGGTGCTGGGCAACTACCGCCAGGACCTGGCCAAGCTGATGTCGGTGCTCACCCAGACCGCCGACCGCGCCGGCATCGACCCGGCGGTCGCACAGCGGCTGGAGGACTACCGGGCGCGGCTGCCCGAGGCCGCGCGCCGGCTCAAGCCGCGGCAGGCGGACATGGTCTACCGGCAGCTGCTGGACATGCTGCGCGCGCGCCTGCAGGCCACCGACGACGAGACCGGGGCCGGCTACGCCGACGCCGCCGAGTTCATCGCCGACCTGGAACTGATCGCCGCCAGCCTGCGCCGCCACCGCGGCGAGCGCGCGGGCCTGTACGCGCTGGAGCGGGTGCTGCTGCGCGCGCGCAGCTTCGGCTTCCACCTCGCCCGCCTCGACCTGCGGCAGGACTCGGCCGTGCACGACGCCGCGATCGCCGCCCTGCTCGGCGCCGCCGACTGGGCCGAGCGCGACGTCGCCGCCCGCGCCCGCGACCTGCACGCCTGGATCGGCGGCGCCACGCCGGAGGGCGAGCCCGACGAAGCGGCCGAGCGCACGCTGGCGGTGTTCGGCGCCGTGCGCGACGCCCGCGCGCGCTACGGCGAGCACGCCTTCGGGCCCTACATCATCAGCATGAGCCGCACCGCCGCCGACGCGCTGGCGGTGCTGGCGCTGGCGCGGCGGGCCGGCTGCGTCGAGGACGGCGAAGTGCCGCTGGACGTGGCGCCGCTGTTCGAGACCGTGGACGACCTGGAGGCGGCGCCGGCGGTCATGCGCTCGCTGTTCGACGACCCGCTGTACCGCCGCCACCTGGCCGCGCGCGGCGACCGCCAGACGGTCATGCTCGGCTATTCCGACAGCGCCAAGGACGGCGGCCTGCTGGCCTCGCGCTGGGCCCTGCAGCGCACCCAGGTGGAGCTGACCGCGCTGGCCCGCGAGGCCGGCGTGCGCATCGTGTTCTTCCACGGCCGCGGCGGCTCGGTGAGCCGCGGCGGCGGCAAGACCGAGCGCGCGATCATCGCCGCCCCGCGCGGCTCGGTGGACGGCAGCCTGCGGGTGACCGAGCAGGGCGAGGTCATCCACCGCAAGTACGGCATCCGCGCGCTGGCGCTGCGCAACCTGGAGCAGACCACCGGCGCGGTGCTGCGCGCCAGCCTGCGCCCGCGCCCGCCCGAGGCACGCGAGGCGCAATGGCGCGAGTGCATGGGCGAACTGGCCGCCGCCTCGCGCCGCCACTACCGCGCCCTGGTCCACGAGCGCGAGGACTTCGTCGCCTACTTCCGCGCCGCCACCCCGATCGACGTCATCGAGCGGCTGCAGATCGGCTCGCGGCCGTCGCGGCGGCGCGACGGCGGCATCGGCAACCTGCGCGCGATCCCGTGGGTGTTCGCCTGGTCGCAGAACCGCTCCGGCCTGACCGGCTGGTACGGCGTGGGCACGGCGTTGCGCGACGGCATCGAGCGCCGCGGGCTGGACGCGCTGCAGGCGATGGCCCGCGACTGGCCGTTCTTCGCCGCCACCCTCGACGACATCGAGATGCTGCTGGCCAAGTCCGACCTCGACATCTTCGAGCGCTACTCGCGGCTGGCCGGCGACGCGCACGCGGCGTTCTTCCCCGGCATCGCGGCGGAGTTCGCGCGCGCCCGCGACGCGATCCTGGCGATCAAGCAGCGCGAGTCGATCCTGGCCGACGACTACCGGCTGCGGCTGTCGATCCGCCTGCGCAATCCCTACGTGGACCCGATCAGCCTGCTGCAGGTGGAACTGCTGCGCCGCTGGCGCGCCGGCGGCAGCGCCGACGAGGCGACGCTGCGCGCGCTGATCGCCACCGTCAACGGCATCAGCGCGGGCATCCAGAACACCGGCTAGGGGTCTGGAGCCGTAGGAGCGCGCTTGCGCGCGACCGGGTTCCGGGGGGAAGCGGTCGCGCGCGAGCGCGCTCCTACGGGGCTTCCTGCCGCTCGGGCGCGACCAGGTCCTCGAAGCGGTGCATCCGGCCGTCGCTGACCACGGCCGCGACCTCGCGCACGCGGCGCACGTCCTCGGCCGGGTTGGCGCGCAGGAACACGATGTCGGCCTCCATGCCGGCGGCCAGGCGCCCGGTGCGCTCGCCGATCCCCAGGCGCGCGGCGGCGCCGGAGGTGGCCAGGCGCAGCACCTCCCAGGCCGGGATGCCGGCCTGCACGTGCAGGTCCAGCTCGCGGGCCAGCGGCGGGCCGCCGCCGTTGCCGTCGGTGCCGATCAGGATCGGGATGCCGGCCGCGTGCAGTCGCCGCACCAGTTCCAGGGCCTTGGGCAGCGCCGCCCGCGCGCGGCGGTGGTCCTCCTCGTTCATGCGGCCCGCCTGCAGGAAGGTCAGCGCCGCGTCCATGGTCTCTGGATGCGCATACGCGCGGTCCTGCGGCGGGTAGACCCGGTCCAGGTCGTCGACGTTGGCGACGAGCTCGTTGACCACCAGCGTGGTCGAGACCTCGACCTCGCGCTCGGCCAGCACGCGCAGCATCTCCCGGATGCGCGGGCCATCGAAGTCCGCCAGCTCGAACCAGCGGTGGATGTAGCGGTTGTCCGGACCGAGCCCGGCCTCGTAGGTCGCCTTCGCCTCCGGCTCCAGCAGGTCGGGGCTGGTCGGCAGCGCGTGCTCCAGGCCGGCGATGCCCAGCCGAGCGGCCTCGGTCCAGCCGACGGCGTTGAGGTGCGCGATCGGCGTCAGGCCGTGGCGCCGGGCGGCGCGCACCCCGGCGGCCAGCTCCTCGCGCGACAGGTCGGTGTAGAGCTTGAAGTAGCGCATGCCCAGGCCCGCCTGGCGCGCGGCCTCGGCGTCCCACTCGGCCTCGCTGCGCGGGTAGGCGAAGGCCGAGCCGCCGAAGGGCGGCGGCTGGATCACCGCGCCGGCATGCACGGCCTCGGGGCCGATCCATTCGCCGGCGGCGATGCGCGCGTCGTAGCGGGCGTTGGCGACCGGATCGCCGCCGGGATTGCGCACCGTGGTGACGCCGAAGGCCAGCGCGGTGCGGGCGTGGTGGCGGGTGATCGCGTCCACGCTCTCGATGCCGATCCGCGGCGCGCCGTCGTGCAGTTCGACCTTGTGCGGGCCGGAGGTGATGTGGGCGTGGGTGTCGAACAGGCCGGGCAGCGCGTAGGTGCCGCGCATGTCGTGGCGCTGCGCGGGCGCCACGTCCGCGGGCGGCGCGCCGTGGCCGAGCTCGACGATGCGCCCGTCGCGCACCAGCAGGTAGGCCTCGTCGACGACGCGCTCGGCCTCCGGATCGACCAGGGCGAAGCCGTGGTAGAGGTCGGCGCCGGCATGGCGCGGGCCGGCACCGGCGCAGGCGGCGAGCGCCCACGGCAGCAGGGCGAGCGCGAGGCGGGCGGTGCGGGCGGCGGGGCGGGACGGGGAGCGGTGGGCGCGGCGGGAGAGGGGCATGTCGGGTCTCTGCGATGAAGGGGGCCGCGGCGGCGAAGCGTTCGCCGTGCGGGTCCCGACTGCAGTCGCCGGCAGGCGCGCGGTTCTTACTTCGCGCATGCTGGAACCCCGCGTGTAAGAAACGCCGCCTCGCGGACGACTGACGGGAACCCACCACCGGCGATGCCCTCCGTGCACCCCCTCTGGCCAGACGTCGAAGCGCACCTGCCGCGGCTGTGGCGGACGGTCCGCGCCTACGAGGCCGATCCCGCGCAACAGGAGGACCTGGTGCAGGAGATCCTGGTCGCGGCCTGGCAGGGCCTGCCTCGCCTGCGCGACGGCACCCGGCTGCTGCCGTTCCTGCTGCGCATCGCCCACAACCTCTGCGCCAGCCATGTGCGCAGCGCGGTGCGGGCGCCGGCGCGGGTGGCGCTGGAGGACGCGCCCGAACTGGCAACGGCGACGCCCGGCCCGGCGGACGCCGACGCCGCCTGGCTGCTGGCCGCGCTGCGCCGGCTGCCGTTGCCGCAGCGGCAGGTCCTGCTGCTGCAGCTGGAAGGCTTCGATTATCGCGAGATCGCCGAACTGCTCGGCATCAGCGTCGACAACGTCGGCGTGCGCGCCCATCGCGCGCGCCGCAGGCTGCAGGAGATGCACGATGGACCTCGATGACGCGCGCCTGCGCGAGCTGTGGCAACGCCAGCCGCCGCCCCCCGCGCCGGCCCCGCGGCTGATGGCCCGGGTGTGCCGCCACCGCCGCATCGCCGCGCTGTGGCGCGCGCTGGAAGTGGCGCTGACGCTGGGTGGCGCCGCGCTGCTGTTGTGGCCGGGCGCCGACGGCGGTCTCGCCCCGCGGCAATGGCTGCTGATCCCGTTCTTCGCGGCGTTCCTGGCCGTGGCGTGGGCGATCGTGCTGCGCGGGCGCACGGGCCCCCGCGCCCTGGCCGCCGAGGACGGCGCGGCCTATGCGCGCGCGCGCCAGCGCCAGCTGCGCGGCTCGCTGCGCGACCTGCGCGTCGCCGAACTGGCCGCGACGGGCCTGCTGGCCTACGCGGGCGTGGCGCTGGCGGTCTGCCTGGTCGCCGTCGAGGCCTGGCGCGCGGATGCCGCGGTCCTGTTCGCGTGGGGTGCGCTGTGGTGGACCGGCACCCGCTGGCTGGTGCGGCGGCGGCGCCCGCCGCTGCGCGCCGAGTACCGCGCGATGGCGCGGCTGCTGCGCTGAGGCCGGCGGGAGCGCGCTCGCGCGCGACGGGATCCGCGGGGAAGAGCCATCGCGCGCGAGCGCGCTCCTACAGGGGGCGGTCGCCATCGCGCGCAGGCGGTTGTATACTGGGGTGGAGTATCAAGCCGGGCCGACCGATGCCGCATTCGCCGCACGAGAAGAAGCGCGTCCTGACCCGCGTGCGCCGCGTGCGCGGTCAGCTGGACGCGCTCGAGCGCGCGCTGGAGGCCGGGGCGGACTGCGGGCCGGTGCTGCAGCAGCTCGCGGCGATCCGCGGCGCGGTCAACGGCCTGATGGCCGGCGTGCTGGAGAGCCACCTGCGCGAGGAGCTCGCCCAGGCCGCGGCCACCCCGGCGCGCCGTCAGGCGGGCATCGACGACGCCGTGGCGCTGGTGCGCTCGTACCTGCGCTGACGCGCTCGCGCGCCGTCCACTTCATCCATTCCTGTTGGGAGCCACCGCCATGAAATCCCGTGCCGCCGTCGCCTTCGCCCCCGGCGAACCCCTGAAGATCGTCGAGATCGACGTCGCTCCGCCGAAGGCCGGCGAGGTGCTGGTGCGGATCACCCACACCGGGGTCTGCCACACCGACGCGTTCACGCTGTCGGGCGACGACCCCGAGGGCCTGTTCCCGGCGGTGCTCGGCCACGAGGGCGCCGGCATCGTGGTCGAGGTCGGCGAGGGCGTGACCAGCGTGCGCCCCGGCGACCACGTGATCCCGCTCTACACCGCCGAGTGCGGCGAGTGCCTGTTCTGCAAGAGCGGCAAGACCAACCTGTGCGTGGCCGTGCGCGCGACCCAGGGCAAGGGCGTGATGCCCGACGGCACCACGCGCTTCTCCTACGACGGCCAGCCGGTCCATCACTACATGGGCTGTTCGACCTTCAGCGAGTACACCGTGGTCGCCGAGGTCTCGCTGGCGAAGATCAATCCCGAGTCCAACCCCGAGCACGTCTGCCTGCTCGGCTGCGGCGTCACCACCGGCATCGGTGCGGTGCACAACACCGCCAAGGTGCAGGCGGGCGACAGCGTGGCCGTGTTCGGCCTCGGCGGCATCGGCCTGGCGGTGATCCAGGGCGCGAAGCAGGCGAAGGCCGGCCGCATCATCGCCGTCGACACCAACCCGTCCAAGTTCGAGCTGGCCCGGGAGTTCGGCGCCACCGACTGCGTCAATCCGAAGGACCACGACAAGCCGGTCCAGCAGGTGATCGTGGAGATGACCGGCTGGGGCGTGGACCACAGCTTCGAGTGCATCGGCAACGTCGAGGTGATGCGCGCCGCGCTCGAATGCGCGCACCGCGGCTGGGGCCAGTCGGTGATCATCGGCGTGGCCGGCGCCGGCCAGGAGATCAGCACGCGCCCGTTCCAACTGGTCACCGGCCGCCGGTGGCTGGGCACCGCGTTCGGCGGCGTCAAGGGCCGCTCGCAGCTGCCGGGCATGGTCGAGGACGCGATGAAGGGCGAGATCCGGCTCGCGCCCTTCGTCACCCACACCATGCCGCTCGACGACATCAACACCGCCTTCGAGCTGATGCACGAGGGCAAGTCGATCAGGTCGGTCGTTCATTACTGAGGTGCCGGGAATCGGGAGTCGGGAATGGGGAATCGCAGAAGCGGTCCCGGCTCGGCTCCCATCCCCCGGTCGTTCGCATTCCCGCTTTCCGATTCCCTATTCCCGACTCCCCATTCCCATGCACCCAATAGAACACCACGCCTGTTTCGGCGGCTGGCAGGACGTCTACCGCCATCGGTCCGAAGCGCTGGGCTGCGAGACGAGCTTCGCGGTCTTTCTGCCGCCGCAGGCCGAACGCGAGCGGCTGCCGGTGCTGTACTGGCTGAGCGGCCTGACCTGCAACGAGCAGAACTTCGTCACCAAGGCCGGGGCGCAGCGCTACGCGGCCGAGCACGGGGTGATCCTGGTCGCGCCGGATACCAGCCCGCGCGGCGAGGGCGTGGCCGATGCCGAGGGCTACGACCTGGGCCAGGGCGCCGGCTTCTACGTCGACGCGATGCAGGCGCCGTGGGCCGCGCACTACCGCATGCACGACTACGTCGTCCACGAGCTGCCGGCGCTCGTCGAGGCGAACTTCCCGGCGTCGGACGCGCGCGCGATCAGCGGGCATTCGATGGGCGGCCACGGTGCGCTGGTGGCCGCGCTGCGCAATCCGGGCCGCTACCGCAGCGTGTCGGCGTTCTCGCCGATCGTGGCGCCCGCGCAGGTGCCGTGGGGCGAGAAGGCGTTCGCCGCCTATCTCGGGCCCGATCGCGAGGCCTGGGCCGCCTACGACGCGACCGCGCTGCTGGCCTCGGCGCAGGAGCGGCTGCCGCTGCTGATCGACCAGGGCGAGGCCGACGAATTCCTCGACGGCCAGCTCAGGCCCTGGCTGCTGCAGGCCGCGGCCGAGCGCGCCGGCCATCCGCTGGACCTGCGGATGCGGGCCGGCTACGACCACAGCTACTACTTCATCGCCAGCTTCATCGGCGAGCACGTCGCCCATCACGCCCGCGCGCTGCGCGCGTGAGCGTCTCGTGCGCGCCGCCGCCGGCGGCGCGTGCTAGCGTCCCGCCCGGACGACATGGAGGATCCGACATGGCGACGCGCACGATCGCGCTGCTGCTGTGCTGGCTGCTGGCCCTGCCGGCCGCGGCCGTGCCCACCTGGGGCGCGCGGGAGTCGAGCCCGGTGGACACGCCGCCTGCGCAGCTGCGCCCGGGCGAATGGATCTGGGGCGGCGACGACCGTGCGATGGGGCCGATGGCGATGGTGGTCAGCCTGGACGAGCAGCGCGGCTACCTGTACCGCAACGGCGTGCTGGTGGCGGCGACGACGGTCAGCACCGGCAAGGCCGGGCACGAGACGCCGACCGGGGTCTTCACCATCCTGCAGAAGGACCGCGACCACCATTCCAACAAGTACAACGACGCGCCGATGCCCTACCAGGAGCGGCTGACCTGGGACGGCATCGCGCTGCACGCCGGCGGCCTGCCGGGCTATCCCGAGTCGCACGGCTGCGTGCACCTGCCCACCGAGTTCGCGCGGCGGCTGTTCGCCGCGACCACGCTGGGCATGACGGTGGTGATCGCGCAGAGCGGGCACGCCTCGGAGCAGGTGGTGCACCCGGGCCTGCTGTCGCCGGTGGATGCGGCCAGCGGCGCCGACCTGTCCGCGCTGCCGCTGGACGACGGCCAGCCGTGGCGGTGGACCGGGGACGATGCCTCCACCGCGCCGATCTCGCTGGTGCTCAGCTGCAGCGACCAGCGCCTGGTCGCGCTGGAGGACGGCCGCGAGGTCGGACGCGCGCGGGTGTCGCTGCCGCAGCCGGCGCCCGTCGCCGGCACCCACGTCTACGTGATGGGCGAGGGCGCCTCGTTGGCCCACGTCGACGGCGTGCCGGACGGGCGCATGCCGCAGTGGCAGGCCATCGCGGTGCCCGGGCACGAGGACGAGGCCGGCCGGCCGCTGGACCCGGGCCTGCTGGCCGGCGTGCGGGTGCCGCCGGGCTTCGTCGACAAGGTGCTGCCGCGGCTGCGGCCCGGCACCGTGCTGGTGGCCACCGACGCGCACATCGTGCCCGAGACCACCGGGCGCGGGCAGCGCGTGCTCGACGCCGTGCCGCCCGAGCGCTGAGCTGGCGACGCGACGGGCTTTCGTGCAGCACGCGCTCGCGCGCGACAGCGCCGGCCGCACGCCATGTCGCGCGCGAGCGCGCTCCTACAGGGGCGGTTTCAGGGTCGCAGCAGGAAGTCGGTGTAGGCGAAGCGGCCGTCGCGCAGCACGGTCTCGCCGGGGGCGAGCTCCAGCGGGCGCGCGAACATCGGCCCGGCGTGCACGCAGGTGTGGAACTCGCCGCGCTCCCCGCAGGGGTCGACGGCGGCGGGCAGCGCATCCAGCAGCGCCGGGCCGAAGTCGCGGCCGGCATAGGCGGCGTCGAGCTGCCGCGTGTCCACGCAGCACAGCCGCGCGCGCAGGCCGCCGGCGATCATCTCGCGGGCCAGCGCCGCGGTGTCGGCGCCGAACAGCGGGAAGTGCGGCGTCCAGCCCAGACGCGCGCACAGCGCTTCCCGCCAGGCACGGACGTCGGCCAGGAACAGGTCGCCGAAGGCGATGTCGCGCAGCCCCGGCCAGCGCGCCTGCGCATGTGCCAGCAGGTCGGCGAAGGCGCGCTCGTAGGTGGCGTTGTCGGTCACCGGCGGGATGCGCGACTCGACCACCGGCAGGCCCGCAGCGGCGGCCTGCGCGTGCAGCACGTCCACGCGGATGCCCTGCATGGAGATCCGCTCGTAGCCGTCGGTGATCGTGGTCGCCAGCGCGACCGGATCGAGCGCGCCGTCGCGGCGCAGGGCGTGCAGGGCCCAGGCCGCATCCTTGCCGCCGCTCCACGCGAGCAGGACGGGCCGGCGCGCGGGCATGCTCAGCCGCGGACGTTGCGCAGCTCCCACGCGCTGCCGGCCAGCAGGCGCAGGCGATGGCGCAGGATCTCGCCGGGCAGGGTGGTGGTGGCGGTGAGGTCGAAGTCCAGGTCCTCCTGCGCGCCTTCCACGCGGGCGGCGGGATCGACGGCGCCCAGCGCGGGATCGACCTCGTCCGGCTCGTCCTGGGTCGCGCGCCAGCGCTCGAACAGCCCGCTGCCGGCGAGCGCGGCCTGCAGTTCCTCGGCCATGCCGGCCGCGCTCTGCGAGCGGAAGGCGAACGCCCCGGCGGCGCGGGCGCGCTCGGGGTGGGGGATGCGGATGTCGTAGGTGGCCATGCGTTCCGGTCGGATGGAAGGACGGGGCCAGACTAGCAGCGCCGCGCGTGAGCGGCCCGTCGGCGCGGCGGGAGGCGTCGCCTGGAGCGCGCTGTCGCGACATGCTCCGTAGGAGCGCGCTCGCGCGCGACGATTCGCGGGCGCCGGTCGCAATCGCGCGCGAGCGCGCTCCTACAAGGCGCCGTCTCCTAGGCGAACGCGTGCGGCGGCGCGGCGAAGCCGACGGTCAGCGCGCCGGCGCCGACGTTGACCATGCCGCTGAGCCCCATCACCGCCTCGAACACCTCGATGTTGTGCGCGCGGCAGACCTCCATCAGGCGGTCGTGCCCGGGCAGCGCGCGCAGCGCCTCCAGCGGGCCGCCGTAGCTCAGGCACAGGGTCGGGGTCAGCAGGCCGTCCTCGACGCGCTCCTCGACGAAGCGGAACAGCGTGCGCGCGGCATGGTCGAAGCCGCGCACGCGGGCCACGGGGCCGGTCTCGCCCTGGTGGCAGTGCAGGATCGGCTTGATGTCGAGCGCGCCGCCCAGCGTCGCGGCCAGCAGGCTCACGCTGCGGTCGCCGCGGTGGCGGGTGCGCGCGCGCAGGTAGCCCAGGTCGCGCGGCACCATGTAGGTGTAGCTGCGGGTGGCGAGGAAGTCGAGGCGGGTGCGGATGTCCGGCGCGCCGGCGCCGGCCTCGCGCAGCCGCACCGCTTCCACCGGCAGCAGGCCCTGGCCGGCGAACACCTGCTGCGAATCCACCACCCGCAGCGCGAACGGCGTGCCGTGGCCGGCGGCGCTGCGCACCTGCTTGTACTCGTTGAGGATCGCGAAGCTGGCCTGGGTGGCGTTCTCGTGGATGCGGCTGCGGTTGCGGGTGACCGTCAGGCAGAACACGTAGTCGTAGTCGATCACCAGCCGTTCGAGGAACAGCGCCTTGATCCGCTCGGCAGGGAACGCCGAGGTCTCCGCGGTGTGGCCGCGCTCGGCCAGGTGCGCCTGCGCGAACTCGAGCGTGGCCTGTTCGTCGCGCAGGTCCACCAGTTCCGCTTCGCCGATGCGCACGGTGACCGGCAGCAGCACCACGCCGGCGGCGTCGAGCCAGTCGGAGGGAAGATCGCAGGCCGAGTCGACGACGATTCCGATGCGCATCCGGGCTTGCCTGGGGGCGGGCGCGGGCGGCGGACTGGCCGCTGCCGTGCAGCCCGCGAGATTGGGTGGGCGCCACTCTACGCCAAAACGCCGCGGCGTTTCGGCCCTGCGGGCCGCTCAGCCGCGGCGGACGCCCTCCGGCAGCGTCGCCACGCGGCGCATCTCCGCGTCTTCCAGCAGCGCCGGATCGCCGAGCACGGCCATGGCGAAGTCGTGGGCGTCGTCGCCCCAGATCAGCGCGTCGCCCACCGCCAGCGTCGGCACCCCGAACAGGCCGGCGGCGATCGCCGCGCGGGTGTTGTCGTGCAGGCGCTGCTTGACCGCGGGATCGGCCAGCGCCTCGGGCGCCACGCCCAGGCGCCCGAACAGCGGCGCCAGCGCCTCGGCGCTGTCGGCGGCCTCGCCCTGCGCCCAGATCCGCGCGAACACCGCGTCGATCGCGTCCGGCGCGCAGCCCGCGGCGATCGCCAGCCGCAGCGCCGGCAGCGGGTTGAACGGATGCGCGGGCGGGAAGCGCAGCGGCACGCCGTCGCGCCGCGCGCGCCAGACCAGGTGCCGGTACGCGAAGGCGCGCTTGGCCGGGATCTCCGCCGGGCCCTTGATGCCGAGGTGGTCGAGCACCGCGGCGAACAGGATCGGCACCGGCTGGATGCCGCGCGCCTCCAGCACGTCGCGCAGCTTGTGCCACTGCAGGTAGGAATAGGGCGAGATGAAGTCGAAGTACCAGCGTGCGGACATGGCGCGACCTCCCGGGAAGACCGGGCCATTGTGCCGCGCGCCTGCGTGGGCGCGTAGACTGGCACCGCCCGTTCACGGAGATCGCCGCATGGCGGACAACGAACTGCGCCTGGCGCTGCTGATCGACGCCGACAACGCGCCGGCCTCGAAGATCGAGTCCATCCTCACCGAGCTGGCGCGCCACGGCGTGGCCAACGTGCGCCGCGCCTACGGCAACTGGAAGAACCCGCACCTGAAGGGCTGGGAGGCGGCGCTGCACGCCTACGCGATCCGGCCGATCCAGCAGTTCGCCTATACCAGCGGCAAGAACGCCTCGGACATGGCGATGGTGATCGACGCCATGGACCTGCTGTACGCGCGCACGCTCGACGGCTTCGCGATCGTCTCCAGCGACGCCGACTTCACCCCGCTGGTGATGCGCCTGCGCAACGAGAACATGCGCGTGTTCGGCTTCGGCGAGGAGAAGACCCCGGAGCCGTTCGTGAAGGCCTGCTCGACCTTCCTCTACCTGGAAAAGCTCGGCGTGCTGGACAACGGCGACGCCGCCGCGGCCAAGCCCAAGACCGCCGCGCAGCTGCGCGAGGACACCACGCTGGTGCACCTGCTGCGCAACGCCGTCGGCGCCACCGCCGACGAGTCGGGCTGGGCGCACCTGGGCGCGGTGGGCAGCCACATCGGCAACCAGGGCTCGTTCGACTCGCGCAACTACGGCTACCGCAAGCTCAGCGACCTGATCGAGGCCACCGGCCTGTTCGAGGTGCGCCGCACCGGCCAGGCGGTGGAACTGCGCGAGCTGCGGGAGGCGCCGGTGCGCCCGCGCGCGCGGCGGCGCAAGGCCCCGGCGGCGAAGTAGGCGGCGGCCCCGCGGCGCGGCCGCGGCTCAGTACAGGTCGACCGGGTCGACGTCCAGCGACCAGCGCACGCGGCGCGCCTCGCGCGAGGCCTGCAGCGCCGGCAGCGCGCGGTCGAGCAGCGCGTGCAGCGGGCCGCGCTGCGCGCCCGACAGCAGCAGCTGCGCGCGGTGGAAGCCGGCGCGGCGCGGCATCGGCGCCGGCAGCGGGCCGTGGCGCTGCACGTGGCCTTCGGGATCGGCCGCGGCCAGCAGCGCCGAGGCCTCGCGCAGGAAGGCGGCGGGCAGTTCCGCCTGCGCGGCTTCCGCGCGCAGCAGCGCCAGGTGCGCGAACGGCGGGAAGCCGGCGGCCTCGCGCTGCACCAGCTCGGCCTCGGCGAAGGCGTGGTAGCCGCCCTGCAGCAGCGTCTCCAGCAGCGGATGGCCGGGGTGGTGGGTCTGCAGCAGCACCTGCCCCGCGCGCGCGCCGCGGCCGGCGCGGCCGGCCACCTGGATCAGCAGCTGCGCCAGCTTCTCGGGCGCGCGGAAGTCGGCCGAGAACAGGCCCTCGTCGATGCCGACCACCGCCACCAGCGACAGCCCGGCGAGGTCGTGCCCCTTGGCCAGCATCTGCGTGCCCACGAGGATGCCCGGCGCCTCGCCCAGCGTGCGCAGCGCCTGCTCCACGCCGTCGCGGCGGCGCGTGCTGCCGCGGTCGATGCGCACCACCGGCACCGCGGGAAAGGCGCGCGCGAGGTGCTCCTCCAGCCGCTCCGTGCCCACGCCCTGCGGCTGCAGCGCGAGGCTGGCGCAGTCGGGGCAGGCCGGCGGCGCGGGCTGGCGGTGGCCGCAGTGGTGGCACTGCAGGCGGCGGCCGCCGGCGTGCACGGTCATCGGGGCGTCGCAGCGCGTGCACTGCGCGCTCCAGCCGCAGTCGTGGCACAGCAGCACCGGCGCGTAGCCGCGGCGGTTGCGGAACACCAGCGCCTGCCCGCCGGCGTCCAGCGCGGCGCCGATGCCGGCCAGCAGCTCGGCCGACAGCCCCGCCTCCAGCGGGCGCTTGCGCACGTCGAGCACGCGCACCGCGGGCGGGCGCGCGTCGCCGGCGCGCTGCGGCAGGCGCAGCGCGGCGTAGCGGCCGGCGCGGGCGTTGTGCAGCGTCTCCAGCGAGGGCGTCGCGCTGCCCAGCACCACCGGCACGCCGAGCGCGCGCGCGCGCACCAGGGCGAAGTCGCGCGCGTGGTAGCGGATGCCGTCCTGCTGCTTGTAGCTGCCGTCGTGCTCCTCGTCGACCACGATCAGGCCGGCCCGCGGCAGCGGCACGAACACCGCCGAGCGGGTGCCCACGATCACCCGCGCCTCGCCGCGCCAGGCGGCGGCCCAGACCCGCGCGCGCTCGGCGTCGTTGAGGCCGGAGTGCAGCGCGTGCACCGGCACGCCCAGGCGCTCGCGGAAGCGCGCCAGCGTCTGCGGGGTCAGGCCGATCTCCGGCACCAGCGCCAGCGCCTGGCGACCGGCCGCCAGCGCCGCGGCGATGGCCTGCAGGTAGACCTCGGTCTTGCCGCTGCCGGTCACCCCGTCGAGCAGGAAGGGCCGGAAGCCTTCCGACGCGGCGATGGCGTCGATGGCCTGGCGCTGGGCCGGGTTCGGCGACGGCCCCGGGCGGGGCGCGGGGGCGAGCTGCGAGGCGGGCATGGCGATGCGCTCGGCCAGCCCGCGCCCGGCCAGGCCGCGCGCGGCCGCCCGCCAGCCCGGCAGGCGGTCGTCGAGCGCCTCCTCGTCGAGCGCGCCCGCGGCCAGCAGCTCGGCGAGCGCGCGCGGGCGCCCGGCGCGCAGCCCGGGCAGGGCGGTCGCGCCGGCCTCGGTCAGCCGCCAGGCCCAGGCATGGGTGTCGGGCACCGGCTCGCCGCGGCGCAGCGCCGCCGGCAGGGCGGTCGCCAGCACCTCGCCCAGCGGCGCGTGCAGGTAGCGCGCCAGCCAGCGCAGCGAGGCCAGCAGCTCGCCGTCCAGCAGCGGCGCCGGATCCAGCCAGGCCAGGGCGTCGCGCAGCTCGGCGTCCTCGCGCTCCGGTGGGCCGGCGCCGGTCACCACCCCGACCAGTTCGCGGGTCCCGAACGGCACCCGGACCCGCCGGCCGACGTCGCCGGCGCCCGCGGGGCCGCCGTCGGGCGGGCGGTAGTCGAACAGTCGCGGCAGCGGCACCGGCAGGGCGACGCGCAGCAGGGCCTGGGGTTCGGTCATCCGGTCGGGAGGCGGCGGAGCGGCAGACGCGGCAGCGCAGTGTACGGGCAGCCCGGGTCGCCTCCGGCACCGTGAATGGCGGGGAGGCCGGCGGCGGACTTGCGGCCGGTTGCTGCCGACGCCCGCACGAATCGCCCGCAAACCGCCGTCACACAACGAGTTTCCCCCTTATCCACACCGTCTGTGGATAAGCCTGTGCATCGCCGCCTCCGGAGGGGCCCCGCGGGGCCCGGACACGGCGCCGGCGCGGGGTTGGACAAAAAATCGCCAAATTGATTTTTGCCTTGCCGATCAGTCACTTGATCGTGAAACATTGCTGAATCGTGGCGGCGACGGGGTTCCTCGGGGTGTTGCATGACAGCGTCGTGGCCGCTGTGCACAACCCGCCGCGGCGCGCAGGCGGCGCAAGCTCGCGAATTCACGGTTGTCAAGTGCGATCGGGCGGGCGGCGATGGCTATGATGGTGCGGTGAAACCGCCCCGAGAGAGCATCCGAGACCGTGATTGATGCCCCCGAGGCCTCGCCCGCGCTGACCGCCTTCCTGCGCGGCGTCGAGCGCCGGGCCGCCCTGTTCGCCCAGCTCCAGGTCGGGGATCCGGACGCCGGCGACGCCGCGCTGACCACCGCGATGGTGGGCTTTCGCGACGCCGCCGCCCGGACCCCGTTCGGCGAATGGCCGCGCCGGTTCTGGTCCCTGCTGCTGGCCGCCCCGCAGCTGCGCGAGCCGCCGCGCGGGCCCCGCTGGGGCGGCGACTTCGCCTGGCTGGGCGAGATCGGCACCGGGCCGCGCGCGGCGCTGCTGCTGCGGCTGGTGGCCAACGTGTCGGAGGCCGACGCGGCGGGCGTGCTGGGCGTATCGCGGGCGACCTACCGCCTCGCCCTGCGCCGCGCGCTGCCGCGGCTGGAGGACGGCGCGCCCGACGAGACCCGCTTCCGCGCGCTGGCCGACGCCGCCCAGCTCGCCCTGCGCGACACCGCGCCGGAACGGCTGGCGGAACTGGCGCGGCTGCGCGAGGCCGCGCTGCGCGGCCGCATCTACACGCCGCCCAAGCGCGCGCCCGAGCCCGCGCGCCCCGTGCGCGCGGCCGCCGACCCTGCCGCGCGGCCGCGCTGGCTGCGGCCGGCGCTGGCGGCGGTGGCCGCGGCCACGCTGCTGGCGCTGGCCGCGACCTTCGTCTTCCCCGAGGCGCTGGTCCCGGTACCGGACGGCATCCGTGTCGACGCCCTGCCGGAAGCGCGGCCCGCGGCGCGGTTCGACGCCGAGTTCGCCGTCGTCGCCCACCCCGATTTCGCCCTGCTGGTCAGCGACGACGCCGAGGGCGCGGCGCGCGACCCGGCCTTCCTGGCCTGGCTGAGCGTGCAGCTCGAGCGCGGCGACGTGGCGGCCGACGTGGCCCGGCCCGAGCAGGCGGAGGACGCCGCCGACAGCGACGAGCATGCCCTGGAGGCCGAAGGTGAGCCTTAGAGTCCCCGCTGCGCGTCGAAGCGCGTTCCTGCGCGCCGGCCTCGCGCTCGCACTCTGCCTGCCGATGCTGCCGGCCTGGTCGCAGGCGCTGCCGCAGGCCCTGCGCGTGCTGCCGGCCGCCGATCGCGCCCGCGTCGAGGCGCAGGCGCGGCAGTGGGCCGCGCTGCCGCCGGAGCGCCGCGAAGCGCTGCGCCAGCGCATGGCGCAATGGGACGCGCTGCCGCTGGCCGAGCGGCAGTCGCGGCGCGCGGCCTGGGCGGTCTGGGAGACGCTGCCGGAGGCCGAGCGCGCGCGCCTGCGCGCCACCGCCGCCGCCTACGCGCGCATGCCGGAAGCGCAGCGGCGCGAACTGGCCGAACGCTACGCGGCGCTCGACGCCTTCCAGCGCGAGGGCTGGGGCCTGGGCGCGGTGCTCGGCGCCGAGTGGCCGCAACTGCACGGCCTGTTCTCGCTGGTGCCGTCCGACCAGCGCGCCGAACTGCTGGCGATGCTGCGCGCGCTGGACGAGCGCGCGCGCGCCGACCTCGCGGTGATCGCCCAGCGCACTCCGCCCGAGGAGCGCGACGCCCTGCGCCGCAAGCTGCTGTCGATGCCGGCGCCGGTGCGCACCGACTGGCTGCGCGGGCAGGCCTCGCCGAACTAGTCCGGCGGCGCCCGCTCGCTGCCCCGTTCTCGTAGGAGCGCGCCCGCACGCGACAGGCTTCGCGGGCACTTCGGTCGCGCGCGGGCGCGCTCCTACATGGCGGGGTCGCCCGATCGTTCCGATGCGATCTCCGCCGCGCGCGCGCGTTCCGCAGGCGGCCTACATCGCGAACAGCGAGAAGCCGATCGCGCCGACGGCCACGAAGGCGAACAGCACGGTGTAGGCGATCCCGACCGCGGCGTACTTGAGCAGGGTCATGGGCCAGGACTGGCGGTAGACGCGGCGCTGCATCCACAGCAGGTACACCGGCATCGACCCGCCGAGCAGGCCCGACGCCCAGCCGAGCGCGGCCGACAGCGCCGGCGCGCGCCCGGCCAGCCAGCCGTCGGCACCGGCGCAGGCGAAGATCAGCAGCAGCGCGAGCATCAGGTAGGCATGGCTGTACAGCGCGACCACCACGTGTTCCAGGTAGCTGCGGCCGCTGAAGGCGTACAGGCACTTCAGCAGCAGCGCGAACACCGGTACCAGCAGGAACAGCGTCGTCGGCGCCGCACCCAGCAGGAAGCGCAGGACCGCGCCGAGGTCGCCGTCGATGCGCCCGAGGTTGCGTTCCAGGCGCTGCATCACGGCGCCGGACGCGCCGTCCGCTGCGGGCGCCGCCTGCGCGTCGTCCGGCGCGTCCGCTGGACGCGCCGGCGCTGCCGTGCCGAGCGCGCGCAGGCGCGCGTTGGCGGCGTCGTCGATCGCCCGGCGCGCGCTCGCCAGCGCCGGCCCGGCGAACGGCAGCGACTCGGCCTGCGCGAGCTCGGCCAGGGCCTCGCTGCGCACCTTCTCGACCGCCTCGGCGCTGTCGGCCTGGGCGAACGCGTCCCCTCCGCGCGGCGCCGAGACGATGACGTGGCCGTCCCCGCGCGCGGCCTCCGCGCCGGCGGGGCCGTCGGCCAGCGGGGCGATCAGGATCTTGGCCACGAACACCGTCAGCGCGGTGAGGATCACGAACAGGCGCAGCGGCGCGATGTAGCGCACGCGGTGCCCGGCCAGGTAGGCCGCGGCCACGCGGCCGGGCACGAACAGGTCGCGCAGGGTGCGGAACACGCGCCCGTCCAGGTGCCAGAACGATTCGAACACCTCCTCCACCGCGTGGCCGACGTGGCGCAGCGGGTTGTGCGCGGACTGGCCGCACAGGTGGCAGTAGCCGCCCTGCAGGCGGGTGCCGCAGTTCTCGCAGGCCGCGGGCGCGTGCGGCGCGGCGTGGTGCGCGGTGTGGCTCATCGTGAACGCGGTCTCCCCCGGCGGACGCGGCGCGGATCGCCGGCCGGCGCGAACGTTCTACAATAGCGGCCTGCCGCGACCCGGTGCCAGCGCCCACGCTCGAGCGCGCGACCGCAGCCGCGAGAAGTCCGCGTCATGTCCTCCCCCGTCCCCCCGGTCCCGCGCTTCCGGCAGGAAGTGCGCACCACCGCCGTCCTTGCCGCGCCCCTGGTGGTCGGCCACGTCGCCACCGGCCTGATCGGCCTCGTCGACAGCGTCATCGCCGGCCGCCACGGCACCTCCACCCTGGCCGCCGTCTCGGTGGGCACGGCCATGTTCTGGCTGCCGATCATGATCCCCATGGGCACGCTGATGGCGCTGCCGCCGTCGGTGTCGCAGCTGCAGGGCGCCGGCCGCCGGCACGAGATCGGCCCGCTGTTCCGGCAGGCGCTGTGGCTGGCCGCGGCGCTGGGGCTGGGGCTGTTCGCCTTCCTCAGCGTGGCGGCGCAGTCGCTGGCGCAGCTGGGCATCGACGCCGGCATCGTGCCCGGCGCCGCCGCGTTCCTGCAGGGCATCCGCTGGGGCGTGCCGGCGCTCACCGCCTACTACTGCATGCGCTACCTCAGCGACGGCCTGCACTGGACGCTGCCCACCATGGTCTTCGGCTTCGGCGGCCTGCTGCTGCTGGTGCCGCTGGGCGCGATCCTGACCTTCGGCCTGTTCGGCGCCCCGGAACTGGGCGCGGGCGGCCTGGGCCTGGCCTCGGCGGCGATGATGTGGGCGCAGGCGCTCGCGTTCGCGCTGTACCTGGCGCGCTCGCGCCGCTTCGCCGACCTGGGCCTGTTCGCGCGCTTCGACCCGCCGCGCCGGGCGGAGATCGCCGGGCTGCTGAAGGTGGGCCTGCCGATCGGCATCACCGTGGCCATGGAGGGCGGGCTGTTCGTGGTCACCGCGCTGCTGATCGGCGGCCTGGGCGAGGTGCCCGCGGCCGCCCACCAGATCGCGATCAACGTCGCCGCGCTGTGCTTCATGGTCCCGTTCGGCGTGGCCGAGGCGACCACGGTGCGGGTGGGGCATGCGCTGGGCGGCGGGCTGGGGCGCGAGGGCGTGCGCCGCGCGGCGATGGCGGGGCTGGCGCTGGTGCTGGTCAGCCAGAGCGCGACCGCGCTGGCGCTGTTCGCCGGCAACCTCCACATCGTCGGCCTGTACACCGCCGACGCCGCGGTGGCGACGCTGGCCGCGGCCCTGCTGCTGTACGCGGCCGTGTTCCAGTTCCCCGACGGCATCCAGGTGCTCTCGGCCGGCGCGCTGCGCGGCCTCAAGGACACCCGGGTGCCGATGTTCCTGGCCGCCTTCGCCTACTGGGGCGTGGGCATGGCGCTGGGGGCCGGGCTCGGCCTGGGGCTGGGCTGGGGCCCGCGCGGCATGTGGATGGGGCTGATCGCCGGCCTCGCCGTGGCCGCGGTGCTGATGGCGACGCGCTTCCTGCGCACGCTGTCGCGGCTGCCGCCCGCCGCCGCGCCGGGGCCGCCGGCCCCGGCGGACGGCGTGCAGGACGACCCGCCGGACTTCTGGCCCATGAAACCGTGACCGCCGCCGGCTAAGCTGTCTCCAGGTTTCGCCTTCCCTTCCGGAGTCCATGCCCATGAACGAACCGCGCCGCCGCGGCCCGATCGCCCGCGTCCTGGGAGGGGTCTGGGACGCCATCAACTTCACCCGACGGCTGGTGCTCAACCTGCTGTTCCTGCTGCTGCTGATCCTGTTCGTGGCGATCCTCGCCGGCCGCCAGGCCAGCCAGCCGCTGCTGGAGCGCACCACCCTGGTGATCGCGCCGGAGGGCCGCATCGTCGAGCAGTTCTCGGTCGACCCGACCTCGCGCGCGCTGTCGCGGCTGATGGGCCAGCCCGGCCCGGGCGAGGTGCAGCTGCGCGACCTGCTGCGCGCGTTCGAGGCCGCCGCGCGCGACGAGCGCATCGAGCGCGTCTACGTGCGCCTGGACGGCCTGCTGCCCTCGGGCATGGCGACCATGCGCGAAGTGGCCGCGGGCCTGCGCGCGCTGCGCGAGTCCGGCAAGCAGGTCGTGGCCTACGGGCAGAGCCTGCCGCAGGGCGCCTACCTGCTGGCGGCGCAGGCCGACGAGGTCTACGTCGATCCGATGGGCAGCGGCGTGCCGCTGGAGGGCCTGTCGAGCTACGGGCTGTACTTCGGCGAGGCGCTGCAGGACAAGCTCGGCGTCGACGTGCACGTGTTCAAGGTGGGCGAGTTCAAGTCGGCGGTGGAGCCCTACATCCTCAACGCCGCCTCGCCCGAGGCCAAGGAGGCCGACCTCTACTGGCTCAGCGACCTCTGGCAGCGCTACGTGGCCGACATCGCGCAGGCGCGCGGGCTGGATGCGGCGCGGATCGAGGCCGAGATCGACGGCATGGCCGACGGCGTGGCGACGCTGGGCGGCGACCTGCCGCAGTACGCGCTGCAGGGCGGCCTGGTCGACGGCCTCAAGACCGAGCAGGAGGTCGAGGCGCTGCTGACCGAGCGCGGCGTGGCCGACGAGGACAACGAGCGGGGCTTCCGCGGCATCGAGCTGGACGGCTACCTGGCCCACGTGGACCGCGGCATCCGCGGGCTGTCGTCCGCGCCGCAGGTCGCGGTGGTGGTGGCCGAGGGCGTGATCAGCGACGGCGAGCGTCCGCCGGGCAGCGTGGGCGGCGAGTCCACCGCCGCGCTGCTGCGCGAGGCGCGCGAGGACGACGACGTGCGCGCGGTGGTGCTGCGGGTGAACTCGCCCGGCGGCTCCGCCTACGCCTCCGAGCAGATCAACCGCGAGGTCGAGCTGCTGAAGCAGGCCGGCAAGCCGGTGGTGGTCTCGATGGGCTACGTGGCCGCGTCGGGCGGCTACTGGATCAGCATGAACTCCGACCGCATCTACGCCGACCCGTCCACGATCACCGGCTCGATCGGCGTGTTCGGCATGGTGCCCAACCTGACCCGCACGCTGGACCGCATCGGCGTGCATTCCGACGGCGTGGGCACCACCCGCTTCGCCGGCGCGTTCGATCCCAGCCGCCCGCTGGAGCCGGACGTGGGCCGCCTGATCCAGTCCAGCGTCGAGCGCATCTACCACGACTTCGTCGGCAAGGTCGCCGCCGGCCGCAACAGCACGCCCGAGCGCATCGACCAGGTGGCGCGCGGCCGGGTGTGGAGCGGCGCGCAGGCCCGCGACCGCGGCCTGGTGGACGAGCTGGGCGGGCTGCGCGAGGCCGTCGCCGACGCCGCGCGCCGGGTGAAGCTGGAGGAGGGCGGCTACCGGGTGCGCTACATCGAGCAGACGCCCAGCGCGTTCGCGCAGTTCCTGGCCGGCGTCGGCCGCACCCGCGTCGGTGCCCTGCTGTTCCACGACGACTCCGCGCTGGCCCGCCTGCTGGTGACCCGCGCGATGCCGGAGATGGAGCGCCACCTGCAGGCCTTCGAGCAGACCCTGCAGCGCCCGTCCGCGGGCCCGGTGCGCCCGATGGCCTACTGCTTCTGCCCGACCTTCTGAGCCGTGCCGGCGCGCCGCCGGCCCGTGCCGGCGGCCCGTCGCGCGCAAGCGCGTTCCTGCACGAGCGCGCTGGTCCGCGATATCCCCTGTAGGAGCGCGCTCGCGCGCGACCGGGCAAGGTGCCACCGGACCCGCGGCAGAAGAAGAACGCGTCCCCACGCGCGGACGACCGGGAACGGAAGCAGGCACTACGCTTCAAGAAATTCGGGTGACCGGCCGTCGCGCGCGGGCGCGCGCTCCGACGGCGCCTCGGCCGCGCGCCGCTAGCGCCGCACGTCCAGCCGCTCCTGCCGCACGAAGGCGTGCACCGCCTCGGCGTCGACGAGGTTGAAGTCGCCCGGCACGGTGTGCTTCAGGCAGCCCGCGGCATGGCCGAAGGCCAGCGCCTCGCCGTCGGGCAGGCCGCTCAGCACGCCGTGCAGCACGCCGGCGGCGAAGGCGTCGCCGCCGCCGATGCGGTCGACGATGCCGTCCAGCGGATGCGGGGCGACGCGGTGGACCTCGCCCTCGCGCGTCACCAGCAGCGCCCCCAGGCTGTGGGCGTCGACGCTGCGCTGCCCGCGCAGGGTGGTGGCGATGCGGTGCAGCCGCGGGAACGCCGCGAAGGCGCGTGCGGCGGCGTCGAGGATGCGGGCCTCGCGGCGCGCACCGTCGTCGTCGCCGTCCGGCGCCGCGTCCGCGCCGGCGCCGAGCACCAGCTCGATGTCGCGGTGGTCGGCGAAGGCGATCGCGGCCTCGGACAGCAGGGCGTGCAGCAGCGGTGCAGGCTCGGCGTCCCAGGCGGCCCACAGCTTGGGCCGGAAGTTGCCGTCGAACGAGACCAGGGCGCCGGCCTCGCGCGCGGCGCGGGCGGCGGCGATGGCGGCGTCGGCGCAGGCCTGCCCGAGCGCCGGGGTCACCCCGGAGACGTGCAGGCAGTCCATGCCGGCCAGCAGCGCCGGCCAGTCGTAGGCGTCCGCCGGCGCGGCCGCGAACGCGGACCCGGCGCGGTCGTAGACCACCTCGCTGGGCCTGTGGCCGGCGCCGGCGGCGAGGAAGTACAGGCCCATGCGGCCGGCGGCGCGGCGCACCCGCGAGACGTCCACGCCGTGCCGGCGCAGCTCGCCGAGCGCGGCCGCGCCGAGCGCGTTGTCGGCCACGCTGCCGGCGAGCGCGGCGTGGTGGCCGAAGCGCGCCAGCGAGACGGCCACGTTGGCTTCCGCGCCGCCCACCTGCACCTCCAGGCGCGGCGACTGCAGCAGCAGCTCGCGTCCGGGGGCGCCGAGGCGCAGCAGCAGTTCGCCGAAGCAGAGCACGCGTTGGGGCATCGCGAAGGGTCCGTCTGGGGGCCGTCCGGCGCCGCACCGCGGTCTGTCGCGTCGCAGCATGCCTTGGCCCGAATGTTTTGCTAGGGTTTTTGACCAGCGGTGTCATTCCGCCGTATCGCAACACGATAGCAAGCACACCAGGCCAGTCAAGGACGCCACCAGAGCGCGCTGGCATCACGGGAGGGGACGTACATGGCTTTCGCAGTCGGGGAAAAAAAGACACCGGTTACCTTGCTCGCCGCGGCGATCGCCCTGGCGCTGCAGATGGGCGCGCCGGCCGCGCGCGCGCAGGCGCCGCCGCCCGCCGAGGCGCCGCCGCCCCCGCCGCCCGGCCCGGCGGCGACCGATCTCGACGTGGTCCGGGTCACCGGCTACCGCGCCAGCCTGGAGCGCGCGGTCGACATCAAGCGCGGCGAGGCCGGCGTGGTCGACGCCATCGTCGCCGAGGACATCGCCGACTTCCCCGACCTCAACCTGGCCGAGTCGCTGCAGCGCATCCCGGGCGTGTCGATCACCCGCGAGGGCGGCGAGGGCCGCAACATCTCGGTGCGCGGCCTGGGCCCGCAGTTCACCCGCGTGCGCATCAACGGCATCGAGGGCCTGGCCACCGGCGGCGGCACCGACACCTCGGGCGGCGTCAACCGCGGCCGCGCGTTCGACTTCAACACCTTCGCCTCGGAACTGTTCACCCAGCTGCTGGTGCGCAAGACCTCGGCCGCCGAGGTCGAGGAAGGCTCGCTCGGCGCCACCGTCGACCTGCGCACCGCGCGTCCGTTCGACTACGACGGCTTCAACATGGCCATCGGCGGGCAGATGGGCTACAGCGACCTCGCCGGGGAATACGACCCGCGCGCGACCTTCCTCGTCAGCAACACCTTCGCCGACGACCGCTTCGGCGCGCTGCTGTCGGTGGCCTACACCGACCGCACCGTGCTCGAGGAGGGTTCGGACTCGGTGCGCTGGTCGAACGGCCCTTCGAACGGCGGCTTCCACCCCGATTCGCCGTTCGCCCAGGCCAACGATGCGGACGTCTTCCACCCGCGAATCCCCCGCTACAACAGCTTCCGCCACGAGCAGGAGCGCCTGGGCGTGACCGGCTCGCTGCAGTTCCGACCGGGCGACCGCACCGAGCTGACCCTGGACGGCCTGTACGCGCGCTTCGACGCCAACCGCTGGCAGGACAACATCAACGCGGTGTCCTTCAGCCGCAGCGGCGACGGCAAGCCGCAGACGATCGTGCGCGACGGGGTCGTGGACGAGCGCGGCAACCTGGTCTACGGCGTGTTCGACAACGTCGACGTCCGCTCCGAGGGCCGTTACGACGAACAGACCACCGAGTTCCGGCAGCTGAACCTCGCGGTCCGCCACGACTTCACCGACGCCCTGCGCCTGGACGTGCTGGCAGGGCGCGCCGAGTCCACCTACGACAACCCGATCCAGACCACGGTCATCGCCGACAAGTTCAACGTCCAGGGCTACACCTGGGACTACCGCGGCAACGACCGCCTGCCGGCGTTCGGCTACGGCAGCCTGGATCCGACCGATCCCGACGGCTGGACGCTGAGCGAGATCCGCCTGCGCCCGCAGTGGGTCGAGAACACCCTGGAGACGGCCTCGGCCGACCTGTCGTGGATCGCCTCGCCGTTCTTCACCCTCAAGGGCGGCGTCAACCGCAAGGAGTACCGCTTCGACAGCCGGGAGTGGGGCCGCGGCACGCCGCCGGGCAACCGCGTGGAGACCGTGCCCGCCGGGCTGATGGACAGCGCCACCCTGGCGAACCTGATGCGGCAGTTCCACATCGCCGCGGGCGGCGCCGGCTCCGCCGTCGTGCCCGACGTGGCCGCGTTCGCCCGGTTCCTCGGCATCCACGACAACGAGGGCCTGTTCGCGGTCTACGACAACCTCAACAGCCTGGCCGCGAACAACCGCCAGGTGACCGAGAAGGCGCTGGGCTACTACCTGCAGGGCGACTTCAACTTCGACCTCGGCCACGTGCCGGTGCGCGGCAACGTCGGCGTGCGCCGGGTCGAGACCGAGCTGACCAGCGACGGCTGGTCGATCGTCGGCGGCGTGCCCACGCCCACCCGCGTCGTCCACGAGTACAGCGACACCCTGCCGTCGCTCAACGTGGCCTTCGAGCTGACCCCGGACGTGGTCGTGCGCGTCGCCGCGGCCGAGGTGATGAGCCGGCCGAACCTCGGCTTCCTCAACCCGGGCGCCACGGTCAGCGTCGCCGGCGGCGCGCGCACGGTGACCACCGGCAACCCGCGCCTGGACCCGTTCCGGGCCAAGACCCTCGACCTCGGCGTCGAGTGGTACTTCGGCGAGGGCGCGCTGCTGTCGGTCGGCGCGTTCTACAAGGACATCGACAGCTACGTGCAGACCTCGCGCGAGACGCGGCCGTACCACACCTCCGGCCTGCCGGAGTCGCTGATCGCCGGCACCGGCGCCACCGTCGACGACGAGTTCGTCTTCCAGCAGCCGCTCAACACCCCCGGCGGCGACCTCAAGGGCGTCGAGATCGGCTACCAGCAGCCCTTCACCTTCCTGCCCGGCTTCTGGCGCGACTTCGGCACCCAGCTCAACTACACCTACGTCGATTCCGAGATCCAGTACCTGAGCTCGACCGGCGCGCCCTCCGCCCGCGGCCCGATGGTGGGACTGTCGAAGAACGCCTGGAACGCGACCCTGTACTACGACAACGGCACCTTCTCGGCCCGCGTCTCGGCGGCCTACCGCGACGAATACCTCAACCAGATCCCGGGCCGCGAGGGCAGCGACATGGAGGGCACCAAGTCGAACACCACGGTCGACGCCTCGCTGTCCTACAACATCAACGACAACTTCTCGATCTCGCTCGAAGGCCTGAACCTGACCGACGAGTGGAGCGACCTGTGGATCGATTCCTTCGGCGACCGCTCGGTGTCCTACACCCATACCGGCCGCCAGTACCTGCTGGGCTTCCGCTACCGGTTCTGACCCGCGCGCGGCGCCGTCGGGCGCCGCGCCCTCCGGAAGGAGAGTGCGCCATGCGACACCGCATCCGTTCCTCCCGCCTGCTGGCGCTGTGCTGCCTCGGCGCCCTCGGCGCGACGCAGGCCGCGCCGCCGGACCCCGCGCGCGCCACCATCGCCGCCGAAGACGGCTGGGCCGCGCAGCCCACCGCGGACCTGCCGCTGGGCACCACCGGCGGCTCGGCCGCGAGCGCGGCGCGCGACCACGTGGTGCGCGACCGCAACGCCCTGGTCGCGGCGCTGGCCTGGCCCGACGCCACGCCCAGGATCGTGCGCATCGCCGGCACGATCGACGCCAACGTCGACGCCGACGGGCGCCCGCTGTCCTGCGACGACTACGCCCGGCCCGATCCCGAGACCGGCGAGCTCTACTCGCGCGAGGCCTACCTGGCCGCCTACGACCCGGCCGTCTGGGGACGGACCGCGCCGGCCGGGCCGCAGGAGCGTGCGCGCGTGGCCTCGGCCGCGGCGCAGCAGGCGCGCGTGCGCATCCGCGTGCCGGCCAACACCACGATCCTGGGCGTGGGCGCCGATGCGCGCGTGCGCGGCGCCTGGTTCGACATCCGCCCGCAGAGCACCAGCGGCAACCAGCCGATGAACGTGATCGTGCGCAACCTGACGTTCGAGGACAGCTTCGACTGCTTTCCCGGCTGGGACCCGACCGATGGCGCCCAGGGCAACTGGAACGCGCTCTACGACAGCATCTCGGTGCGCAACGCCACCCACGTCTGGGTCGACCGCAACCGCTTCCGCAACGTGACCACCCGCGACGAGACCCTGCCCACCTACTTCGGCCGCCTGTACCAGGTGCACGACGGCTACCTGGACATCACCAACGTCTCCGACTTCGTGACCGTCTCGTGGAACCACTTCGCCGACCACGACAAGGCGATGCTGATCGGCTCGTCCGACGGCGCCAGCGCCGACCGCGGCCGGCTGCGCGTCACCCTGCACCACAACTGGTTCCAGAACCTCGGCCAGCGCGTGCCGCGCGTGCGCTTCGGCCAGGTGCACGCCTACAACAACCTCTACACCGTGGACACCCCGGTCGCGCTGCAGCGCTACGGCTACAGCTGGGGCGTGGGCGTGGAATCGGCGCTGCGCGCCGAGGCCAACCACTTCCAGCTGCCGCCCGCGCTGCCCGACAGCGCGGTGATCGACCGCTTCAACGGCGAGGCGATGTACGCAGAGGGTAACCTGCGCGACGGCCGCGCCTTCGACCCGGTGGCCGCGCACAACGCCGCGCACGAGGTGCCGATCGCCAACGAGGCCCGCTGGCACCCGCCGCTGCACGGCCGCATCGATCCCGCCTGGGCGGTCCCGGCGCGGGTGCGCATGGGCGCCGGCCCGCGCGCGACGCTGCCGCCGCGCTGAGGCGGCGGCGCGTGTCGCCGTCGGCGGTGGCTGCGTAGGAGCGCACTCGTGCGCGACAGGGCGTTCCCGGTCGGCTGTGTCGCGCGCCAGCGCGCTCCTACAGAGGCTGCATGCGCAATTGGCGTGGTCGAAGGCGCTACAGCGTCCCGCGCTGCACGAACGGGGCGCGCGCGAACAGGCGGCGCTCGCCGCCGCGCGGGTCGTGGGCGAGGGTGGGCGGGTCGTCGAAGCGCATCGTCTCGCGTTGCGCGAGGCCGTAGCGGGGCCAGTCGGGCAGCCGCGGGTGCGCGGGGCTGCCGTGGCGGGCGAAGTGCAGCAGGGCGTCGCGCATGCGGGCGGACACGCGGATGGCATCCGCGCCGCCGCCGGTGCGGGCGTCGGGGTGGCCGGCGGTGCCGAACACCAGCGGGATGTCGAGCGTGTGGAAGGCGCGCAGGCGGCCGCCCTCGACCGGCGAGGGCCAGTCGAGCTGGTAGGCCCAGGTCGGTGCGTCCTGCCGCGCGCGCGCTTCCAGCTCCTCGATCGCACCGCGCCAGGAGCGGCCGGCGGTGGTGGCGGCGAAGAACACCTCGGACGGGGTCATGGCCGGGTACATCGCGCGGTAGGCGGCGACCACCTCCGCCACCGGCAGGTCCACGTACTGGGCGCGCTCCAGTCGCGCGGGCAGGGCGTCCCAGTCCAGCGCGAAGTGGGCGGGGTCGTGGCCGAGGAAGGCACGGGTCTCGTCGCGCGTGTTGCCGATCACCATCGGGATCGCGGCCGACTGCGGCGGCGCGTCGGGCCAGAACGGGTGGCGCGGCAGCGCGCCGCCGTCGAGCACGGGGCCGAAGTACAGGCCGATGTCCTCGACCGGGGACGGATCGCGCACCCGGGTCGCCTCCAGCAACCGGTCGACCGGCAGAGCGAGCAGGCGATCCGGTGCGTGCGGAGCGATGCCGAGCGCGTCCAGGTACTGTCGCGCACGCCGGTCCGCGGCGCGCGGGCCGGCGGCGGTGACCTGCTGGCCGCTCATGGTCCAGGCGCGGTGGAACAGCCCGGCCGCGGTGGGCATCGCCATCAGGCTGGCGATCTTGGCGCCGCCGCCGGACTGGCCGAACAGGGTCACGTTGCCGGGGTCGCCGCCGAACGCGGCGATCTCGTCGCGCACCCAGGCCAGCGCCAGCACCAGGTCCAGCAGGCCGGCGTTGCCGGAGGCGGCGAAGGCCGGGTCCAGGTTGCCCAGGAACAGGTGGCCGAAGGCGTTGAGGCGGTGGTTGAGCGTGGCCACCACGACGTCGCCGTGCCGGCACAGGTGGGCGCCGTCGGTCAGCGGGTCGGCACCGCTGCCGCGGTCGTAGCCGCCGCCGTGCAGGTAGAGCAGCACCGGGCGCCGCGCGCGCGGGTCGGGCGAGGGCGTCCACAGGTTGAGGAACAGGCAGTCCTCGCTGCCGGGCCCGAGCGCGCCGGTCTGCGGTGCGGCGGGGCCGAAGGCCACGGCATCGCGCACGCCGTCCCAGGCCGCCGCCGGGCGTGGCGGGCGGAAGCGCCGCGGCGCGGTGTCCTCGCCGTAGCGCAGGCCGCGGAACGTCCACACGCCGTCCTCGCGCGTGCCGCGGACGCGGCTGCCGCGCAGGATGACGATGCCGTCGCGTTCACCGGCCCTGGGCGCGCCGGCGGCCGCCACGGCCGCGGCGGCGAGCGCGCCCTTGAGCAGGGCGCGGCGGCCGGCGTCGCAGTCCGCGCCGCGCATGCGCCTGGGCCTAGCGCAGCGGCTCGCCGCGCGGGTAGCCGGCCAGCGGTTCCATCGTGTCCAGGTTCCACTCGGCCTCGACGAAAGGCCGCCGCGTCTGCGGATAGTCCGGATAGCCGCCCACCTCGTCCTGGCTGTCGATGATGTCGCCGCGGCCCTCGACCACGTCGGCGACGATGCGGCGGTCGATCGGGTCGCGGTTCCAGGGCGTGGCGCCGGCGTTGGCGATCACCGCGTCCTGCACCTGCGCGGCGGGCAGCACGGCGACGCCGAAGGGCAGCGGCGGCGCGCTGCGCAAGCGGTTCACCCGCGCCGGCGCGGTGGTGTAGCGGCCGATCTCGGGGATGGTCGGCTCGCCGATCGCGTCGACGGCGAGGTTGTCGTCGAGGTACAGGTCGACGTCGCCCGAACCGCCCAGCATGAAGAAGGCCAGCGGGCGGGTGTCGTGGCCGGCGCGCAGCACGTTGCCGCGCAGCGCGATCCGCCCGGGCGCGTAGTCGTGGCCGATCCATTCCTCGGCGATCAGGTTGTAGTGCACCGCGCGCGTGCCGGGGTTGTAGATCAGGTTGTTGATCACCTGCCCGGAGGTGGCGCCCTTGAACAGCGGGTTGCGCTCGACGTTGTGCGCGTAGAGGTTGCCGACGATCAGCACGTCCTGTACGTGGTCGTGGACCAGCGTGCCCTTGGAGTGCTCGCCCTTGCCGTGGGTGGAATGCGCCAGTCCCTCGGCGATCAGGTTGTTGCTGAAGGTGATGCGCCGCGAGGTGCCGGCGCGGAAGTCCTCCAGCGTGCGCCCGCCCTCGGCGAAGCGCGTGCCGGAGGCGGACAGACCCTCGTCGGTGCCCCAGGTCAGCGAGCAGTGGTCGACCACGACGTCGTGCGCGCGCACGGTGGAGATGGCGTCGAAGTCGGTGCCGCTGCGGCGCGGCAGGCCGGCGTCGCCGGGGCGCACGCGGATGTGGCGCACGACCACGTCGTGGGTGGCGATGTCGATGCCGCCGCGGACGAAGGTGATGCCGGGCGGCGGCGCGGTCTGCCCGGCGATGGTCAGGTAGGGCTCGGTGATGCGCAGGGTCTGCGCGCCGAGGTCGACCACGCCGCCCACCTCGAACACCACGATCCGCGGGCCGGGCGTGGCGACCGCCTCGGCGAACGAGCCGGGCCCGTCGGCGGCGAGGGTGGTGACGCGGACGATCCGTCCGCCGCGGCCGCCAGGCGTATGCGCCGCCCAGCCCTGCGCGCCGGGGAAGGCCGGCGGATCGGCGGCGGCATGCGCGGGCACCGCCGCGAACAGTGGCGCGCCCAGCAGCGAGGCGGCCAGGATCCAGGATGCGGCGCGCGGACGCGCGGCGGCGGTGGTGGACATCGTTCCCCTCCCATCGGTCGCGGCGCCGCGTATCCGCGGTCTTGCCGCACTGCACATTGAAAATGACACCGGTTTACCATATACGACATGCCAGCGGTGCCGCGATCTGCACCGCAACATCGCCTGCGCGGGGAGACTTCCAGCCTTGAGCCAACACGACGAGACGCCGGCCGCCGATGCCGGCCACGACAGGGACGCCGTGACGATCGCCGAGCGGTTCGTCGAGGCCCGCGCCGGTGCACGCGCGCTGGTGGAGTTCCCGGGCGCGGTGCCGCCCAGCCTGGAGGCCGCCTACCGCGTGCAGGACCTGGCCATCGCGCGCTGGGCCGATGCCATCGCCGGCTGGAAGGTCGGCTACATCCAGCCGCAGCGGCGCGACGCCTCCGGCGACGACCGCCTGCTCGGCCCGATCTGGCGGCGGCACCTGTGGCCGGCGCAGGGCGAGGTCCCGATCCCGGTGTTCGCGGGCGGCTTCGCCGCGGTCGAGGCCGAGTACGTGCTGCGGCTGGAGGCCGACGTGGACCCCGGGCGCACGCGGTGGACGCCGGAGGACGCGGCGCGACTGCCGGCCACGCTGCAGGTCGGCATCGAGGTCGCCAGCAGCCCGCTGGCCACCATCAACGCGCTCGGGCCGTGCGTGGTGGTGTCGGACTTCGGCAACAACAACGGCCTGGTGCTGGGCCCGGAGATCCCCGGCTGGGCCGATCGCGACGAGGCCGGCCTGATCGCGGAGACCTGGATCGACGGCACGCTCGCCGGCCGCGGCGGCGCGACCCTGCTGCCGGGCGGGCTGCGCGCGGCCTTCGCCTTCGCGCTGGCGCGCTCGGCCCGGCGCGGGCGGCCGCTGCGCAAGGGCGACCTGGTCGCGACCGGCAACGCCACCGGCATCCACGACATCCTGCCCGGCCAGCGCGCGCGGGTCGCGTTCGCGGGCATCGGCACGCTGGAGGCGCGCGCGGTCGCCGCCGCGCCCGAGCCTGAGGCGCGGCGATGAACCCCGGCCGGCGCGGGTTCCTGGCCGGCCTGGGCGCGGCCTGCGCGGCGGCCGCGCTGCCCGCGCGCAGCGACGACGCGGCGGTGGTGCTGACCGCCACCGACGTGCACGTGAAGGACTATCCCACCGTCGCCGCGGTCGGCTGGCTGGGGCAGACCCTGGAGCGCGAGACCGCCGGCCGGGTGCGCATCCGCCAGTACCACTCGGGCCAGCTGGGGCGCGAGTCGGAGGCGATCGACATGGCGCGCTACGGCGCGATCGACATGACCCGCGTCTACAGCGGCGCGCTCAACAACGCCTTCCCGCTGACCGTGCCGCTGTGCCTGCCCTACGTGTTCGACTCGGTGGCGCACATGCGCCGCGCGCTCGACGGCGGCATCGCCCAGGGCGTGCTGGAGGGCTTCCGCGCGCGCGGGCTGGTGGGCCTGGCGATCTACGACAGCGGCGCGCGCTGCTTCTACAACGTGCGCCGCCCGCTGCGCGTGCCGCAGGACCTGCACGGGCTGAAGATCCGGGTGGCGGCGTCCGACATCTTCATCCGCCTGGTGCGCCTGCTGGGCGCCAATCCCACGCCGATGTCGCTGGGCGACACCTTCTCCGGCATGGAGACGCACATGATCGACGGCGCCGAGAACAACATGCGCAGCTTCCACTCCAGCCGCCACTTCGAGGCCGCGCGCCACTGGTCGCAGAGCGAGCACTCCTACGCGCCGGACGTGCTGCTGATCTCGCAGCGCTCGTTCGACGCGCTGCGCCCGGGCGACCGCGACCTGCTGGTGGACGCCGCGCGGGCATCGGTCGGCGTCATGCGCGGGCTGTGGGACGCCTCGGAGGCGCAGGCCCGGCAGGCCGTCGCCGAGGCCGGCGTGCGCTTCAACGAGGTCGACCTCGACGCCTTCCGCGCCGCGGCCCGCCCGCTGGTCGACGACTACCTGCGCGATCCGCGGATCGCCGACCTCCATCGCCGCATCCGCGCCGCCGCCTGAGCCCGCCATGCCCGACACCCACGCGACCCCGTCCCCCGTTGCCGACGCGCCGCGCCGCGGCTGGCGCGGCGGCCTCGACCGCCTGTCCGGCGCCTCGATCGCCGTGGCCGCCGCCGCCCTGCTGGGCCTGGTGGCGGTGCAGGGCTGGCAGGTCTTCGCCCGCTACGTCATCAACGACTCGCCGAGCTGGACCGAACCGGTGACGATCCTGCTGCTGGCCACCGCCATGAGCTTCGGCGCCGCCTCCGGCGTGCACACCGGCCGCCACTTCGGCTTCTTCCTGCTGGCCGAGGCCATGCGCCCGGCGCTGCGGCGCTTGGTGGACGCGCTCAACTGCCTGGTGATCGCCGCGATCGGCGCGGTGCTGGCGGGCTGGGGTGCGGTGCTGCTGCTCGACGGGCTCGACGTGCGTATGGCCGGCGCGCCGCTGCCGCAGAGCCTGCCCTACCTGCCGCTGGCGCTGGGCGGCGCGCTGATGACGGCGTTCGCGCTGGCGCGCGGGGTGGATGCCTGGGGTGGGCGGGGCGATGGCGGCGAGGCCCTCACCCCACCGTCCGCTGGGCGGACGGTCCCTCCCTCTCCCGCTGTGCGGGAGAGGGACGCCGGTGCGCGGCCTTCGGCCGCGGGAGAGGTTTGATGGCGATCGCGCTGCTGTTCGGGGTGTTCGCCGGCCTGCTGGCGATCGGGGTGCCGGTGGCGTTCGCGCTGGCGGCGGCGTCGCTGGCCACGCTGCTGCTGCTGGACCTGCCCTCGGTGGTGCTGGTGCAGCAGATCGGGGCCGGCATCGGCACCGCCTCGCTGATCGCGATCCCGCTGTTCATCTTCGCCGGCGAGATCATGATGCGCGGCGGCATCTCCGAGCGCCTGATCGCGCTGGCCTCCTCGCTGGTCGGGCGCATCCGCGGCGGGCTGGGGCAGGTGAGCATCCTGTCGTCGCTGTTCTTCGGCGGCGTGTCCGGCTCGGCGATCGCCGACGTCTCCGCGGTGGGCGGCACGATGATCCCGCAGATGGTCAAGCGCGGCTACGACCGCGACTTCGCCGTCAACGTCAGCATCACCGCCGCGCTGGTGGCGCTGCTGGTGCCGCCCTCGCACAACCTGATCCTGTACTCGGCGGCGATGGGCGGCGGCATCTCGATCGCCGACCTGTTCGCCGGCGGCATCCTGCCGGCGCTGCTGATGACGCTGACCCTGATGGTCACCGCGTACTTCGTCGCGCGCCGGCGCGGCTACGGCGTGGAGCCATTCCCGGGCGTGCGCGCGCTGCTGCTGCGGCTGGTGGCGGCGCTGCCGGGGCTGGGGCTGGTGGCGCTGATCTTCGTCGGCATCCGCGCCGGCGTGTTCACCGCGGTGGAGAGCGCGGCGGTGGCGGTGCTGTACGCGCTGCTGGTGACCGCGGTGCTGTACCGCCAGCTCGGCTGGCGCGAGTTCCTGGGCACGGTCACCCACGCCGCGCGCACCACCGGGGTGATCCTGTTCGTGATCGCCACCGCCGCGTTGTTCGGCTGGCTGCTGGCCTACCTGCAGGTGCCGGCGGCGGCGGTGAGCGCGCTGCAGTCCTTCGCCGACAGCCCGCGCACGGTGCTGCTGCTGATCGTGGTCGGCCTGCTGCTGCTGGGCATCTTCATGGACCTGGCGCCGATGATCCTGATCTGCACGCCGATCTTCCTGCCAGTGGCGCGCGCCTACGGGATCGACCCGATCCACTTCGGCATGGTGCTGGTGCTGGCCGGCGGGCTGGGGCTGGTGACGCCGCCGGTGGGCTCGGTGCTGTTCGTCGGCACCGCGATCGGCAAGATCACCATCGGCCAGAGCCTGCGCACCATCTGGCCGTTCTGGCTGGCCGGGCTGGCGGTGCTGCTGCTGGTGGCCTTCGTGCCCGCGCTGTCCCTGTGGCTGCCGGCGCTGCTGCGCGGGTAGAGGCCCGAACCGGCGCCGTCGCGCCGCGGCCGCTAGAATCCAGGCGCGCGGCCGCCCCGCGCCGGACCCCTCCCGATGCCCCCGACCAAGAAGACCCCCGCCCGCAGGGCCCGCTCCGCCGCCGACGCCCTGCCGGCCGGCAAGGCGGCCACGATCAACGACATCGCGCGCCTGGCCGGGGTGTCGAAGAAGACGGTGTCGCGGATCATCAACCATTCGCCGCTGGTGCGGCCGGACACGCGCGAGAAGGTCGAGGCGCTGATGCGCGAGGTCGGCTACTCGCCCGACCCGATGGCGCGCGGGCTGGCGTTCCGCCGCTCGTTCCTGATCGGCATGGTCTACGACAACCCGACCGCGCAGTTCATCGTCAACATGCAGTACGGCGCGCTCGACGCGCTGCGCGGCTCCGGCTTCGAGCTGGTGGTGCACCCCTGCGACAGCCGCAACCCGGACTACATCGAGGGCGTGCGCCGCTTCGTCCAGCAGCAGAAGCTGCACGGGGTGATGCTGGTGCCGCGCGTGTCCGAGGACGACGCGCTGGCGCGCATGCTCGACGAGATCGGCTGCCGCCACGTGCGCATCGCCGCGGTGGCGCTGGACCGGCCCGAGCGCATGGTGGTCACCCACGACCGCGACGGCGCCGCCGAGGCCGCCGACTACCTGCAGATGCTGGGCCATACCGACATCGCGCTGATCACCGGGCCCGGCCACTACCGCTCCGCGATCGAGCGCACCGCCGGCTGCGTGGAGGCGCTGCGCCGGCGCGGGGTGGAGGTGCCGAAATCGCGCATCGTCGAGGCCGGCTACACCTTCGAATCGGGCATCGCCGCGGCCGAGAAGCTGCTTTCCGGCCGCAAGCGCCCCACCGCGATCTTCTGCGGCAACGACGAGATGGCGGCCGGCGTGTACCGGGTGGCGCTGCGCGCCGGCATCCAGGTGCCGCGCGAGCTGTCGGTGGTCGGCTACGACGACAGCCCGCTGGCTTCGCGGCTGTGGCCGCCGCTGACCTCGGTGCGCCGCGACACCCGAGACACCGGCCGCGTCGCCGCCGCGATGCTGGTCCACCCGGAGCAGGACGGCGCCGCGCGGCCGCTGGCGAGCGTGCGGCCGCACCTGATCGTGCGCGACTCCTGCCAGCCGCCGGGCGACTGAGCCGCGGAGCCGCCGGAAGGCGGGCGCCGGGGCCGACCGGGCCCGCTGCCCTTCGCCGGTGTCGCGCGCCAGCGCGCTCCTACGCTTTCTGGGCGTGCGCTCGCGCGCGCCAGGTGCGTCCGGCGCTTGCGCCGATGCGTGGAGGCACGTTCGCTTCCCGCCGACCGGCCCTGGCGTTCGCCGCCACGGCCCGCTCTTCCGCGATGCGGAATGACACCGGTTTCCAATCGGCGCTAGAATCGCGCCGACACCGATCCTTTCGACAGCCGCGCGCGGCCCGCCCGCGCACGCCGGAGACACCATGTACCAGAAGACCTACCACGCCACCCACCCCGGGGCGATGCGCGGCATCGGCAACGACGAGCTGCGCGACCTGTACCTGCTCGACGGGCTGTTCGCCGGGGGCGAGATCCGCCTGAGCTACACCCACTACGAGCGCTTCGTGATCGGCGGCGCCGCGCCGCTGGACAGGCCGCTGTCGCTGCCGCGGCAGGCCGAGCCGGAATCCGCCCGCGACAAGCCGTTCCTGGAGCGCCGCGAGCTGGGCGTGGTCAATGTCGGCCGCGGCACCGGTACGGTGACCGTGGACGGCACCGTGCACCGCCTGGCGCCCAAGGATGGCCTGTACGTGCCGATGGGCAGCGACGAGGTGACCTTCGCCTCCGACGATGCGGCCGCGCCGGCGCGCTACTACCTGGCCTCCACGCCCGCGCACGCGCGCTTCGAGACCGTGCACATCTCCATCGACCGCGCGGTGCCGCTGGAGCGCGGCGCGCTGGAGACCAGCAACGAGCGCACGATCTACCAGTACATCGTGCCGGCGACCTGCAGGTCCTCGCAGCTGCTGCTGGGGCTGACCATCCTCAAGCCGGGCAGCGTGTGGAACACGATGCCGCCGCACCTGCACGACCGCCGCAGCGAGGTGTACTTCTACTTCGACCTCGGCGAGAACGACCGCGTCTACCACTTCATGGGCGAGCCCGCCGCGCAGCGCCACATCGTGGTCGCCGACGGCGAGGCGGTGGTGTCGCCGCCGTGGTCGATCCACATGGGCGCCGGCACCCGCAACTACTGCTTCATCTGGGCGATGGGCGGCGAGAACCTGGACTACACCGACATGCACGTGCTGGACATCTGCCAGCTCAAGTGAGCCGCGCGGTCCCGCGGGGGAGGATTTCATGACGTTGCCGTCTTTCGACCTGGCCGGCCGGGTGGCGCTGGTGACCGGCGCCAACACCGGGCTGGGGCAGGGCATCGCGCTGGCGCTGGCCGAGGCCGGCGCCGACATCGCCGCCGCCGGGCGCAGCGCGCCCGAGGAGACGCGCGCGCGGGTGGAGGCGCTGGGCCGGCGCTTCGCCTTCGTCGAGGCCGCGCTCGACACCATCGCGCCGGTGGCCGGGGTGGTGGAGGCGACGGTGGCGCAGCTCGGCGGACTGGACATCCTGGTCAACAACGCCGGCACCATCCGCCGCAACGACGCCCTCGACTTCACCGAGGAGGACTGGGACGCGGTGATGGGGGTGAACCTGAAGACGCTGTTCTTCCTCTCGCAGGCGGCCGGCCGCCACTGGGCGGAGGCGGGGCGCGGCGGCAAGATCGTCAACATCGCCTCGATGCTGTCGTTCCAGGGCGGCATCCGCGTGGCCTCGTACACCGCCAGCAAGTCCGGCGTGCTGGGGCTGACCCGGCTGCTGGCCAACGAGTGGGCGGGCAAGGGGATCAGCGTCAACGCGATCGCGCCCGGCTACTTCGCCACCAGCAACACCGAGGCGCTGCGCCGGGACGCCGACCGCAACCGCGCCATCCTCGAGCGCATTCCGGCCGGGCGCTGGGGCGTGCCGGCGGACCTGGCCGGGGCGGCGGTGTTCCTGTCCAGCGCGGCCTCGGACTACGTGCACGGCGCGGTGGTGCCGGTCGACGGCGGCTGGCTGGCGCGCTGAGATCTCCGTGCGCGCCGTTACCGCCTGCGCGCTGCTGTGGGCGCTGTGCACCGGTGCCGCGGCCGGCGAGCGCCCGGCGCGGGTGTTCGTGGTCGGCGATTCCACCGCGAGCGCCTACGGGCCGGAGCGCGCACCGCGCACCGGCTGGGGGCAGGCGCTGCAGGGCTTCCTCGATCCGGCCGCCTTCGAGGTGCGCAACCACGCCCGCAGCGGGCGCAGCGCGCGCAGCTTCGAGGAAGAAGGCTGGCTGGCGCCGGTGGCGGGCGAGCTGGCCGCCGGCGACGTGCTGCTGATCCAGTTCGGCCACAACGACGCCAAGGCCGAGGACCCCGGCCGCTACGACGAGCCGGCGCGCGCCTTCCCGGACCGGCTGCGGCGCTACCTGGCGCTGGCGCGCGAGCGCGGCGCGCAGCCGGTGCTGCTGACTCCGGTCGCGCGCCGCGCGTTCCGCGGCGGCGAGCCGGTCGACACTCATGGCGCCTATGCCGACTCGGTGCGTGCGCTGGCCGCGCGCGAGGACGTGCCGCTGGTCGACCTGGACCGCGCCAGCCGCGACTGGCTGCGCGCGCTGGGCGACGCGCCCTCGACGCTCTACTACCTGCACGATCCGGCGCAGGGGCTGGCCGACGACACCCACTTCAACCTCGCCGGCGCCACCCAGGTCGCCTGCCTGGTGGTGCGCGAGTGGCGGCGCCTGTCGCCCGCGGTCGACCGGGCGGTGGTGCGCGACACCGACTGCGGGGCGCCGCCGGACGCGCTGCAGGCGCGCGCCGCGCAGGCGCGGCGATCGTGGGTCGTGCGCGCGGGCGAGGTGCCGCATCGCGAGCAGCCCGGCCCGCACGGCGGCCCCGGCCCGACCGCGGCCCGACCCTACTTCGAGCAGGCGCCCGGGCTGCCGTTCGCCTTCCGCAAGCGGGTGCTGCACCCCGGCGCCGGGATCGGGCTGCATCCGCAGCACAAGGACGAGGTCTACTACGTGCTCGCCGGCCGCGGCCGCTACGTGGTGGACGGTACGCTGCACGAGGTGGGCCCGGGCGACGCGATGCTGACCCGGCCGGGCAGCACGCACGCCATCCAGCAGGCCGGCGACGCGCCGCTGGAGCTGCTGATCGTCTATCCGCAGGAATCGCCGCCGGCCCGGTAGGAGCGCGCTCGCGCGCGACGCTTCGTTCTCCGGGGGGTGGAAAGCAGCGGTGCCGGCCGTCGTTCGCCCGCGTCCGCGCGTGGGGACGCGTTCTTCCTCTGCCGTGGGTCCGGAGGCACCTTGCCCGGTCACGCGCGAGCGCGCCCCTACGAGACGATGCCGCGCTCCTTCAGCAGCGCCTCCTCGTCGCCGGTCACCCAGCCGAAGATCCTCGGTTGCCCGTCCAGCGACTGCACGAGGTAGTGGACCTCGAAGTCGATCGTGGTCTCGGGCCGGTCGTCGCGGGCGTAGGTGGCCGTCCACGCGACGTGCGCGACGCAATGGAGATCGTCGATCGGCGACACGCGGATCGCGCCCAGCCGCATCGCCCGGGTGCCCATCGCGCGGTAGCGCTCGTAGCCCTGGGCGAGTACCGCGCCGAGCCGCTCGTCGTTCTTCCCGGCCGAGACCCCGCCGGGCCAGGCCGCGATGAATTCGGGGGCGTAGAACGCGGCCGCCTCGGCCATGTCCGCATCGCCGCCGAGCGAGCGGTTGAAGAAGCGCTCGTAGCGCTCGAACAGCTGTCGCACGGAGGTGTCCATCAGTGTCTTCCCTCGGGAGGGGCCGGCGTCTTCGGGCCGGCCGGGCGCTGGTCGCGCGGTCAGGGCTCGGTCGAGCCTTCGTCCTGGCGCCGCGCCTCGGTCTCGCGGACAGCCTCCTCGACCGCGTCGCCCTTGTCGAGCGGATCCTGGGGGCCGGCCTGCGGCTCGGGCGGGGTCTGCGGCGGCTCGGGCGCCTGCGGCCGGCACGCGGCCAGGGGCAGCAGGAGCGCGAACGCGAAGGCGGCGGGAAGGTGCGGTCGGCGGGGGCGGGGGTGGCTGGTGGCCATGGCGCGTTGCTCCGGTAGGCTGGGCCGAGGTCGTGCGTCGCGGGCGGGCGAATCGTGCGCCCGGACGCGCGACACGTTCTATCCTAGAGCGTGTGATGTGCATTGGAGTGCGTTGTCCGCACGCCCGGGCAAGGCCGGCCGCCTCGGCCCGGGCCGCAACGCCGCCATGTGGCGGCCCGGGCGCGCGGGGACGTGCTTCGAGGTGCATCGCGCGCTCTCATCACGGTTTCCCTGCAGGAGCACCCATGGATCCTCATCGCTGGCGCCTGAACGGGCAGCGCGCGCTGGTCACCGGCGGCAGCGCCGGCATCGGCCGCGCGATCGCGCGCGAACTGCTGGGCTTCGGCGCCGAGGTGCTGATCGTGGCGCGCGACGGCGACGCGCTGGAGGCGGCGCGCGACGAACTGCTCGAGGAGGTTCCGGACGGCCGCGTCCTGGCGATGATCGGCGACGTCGCCGACGAGGAGCAGCGCCGCGAGATCCTCGACTGGGTGGAGGACCAGGGCGACGGGCTGAACATCCTGGTCAACAACGCCGGCGCCAACCTCACCCGGCCCGCCGCCGAGTACGCCGAGGAGGAATGGCGCGAGATCTTCGAGGTCAACCTGTTCAGCGCCTTCGAGCTGTCGCGCTACGCGCATCCGCTGCTGGCCCGGCACGCGGCCTCGTGCATCGTCAACGTCGGCAGCGTGTCCGGCCTGACCCACGTGCGCACCGGCGCGCCCTACGGCATGAGCAAGGCTGCGCTGCACCAGATGACCCGCAACCTGGCGGTGGAGTGGGCCGAGGACGGCATCCGCGTCAACGCGGTGGCGCCCTGGTACGTCCGCACGCGGCGCACCTCCGGCGCGCTCGCCGATCCCGACTACCTCGACGAGGTGCTGCTGCGCACGCCGATGGGCCGCATCGGCGAGCCGGAGGAAGTGGCTGCGGCGGTCGCGTTCCTGTGCCTGCCGGCCTCGGCCTACGTGACCGGCGAGTGCATCGCGGTGGACGGGGGCTTCCTGCGCTACGGCTTCTGAGATTCACGACCCGGCGGGCGCGGACGGGTATCCTCTGCGTCAGGGAGATGGAGGCACGACGGAGGATTTCCGGGCCTGGCGACGAGCCGGGGACGGCCGTCGCGCGCGATCGCCCGACCGCCCGTTCGCGACCAGGACGATATGCCGAGCGCCGCCGTGTCATCGCCGCCCCGACTGGCCGTCGTCGACGACGACGACGAACTGCGCGAGCAGATCCTGCTGCCCGCGCTGCGCGACGCCGGATTCGAAGCCCGCGGGCTTGCTTCCGCGCTCGAGCTCTATCGCATGTGGGTCGGCACCCCGTTCGACCTGGTGCTGCTGGACGTGGGGCTGCCCGACGAGGACGGCGTCGACATCGCGCGGCACCTGCGCGGGCTGTCGGCGTCGCTGGGGATCGTGATGTACACCGGCCACGGGCATGCGGTGGACCGGCTGCGCGGCCTGCGGGCGGGCGTGGACGCCTACCTGGTGAAGCCGCTCGACATGGACGAGCTGATCGAGACCGTGCGCAACGTGCTGCGGCGCGTGGGCGCCGAGGACCCGCAGGCGCCGCCGCGCGCCGGCGGCGGCTGGGCGCTCGAGCGCCAGGGCTGGCGGCTGCGCACCCCGGGCGGCGCCGAGGTGACGCTCAACCAGGCCGAGCGGCAGGTGCTCGGCATGCTCGCCGCCGCGGCGCGCGCGCCGGTGTCGCGCGAGACCCTGATCGCCGGGCTCGCCGGCGACGTCGACGCCTTCGATCCGCACCGGCTGGAGATGCTGGTGTACCGCCTGCGGCGGAAATGCCAGGACGCCTCCGGGGAGAGCCTGCCCCTGCGCGCGATCCGCGGCGTCGGCTACATGCTGGAGTGGTAGCGCGCGCCGTCGGGCGCGTCCGCTTCCCCCATCGCGGCGGTCCGCGTTTCGCGCACGTCCGCATCCCCGCTGCCGCTGAACAGGCGTTCCCCGCCCTTCGCATCCGGTCCCATGCCGGCGAAAAGCGGTGCGTCGCGCCGTCCGCGCGGCAGGCCGACCGACAGTGACTTGCAAGGCTGACGCCCGATCTCGCACACCATGCGCGGGCGAATGGGACGTCGATCACTGCCTAACTCACCACTGGTGAGGAATGGTTAGGAATTTGTGATTGATGTCTCATTTGCGCGGTTCTACAGTGCGCCCGCTTTTTGACGTCTTCTGCACAAAGGTGGATGGGGCCTGCAGCGCGGCGTCAGGAAGTCCAGGTCGGAAGCACGCCCCTGAAAGGGGCGGCGGACGCGGTCCAGCACTGCGTCCCCCGGCCATGTCACGCATGACGAAAGGCGATCGCCCTTGCGCACATCCGCGCGCGGCCGGTCGCGGACTTTCCGAGGGGGTTGCAGGTGCTGCTGAACAAGATCCGGACGGCCAGGGCGGCCGCCGCAGGCATGGTGCTGACGCTCGTGGCCGGACTGGCGGGGCTCGGCGTCTCTCCCGTCCTCGCGCAGTCGGCTTCGGTCACCAACGTGGCCACCGTCGCCGCCCCCGCGGGCACCAGCGACATCGACGCGGCCAACAACACCGGCAGTGCGACCGTGACGGTGTCGCCCGCGGCCGCGGGCTACAGCTTCTGCACCGCGCCGGGCGGCAGCGCCGCGTCGAACGCGGTCTACAGCATCGTCAACGGCGTCCAGATCTGGCGCTACGAGGCCGGGGCCAGCGGCGACGCCGTGGTGCCGGAACTCCTGCTGCCGACCCTGTCGGGCGACGTCAACGCCCTGATGGTCGATCCGGTCAACGATCGGCTGCTGTTCCATTCCAGCGGCACCTCGATGCTATGGGCCTACGACGACGCCAACGGCGGCTGGTACCAGGCGCTGTCGTCCTCCCTGGGCGGTGATCTTCCCCGCGCCGGCATGGGTCCCAACGGCGTCGGCTACCTGGTCGCCAGCGGCGGCTCGCCCGCGGTCTACCGCGTCACCGCCAACACGAGCGGCTTCGGCTACGCGGTGCAGAACATCGGCAACCTGCAGTACGACTTCGCGCCGACCAACACCGGCTCCGGCGACATCGCCTTCGACGCCGCCGGCTTCGGCTGGCTGGCGGCCGGCCAGGACCTGTACCGCATCGACTTCTCCGCGCCGGGCAACCCGCAGGCGATCCGCCAGACCCGGCCGCTGCTCAACGGCCAGCCGTCGACGATCCAGTGGGCCGGCATCGCCTTCGGCGACGACGGGCGCCTGTACGTCGCCAACAACTCCAATCCCAGCCGCTACTACGCCTACGACGCCGCCACCGGCAACCTGAGCCAGGCCGCGCCCACCGGCGCCGGCGGCTCGCGCGACCTCGCCTCGTGCGCGTTCCCGGCCATCGCCGAGCCCGAGCTGTCGGTGAACAAGACGCTGGCCGAAGTCAACGGCGCGACCTACGTCGACGGCGCCGCGGTCGCCCCGGGCGACGTGCTGACCTACGCCATCGTCATCGCCAACAGCGGCGGCGCCGCCGGCACGCTGTTCGCGGGCGACGTGGGCGAGACCGTCCCGGCCAACACCGCCTACGTGGCCGACGGCAACGACTTCGCCTGCACCGGCGCCAACTGCCTCAACACCGCGGCGGTGAACATTCCCGCCGGCGGCCAAGTGACGCTGAACTTCGTGTTGCGCGTCGACGACCCGGTGGCGGCCAGCGCGACCAGCATCGCCAACGCGGTGACGTTCCCGAACGGCGCGATCGACTGCACCGCGCCCGGCAACGACTGCACCGAGACCACGCCGCTGGGTCCGACGATCGGCGTGGCCAAGAGCGCCGATCCCGCCGCCGGCACCGCGGTGTCGGCCGGCCAGACGATCACCTACACGCTGGCGGTGACGGTGGCCAACGCGGCCACGCAGTCGGACGTGGTGCTGACCGACACCCTCGGCGCCGGCCTGACCTTCGGCGCGGTCGTGAGCGCGGGCGACTTCGTCGCCGGCGGCAGCGGCAACGTGCGCAGCTTCACCCTGCCGGCCGGCGCCGCGCCGGGCAGCTACAGCGTCGTCTACACCGCGATCGTGGACGCCGACGCGCAGACGTCCGTCGCCAACGCCGTGGTGCCCACGGGCGGCGGCGATCCGACCGATCCCGGCGCACCGCCGCCGAGCTGCGACAACTGCAGCACCGAGCATCCGCTGGCGCCCGCGGTGGCGGTGGCGAAGTCGGCCGATCCGGCCTCGGGGACCGCGGTGCCCGCCGGGCAGACGATCACCTACACGCTGAGCGTGACGGTGGACAACGCGGCCACGCAGTCCGACGTGGTGCTGACCGACACCCTCGGTGCCGGCCTGACCTTCGGCGCGGTCGTGAGCGCGGGCGACTTCGTCGCCGGCGGCAGCGGCAACGTGCGCAGCTTCACCCTGCCGGCCGGCGCCGCGCCGGGCAGCTACAGCGTCGTCTACACCGCGATCGTGGACGCCGACGCGCAGACGTCCGTCGCCAACGCCGTGGTGCCCACGGGCGGCGGCGATCCGACCGATCCCGGCGCACCGCCGCCGAGCTGCGACAACTGCAGCACCGAGCATCCGCTGGCGCCCGCGGTGGCGGTGGCGAAGTCGGCCGATCCGGCCTCGGGGACCGCGGTGCCCGCCGGGCAGACGATCACCTACACGCTGAGCGTGACGGTGGACAACGCGGCCACGCAGTCCGACGTGGTGCTGACCGACACCCTCGGTGCCGGCCTGACCTTCGGCGCGGTCGTGAGCGCGGGCGACTTCGTCGCCGGCGGCAGCGGCAACGTGCGCAGCTTCACCCTGCCGGCCGGCGCCGCGCC
>NZ_JAIWPR010000040.1 GCF_021191635.1 Alterluteimonas quercicellularis
GGTGGACGCCGCCCGCGCCGAGCTGCGCGCCGGCGATGCCGCGGCCGCGGCCGCCACCGCGCGGCGCGCGCTGGCGCTGGCGCCCGCGCACGGCCCCGCGTTCGGCGTGCTGGCGCAGGCGCTGGGCGATGCGGACGGCGCCGAGGCGGCACTGGCGCGCTACCGGATCGCCGCGCAGCGCGCGCCGCGCGACGTGCAGGTGCGCGGCTGGCTGGCGCTGCGCGCGCTCGAGCGCGGCGACGCCGACGACGCGCTCGCGCACTTCGACGCGCTGCTGACCGTGTCGCCCGGCAACCGCCGGCAGGTGCTGTCGCTGCTGGCCCGGCTCGCCGGCGACCGCGCCTTCGCCGACGCCCTGGCCGGGCACCTGTCGCGGCGGCCGCCCTGGCGCGGCGCGCTGCTGCGCACCGCCTCGCAGGAAGCGCCCGAGGCCGCCGACCGCCTGCACGCGGCGCTGCGCCGGCACGGCGACCTGTCCGCCGAGGAGACCGCGCGCTGGCTGGACGCGATGCTCGCCGGCGGCCGCTGGGGCACCGCCTACGCCTACTGGGCGAGCGGGCTGCCGACGCCGCCGCGGACGCTGCCGGCGGTCTACAACGGCGACTTCGCCGGCGCGCCGACGGCCGCCGGCTTCGACTGGCGGCTGCGCCGCACCCCGGGCGTCGTCGCCGAGCGCAGGCCGCGGCCGGAGGGCGGCCACACGATGCGGTTCGTCTTCCTCGGCCGCGCGGTGGACCGGGTCGGCCTGGAGCAGCCGCTGCTGCTGGCCCCGGGCCACTACCGCCTGCGCGCGCTCGCGCGCGGGGCCGGCCTGCGCGCGTCCGCCGGCGGCCTGGCCTGGAGCCTGGCCTGCGGGGACGGCGCCCGCATCGCCCGCGGCGCGCTCATGCGCGGCGACGACGCCTGGGCCGAGGCCGGCCTGGAGTTCGAGGTGCCCGCCGCGCCGGGATGCGAAGGCCAGTGGCTGCGCCTGGTCAACCCGGCGCCGCCGGGCATGGCGCAGATCCTGCGCGGCGAGCTCCACCTGGCCGAGGTCGCGATCGACCCCTTGCCGGGCGTGAAGAAGGATTCACCAGGATGAACCATCCCGCTGAATTTCCAACGGTTTTTCGGCCGCTTGCGCTTGCGGGGCCCGGTTGCCTGCTCTACCCTGGCTTGCCGGATCCCCGCCGGTCCCCGTTGCGGCTTTTCCTGGAGGAAACGCCATCATGAAGACGTTCGAGATCCTGTCCCTCGCCGCGCTGCTCGCCACCGCGCTCGGGACGGCGCATGCCCAGGAACAGGCGGTCACCGTGCGGGTGGAGAGCGGCAGCGTGATGGCCAGCCAGGGCGGCGAGTTCGTCACCGTGCCCTCCGGTGCGCAGCTGCCCCCCGGCAGCCGGCTGATGCTGTCCGAGAACGCGAGCGCCACGCTCGTCTACGCCAACGGCTGCTCGCGCCCGCTGAGCGCCGCCGGCGTGTACGCCGTGCCCGCCACCTGCGTGCCGGTCGCCAGCACCGGCAGCGGCGCCGCCACCGGCGTGGACGTGCAGGGCGCGCTGATCCTGGCCGGCGGCACCGCCGCGGTGGCCGCGGGCCTGGCCAGCATGGACCAGGAAGACGTGCCGCCGTCGATCAGCCGCTGAAGCGGCGCGCGGACGTTCGATGACGACGGGACGGGCCCAGCAGGCCGGTCCCGTCTTCGTTTCGGGCCGCCCAGGCCGCGAGGCCGGGCCCGCGACCCGCGCGATGCGCACCACCCTGCCGGACGCCGAGCGCCAGGCCGGCATCGCCTTCGTGGCGGTGGCGCTGCTGCTGGCGCTGGCGGTGACCACCGGCGGCAGTTCGCAGGACGCCGGGCGCGGCGTCTTCGTGCTGCAGCTGGCGTCGCTGCCGGCGCTCGGCTGGGCCACCTGGCGGCAGCTGCGCGGCGGGGCGCCGCCCTGGCCGTGGCCTTGGATCGCGCTGGCGGTCGCCCTGTTCGCCGTGCCGCTGCTGCAGCTGGCGCCGTGGCCGGCCGCCGCCGTGGCCAGCGCCGGCCGCGATGCGCTGGCCGCCGATCTCGCCCGCTTCGGCGCGGACGCGCCGGCGCGCGCGAGCCTGGCCCCGGGCGCGACGCGCGGCGCGCTGTTCCTCCTGCTGCCGGCGCTGGCGGTGTTCTGGCTGACGTGGGCGCTGCCCGCGCGGCTGCAGCAGCGGGTGGCGTGGGTGGTGGTGGCGCTGGCGATGGCCAGCCTGCTGCTGGGCATCCTGCAGCTCGGCGCGCCGGCCGAGAGCCCGCTCAACCCGTACCCGCAGTGGGAGCCGGCGATGAACGGCTTCCTCGCCAACCCGAACCACCAGGCGACGCTGCTGGTGGTGGCCGCCACCCTGGCCGGCGCGCGGCTGGCCACGGCCTGGGGCCTGTGGCCGCGCGGCCGCCGCCATCGCGCGATCACGATCCTGGCCGCGGCCGCGGTGGTGGCACTGGCGTTCGCGGCGCTGCCGCTGACCGGCTCGCGTGCGGGCGTGCTGCTGTTCCTGCTCGCCGCCGCGGCGGTGGCCGCGGGGCAGTGGCCGGCCTGGCGCGGCCGCCGCGGCGGCCGGCTGCTGCTGGGCGCGGGCCTGGCCGCGACCGCCGTCGGCCTGCTGGCGGCGCTGCGCTGGATGCGCGTGGACGCCATCGACGAACTGCGCTCGCCGCTGCGCGCGGCGACGGCGCAGATCGCGCAGCGCTACGCGCCCTCGGGCAGCGGCGTGGGCAGCTACGCCGGCGTGTTCGAGCAGGAGGCGCCGGACGCGATGCTGATGGACACCTTCGTCAACCACGCGCACAACGAATACGCGCAGTGGCTGTTCGAGGCCGGCGTGCTGGCGCTGCCGGCGATGGCGCTGGGCGCGTGGGCGCTGCTGTGGACTGCGCGCGGCCTGCGGCGGCGGCCGCCGCACGAGCGCGGCCTGGGCCTGGCCGCACTGGTCGCGCTGCTGGCGATCCTGGCGCATTCGCTGGTCGACTACCCGCTGCGCACGCCCGCGCTGCTGTGCGTGGCCGCGGCACTCGCGGCGATGGCCGCCTCGGCCGCGGCGCGCGGCGGCGGACACGCGGCACCGGAGCCTTCGTCGCCCGGCGCGTCATAATCGCAGCGATCGACGCCCAGGCCCCGCCCCCGTCCGTTCCGCCCCGCCCCTTCCGGACCCTCGCGCATGACCCCACCGCCCCCGCCGGCCCATCCCCGGATCGCCGTGATCGGCCTCGGCTACGTCGGCCTGCCGCTCGCGGTGGAGTTCGGCAAGCGCTACGACACGGTGGGCTTCGACATCGATCCGGCGCGCGTGGCCGCGCTGCGCGACGGCCGCGACAGCACCCGCGAGGTGGAGTCCGCCGAGCTGGCCGCCGCGGCGGGCCTGGCCTTCAGCGACCGGCTGGAGGACATCCGCGGCTGCAACGTCTACGTGGTCACCGTGCCCACCCCGATCGACGACGCGCGCCGCCCGGACCTGGGCCCGCTGATGCGCGCCAGCCGCGAGATCGGCGGGCTGCTCGCGCCCGGCGACACGGTGATCTACGAATCCACCGTGTATCCGGGCTGCACCGAGGAGGTCTGCGTGCCGGTCCTGGAAGCGGCCTCCGGGCTGGCCTACGACGCGCGCGCAGCGGACGGCGCGGCCGCCTTCCGCTGCGGCTACAGCCCCGAGCGCATCAATCCCGGCGACCGCCAGCACCGCGTCGCCGACATCCGCAAGGTCACCTCCGGCTCCACGCCGGAGTCGGCCGCCTTCGTCGACGCGCTGTACGCCGGCATCATCCGCGCCGGCACCCACCGCGCGTCGAGCATCCGCGTGGCCGAGGCGGCCAAGGTCATCGAGAACACCCAGCGCGACCTCAACATCGCCCTGGTCAACGACCTCGCCATGCTGTTCAACAAGCTCGGCATCGACACCCAGGAGGTGCTGGAGGCCGCGGGCACCAAGTGGAACTTCCTGCCGTTCCGGCCCGGGCTGGTCGGCGGCCACTGCATCAGCGTGGACCCCTACTACCTCACCCACAAGGCGCAGCAGGTCGGCCACCACCCCGACGTGATCCTGGCCGGGCGCCGCACCAACGACGGCATGGGCGCCTACGTCGCCCACGAGGTGATCCGGCTGATGCTGCGCAAGGGCATCAACCCGGTCGAGGCGCGCATCCTGGTGCTGGGGCTGGCGTTCAAGGAGGACTGCCCGGACCTGCGCAACACGCGCGTGGTCGACATCGTCGGGTGCCTGCGCGGCTACAACGTGCGGGTGGACGTGCACGACCCGCTGGTCGACGCCGCCGAAGCGCGGCGGGAATACGGGCTCGAACTGGCCGCGCCGGCCGCCGGCGGCTACGACGCGATCGTGCTGGCGGTGGCCCACGAGGCGTTCCGCGCGCTCGGGGCGGCGGGCATCCGCGCCTTCGGCCGGGCGGGGGCCGTGGTCTACGACGTGAAGTCGGTCCTGCCGCGCGATGCCGTGGACGCGCGGCTGTAGCCGCCCCATGAGCGCCTACCAGGCACTGCTCCGGCAACTCCCGCTGACGCCGCGCACGTGGCTGGTCACCGGCGCGGCGGGCTTCATCGGATCGAACCTGCTCGAGACCCTGCTGCGCCTCGACCAGCGCGTGGTCGGCCTGGACAACTTCGCCACCGGCCATCGCCGCAACCTCGACGAGGTCCGCGGGCTCGTGGCCCCGGCGCAGTGGGCGCGATTCGCCTTCGTCGAGGGCGACATCCGCGATCCCGCCTGCTGCCGCGAGGCCTGCCGCGGCGTGGACCACGTCCTGCACCAGGCGGCGCTGGGCAGCGTGCCGCGCAGCCTCGACGATCCCCTCGCCACCCACGCGGTCAACGTCACCGGCTTCCTCAACATGCTCATCGCCGCGCGCGACGCCGGCGTGCGCAGCTTCACCTATGCCGCCAGCAGCAGCACCTACGGCGACCACCCCGCGCTGCCGAAGGTCGAGCACGCCATCGGCCGGCCGCTGAGCCCGTACGCGGTCAGCAAGTACGCCAACGAGCTGTACGCGGAGGTCTTCGCGCGCAATTATGGATTCGCCTCCATCGGCCTGCGCTACTTCAACGTGTTCGGGCCGCGCCAGGACCCCAACGGCCCCTACGCGGCGGTGATCCCGAGATGGACGGCGGCGCTGCTCAAGGGCGAGCCGGTCTGGATCAACGGGGACGGCGAGAGCAGCCGCGACTTCTGCTTCGTCGCCAACGCCGTGCAGGCGAACCTGCTGGCCGCCACCACCTCGAACCCGGACGCGCTGGACCAGGTCTACAACGTCGCCGTCGGCGAACGCACCACGCTCAACGCCCTGTACCTGCAGCTGCGCGAGGCCCTCGCCCCGCACGGCGTCGCCGCCGACGTGCCGCCGCGCTACCGGGACTTCCGGCCCGGCGACGTCCGCCACAGCCAGGCCGACATCGGCAAGGCGGAGCGGCTGCTGGGATACCGGCCTTCGCACCGGCTGGCCGAGGGCATCGCCGCGGCCGCCGGCTGGTACACGACGTCGGCGGCGGTCGATGGATAGCCGCCTGCCATGGGCGCCGCCGTCGGGCCGCGCCACAGCGACCTCCGGGCGCACGGACGCGCGCCGCGATCGCGGGCCCCTGCGCGCGTGATCGCGCGGCTGCGCCGGTACCTCGCCGGAACCGGGCTCGGCCCCCAGGTGGTGCGCGGCCTGCTCGGCAGCGGCGGATTGCGGATCGCCGGCATGGGCTTCGGCTTCCTGGTCGGCGTGCAGCTCGCGCGCGCGCTGGGTGCCGAGGGCTACGGCGTGTACGGGGTGGCGATGTCGATCGTGGCGCTGCTGACGGTGCCCACCGAGTTCGGCCTGCCGCAGCTGCTGACCCGGGAGGTGGCCGCGGCGCAGGCGCACGGCGACTGGGGCCGCGTGCACGGCGTGCTGCGCTGGACCACCCGCGTCTCGATGCTGGCGGCGCTGCTGGTGGCCGCGGCGATCGTCGCCTGGCTGCTGGTTCCCGGTCCCCGGCCGGCGTCGCCGCTCGGCGCCGCGCTGTTGGCCGGCACCGCGCTGGTGCCGCTGGTGGCGCTGCTGTCGCTGCGCTCGGCCGCGCTGCGCGGGCTGCAGCGCATCGTCGGCGGACAGGTCGCCGAGGTGGCGCTGCGGCCGGCCTTCCACTCCCTGCTGCTGTTCCTGGCGCCGCTGCTGTTCGCCGCCACCACGCCGGCGCTGGCGATGGCGCTGGGCGCGGCGGCCACCGGCGCCGCGCTGCTGGTGGCGCAATGGATGCTGCGGCGCGCGCTGCCGCCGGGGGCGCCCGCGGTCTCCGCCGCCGACGCACGGCGGTGGTGGTCGGCGGCGCTGCCGATGGCCGCCACCGAGGGCATGCGCCTGCTGCACGCTCACCTGCTGATCCTGCTGCTGGGCGCGATGGTGGCGCTGTCGGAGGTGGGGGTGTACCGGGTGGCGAGTTCGGTCGCGCTGCTGGTGGCCATGCCGGTGAGCCTGTTCAACATCGTCGGCGCACCGGTGATCGCGCGGCTGCACGCGGTGGACGACCGCGCGCGCCTGCAACGGCTGCTGGCCGGGCTCGCGGCCGGCATGCTGCTGTGCACGGCAGCGCTGGCGCTGCCCTTCGCGCTGGCCGGCCGGCCGATCCTGGCCGCCCTGTTCGGCGCGCCCTTCGCGGCCGGCCATGCGGTGCTGCTGTGGCTGTGCGCCGGCGTGCTGGCGAACGCCTTCTTCGGCGCCGCGGCGGCCACGCTCAACATGACCGGCCGGCAGGGCCGGGTAACCCGGGCCTCGCTGGCCTCGCTGGCGCTGCTGGCGGTCGCCGCGCCGCCGCTGGTCCATGCATGGGGGATCCCGGGCGCGGCGGTCGCGCACCTGCTGGCGACGGCATCGTGGAGCGCGCTGATGTGGCGCGACGCGCGCAGGCTGCTCGGCCTCGATACCTCGGCGCTGGCGATCCTGCGCACGGGGCTGCGCGCATGAGCCGCCTGCGCGACGCGCTCAAGGCGGCGCTGCCGGCGCCGGTGCGAGGGGTGCTGCGCCGGGGCCTGCACTACCTGCAGCGGCTGGGACGCTGGCCGGTGATCCTGTGGCAGGTCCGCGGCGCGGCCTGGCGCGACCGGCTGACGCTGCTCGCCTCGGCGCTGGCCTCGCCGGCGGTCGCCTTGCGCGGCCTGGACGCCTGGCAGGACCCGCTGCTGCTGCGCGATGCGCGGGTGCGCGTGCGCGGCCTCGGCGAGTTCCTGGTCCGTGCCCGCACCGACGACCTCTGGCACGTGCTGCCCGCGCGCGAGCCCGCGCTCTACGCGGCCATCGGCGCCGCGCTGCGCGAGGGCGACGTGTTCGTGGACGCGGGCGCCAACCTCGGCGTGTACACGGTGCTCGCCGCCCGCTGCGTCGGCGCGCACGGGCGCGTGGTGTGCTTCGAGATGATGCCCGACACCGCCGACCTGCTGGAGCGCCACGTCCGCCTCAACCGGCTCGACAACGTGACCGTGGTGCGCAAGGCGCTGAGCCGCCGCGCCGGCGACCGCGTGGTCGCGGTGGTGGAGGCCGGCAAGCACGGCCAGGCCAGCATCGCCCGAGAGCGCGCGAACCCGGATGCGCGGCGCGTCGAGGTGGCGACCACGACGCTGGACCGCGAACTCGCCGGCTGCGCGCGGGTGCGGCTGATGAAGCTGGACCTGGAGGGCGCCGAGCTGGACGCGCTGCACGGCGCGGCGGAAGTCCTGCAGCGCACCGAGGCGCTGGTCTACGAGCGCTGGGGCGACGCCGGCGCGGCCACCGACCCGGTGGCGCGGCTGCTGGGCACCGCCGGGTTCGCCTGCGGCCGGCTCGACGGCAACAACGCCATCGCGCGGCGCCCGGTTTGAACGCCGTGCCCCGCCCCCGCATCGCCGTGCTGCTGCCCGACCTGCGGCCGGGGGGCGTGGAACGGATGCGGCTGCGCCTGGCGGCGGCATGGATCGAACGCGGCGTCGACGTCGATGTCGTGCTGCGACGCCGCGAAGGCGCACTGCTCGCCGAGTTGCCGGCTGGCGCGCGCGTCTTCGACCTCGCCGTCCCGCGGCTGCGCCGCATGGTCCTGCCGCTGGCCCGCTACCTGCGCGCGCAACGGCCGGATGCGTTGCTGGCGGCGATGTGGCCGCTCACCGCACTCGCCCCGCTGGCGGCCCGCCTGGGCGGCTTCCGCGGCCGCGTCGTGGTCAGCGAGCATGCGGTGCTCTCGCGGCAGCGGCCGCAAGGCGCCGTGCTGGGCGCGAGCGCGCGCTGGGGCTATCGCCACGCCGACGCGGTGGTCGCGGTCTCCACCGGGGTGGCCGACGACCTCGCCGCACTGACCGGCCTGCCGCGCGACACGTTCGTGGTGATCCACAACCCGGCGGCGGTCGAGCCGCAGCCCGCGCCCGCACGGGCGCGACCGGGGTCCTCGCCGCTGATCCTGTCGGTCGGTACGCTCAAGCGGGTGAAGCGGTTCGACCTGCTCATCGAGGCCTTCGCGCGGATCGCCGCCGGCGGCGACGCGCGCCTGTGCATCCTCGGCGAGGGCGAGGAGCGCGCGCGGCTGGAGGCGCTGGTCGCGCGCCACGGCCTCGGCGACCGGGTCTCGCTGCCCGGCTACGTCGCCGACACCGCGCCCTGGTATGCGGCGGCCGACCTGTTCGTGCTGGCCTCCGACCAGGAAGGCTTCGGCAACGTCATCGTCGAGGCGCTGGCACAGGGCACGCCGGTGGTGAGCACCGACTGCCCCGCCGGCCCGCGCGAGATCCTCGACGGCGGCCGCCATGGCCGGCTGGTGCCGACGGGTGACGCCGAGGCGCTGGCGCAGGCGATGCGCGAAGCGCTGCGGGCCCCGCACGACGCCGAAGCGCTGCGCGCGCGGGCGCGCGACTTCGCCGTGGACGCCATCGCCGGACGCTACCTGGACCTGCTGCTGCCCGGCCGGCGCGGGGCCGCGCCGGCATGAAGGCGCCGCTGCTCTACATCAGCTACGACGGCATGCTGGAGCCGCTGGGCCAGTCGCAGGTGCTGGCCTACCTGGAACGGCTGGCGGACGAGCGCGAGGTGCACCTGATCAGCTTCGAGAAGCCGCACGACCGCGGCGGCGAGGCCGAGCGCGCGGTGGCCGGGCGCCTGCGCGCGGCCGGCATCGCCTGGCACCCGCACCGCTACCACAAGCGGCCCTCGGCGCTGGCCACGGCCTGGGACATCCTGGCCGGCACGCGCACGGGGCTGCGGCTGGCGCGGTGGCGGCGCATCGGGATCGTGCACGCGCGCAGCGACGTGCCGGCGGCGATGGCGCTGGCGATCAAGCGCCTGACCGGGGCGCGGTTCCTGTTCGACATGCGCGGCTTCTGGGCCGACGAGCGCGTGGACGGCGGCCTGTGGCCGCGCGACGGCCTGCTGTACCGCATCGCCAAGCGCTGCGAGCGCCGCTTCCTGCTGGGCGCCGACCACGTGGTCTCGCTGACCGAGGCCGGCCTGCGCGAACTGCGCCGGCTCGACTTCCTGCGCGGGCGGATGCCGCCGGCCACGGTGATCCCCACCTGCGCCGACCTCGACCGCTTCGCGCCCGCCGCCGCGCCGCCGCCCGGCTTCGTGCTCGGCTACGTCGGCTCGGCGGGCACCTGGTACCTGTTCGATGCGGTGGTCGCCTGCTTCGCGCGCCTGCGCGAACGGCGCCCCGACGCGCGCCTGCTGGTCGTCAACCGCGGCGAGCACGCCTACGTCCGCGAGCGCCTGCGCGCCGGCGGCGTGCCGGAAGACGCGGTCGAGCTGCGCGCGGCCGCGCACGACGAGGTGCCCGCGCAGATGGCGCGCATGCACGCCGGGGTGTTCTTCATCCGGCCGGCCTATTCCAAGCAGGCGTCCGCGCCGACGCGGCTGGGCGAGTTCCTGGGCTGCGGCCTGCCCTGCCTGTCCAACGCCGGGGTCGGCGACATGGCGGCGGTCCTGGAAGGGGAGCGCGTCGGCGTGGCCTTGGACGCGTTCGACGACGACGCGCTGCGCCGCGGCCTGGACGCGCTGGAGGCCCTGCTGCGCGAGCCGGACCTGCGCGCGCGCTGCGTGCGCGCCGCGCGCCGGCACTTCTCGCTGGACGAGGGCGTGGCGCGCTACCGCGCCGTCTACGCTGCGCTGGAGACGCGCTGAGGTGCGCCTGCTGATGCTGCCCCGCTACGGTCCGCTCGGCGCCAGCAGCCGGCTGCGCATGTACCAGTACCTGCCCGCACTGCAGGCAGCCGGCATGCGGGTCGACGTGGTGCCGCTGCTCGACGACGGCTACGTACGCGACCTGTACGCGGACCGGCGCGACGCCGGCGCCGTCGCCCGCGGCTACTGGCGGCGCCTGCGCGCGGTCCGCGGCCGCGAGGGCTACGACGCGATCTGGCTGGAGAAGGAAGCCTGGCCCTGGCTGCCGGACGGGCTCGAGCGGGCGCTGATGCCGGGCGGGCCGGCGCTGGCCGTCGACTACGACGATGCGGTGTTCCACCGCTACGACCGCCACCGCAGCGCGCTGGTGCGCCGCCTGCTCGGCCGCAAGCTGGACCGGCTGATGCGCCGCGCCGACCTGGTGACCGCCGGCAACGACTACCTCGCCGCGCGCGCCCGCGACGCCGGCTGCCGGCGCGTGGAATGGCTGCCGACGGTGGTCGACCTCGCGCGCTACCCGCCGCCCTCGCCGCCGGCCGCGCACGCCCCCGCGGTGGTGGGCTGGATCGGGTCGCCCTCCACCGCCGGCTACCTGCACGCGGTGTCGGCGGCGCTGGCGCCGCTGCAGGCCGAGGGCCTGGTCCGCTGCGTGGCGGTCGGCGCGCGCGCCGACCAGCTGGCCGGCACGCCCTTCGAGGCGCGGCCGTGGCGCGAGGACGCCGAGGTGGAGGCGCTGCGCGGCTTCGACATCGGCATCATGCCGCTGCCCGACGGCCCCTGGGAGCGCGGCAAGTGCGGCTACAAGCTGATCCAGTACATGGCCTGCGGCGTGCCGGTGGTGGCCTCGCCGGTCGGCGCCAACCTCGGCATCGTCGCCGCCGGCGAGCACGGCTGGTTCGCCGGGACGCCCGCGCAGTGGGCGCAGGCGGTGCGCTCGCTCGCCGCCGATCCGGACCTGCGCGCGCGCATGGGCGCGGCCGGACGCCGTCGCGTCGAGGCGGTGTACAGCCTGCAGGCGCAGGCGACGCGCGCGATCGGCATGCTGCGCGAACTGGGAGGGCCGCGCGCATGTGCGGACTGACCGGCTTCTGGCGCCCGGGCGGGTTCGAGGGTCCCCGCGCGGAGGCGGACCTCGCCGCCATGACCGACGCCCTGCGCCACCGCGGGCCGGACGACCGCGGGCTCTGGCTCGATCCCGCCGCGGGCATCGCGCTCGGCCACCGGCGCCTGGCGATCGTCGACCTGTCGCCCGCCGGGCACCAGCCGATGCCGTCGGCGAGTGGGCGCCGCGTGCTGGCGTTCAACGGCGAGATCTACAACCACCTCGCGCTGCGCGACGCGCTCGCGCGCGAAGGCGCCGCGCCGGCCTGGCGCGGCCGCTCCGACACCGAGACCCTGCTGGCCTGCATCGAGGCCTGGGGGCTGGAGCGCGCGCTGCGCGAGGCCGCCGGCATGTTCGCCTTCGCGCTGTGGGACCGCGCCGCACGGCGCCTGTTCCTGGCCCGCGACCGCCTCGGCGAGAAGCCGCTGTACTACGGCTGGCACGGCGACACGCTGCTGTTCGGCTCGGAACTGAAGGCGCTGACCGCGCACCCGGGCTTTCGCCGCGAGGTCGACCGCGGCGCCGTGGCGCTGCTGCTGCGCCACCACTGCATCCCGGCGCCCCACTCGATCTGGCGCGGCATCGCCAAGCTGGCGCCGGGCGCCTGGATCGCGCCGTCGCCGGCCGAGCGAGACGCCGCGCCGCAGCCGTACTGGTCGCTGCGCGAGGTGGCCGAGGCCGGCCAGCACGCGCCGTTCGACGGCGGCCCCGAGGCCGCCAGCCGCGCGCTGGAGACGGTGCTCGGCGATGCGGTGGAGGCGCAGATGGCCGCCGACGTGCCGCTGGGCGCGCTGCTGTCGGGCGGCATCGATTCGTCGAGCATCGTCGCGCTGATGCAGCAGCGCGCGACGCGGCCGGTGCGCACCTTCAGCATCGGCTTCGACGCGCGCGACCACGACGAGTCGGCGCACGCCGCGGCGGTGGCGCGGCATCTGCGCACCGAGCACACGGAGCTGCGCATGCGCGCCGCCGACGTGCTGGACTGGGTGCCGCGGATGCCGACGATCTACGACGAGCCGTTCGCCGACAGCTCGCAGCTGCCCACCGCCCTGGTGATGGCGCTGGCACGGCGCCACGTCACCGTCGCCCTGAGCGGCGACGGCGGCGACGAGCTGTTCGCCGGCTACAACCGGCATGCGCTGGCGCCGAGGCTGTGGCGCCTGCTCGGCCCGCTGCCCGCACCGCTGCGTCGCGCGCTGGGCGCCGGCCTGCTCGCCGTGCCCCCCGCGCGCTGGGATCGCCTGGCCGCGCCGCTGGCGCGTGCCGTCCATCAAGTGCATCCGGGCGACAAGCTGCACAAGCTGGGCCGCCGCCTGCGGCAGGCGTGCAGCGTGGACGATCTCTACGTCGCCCTGCGCACGGAATGGGAAGACGCGGCGGACGTCGCCGGCGCCGCACCTCCGCCGACGCTGCTGGAACGGCGCGAGGACTGGCCTCGCCTCGTCGATCCGGTCTCGCGGATGATGGCGCTCGACGCCCTGACCTACCTGCCGGACGACATCCTGGCGAAGGTGGACCGTTCCGCCATGGCCGCCTCGCTGGAGACCCGTGCGCCCTTCCTGGATCCCGCCGTGGTCGCCTTCGCCTGGCGCCTGCCGCCCCGCCTGCGTTTCGCCGGCGGCCAGGGCAAGGCCGTGCTGAGGCGGATGCTGCGGCGCCATGTGCCCGCGACACTGATCGATCGCCCGAAGATGGGCTTCCGGGTTCCCCTGGACGCCTGGCTGCGAGGCGAACTGCGCGCGTGGGCCGCAGACCTGCTCGCGCCCGAGGCGCTGCGCGCGGCCGGGCTGATCGATCCGGCGCCCGTGGACGCGTTGTGGCGGCGGCACCTCTCCGGCGCATGCGATGCGGCCTCGCGGCTGTGGCCCGTGCTGATGCTGCAGGCCTGGTGCCGGCAGGAGCGGATCGGCCGATGACCGTCTACTGGCTGATGTTCCTGGTCCCGGTCATGGCGCTGCTCGCCCCGGGGCGGCTGCCGCGGCGCCAGGCCTGGGTGGCGTGGTGGGCGGTGGGCCTGCTGTTCGCGCTGCTGATGGGGCTGCGCCACGAGGTCGGCGGCGACTGGTTCAACTACCTCGCGCACTTCCTGGACAGCGCCCAGCTCGGCTTCGCCGACGCCGCCGCCCGCTCCGATCCCGGCTACTACGTGCTCAACTGGCTGGTCGCGCGCCTGGGCGGCGGCATCTACGCGGTCAACCTGGCCTGCGCGGCGGTGACGATGTGGGGCACGGTGGCGTTCTGCCGCCGCCAGCCCTGGCCCTGGCTGGCGCTGGCGGCGGCGGTGCCGTACATGCTGATCGTGGTCGGCATGGGCTACACGCGGCAGGCGGTGGCGCTGGGCTTCGCCCTGCTGGCGCTGTCCGCGCTCGGCCAGGGGCGCACGCGCACGTTCGTGGCCTGGGTGCTGCTGGGCGCGCTGTTCCACAAGTCGGCCGTGCTGCTGCTGCCGATCGCCGCGCTGGCCGCCAGCCGCCACCGCCTGCTGACCGTGGCGCTGGTTGCGGCTTCCACCGTGATGGCCTACTGGCTGCTGCTCGCCGACAGCGCCCAGGCGCTGTGGACCAACTACGTCGAGGCGCAGTACGAGTCGCAGGGCGCCGCGACACGGGTCGCGATGAACGCGCTGCCGGCCGTCCTGCTGCTCCTGTTCCGCCGCCGGCTGGTGGAGGACCCGCAGGAACGCCGCCTGTGGTGGTGGATGGCGGTGTTCGCGCTGGCCTGCGTGCCGCTGGTCGGCCTGGCCTCGACCGCGGTGGACCGCATCGCGCTGTACCTGATCCCGCTGCAGCTGTTCGTGTCCGCGCGGGTGCCGCGGCTGGCGCGCAGCGCCCGCGTGCGCACGCTGCTGGCGCTGTGCGTGCTGGCCTACTACGCCGTGGTGCAGTTCGTCTGGCTGCACTTCGCCACCCATGCCGAGTACTGGGTGCCCTACCGCTTCGGGCCGCTGGCGTGAGCGCGGGAGCGGGCGCGCCGGCCATGAAGATCGTGCTGTTCGCCAACACCGACTGGTACCTGCACAACTTCCGCCGCCCGCTGGCGCTGGCGCTGCGCGAGGCCGGCCACGAGGTGCTGCTGCTCTCGCCCGAAGGGCCCTACGGCGAGCGGCTGCGCGCGGCGGGCCTGCGCTGGCAGCCGCTGCCGATGGACCGGCGCAGCCTGCGGCCCGGCCGCGAGGCCGCGCTGCTGCGCCACCTGGTCGCGCTGTTCCGGCGCGAGCGGCCGGCGCTGGTGCATTCCTTCACCATCAAGTGCGCGGTGTACGGCGCGCTGGCCGCGCGCATCGCGGGGGTGCCGGCGCGGGTCAACGCGGTGGCCGGCATGGGCTACGTGTTCACCAGCCGCGACCTGCGCGCGCGCCTGCTGCGGCCGCCGGTGCGCGCGGCGCTGCGTGCGGCGCTGGCCGGCGAGCGCGCGCGCCTGGTGCTGCAGAACCCGGACGACGTGGCGCTGTTCCGCGCCGCCGGCCTGGCGGATCCGGCGCGCATCCGCCTGATCCCCGGTTCCGGCGTGGACTGCCGGCGCTTCGTACCGCCCGCGGAGGAAACGGCGCACATGCCGGGGCGTCCGCTGCGGGTGCTGCTGGCCGCGCGCCTGCTGTGGGACAAGGGCCTGGCCGAGTACGCGGAGGCCGCGCGCAGGCTGCGCGCCGAGGGCCGCGCGATCGAGTGCCTGCTGGCCGGCGATCCCGACCCCGGCAACCCGGCCGCGGTGCCGGCGGAGACGGTGCGGGCGTGGGCGGACGCGGGCACGCTCGCCTGGCTGGGCCACGTCGAGGACATGCCCGCGCTGCTGGCCTCGGTGGACGTGGTGGCGCTGCCGAGCTACCGCGAGGGCTTGCCCAAGAGCCTGATCGAGGCCGCCGCCTGCGCCCGCGCGCTGGTGACGACCGACGCGCCGGGCTGCCGCGAGGTGGTCGAGGACGGCGTCGACGGCCTGCGCGTGCCGGTGCGCGACGCCGCCGCGCTGGCGCGCGCGATCGCGCGCCTGCACGACGACCCGGCGCTGGCCCGCCGCCTCGGCGCCGCGGCGCGGGCGAAGGCGCTGGCGCGGTTCGACGAGCGCATCGTGGTCGCCCGCACGCTGTCGGTGTACCGCGAGCTGCTGCCGGGCTTCGACGCCGGACCGGCCGGCGGCCCGGCGGCGGCGCCGCCGTGAACCCGGTCGACATCGTCCTCGGCGCGCTCGCGCTCGCCGCCGGCGTGACGCTGGCCTGGCGCGGCACGCCGCTGTTCCGCGCCGTGCTGTTCCTGGCCGCGCTGGCGATGGCCGCGCTGCTGTTCCTGCCCGGCCCGCAGCTGGTGCACCTGGCCGGCCGCGACACGGTGACGGTGCTGGAGCGCTGGGCGCGCGCCACGCCCTGGGGCGTGCCGGAATGGGCGCACTTCGCCGGCTTCCTGGGCCTGGGCCTGCTGCTGTGGCTGGGCCGCGCCGACCTGCGCGGCGGGCGCGGACTCGCGCTGCTAGCGCTGCTGTGCGCGGGCGCCGAACTCGCGCAGGGCCTCACCCCCGGGCGCGAGCCGCGGCTGGACGACATCGGGCTCAACCTGGTCGGCGCCGCGGCGGGCGTTGCGCTGGCGATCGGCCTGCGCGCGCTGTGCGCCGGCGCACGCGGTCGCCGACGCCGCGGCTGAACCGCTCAGAGACGGCGCGCATGCCGCTTCCGGAACTGCTGCCCCGTTCCTCGACCGCGCCGCCTGCGAGCGCTCACAATCGGGGGCTGCGCCACCCTCTCTTTCAATAGCCGGGCCGGAACCCGCCAGGAGTCGCCCGTGTGGTTGCTCGAGATCCTGAGTCGGCTCAGCTGGACCGCCGCATTCGCCGCGCTGGCCGTGACCTGGTTCGCGCTGTGGCTGCTGCAGCCGGTGGCGCGGCGCCTCGACCTGATCGACCACCCGCGCGGGCGCCGCGACCACGCGGCGCCGACGCCGATGACCGGCGGCATCGCGATGGGCCTGGGCGTGATCCTGGCCGCGCTGGTGTTCGCGCCCGAGGTGGGCGACGGCTTCGCCGGCTTCCTGGCCGCGAGCGCGCTGCTGCTGGGCATCGGCCTGCTCGACGACCTGCACGACATCCCCTGGTACTGGCGCATCGCCGGCCAGACCGTGGCGACGCTGGTCATGGTCTACGTGGGCGGGGTGCGGGTGGAGCAGCTCGGCCCGGTGTTCGGGCTGGGGCCGATGTCGCTGGGCGCGCTGTCGGTGCCGTTCACCGTGTTCGCCACCATCGGCCTGATCAACGCGATCAACATGGTCGACGGCATCGACGGCCTGGCCGGCTCGCTGGTGTGGTGCGCGCTGCTGATGCTGGCCGCGGCCGCGCTGTACGCCGGCGACCCGCTGATCGCCGAGCGCATGATGATCCTGATGGGGGCGGTGACCGCCTTCCTCGCCTTCAACCTGCGCCTGCCCTGGCGCGACCGCGCGGTGCTGTTCATGGGCAACGCCGGCAGCGCCTTCCTCGGCCTGGTGATCGCCTGGTTCTCGTTCCGGCTCACCCAGAACCCGAGCCACCCGGTGAGCCCGGTGCTGGCGCTGTGGCTGGTGCCGATCCCGGTGATGGACACGCTGGTGGTGACCGCGCGCCGCATGCGCGGCGGCCGCTCGCCGTTCCACGCCGGCCGCGACCACATCCATCACCTGATGCTCGACGCCGGCTTCCGGCCGATGCAGGTGGTGACGCTGCTGGCCGGCTTCAGCCTCGGCTGCGGCCTGCTGGCCGGACTGGCGCTGCGCGCCGACATCCCGCACCCGGTGCTGCTGCTGGCGTTCGTCGCCCTGTGCGCGGCCTGGTACGCGCTGACCGCGCGCCGCAAGCGCGCGCTGGCGGTGCTGCGGCGGCTGCGGCACCCGCTGCACGGCGCCGAGTCGCCTCCCGGCGCCCCCGGGCGCCGGGGCGCCCCCTGAGCCTCAGCCCGGCGCGGGCGCGGCGGCCAGGTACTCGTCCTTCAGCCGCACGTAGTGCGCGGCGCTGTAGTACAGGCCCTCGATCTGTGCGTCCGTGAGCATGCGCACCTTGCGCGCCGGGTTGCCCACCCACAGCTCGCCTTCGCCCACCACCTTGCCCGGCGGCACCAGCGCGCCGGCGCCGATCATCGCGCGGGCGCCGATGCGCGCACCGTCGAGCACGATCGCGCCCATGCCGATCAGCGCCGCGTCGCCGACCGTGCACGCGTGCAGGATCGCCTTGTGGCCGATGGTGACGTCCTCGCCGACCACGGTGGCGAAGCCGCCGAGCTTCGCGTGCGGGCCGTCGTGGCTGACGTGGATCACGGTGCCGTCCTGCACGCTGGTGCGAGCGCCGATGCGCACGAAGTTGACGTCGCCGCGCACGACCACGCCCGGCCACACCGAGACGTCGTCGCCGAGGGCCACGTCGCCGATGACGGTGGCGGCGGGATCGATGTAGACGCGCGCGCCCAGCTCGGGCAAGCGGTCGCGGTAGGGGCGCAGGGGCATCGCGGCACGCGGTTCGACGGACGGGCCCGCAGCTTAGCGCGCCGGCTACACTGGCCGCATGGACACGACGCCCGCACCCGCCGCGTCGCCCGCCGACGCGCTGCCGGCGACGCTGGCGCGCCTACGCGAGGCCTGGCGCGCGCGCAAGCCCGGCCTCGACCAGCGCGAGGACGACCTGCGGCGCCTGCGCGAGGCGCTGGCGCCGCGGCTGGACGAGATGGCGGCCGCGATCGCCGCCGACTTCGGCCACCGCTCCGTGCACGAATCGCTGCTGGCCGACGGCATGACCGCGCTGGGCGAGCTCGACCACGCGCGGCGGCGCCTGCGCCGCTGGGCGGCGCCGCAGCCGGTCTTCCCCGGCTGGCGGCTGTGGCCCGCGCGCGCCGAGCTGCGCCGCGAGCCGCTGGGCGTGGTCGGGGTGATCTCGCCCTGGAACTACCCGGTCACGCTGGCGCTCGGCCCGCTCGCCGCCGCCATCGCCGCCGGCAACCACGCCTTCCTCAAGCCCTCCGAGCACACCCCGCGCACCTCGGCCTTCCTCGCCGACCTGGTCGCGCAGGTGTTCCCGCCCGAGCGCGTGGCGGTGGCCCTGGGCGGTACCGAGGTCGCGCGCGCATTCTCCGCGCTGCCCTTCGACCACCTGGTGTTCACCGGCTCCACCCGCGTCGGCCGCGAGGTCATGCGCGCCGCGGCCGAGCACCTCACGCCGGTGACGCTGGAACTGGGCGGCAAGTCGCCGGCCATCGTCGCGCCGGACTACCCGCTCGCGCGGGCGGCGCGGCGGCTGGCCACCGGCAAGTGGTTCAACGCCGGGCAGACCTGCATCGCGCCCGACTACGTGCTCGTCGACGCCGCGCGCCGCGACGCGCTGGTCGACGCGCTACGCGCCGAGGTCGGACGCCGCTACCGGCACGACGCCGGCGCCGACTACACCCGCATCGTCAACGAGCGCGAGGCCTCGCGCCTGCGCGGCTGGATCGAGGAGGCGCGCCCGCGCAGCGCCGGCGTGGTGACGCTGGCCGCGCTGGACGGCGAGCGCGTGCTGCCGCCGACCGTGGTGCTCGACCCGCACGACGACACCGCGCTGATGCGCGAGGAGATCTTCGGGCCGGTGCTGCCGGTGAAGGGCTACCGCTCGATCGAGGAAGCGATCGCCTTCGTCGCCGCGCGGCCGCGCCCGCTGGCGCTGTATCCCTTCAGCGGGGACCGCGCGACGGTGGAGCGCATCCTGTCCGCGGTGCTCGCCGGCGGCGTCACCGTCAACGACACCCTGCTGCACTTCGCCGCCAGCGCGCTGCCGTTCGGCGGCGTCGGCGCCAGCGGCATGGGCCAGCTCCACGGCCGCGCCGGCTTCGACGCGCTGAGCAGGCCGCTGCCGGTGCTGTGGCAGCGGCGCTGGGCCGCCACCGACCTGCTGAAGCCGCCTTACAGGCGCCTGGACCGGCTGATCCGGCGGCTGGTGCGCTAGGCACCGTGCGCGAGCGGCCATGCCGCCGTCGGCCCGGTGCGGCCGGCGCGGCCACGGAATGACTTCCGGCATGCCGTGGGCATGACCATCGGCCTTGAAGCGCGATGCCGCGGCGGGAAGCATGACGGCCGCGGCCCGACGCCGCTGCAGGAGGACCGCCATGGACATCCGGATCGACAGGAGATACCTCGTCGTCTTCGCGGCCCTGACCTTGCTGCTGGTCGAGGTGCACGAGCAGTTCCACGCGATCGCCACGCGCCTGCTGTGCGGCGGCTGGGCCGGGCGCGCGTTCGACAACGTCCTGCCCGACGCCGGCTGCGGCCCGGCCGGGCTCGCGGCGGTGGACGCCGCCGGCCCGCTGGTCTCCTACGCCCTGCTCTGGCTGGGGGCCGTGCTGGCATGGCGCCCCACCCCGCGCGCGCAGGCGGCGGGCGTCGCGCTGGCGTTCGCCAGCCTGCCGCTGGGCCGGCTGCTGCCGCAGCTCGTCACCGCGTTCGTCGAGGGATCGACCGCGGACGAGTACGGCGTCGTGCGCCGGCTCGCCGGCGACGGCCTCGACCGGCCGCAGGCCGCGGGGCTGGCGTTCCTGATCGCCCTGGCCCTGACCCTGCCGCCGCTGGTCGCGCTGTGGAAGCGCCTGCCGGCCGAGCGCCGCGCGCGCCGGTTCGCCGGCTTCTGCTGCCTGCCGCTGGTCTTCGTGATCGTGTGGATGACCGGCATGAACGCCGCGCTCGCCCTCGGCCCCCTGCGCGCGGACGCGCTGCCGGGCTGGCCCGCATTGGTGGCGATCCACACCGCGATCGTCGCGGCGGTGGTCTGGTTCGGCAGGCGGTGGATCGCGCCCCGGGCCCCGCAGGCAAGCGCGAGCGGCCCGTGACTTCCGGCCCTGTCATCGCTCCGGCGCAACGACGACGCTCGTTCGCATGCGATGGCCGGTGGCGGCGCATCGGGTCTTCGGCGATGGATCGCTCGGCACCGGTACGCCGGCCAGGACCCAGGACGCCGGCCGCCGCTGCCTGCCGATGCAGCGCCTCGCCGACCGGACGATGGTCGTCCTGTCGGACACCGCCGGCTCGACTGGGACGCTTCCCCATGGCTCGCCGTCACTTCCTGTCCCCGCTGCTGTTCGCCGCCCTGTCGCTGGGCAGCGCGCCCGCCCTCGCGACCTACTCCATCGTCGCCTGCGACCGCGAGGGCAACTGCGGCGCCGCCGTCGCCACCCACAACCTCGCCGTCGGCGCCACCGTCATCCATGCCGGCGCCCGCGTGGGCGCCCTGGCCACCCAGTTCGAGACCCACCTTGCCCACGGCCCGAAGGGACTGGCGCTGCTGCGCACGGGCCTCGCGCCGCAGGCGGCCCTGCAGCGCCTGCTGGACGAGGACGATGGCTTCGACGGCGGCGGCATCGACGAGCGCCAGATCGGGCTGGTCGATGCGCGCGGCCGCGCCGCCACCTACACGGGCGCCGCGGCGGCGGCGTCGGGCTGGGCCGGGGGATTCGCGGGCGAGGGCTTCGCCGTGCAGGGCAACGGGCTGGCCTCGGCGGCCGTGCTCGATGCCATGGCGTCGGCGTACCGCGAAGGAGCCGGCCCGCTGCCGCAGCGCCTGATGGCGGCGCTGCGCGCGGGCCAGCGCCAGGGGGGACAGCGCATCGGCGCCATGTCGGCGGCATTGCGCGTGGCCACCGTGGAGGGCGGGTTCCAGGACATCGACCTGCGCGTGGACGGCGCGGCCGATCCCGTCGCCGACCTGCAGCGCCTGACCGACCAGTTCCAGGCCCACCAGGCCATGCTGCGCGCCGAGCGTGCCGCGCGCCGCGGCGACCTCGCCCAGGCGCGCGCGGCCACCAGCGAAGCGCTGCGGCTCAGCCACCAGTGGGACCGCATCTGGCGCCGCGCCGCGCGCCTGGCCATGCAGGCCGGCGATGCCGAGCGCGCGCGCGACCATCTCGCGGTGTTCGTCTCGGCCAACCCCGTGTGGGCCGGGCGCGAGCTGGACGATCCGCTGTATGCGCCCCTGCACGGCGATCCGGTGTTCGAGCAGTGGCGCGCCGCCGCGCAGATGGAGTCATCCCTCATCGCCCCCTCGCCGTCGCCGTGAACACGAGCTGCCGCCACAGGCTCGTGCCGGTCCGCTCCGACGGCATCGGCATGCGCACGCCATGAGAAGAAGGGACGTTCTGCGGGCGGGCGCGCTGGGGTGGCTCGGCCGCGCCGGCGTGCTGCGCGCCGGCCCGGACACCGCGGCCGACGCCGATCCGCTCGGCCGATGGCTGGCCCGGCGCCAGCGGGAGAGTCGAGTGGTCGGCGTCGCCGCCGCGCTGGTCGTGGACGGGAAACCGGCCTGGAAGGGGGCCTTCGGTCATGCCGACAGGGCCGCCGGCATCGCCATGACGACCGGCACGCAGGTCGGCATCGGTTCGGTGACCAAGACGTTCACGGCCCTGGCCGCCATGCAATTGCACGCGCAGGGGACCGTCGACATCGGACAACCGCTGTCGCGCTACCTGCCCCGGTTCCGCATGCGCACGCATGGCGAGGACCTGGCGGGCGTGACCCTCCGGCGCCTGATCACCCATAGCGCAGGCGTGCCCACCGACGTCTTTCGCGACATGGAACGCGACAGGGCCGGCTACACCGATGTGGTGGAACTCCTCGACCGGACGGCGATGGCGCATCCGCCCGGCCTCGTGGGCCTGTACTCCAATGCCGGGTACAGCCTGCTTGCCCATGCCTTGTCCGAAGCCGGCGGCATCGGCTATCCGGAGTATCTGCAGCAGCGGGTCTTCGCGCCGCTGGGCATGGAACGCACCGGATTCGCCGACATCCTGCCCGGCGCGACGCGGAGCAGGGCCTATGGTGCAGACGGCGCCGAGGCCGTGGCCTTCGAGCTGCGCGACATCGCTTCCGGCGGCATCTACTCGACCGCCGACGACCTCGCCAGGTACGCGATCGCCTTGATGGCGGCCTATCACGGCGAGGCGTCGCCGATCGCCGACCGGAGCACGATGCGCGCCATGTTCGGGCTGCGGACCGATATCCCCATCGAGACCAACAAGAAGGGCCTCGGATGGTTCCTGTTCCGGAACGAGGGCGACTTCGCCGCCTACCATGCCGGCAGCACCTTCTACGCCAACGCCGCCGTGCTGCTGCTTCCCGAGCAACGCGCGGCAGCAGCGATCCTGGCCAACACGGTCGGAGGCGATGCGGTCTGCGAAGCGTTCGCCTTCCGGTTCCTGGAGCGCTACGGTCTGTCTGCGAAGGACATCGTTCCCGAGCCAGGCGCGGTTCCGAAGGCCGGCGCCGCGAACGCACGGTCGCTGCACGTGGGCGACTACGCGCAGAAGCACGGCTACGCCAAGGTGGAGGATACGGGCGCGGGACTGGCGATCCGCCACGGCGATAGCACTTGCAGGACGACCGAGACGTCACCGGGCGTTTTCGCCGTGCAGGACGGCGAGGCAAGGGCCGCCCTGTACTACTTCCGCGATATCGGGCCGTATCACGTGCTGTTTCTGCGCCAGGGACCGCGTGAACGGCAGCTGGGCTACCGGGTGGCGACCGCACCGCCGGACGCGCGCTGGACGCAACGGCTCGGCCGCTACCGCCCGTTCGGCTATGCGATGCCCGGCTTCGAGAGGATCGTCGAGGCCGAAATCCGGCTGCAGGACGATGGCCTGCCCGTGCTGGAGGTCGCCTACAACACCGGCAAGTTCACCTACCCGATGCTGCCGCTGACGCCGAACGAAGCGAGGACGGGAGGCCTCGGTCCCAGCATGACCGGCGATGCCGTGTCCTTCGCCGACGATCCGCAGGGCGAGGTGATGACCTACCTTGGCCTCACCTTCCGGCGCGATTGCGGCGATCGCATCGCTCGCTGCGGTGCCCGCTCGCAGGAGGATCTCCAGCCGGAGGACAGTGCCTGAGCGCGCGCGTTCGGCGGTGGATGCTGTCGAGTCGACAGGCGTGCGGCATCAGGAGCGGCCCGCTCCCTCACTCCGGCCTATGGCACACGGCCTCCACGTTGACACCGTCGGGATCGATCACAAACGCCGCATAGTAGGCGGGATGGTAATGCGGTCTGATGCCGGGCGGGCCGTTGTCACGACCGCCTTGCGCCATCGCTGCCGCATAGAAGGCGTCTACCGCCGCTCTGCCTTCGGCTTCGAACGCGACGTGGACGCCCGTTCCGCGCGGACCTTCCGGAGCGGAGTTCCGGCTGTCACGGTTCAGCCAGAAGAACGGTTTTCTGCCGGTGCCATATCCGATGCCGTGATAGCCGCCGGTCTGTTCGGGCGCCACTTCCATGACGTTCGTGATGCCGAGCGGCTTGAGCGCAGCGTCGTAGAACTGCCGCGCGTTTTCGATGTCCGCAGGGCTGATGCCCATATGATCGATCATGACGATGCCCCTTTGCGGTTCTGCTTTTCACGGCTCGCAGCGGGTCGACTGAAGTCTGGACCACGCGATATCAGGCGATCGGGGCGGCGACGACACTGCTCCGCTCGACGGCGCGATCATCATAGGCGCGTTCCTGCGCGCCCGCGGCTTCGCCGACTGACGCCGCCCGGCGACGCGCCCGCTCATTCGCAACCCGTGGACACGCGCTGCCGCAACTCCTCGCACAGGCGAGCGGCCTGCCGCGCATCGCCGCCCTCGCGCAGCAGCCGCGCCAGTCCCGCCGTCGCGGCGGCGTCGAGCGGTGCGTGGCCGAGGACGCGGCGGTACCAGTGCTCGGCGAGCACGCGATCGCCGCGCGCGTGCAGCCGCTGCGCGATCAACGCGCCGAGCGACGCCTGCCACGGGCGCACCTGGGCCGGGCTGCGGCCATAGCTGCGCTCCATCGCCTCGTAGGCCCGCTCGAACCAGGCCAGCGCCTCCTCCTCGCGCCCGACGATCCCGAGCACGTCGCCGAGGTTGATCATCGGCCCCCACGCGTCCGGGTCGAGCTCGACCGCCCGGCGGTACGCCGCCAGCGCGGCGTCGAAGCGTCCCTGGGCGCCGGCGACGAACCCCGCCGCCTTGTGCGCCGCGGCCGACGCCGGCGCCAGCGCGACCGCGCGCTCGGCGAGCAGGCGCGCATGCTCGACCTGGGCGCGCTGCGGATCGCGCGCCAGATGGCCGTTGGCGAGGGCATCGCCAAGCCGCCGGAACTCGGTCGTCTCCGAACCCGGCGATTGCGGCCAGCGCAGCGCGCGCTGGACCAGGGCGTTGGCGAGCCCCGCCATCGCGCCGGCGTCGTCGGGACGCAGGGCCATGACCCGCCGGTAGAGATCGATCGCGGCCTCGTTGTCCGCACGCGCGAACTGGAAGTAGGCGTCGTCCGCGCGGGCGAGCAGCGCGTCGCTCGCGCCGGCATCCGCCGCCGGGGAATCGGAGCGGGTGCGCCATCCGAGCAGGAGGGCGACGGCGACCGCCGCCATCGCGAGCGCGACGAGCGCCGGGCGCAGGACGTCGCGACGCCCGTTCCCGGGAGACGCCGGCACTGCGGGACCGTCCGTCTCCACGGCGGCCAGCCAGCGATAGCCGCGCTTGGCGATCGTCTCCACGAAGCGGGGCGCGCGGGCGTCGTCGCCGAGCGCCTGCCGCAGCTTGGACACCGTCCGCGCCAGGCTGTCCTCGCCGACCACGACGCCCGGCCACAGCGCGGCCATCAGCGCGTCGCGGCTCATCACCTGCCCCGGGCGCGCGGCGAGCAGGAACAGCAGGTCCATGACCTTCGGCTCGATGCGCAGGGTGCCCTGCGGCCCGGTCAGCTCGCCCGAGGGACGGTCCGCCCGCCAGTCGCCCACGCGCACCACGTCGCCGCAACCGATTGATTCCACGGGCATGCCCCTGTCGCGAGAAGAAAGTCGGGAAAGCGGGAGGCTTCCGTCATGGCCGGACTAGCATGGACCCGCGTTCCATGGGACGACAAGCCGCGGATGGCCGCGGCCACGACGATGGAGCTTTCCATGAAACCCGGCCCTTTCTTCGGGCGCTTCTGCCTGCCCGCGATCCTGCTGCTCGCCGCGGCCTGCTCGGAGCGGGCGCACGACCACGCCGCCCCTGCGCCCGTCCCCGCTCCCGCTCCCGCCATCGAACCGGACGCGCTCCGCGCCGACTTCGACGCGTTGTACGCGGGGCTCCAGGCGGCCCACTACGACCTGTTCGCGCGTCGCGAGCGGCGCGACTACGACGCCCGCTTCCAGGCGATGCGAGCGGCCTTCGATCGCCCGCTCACGCCCGTGCAGGCGCGCACGGCGTTCCAGCGGTTCGTGGCCTACGGCAACGTGGCGCACGCCCGCATCGATCCGCCGCTCGACGCCTGGGAAGCCTTCCGCAGCGGCGGCGGGAAGGCGTTCCCGCTCTACGTCCGGATGGAACCGGACGGCGCCCATCTCATCGACGGCACCGGCGCGGCGCCCGGGCTGGCGATCGGCGACCGCCTCGAATCGGTCGATGGCATCCCTGCCGCGGACTGGCTCGGCCGCCTGCGCGCGCAGCTCTCGGCCGACAACGACTACATGGCCTGGGCGCAACTGGAGCGGCTGCTGCCGCTGCTGGTCTGGCTGGAATCCGGGGAGGCCGATCGCTTCGAGGTCGTGGTCGCCAGGCCCGACGGGCGGCGCGCCGCCGTCGCCGTTCCGGCGCTGGACCGCGCCGGCTTCGAGTCGGCAGCGGCGGCGGCGCCACCGCGCTTCGAGCTCGACGCGAACGCGCGCGAGGCCAGGATGCTCGAGCGCGGCATCGCCTACCTGCGGCCCGGCCCGTTCTACGACCACCGCCCCGGCGCACCCGATCCCTGGGACGCCACGGAGTTCCAGCGCTTCGTCGATGCCGCGTTCGGCGATTTCCTCGACCGCGGCGCGTCCCGGCTGCTGATCGACCTGCGCGACAACCCCGGCGGCGACAACGCCTTCAGCGACCGCATGATCGCCTGGTTCGCCTCGCGGCCGTTCCGCTTCAGCGAGAAGTTCCACATCAAGGTCAGCGAGGCGGCGGTGGCGTCCAATCGCCGGCGCCTGGACGCCCAGGGCGGCGGCGAGGACACCGTTTCGGCGCAGCTCGCCGCCGCCTACGCCGGGCACCCGCCCGGCAGCTTCGTGGATTTCCCGATCCCGTTCGTGCCGCCGCGGCCGGCGCCGCGCTTCGAGGGCGAGGTGTTCGTGCTGGTCAACCGCCACAGCTATTCGAACGCAGTGCTGGTCGCCGCCATCGTGCAGGACGACGGCTTCGGCACGGTACTCGGCGAGGAGACCTCGGACCTGGCCAGCACCTACGGCGCGATGGAGACCTTCGCGCTGCCGCGCACCGGCATCGAGGTCGGCTTTCCGAAGGCGCGGATCCTGCGGCCCGACGGCGACCCCGGCGCGCGGGGCGTGGTGCCGGACCTCCCGATCCGGACCCCGCTGGCTGCCGGCGACGATGTCGTGCTGGCGCAGGCGACCGCGATCATCGCGGCCGGGCGCTGATCCGACGCTCGGACGGCCGGCGGCACGCCCTCAGCACCCGACCTGCGGCTGAATCGACGCGCCGTCCCTGGGGCCAGCCCCAGTGGCGCCGGCGCGCCGGCCGCGCCATGGTCAGGGCGACGCAGGGCGGAACGGGAGCGGGACCATGACCGGAGTCGGTGGAATCGGGAATCAGGGCGCCTTCTGGCCGTTCGGACAGGCCGAGGTGCTGCCCAAGTCCATGAGCGGACCGATCGAGAAGCCGGCCGAGCCGGCATCGGACGATCCCGTGGCCGAGGCCGCCCAGCGCTGGGCGGAGGCCCGCGAAGGCCTTGAGAACGCCAGCGGCTCGGATCGCCACCTGCACGTGCTCGCCGAGCGCATCGCGCGGCAGCAGTTCGACGCCGCCGTGCAGGCCACCCACGGCCCGATGCCGGCACTGCAGCTGTCGGGCACCGCCGATCCCACCGACGTCGCCCTGGTGGTCGCCGAGCTGGCGAAGATGCCCGAAGCCCACCGCCAGCAGCTGGCCGACAACGGCGTGACCGTGGTGGTGTGCCGCAACTCCGTCACCGAGCACCTCACCGAGCTGCAGGGCGTGCAGCCGCGCGGCTGGCCACCCGGCTCCACCTGGGACGATGTGCCGGGCCTCTATGCGCCGGATACGCAGTCGGTCGTCATCGCCACCCGCGGCCACGACACGCCCGAGGGCGCGCGTGTACCCGAGACCGGCAACGGCCACGGCTCCACCAACCTGGTCCTGCACGAGACCGCCCACGCCCTGCACGCCATCGTGGGCGACCCGCAGGCCTTCCTCGATGCGCGCCAGGCCGATCTGGCCGCGCTGAGCGACTACGAGACCCAGCCGGGCGAGGCCGGGATCCAGGAGACGTTCGCCGAGAGCTATGCGAACGTGTTCGGCGGCAATCCCGACTACGCCACCACGCATCCCAACCTGTACCGGTACTGGACCGAGAACTCGTGACCGCCCCACGCTTCGACCGGACGCTGCCGGCCGCCGTCCTCGCCCTGCTAGCCTCCTCGTGCGGTTCCACCGGAGCGAACGCCATGACCAGCCCCTCTCCCCCCCGGGCCGAGCCCACCCACGCGGCCGAGGATCCGGCCTCGATCGGCGTGGCCACGATGGAAGACGACGGCGCCATCGTCCTGCGCCTGCGCGCGCCGGTCGGCAGCGGCTCCGGCTTCGGCGAGGGCTACTTCCGCTACGAGCGCACCCATCCGCAGTACGACAACGTGCGCCGGCACGTCGGCGGCCTGGAACCCGGGCAGAGCAAGCCCGTGCCGCCCTGGCCGGACGACGCGCAGGGCTGAGCGCGGTCGGCAGCCTGCCGGAGACGCGCGTCCGCGCCGCGCGCGCCGCGGGCCGCCTTCTACAATGCGCGTCCGCCCCGCACCGGACCGGACGCCTTGAAGATCGCCAGCTGGAACGTCAACTCGCTCAACGTGCGCCTGCCGCACCTGGTCCAGTGGCTGGGCGAGGCGCGGCCGGACGTGGTGGGCATCCAGGAGACCAAGCTGGAGGACCCGCGCTTCCCGCTGGCCGCGCTGGAGGCGCTGGGCTACGGCTGCGCGTTCCACGGCCAGAAGACCTACAACGGGGTGGCGCTCCTGGCCCGCGACCGGGCCATCGAGGCGGTGCGGCTGGGCATCCCGGGTTTCGAGGACGACCAGCGGCGGGCGATCGCGGCCACCATCGGCGACGTGCGGGTGATCAACCTCTACGTGGTCAACGGCCAGGACCTGGGCACCGAGAAGTACGCCTACAAGCTGCGCTGGCTGGAGGCGGTGCACGACTGGATCGCCGACGAGCTGCGCGCGCACCCGCGGCTGGTGGTGCTGGGCGACTTCAACATCGCGCCCGATGCGCGCGACGTGCACGATCCCGAAGTGTGGAACGAGGGCCACATCCTCACGTCCGCCGCGGAGCGCGCGGCGTTGCAGCGGCTGCTGGCGCTGGGCCTGCACGACGCCTTCCGCCTGCACCACGACGCCGGCGGCGTCTTCAGCTGGTGGGACTACCGGCAGGCGGCGTTCCGCCGCGACCTGGGGCTGCGCATCGACCTGACCCTGGTCTCGGACGCGCTGCGGCCGGCGGCGGTGGAGGCGGGCATCGACCGCGAGCCGCGCGGCTGGGAGCGCCCCAGCGACCACGCGCCGGCCTGGGTGCGGCTGGGCTGACCGCCCCGGGGGGCCGCAGGGCGCCGCGCGGCGCCGCGTTATAGGATGGCTGCAGGCCCCTGCGACACCGGCGCGCCGCCCCCAGTGATCTACCGCTTCGCCGACCTCGTCCTCGATCCGGCCCGCCGCGAGCTGACCCGCCGCGGGCGGCCGGTGCGGCTGTCGGCGCGCGCCTTCGACTGCCTGGTCCACCTGATCGAGCACCGCGACCGCGAGGTGACGCGCGACGAGCTGATCGCGGCGCTGTTCGGGCGCGGGGACGTCGCCGATTCGCAGCTCGCGCGCCTGCTGCTGCGGGTGCGGCAGGTGGTGGGCGACGACGGCATCGCGCAGCGGCACGTGCGCACCGTGCCGGGCGTGGGCTTCCGCTGGGTGTCGCCGGTCGCGGTGGCGCATGCGGCGCCGGCACCCGGGCCGCACCCGCCGGCGGCCGCCCGGCCGCGGCGCTTCGGCCTGGCCGCCGCCGGCGCACTCTGCGCCGCGCTGGCGCTGGCGCTGGCGGGTGCGCTCGCCTGGCGGTCGCTGGCGGACGAGGCCAAGGCCCCGCAGGCGCAGGCACCGGCGTCCGCGCCGCACCGTGCACTGGTGCTGCCGGTGCGGGTCGAAGGCGGCCCCCGCGACGGCTGGCTCCGGCTGGGCCTGATGGATGTGCTGGCCGACCGCCTGCGCCGCGCCGGCCTGCCGGTGCTGCCCAGCGAGACGGCGCTGGCGCTGCTGGCGCGCGAGCGCGCGGCGGAGGCGGACGTCGCGCCCGGGCGCCGCTTCGCCGGCACCGCCGCGCGCGCCGCCGACGGCGGCTGGCGGGTCGTCGTGCGCACGCGCGACGCGGACGGGATCACCCTGCGCGGCGAGGCCGTGGAGGCGGACCCGGTCGCTGCCGCGCGGCTCGCCGGCGACCGCCTGCTGGCCACGCTGGGCCGGGCACCGCCGCACACCCCGGCCGGGCACGCGCTGGCGCTGGACGAGCGCGTGCACCGCGCGCAGGCGGCGATGCTCGCCAACGAGCTGGACGCGGCGCGGGCGCTGCTGCGCGCCTCGCCCGAGTACCGGCGCGGCGACCCCGAGGTGCGCTTCCGGCTGCTGCAGGTGGACTACCGCGCCGGCGACTACGAGGCCGTGCTCGCCGGCGCCCGGGCGCTGCTCGACGAGGCCGGCGCGGACGGCGACGCCTCGCTGCGCGGGCGCGCGCACGCCGCCCGCGGCGCGACCCGCATCCGCCTGGCGCGCTACGCGGAAGCGGAAGCCGACTTCGACGCCGCGGTCGCCCTGCTCGACCCCACCCGCCACCCGCTGGAACTGGCCCAGACCCTCAACGGCCGCGGCAGCGCGCGGATGCTGCGCGGCGAGCTGGACGGCGCCCTCGACGACCTGGGCCGCTCGCGCTTCCTGGCCGCGCTGGCCCACGACCCGGTCGGCGAGGCGCGCGCGGAGGCCAACCTGGGGCACGTCGAGCAGCGGCGCGGCCGGCTGCTGCAGGCCACCGGCCACTTCGAGCGGGCCGCGGCCGAGTTCGAGGCGCTGGGCGCGCTCAACGAACTGGTCAGCGTGCGCCTGGCGCTGATCGACACCCACCTGCAGCTGCTGCGGCCGGACCGGGCGCTGCAGCTGAGCGAACGCACCCGCGCGCTGTGGCCGCGGATCGAGGAGCAGGCACAGCGCAACTTGCTGAACCTGCTGCACGCCCAGGCGCTGGCGCGCCACGGCCGCCTGCCGCAGGCGCGGCGGCTGGCCTCGGCGCCTCCGGCCGACGCCGCACCGGCGAGCGAGGTGCAGCGCTACGACTACGCGCAGACCGAGATCGACCTGGCGCTGCGCGCGCACCGCCCTGCCGACGCCCTGCGCCTGGCCGACGCCGCGCTGGCGCGCTGGCCCGACGGGCCGCCGGCCTTCCTCGACTGGGTGAGCCTGCGCCGGGCCCAGGCCGCGCTGGTGCTGCGGGCGCCCGCATCGCCCGCGGCCCCGGCCGGGCCCGCCCGCGCGGCCACCGTGCCCGGCCTGCTGCGCCAGGCCATCGGGCTGCGCCGCGCCGGCGCGGTGGCGGACGCCGAGCGCGCCTACCGCGGCGCCCTGGCGCTGGCGGGCGAGTCCGGCGTGCCACGGCTGCTGGCGGAGGCGGCGCTGGCCTACGCGCCCTGGCTGATCGAGCGCGGCCGCCTGGCCGAGGCGACCGAGGTGGCCGGACGGGTCGCGCCCTGGGCCGAGCACGACCACGATCTCGGCCTGCTGCTGGTGCGCCTGCACCAGGCGATGCCGCCGATGGCGCTGCCCGACGACGACGACCGCGCCGCGCACGGAGGGCCCGCGGGGCGCGCCACGCTCCCGGACCGGCTCGCGGCCGTCGGCCGATACCAATTTTAAGTTGATGATCGTTATCAATTTCTAGTTGCAGTAGCGCGATCGTCACGGAAAGGGAAGGCCGCCACCGCGGCGCCGTGGCATCGAAGCGTCCCCCGCACGGCCCGGCCGTGCGCTCGACGCGGAGATGCCTGCACCATGAGTCCGACCCCGAACCCGAACCGCCCCGGCGCCACCCCGCCGCTGCGGCGCGCCGCCCTCGCCGCCTGCCTGGCGGCCGTCCTCGCCCCGGCTGCGGCCGCCGCCGCACAGGTGCCGCCCGCACCCGAACGGGACCCGCCCGCGCCGGCCGCCGACGCGGCGCCCGACAACGGCGGGGACGCCCCGCCCGTCCGCGAGGACGAAGACGCCGCCGAGGACGCCTCGGTCCTGTCCGGCCTGCACTTCGACGCCAACGGCGATCCCGACGGCGGCGACGACGCCCTCGCCCTGGGCGACTACAGCGTCGCCGCCGGCGCGGACAGCCTGGCGCTGGGCGCGCACAGCGTGGCGGTGGGGCACCTGGCCACCGCGGTCGGCGATTTCAGCGCGGCGATCGGCTACGGCGCCAGCAGCGAGGGCAGCTCGGCGCTGGCAGTCGGCGGCTACGCGCTGCTGCCGGAGGACAACGACGCCAATGCGCCCGTGGTGGGCATGCTGACCACCGCCCACGGCGAGCACGCCACCGCGCTCGGCCCGGGCGCCAGCGCTCTCGGCGACGGCACCCTGGCGGTCGGCGCCGGCGCCGAGGCGCGCAGCCCCACCAGCACCGCGATCGGCCTGCGCGCCCGCGCCGACGGCGCGTTCGCCTTCGCCGCCGGCGTGTGGAGCCGGGCCGATGGCTTCGGCGCCACCGCGCTCGGCGTGGCCTCGCAGGCGCTGGCCGAGGACGCCACCGCCTTGGGCGCCACGGCCACGGCCTGGGACTACGGCGCGACCGCGGTGGGCGCGTTCGCGCAGGCCGGCTGGAGCTCGACCGCGATCGGCAGCTTCGCCGCGGCGCTGGGCCAGGTCTCGGTCGCGGTGGGCGGCTACGCCACCGGCGACTTCTCCACCGCGATCGGCGCCAACGCGCAGAGCGAGGGCGCGCACTCCATCGCCGGCGGCTACCTGTCGGCCGCGCGCGGCGACCGCAGCATCGCCATCGGCGACCTGGCCCACACCGGGGGCTACCTGCCGCGCCCGCCGGGCGGGGGCAGCTGTCCGCCCGACGACGAGGACTGCTGGATCATCTGGAACGCCGGCGACGGCGTGTCCTCGCCCGCCGAGGCGCCGGGCGCGGTGGCCCTCGGCGCCAGCGCGCAGGCCTTCGCGCAGGACAGCCTGGCGCTAGGCCGGCACGCCGCCGTGTACGCCGAGGGCAGCGTGGCGCTGGGCGCCGGCTCCCACACCGACCGCGCCGGCGCGGTCTCGGTGGGCGCCGCCGCGGACTGGTACGACGGCGACGGCACCGCGCACCCGGCGCTGCGGCGGCAGATCGTCAACGTGGCCGCCGGCACCGAGGACGACGACGCGGTCACCGTCGCCCAGCTGGGCCGCTTCGCCCCGGCGCTGGGCGGCGGCGCGGCCCTGGTCGAGGGCGTGCTGACCCTGCCGACCTACCGCATCCAGGGCCAGGACCACCGCGACGTCGGCTCGGCCTTCGCCGCGGTCGACGCGCGCCTGGACGGCCTGCAGAGCGCCATCGACGGCATCGAGCCCGGGCCCGGCCCGCAGGGACCGCCGGGACCTCCCGGCCCGCCGGGGCCCCCGGGACCGCCCGGGCCGCCGGGCCCGCCCGGGCCGGGCCTGGACGACGCCCTCGCCTACGACGACGGCAGCCGCGCCACCCTCACCCTGGACGGCGAGGACGGCACCCGCGTGCGCAACGTCGCCGACGGCGTGGACGCGATGGACGCGGTCAACCGCCGCCAGCTCGAGGCCGGCGACGCCGCCACCCTGGACGCGGCGCGGCGGCACGCCGACACCGCCGCCGGGCAGGCGCTGTCCTCGGCCAACGCCTACACAGACCGCCGCTTCGACGCGCTCGAGGACCGCTTCTCGGCGCTGGAGGAACGCGTCGACCACCGCCTCGCCGGGCAGGACCGCCGCATCGACCGCATCGGCGCGATGAGCGCTGCGATGTCCAACATGGCGATCAACGCCGCCGGTGGCCGCAGCGAGCGCGGACGCATCGCCGTGGGCACCGGCTGGCAGGGCGGCGAGCACGCGCTGTCGGTGGGCTACGCGCGCGCCATCGGCTCCCGCGGCTCCTTCAGCCTCGGCGGCGCCTTCGGCAGCGGCGACCAGTCCGCCGGCCTGGGCTTCGGCCTGGATCTCTAGCGCCCGCCCGGTCCCGGCGCCGCGCCGGGCCCGGCCTTCCTGACCCTTCGAGGACTCCACCCATGACCCGTTCCCTCCGCACCCTGGCGGGGCTGGCGACCTGTGCCGCCGTGCTGGCCGCCGCCACCGCCGCCGACCGCCCGCTCGCCGCCCCGGCCGAACGCCGCACCGTGCCGTCGATGCCGCAGGCCGCACCGGCGCCGGAGCGCCACCAGCGCTTCATCGTCCGCTACCACGACGGCCCGGGCGCCCCGGCCGATGCGCAGGCCGCGCTGCGCCGCATCCAGTCCACGGCCGGCACGTCGCTCGCGCGCGCCACCGGCGCCGCCGCGCCGCTGCGCCACCTGCGCCGCACCGCCGCCGGCGCCCACGTGGTGGCCAGCCCGCGCGCGCTCGACGCCGCCGAGGCCGCGGCCTTCCTGGCCGCGCTGCGCACCGATCCGCAGCTGGCCTACGCCCAGCCCGACCACCGCATGCGGCCGGCGCAGCTGCCCGACGACCCGCTGTACGCCGAACTGCAGTGGGACATGCACCACCCGGTCGGCGGCGTGGACGCGCCCGGCGCCTGGGCGCTGTCCGACGGCGAGGGCGTGGTGGTGGCGGTGCTCGACACCGGCTACGCCGAGCACGCCGACCTGCTCCCCAACCTCGTGCCCGGCTACGACTTCATCAGCGCCTACGGGCAGGTCGACGGCGGCATCGCCTATCCCGACGTGGCCGGCGACGGCGACGGCCGCGACCCCGACGCGCGCGACCCGGGCGACTGGGTGGACGAGAGCATGCTGTCGTGGTGCCCGCAGACCCAGCCCAGCAGCTGGCACGGCACCCACGTCGCCGGCACGGTGGCGGCGGTGGCGCGCAACGGCCTGGGCATCGCCGGGCTGGCGCATGGCGCGCGGGTGCAGCCGGTGCGGGTGCTGGGCCACTGCGGCGGCGACACCTCCGACATCGTCGATGCCCTGGTCTGGGCCTCCGGCGGCCAGGTGCCGGGCGTGCCCGACAACCCCACCCCGGCCGAGGTGGTCAACCTGAGCCTGGGCTCCGCGCAGCCCTGCGCGGCCAACCCGGCGATGCAGGAGGCGATCGACGGCGCGCTCGCGCGCGGCACCACGGTGGTGGCGGCCGCCGGCAACTTCGCCCAGAACGCGGCCGGCTACACCCCGGCCGGCTGCCGCGGGGTGATCGCGGTGGCCGCGCACGGCGACCAGGGCAACCTCGCCTTCTACAGCAACTTCGGCAGCGCGGTCGCGCTGTCGGCACCGGGCGGGGATACCTCCTCCGACGTGCTGGGCTGGATCTGGTCCACGGCGAACGCGGGCGCGACCGGGCCAGTGCCGGGCCCGGCGGGCGACGTGATCGCGGGCATGGTCGGCACCTCGATGGCGGCCCCGCACGTGGCGGCGACGGTGGCGCTGATGCAATCGGCGGCCGTCGCCCACGGCCACCCGCCGCTCACCCCGGCACAGGCGCGCGCGGTACTGCGCGGCACCGCGCGACCGTTCGGCCTGCCGCCGCCGGCCGACCGCCCCGCCGGCGCCGGCCTGCTCGATGCCGCGGCGACCACCGCCATCGCCGCCGAGGGCATCGACGAGACCGCGCTGGCGGTCCCGCTGGCCGACCGCGTGCCCGCCGGGCCGCTGTCGGGCGACGCCGGCGAGGACCAGCTGTTCCGCATCGAGGTGCCGGCCGGCACCGCCAGCCTCAGCGTGCGCAGCTACGGCGGCAGCGGCGACGCGCGCCTGTACGCCGCCTTCGGCCGCATCCCCACCGCCGCCGACCACGACCGCGTGTCGCAGCAGCCGGGCAACGCGGAATCGATCGCCATCGCGCGGCCCGCCGCCGGCACCCACTACCTGCGCCTGGCCGGCGACGCGCCCTACGCCCAGGTCTCGGTGCTGGCGCTGCTGCGGTAGGCGCGTGCTTGCGCGCGGCGCTGCGAAGGCAAGGCGTCGCGCGCGAGCGCGCTCCTACAAGGACATGGCAGCGCGCGCGACATGCAACAACTCGGGCAACGCCCGATCGCGCGCGCGCCTACGGTGCGTCCGCGGCGTTGCGGCTCGGTCGCGCGGCGGTCGTCGTGACGGGATCGGGCGCCCCGTTCTCGAGCAGCGGATCGCCGTGCGGCGGCGTGCGCGCCTCGTCGTCGAACGGCGCCGTGTCCTCTTCCGCCTTGCGGCGCTGCCAGGCGCGATACGCGATGTAGCCCAGCGCGCCGCCGGCGACGATCCTCAGGATGCCCATGTGCGATCTCCGTCGTGTCCGAACCGGAGGCCAGGATGGGCACGCGCCGGTGAGCCGGACGTGACCCCGGTGCATCCGGTCCCCCTGCAGGGGCGCGCTCGCGCGACCGTGCCAGGTGCCGCCGGACCTGCGGCAGACGAGCAACGTGTCGCCACGCATGCGACGGCCAGCGACCAGCGAGACACCGTCTCGCGCGGGCGCCCGCTAGTCGAACAGCTTGCCCGGGTTGAGCACGCCGTTGGGATCGAACACGCGGCGCAGGCCGCGCATCAGCGCGATCTCCTGCGGGCTGCGGGTGCTGTCGAGGTAGGGCTTCTTGACCAGGCCGATGCCGTGCTCGGCGGAGATGCTGCCGCCGTGGCGCTTCAGCAGGCCGGCCAGCAGCTCGGTGACGTGCGCGCACTGGCGCATGAAGTCGGCGTCGGCCACGTCGTCGGGCTGCAGCACGTTGATGTGCAGGTTGCCGTCGCCGATGTGGCCGAACCACACCACCTCGAAGCGCGGATAGGCCTCGCCCAGCAGCGCCTGCGCCTCGGCCAGGAAGGCGGGCATCGCCGCCACCCGCACCGAGACGTCGTTCTTGTACGGCCGGTAGCGCGCCACCGCCTCGGTGATCCCCTCGCGCAGCCGCCACAGCTGCTGCGCCTGCGCCTGGCTCTGCGCGATCGCGCCGTCGACGATCCAGCCGGCCTCCGCGCAGGCCTCGAACGCGGCCAAGCCGGCGGCCTCCTGCGCCGCGTCGGCGGCATCGTACTCGGCGACCACGTAGTAGGGATGGCGGGCGTCGAACGGGTCGGTGCCGCCGTGCGCGACCACGTGCGCGAGGCCGCGGTCGGTGAGGAACTCGAAGGCCTGCAGGCGCAGGCGCGCGCGGAACTCGGCGAACACCCGCATCAGCACCTCGAACGAGGGCAGCGCCAGCAGCAGCGTCTGCGCCGGCGGCGCCGGGTCGGTCAGCTTCAGCGTGGCCTCGACCACGACGCCCAGCGTGCCTTCGGCGCCGATGGCCAGGTGGCGCAGGTCGTAGCCGCTGGAGTTCTTGACCAGCGCGCGGTTGAGGTCGAGCAGCTCGCCGGCGCCGGTGACCAGCTTCAGCCCGGCGATCCACTCGCGGGTGTTGCCGTAGCGGATCACGCGGATGCCGCCGGCATTGGTGGCGATGTTGCCGCCGATCGAACAGGAGCCGCGCGCGCCGAAGTCCACCGGGTACTGCAGGCCGTGGGCCTGCGCCGCCTCCTGCACCGCCTGCAGGGCGATGCCGGGCTGCACGGTGAGGGTGCGGTCCACGGCGTCGAAGCCCAGCACGCGGTTCATCCGCTCCAGGCTCAGCACCAGCTCGCCGCCGGCGGCCACCGCGCCGCCCGACAGGCCGGTGCGCCCGCCCGAGGGCACCAGCGCCGCGCCTTGCGCGTTGGCCCAGCGCACCACGCCCTGCACCTCCTCGATGGACGCTGGCCACGCCACCGCCAGCGGCGCCGGCGCCCAGCGCCGGGTCCAGTCGCGGCCGTAGTGCTCGAGGTCGCCGGGCTCCCGCGACAGGCGCAGCGCCGGCAGCGACTGGTGCAGGGCTTCGAGGCGCGGATCGGTCATGGCGGCGGCGGGCGGACGGGGGCGGTCAGGCTGCCAGCGCGCGCGGCCGGCGTCCACCGCGTTGTTGCGGCGCAGCGGGACGGCGCGTAACGTGCAGGCCCCGCCTTCCGTGCCGCCGCGATGCCCGACCGCAAGACCTCGTTCCCCCGCCAGGACATCCGCGTGCTGCTGCTGGAAGGCATCAGCCGCACCGCCGTGGAGGCGTTCGAGGCCGCCGGCTACACCAACATCGACTACCACGAGAAGTCGCTGCCCGACGACGCGCTGAAGGCGGCGATCGCCGACGCCCACCTGGTCGGCATCCGCTCGCGCACCCAGCTCGGCGCCGGCGTGCTGCAGCACGCGCGCAAGCTGATCTCGGTCGGCTGCTTCTGCATCGGCACCAACCAGGTCGACCTGGAGGCCGCGGAACTGGCCGGCATCCCGGTGTTCAACGCGCCCTACTCCAACACCCGCAGCGTGGCCGAACTGGTGATCGCCGAGACGATCCTGCTGATGCGCGGCATCCCCGGCAAGAGCGCGCAGTGCCACCGCGGCGGCTGGTCCAAGAGCGCGGCCGGCAGCCACGAGGTGCGCGGCAAGACGCTGGGCATCGTCGGCTACGGCCACATCGGCACCCAGGTCGGGGTGATGGCCGAGGCGCTGGGCATGCAGGTGCTGTTCCACGACATCGAGACCAAGCTGGCGCTGGGCAACGCCCGCGCCGCCGCCGGCCTGGGCGACCTGCTCGCGCGCAGCGACGTGGTGACCCTGCACGTGCCCGAGACCGCCGGCACCCAGGGCATGATCGGCGCCGCGGAACTGGCCGCGATGCGCCCCGGCGCGCACCTCATCAACGCCTCGCGCGGCACCGTGGTCGACATCGACGCGCTGGCCGCGGCGCTGCGCGACGGCCATCTCGGCGGCGCCGCGGTGGACGTGTTCCCGGTCGAGCCCAAGGGCGCCGACGAGACCTTCGAGTCGCCGCTGCGCGGCCTCGACAACGTGGTGCTGACCCCGCACGTGGGCGGCAGCACGCTGGAGGCGCAGGACAACATCGGGCTGGAGGTCGCGGCCAAGCTGATCCGCTACAGCGACAACGGCTCCACCCTGTCGGCGGTGAACTTCCCCGAGGTCGCCCTGCCCGGCCACGAGGGCTCGCGGCGCCTGCTGCACATCCACCGCAACGTGCCCGGCGTGCTGTCGCAGGCCAACGACATCTTCCGCGACCGCGGCATCAACATCGACGGCCAGTTCCTGCGCACCGACAACCTGGTCGGCTACGTGGTCATCGACGTCACCGCCAGCGAGGAACAGGCCGCCGAACTGCGCGGCGCGCTGGCCGCGATCCCGGGCACGCTGCGCACGCGGGTGCTGTACTAGCCGCGCCCGGCCGTCGCGCGCAAGCGCGCCGAGCGGCCCGATATCGCAGCTCGCCGTTGCTCAGGCAGGTCCTTGCCCCGCCGCGGCGACGGCCACGGCATGGCTGTCCTCGAACATGCGATAGCGGACGATCCTGCCGTCGCGCACGGTGAAGTCGAAAGCGAACGGCGACTCGATGAGCCTGCCGGTGGCCTCGACCCACGACGCCAGCTCGCCGAGCGCCACCGCCGTCTCGTCGTCGGCCACGATCCTGCGCACGTCGAACCGGCGCGGCTCGATGCGCGCGGCGAGCTCGCGGAAGAAGGCGCCCACCGCCTCGCGGCCCCGGCGCGGACCGGCCCAGGAGACGCGCGACAGGTCTCCGGGGATGTCCCAGTCCACGTCCTCGGCGAACAGGTCCAGCACCGCGGCCAGCGCCTGCGGCGCGTGCGGCGCCGCCCAGAACGCCGCGACCCGCTCGAAGTAGCGCCCGGCGACCTCGCGCGGCGTGGCGGCCGCGCCGCCGCCGCGGTAGAGCGCGATGCGCCTGCGGTCTTCGCCGGTGAAGTCGGGATCGACGTAGACGAAGGTCCGCTTGATCAGCGGGCCGTCGAACTCGAAGACGTTGGCGAAGCGCCCCTGCGAGACCTCGCCGTCGGGCCACGGCCGGCCGTCCGCGGTCTCCCCCCATTCGCGGCCTTCCACCGCGATGCGGTCGCCGTCCACGGTGAAGACCAGGCCCTCGATGTCGTGGGTGAGCCGGGCGGCCTCCGCCGCGATGCGCCTGCCGAACTCGCCGACCGCGGCCTTGCCGCGCGCCAGGCCGAACTTGGGAAAGAAGAACTCGACATCGTCGGTGAACAGGTCGAGCAGCGACGGGTCCTTCGCATCGACCTTGCGGAAGTAGCTGCGGACGGTCTCGATGCGGGAATCGGCCAGGTCGGGCATGCGCTTGCCATTTATGTAAGATTGACTACATTATTTTCGCCGGCGCGAACGCCGTCAACACAGGAGGCAGGCCCATGGCCCGCGGACGCCCGCGCCGCTTCGACCGCGAGGTCGCGCTCCAGCGCGCCATGGAGGCCTTCTGGGCGAACGGCTACGAGGCCACGCCGCTCGCCGACCTGATGGCGGCCATCGGCATCAATCCGCCGAGCTTCTATGCCGCCTTCGGCTCCAAGGAGGCGCTGTACCGCGAGGCGGTCGATCGCTACCTCGCCACCTGCGGCGCGGGCAGCATGCAGGCGCTCGCCGGGACGGGGAGCGCGCGCGATGCCATCGAGGCCATGCTGCGCGCGAGCCTGGAGATCGCCCTGGCCAGCCCGTCCTCGGGCGGCTGCATGGTCAGCCTGGGCCTGGTCAACGGCCAGCCGCGGAACGCCGCCCTGCGCGAGCACATGCGCGGCCTGCGGCGCGACACCGCGCGGCTGATCGGCGAGCGGCTGGAGCGCGGCGTCGTCGAAGGCGAGCTGCCCGCAGAGACCGACAGCGGACGCCTCGCCGCCTACTTCGCCGCCATCCTCCAGGGCATCTCCCTGCAGGCCCAGGATGGCGCCGGGCGCGACACCCTGCTGGGCATCGTGGAGACCGCGATGACGGTGCTGGAGCCGCAGCGCCCGTCCGCCGGTCCCGCGGCAGGCACCCGGCCTGCCCGCCGCCGGCGCTGAGCGGCGGGATCGTGCTCGGGTCTCGCGGCGGGCGCCGGAACTCGCCGACTCGGGCTCGTCGCGCGCGAGCGCGCTCCTACCGAGCGTCGCCGAACGCCTCCAGCAGCGCGTCGGCCACCGCGTCCGGCGCCTCGTGCTGCGGGAAGTGGCCCACGCCGGGCAGCAGCCGGCGCGCGTAGGGGCCGGCGAACCAGCGCGCGGAGCCGGCCGAGGTGGCGGGATCGTTGCAGGTATCGGCCTCGCCATGCAGCAGCAGCGCCGGCAGGTCCAGCGACGGCGCCGGCTGCAGCCGCGCCTCGTCGGCGGCGTAGGCGGGATCGCCCTCGGCCAGGCCCCAGCGGTGGCGGTAGGAGTGCACGACGACCTGCAGCCAGTCGGGGCCGTCGAAGGCGGGCGCGGCGGCCTCGAAGGCCGCGTCGCGGCGCCAGGCCGGCGGCGACCAGGTCTCCCACAGGTAGCGCGCGAAGCCGCGGCGGTCGCGCGCCAGCGCCTCGGCGCCGCGTTCGGTGGCCATGTACCAGTGGTACCAGTAGTTGCGCGCCTGCGGCAGCGGCAGCGTCTGGTCGGGCGCGTTGGTGCCGTAGCCGACCGACAGCATCGCCAGCCCGGCGGCGGCCGCGGGGCGCAGGCCGCAGGCGTTGGCGGCGGCGCGCGCGCCCCAGTCGTGGCCGACCAGCAGCGGCCGGTCGAGGCCCAGCGCGTCGACGAAGTCGAGCAGGTCGCGGCCGAGCGCGGCGAGCTGGCCGCTGCGCGGGGTGCGCGGGTCGCGGAAGCGGGTCGGCGCGAAGCCGCGCAGCGCCGGGCACAGCACCCGCCAGCCGGCGCCGGCGAGGCGGTCGGCCACGTCCGACCAGCCCGCGGGGCCGTCGGGCCAGCCGTGCAGCAGCACCGCGGTGCGGCGCCCGGCGGGGTTCCATTCCAGGTAGCCGACGTCGAGGACGGGGGTGGCGACGAAGGCGTATGCAGGGGGCATGGGCGGGACTCGCGGGCGGGAGACCTGCAGTCTGCGCCGGCGCGCCATCGCGATCCGACGATAATCGCCACGGATTATGCGAGGATCGCGTCGAATCGGGAGCTTCCTCATGCACGCCTCGCCCACGCCCGCCGGCCGCCTCGACATGGTCCTGCTGCGCACCTTCCTGGAAGTGGTGGACCAGGGCGGCTTCGCGCTGGCCGCCGAGCGGCTGGCGCTGACGCCCTCGGCCGTCAGCGGCCACATCCGCCGGCTGGAGCAGGCCAGCGGGCAGCCGCTGCTGGCCCGCACCACGCGCCGCCTCGAACTGACCGCGGCCGGCCGATTGCTCTACACCTACGCGCGCAGCATCGTGGCGCTGGAGCGCGAGGCGCGCGAGCGGCTGGGCGGGGCGGCGATCGCCGGGCGGCTGCGGGTCGGCGCCTCCGAGGACTTCGCCTCGGCCTGGCTGCCGGCGGTGCTGCAGGGCTTCCGCCGCTGGCACCCGGCCGCCTCGATCGAGCTGCGGGTGGGCATCACCGCGGACCTGCTGCGCGCGCGCGAGCGCGACGATCTGGACGTGGTGTTCGGCAAGCGGTGCGCGCTCGCGCTCGACGACGGCGATGCGCTGTGGGAGGAGCCGCTGGTGTGGGCGCACGCCGCCGACGCGGTGCCGGACCCCGGCCAGGCGCTGCCGCTGGCGCTGTTCCCGGCGCCCTGCGCCTATCGCGAGGCGGCGCTGGCCGCGCTGGCCGCGGCGCAGCGGACATGGCGGCCGGCCTTCGAGAGCGCCAGCATGGCCGGCTGCATCGCCGCCGCGCTCGCGGGCTTCGCGGTCACGCCGCTGGCGCGCAGCCAGCTGCGCCCCGGCCTGCAGGCGCTGGACGCGCGCCACGGCCTGCCCCCGCTGCCGCGGGTGCGCTTCCACGCCTTCGCCGGGCCCGCGCCCGGCGCCGCGGTGCGCGCGCTGGTGGCGGCGGTGCGCGAGGCCGGCGAGCGCCGCCGCCTGTCCGCGCTGGCCGTGGCGTAGCGCGACGACGCATCGCGCGCGGCCGGAACGGACGCGCAGAAAAGCGAAGGCCCGGCGCAGACCGGGCCTTCGCGACCGCAGGGCCTTGGGTGCGGCTAGCGCACGCGGCCGCGGCGGAACAGGTTGACGATCGCCAGCAGGATCACCGCGCCGATCAGCGACACGATGAAGCTCATGATGGTGATCGCACCGCTGTTGATGGACGGCGCGCCGAGCAGCGGGCCGATCACCAGGCCGCCGATGAAGGCGCCGACGATGCCGACGACCACGTTCAGGATGATGCCCTGCTGGCCGTCGGTCCGCATGATCAGGCTGGCGAGCCAGCCGACGATGCCACCGACGATCAACCAGATGATGATGCCCATAGCCGTGATCCTCCTCAGGTGCGGTTCGCGGCCCCGGAATGGGAACCGTGTGCGGCGAGGAGTCTGCGCAGGCCGTCGTGACGGCAACGTCAGCGCAGCGCGCACCGACAGCGCGTCGGCTGCGGCGGGTCAGCCGCCCCGCAGCAGCGCCATCAGCTCGGCGCGCGGCAGCTTGCCGGTCTCGTTGCGCGGCAACGCGGGCACCAGCCGCAGGCGCCGCGGCACGAACACCGGGTCCACGCTCAGGCGCAGCGCATCCAGGATCGTTGCCTCGTCGAGCCCGGGCGCCACCGCCACCGCGGCGATGCGGCGCACGCCGCCGGCGTCGCAGGCGTCGAGCTGCACCACCGCGCCGTCCTGCACGCCGGGGATCGCCAGCAGGCGCCGGGTGAGGTCGCCCAGCGAGGCGCGCTTGCCGGCGATCTCCAGCAGGTCGGCCTGGCGGCCGCGCAGCAGGAAGCGGCCGTCGGGCAGCAGCTGCATCAGGTCGGCCAGCGCCACCGGCGCGGCGAGGTGGTCGGCCTCGACGCCGGTGCCGTCGGGCTGCGGGTGCAGGCGCACGCCGGGCAGCAGCGTCCACGCCTCCTCGCAGGCGGTGCGGCGGCGCGCGATGATGCAGGTCTCGGTGGAGCCGAACAGCTCGCGCACCTCGCAGCCCAGCCGCGCCTCCGCTGCGCGCGCCAGGTCCGCGGGCAGCGGCGCGGTGGCGCTGGCCACCGCGGCCAGCGGCGGCAGTTCGACGCCGGACTCGACCAGCACGCGCAGGTGCACCGGCGTGGTCACCAGCAGCCGCGGCGCCGGGCAGGCGCGCAGTGCGGCGGCGATGTCGTCGGGGAAGAACGGCCGCGCGCGATGCACCGCCGCGCCGGCCAGCAGCGGGAACAGCACCGACATCTCCACGCCGTACATGTGCTGCGCCGGCACGGTGGCGACCACCGACGGCGCGGCGCCGCCGAACAGGTCGGCCAGCGCGGCCGCGTTCTGCGCGGCGCCGGCGCGGAAGTCGCGCCAGCGCTTGGGGTTGGCCTTCGGCGCGCCGGTGCTGCCGGAGGTGTAGCCCACCGCCACCACGTGCGCATCGTCGATCGCGGGCATGCCGCCCGGCGCCTGCGGCAGCGGATCGGGCACGCGCACGAAGTGCGGCAGCGGCGCGAGCAGGCCGGCATCGCAGGCGCAGGGCTCGCTGTCGCCCAGGCAGTAGCTGTCGGGATGGTGCGCACGCACTTCCTCGATCGCGGCGCGCGTGCGCGAAGGCGGCAGCAGCGTGGTCTGGCCGCGCGCGGCGACCGCGCAGAACGCGACCAGGAAGCGGTAGCGGTCCTCGCACAGGTTCACCGCGTAGGGGCGGTCGGGCAGCGTCGCGGCCAGGCCGCGCACCTCGGCGAGGAAGCGCGCCAGCGGCACGCTGCCGCCGTCGTCGAGGGCGATCGCGCGCTCCGGCGCACCGACCGACAGCGCGACGGCGGCACCGGGTTCGGCTGGCGCGGACGGGGACCGCTGCGTGCTGTCGATGATGGCGGACATGGCATGGCGAGTTGCGCCGTTTCCTCCCGGAGTGGCCGATCTGGAGCGCACGGGCGGGCCCGCCTGCGCGCGGATAGCTTACGCTGCGTCCGCCATGGACACACGAACCGGACGCCAGCGCGCGTCGAGCCTGCGCGGGCGCCCATGAACGATGCCCTGCCGCCCGGCGCCCTCCAGCTCGGGCCGCTGCACTGCGCCTGGGGCCCCTATGCGCGCGGCCGCCCCGCCGAGCCGCAGGTGCGCGCCTGGATGGCCGCGCTGCTGGCGCGCGCGCTCGACGAGCCGCTGCCGCGCGACGCCTACGGGCGGCCGCGGCTGCCCGCGGAGGCCGGTGCCGACGCCAGCTGGAGTCACAGCGGCGGCGGCCTGCTGATGGCGCTGGGCCGCGGCGTGCGCGTGGGCTGCGACCTGGAATGGCAGCGCCCGCGGCCGCGCGCGCTGGAGCTGGCGCAGCGCTTCTTCCACCCGAACGAGGCCGCCTGGCTGGCCGCGATGCCCGACGCCGCGCTGCGCGACCGGGTGTTCGTGCGCCTGTGGTGCGCCAAGGAAGCGGTGCTGAAGGCGCACGGCCGCGGCCTCGCCTTCGGCCTGCACCGGCTGGAGTTCGCCGAGCGCGGCGACGCGCTGGCGCTGGTGGACTGCGACCCGGCGCTGGGCCGCGCGCAGGACTGGCGGCTGCACGCCTTCGCCCCGGCGCCGTACTACCTGGCGACGCTGGCGTGGTCGCCGCTGCCCTGAGAACCTGTTCACGATCCTGCTGCGCTTGCCAGCTGGCGCGCGTGCGGTGCTCGAAAGAACCGCCTGGAGCGGTTCTTGACATCGCGCCAGCGATGGCCCGCAGGGTGGCCGCCATGGACGGCGGCCACCCATGCTCATGTACCGCTCGTACACTGCGCTTCCTGCGCTCCGCCACGCGCCAGCTGGCGGCGCTCGCGACGGATCGTGAGCAGGTTCCGAGCCGCGGCGCGCACTGCCTACAATGCGCGGATGCCCGACCTCGATCCCGCGCTGCACCAACGCCTCGCCGCCGGCCTCGACGCGCTCGCCCTCGACCGCGGCCTGGCCGATCCGCTGCTGGCCTACCTCGACCTGCTGCAGCGCTGGAACCGCGCCTACAACCTCACCGCGATCCGCGACCCGGCGGAGATGGTGACCCGGCACCTGCTGGATTCGCTGGCGATGGCGCCGCACGTGGCCGGCCTGCGCACCCTGGCCGACCTGGGCACCGGCCCGGGCCTGCCGGGCATCCCGCTGGCGATCGCGCAGCCGGCGCTGTCGGTGGCGCTGGTGGAATCCAACGGCAAGAAGGCGCGCTTCCTGCGCGAGGCGGTGCGCGCGCTGGGCCTGGGCAACGCGCGGGTGCTGGAAACGCGCGCCGAGGCGGTGGACGCGCCCGGCGCCTTCGAGGCGATCACCGCCCGCGCCCTGGCCACCCTGCCCGGCATCCTCGCCGTCGGCGGCCACCTGCTCGCCCCCGGCGGCGTCCTGCTGGCGATGAAGGGCGCGCGCCCGGACCAGGAGATCGCGGCGCTGCCGCCGGGCTGGCGGGTGGCGTCGGTGCTGCCGCTGGCGGTGCCGGGCCTGGCCGCCGAGCGCCACCTGGTCCGCGTCGCGCGCGCCTGAACGCCGCCCCGGCCTGCCCCGGGCTCCCCGCTCCGGCATAATCCCCGGTCCGGCCCGCGCGACCGCGCGCCGTCCCCACGCTTCGAGGCCCCAGCCCATGGCCGCCCGCATCATCGCCATCGCCAACCAGAAAGGCGGCGTCGGCAAGACGACGACCTCGGTCAACCTGGCCGCGGCGCTGGCCGCCACGCCCAAGCGCGTGCTGCTGGTGGACCTGGACGCGCAGGGCAACGCGACCATGGGCAGCGGCATCGACAAGCGCGACCTGCACGCCTCGACCTGCGACGTGCTGCTGGAGGAGCTGCACGCCGAGGACGCGCTGGTGGAGACGGCGGAAGGCTACGACCTGCTGCCCTCCAACACCGACCTCACCGCCGCCGAGGTCGAGCTGATGGGCGAGGACGGGCGCGAGCAGCGGCTCAAGCGCGTGCTGGAGCCGCTGCTGCGCCGCTACGACTTCGTCCTGATCGACTGCCCGCCGTCGCTGTCGCTGCTCACGCTCAACGCGCTGACCGCGGCCGATTCGGTGCTGGTGCCGATGCAGTGCGAGTACTACGCGCTGGAAGGCATCACCTCGCTGCTGGAGACCATCGAGGCGCTGAAGGCGCGGCTGAACCCGGCGCTGGAGATCGAGGGCGTGCTGCGCACCATGTACGACGTGCGCAACAACCTGACCAACGCCGTCTCCAACGAGCTGGACCAGCACTTCGGCGAGCGCATGTTCCGCACCATCGTGCCGCGCAACGTGCGCCTGGCCGAGGCGCCCAGCCACGGCCAGAGCATCCTCGCCTACGACCGCGGCTCGCGCGGCGCGATCGCCTACCTGGGCCTGGCCGGCGAGATCCTGCGCCGCCAGCGCGAGCGCGGGCAGCCGGTGGCGCCGACCCTGGTCGCGCCCGCCGCCCTGGTGCAGGAAGGCTGAGCGTGCGCAGGCCCCCGACCGACGCCGACGCCGCGCCCGCGCGCGGCACCATCCACATCACCGGGCGGGCGGCCCCGCGCCGCGCCCGCCATGCCCGCACGGAGAGGGCGGCATGACCGCTGCGAAACCCCCCAAGACCGCCGCCAGGAAAGGCACCCTGGGCCGCGGCCTCAACGCCCTGCTCGGCCCGCAGGGCGCGGCCGCCGCGCCGGCGCTGGAGGCCGTGCCCGGCGACACCCTGCAGAGCCTGCCCGTGGACGCGCTCTCGCCCGGCAAGTACCAGCCACGGCGCCACATGAGCGAGGACAAGCTCGACGAGCTGGCCGAATCGATCAAGGCGCAGGGCGTGATCCAGCCGATCGTGGTGCGCGACCTCGGCGGGCGCCGCTTCGAGATCATCGCCGGCGAGCGCCGCTGGCGCGCCTCGCAGCGCGCGGGCCTGGCCGAGGTGCCGGTGGTGGTGCGCGAGGTCGACGACCGCACCGTGGTGGCGATGGCGCTGATCGAGAACATCCAGCGCGAGGACCTCAACCCGCTGGAAGAAGCGCAGGCGCTGCAGCGCCTGATCGACGAGTTCATGCTCACCCACGCGCAGGCCGCGGCCGCGGTGGGCCGCTCGCGTGCGGCGGTGTCCAACCTGCTGCGGCTGCTGGAGCTGCCGCCGGCGATCCGCGCGCTGGTGGAATCCGGCCGGCTGGAGATGGGCCATGCGCGCGCGCTGCTCACCCTGTCGCCGGAACTGGCCAGCAAGCTGGCTTCCGACGCCGCCGAGCACGGCTGGTCGGTGCGCGAGGTCGAGCACCGCGCGCAGCAGTTCGCCGAAGGCCGCATCCCCGCGCGCAAGCCCAAGCCCGGCGCCAAGGCCCGCCCGCAGCAGGCCGACATCGTCGCGCTGGAGAACGAGCTGGCCGAGTCGCTGGGCGCCAAGGTCAGCATCGCCCACGGCCGCGGCAACAAGGGCCGCGTGGTGATCCACTACACCGACCTCGACACCCTCGACGGCCTGCTCGAACGCCTGCGCGGCCGGTAATCCGGCACCACCGGAGCATCCGCGCCCGGAGCCTCGTCGCCGCGCCCCGAAACGATTCCCGCACGGCACCACCGCCCCGCTCCCGCCTGCGGGAGAGGGGTCGGGGTGAGGGGGGATAGCGGTCAGCCCGGAGAACCCCTCATCCGCCCCTTTCGGGGCACCTTCCCCCACGGACGGGAAAAGGGAACAGGTAGGACGCTCCTGGCGCGACCCACCCCCGACTTCCGGCCCCTGCGCACGTCGGCGGCGGGTGCGATGATCCGCGGTCGTTCCCGTTACCGGATGCCGCCGTGAAGCCGTTGCTGCTGCCCGTCCTGCTCGCCGCCTGCCTCGCAGGCCCCGTCGCCGCCGCCCAGGACCCGGCGCCGCCCGCCGCGGCCGCGCCGCGCAGCGACACCGATACCCGCTTCCAGGCGATCTACGGGGCCGAGTGGGCCTGGCGGCAGGCGCAGTTCGGCCGCGGCGACGAGGATGCGGCGGCCGAGTCCGGCGACGCCGGCCCGCGCGGCCTGCCCGACGTCGGGCCCGAGACCCAGGCCGCGCGCCTGGCGCACTGGGAGCGGGTGCTGTCCGAACTGGACGGCATCGACCCGGAAGCGCTCTCGCCGGAGAACCGCGTCAACCTGGCCGTCTACCGGCCGCAGATCGAGCACCTGGCCGACAACGTGCGCCTGCGCACCTACGAGATGCCGTTCAACTCCGACAGCTCGTTCTGGGCCGGGCTGTCGTTCATGACCCGGCGCCCGATGCGCGAGCCCGGCGACTACGCCCGCTACATCGCCCGCCTGCAGGACGTGCCGCGCTACTTCGGGCAGCAGACCGCCAACATGCGCGCCGGGCTCGCGCGCGGCTTCAGCGTGCCGCGCGCGGTGCTGGACGGGCGCGACGTGTCGATCGCCGCGGTCGCCGACCTGGACGATCCCGAGGCCTCGGCGTTCTGGGCGCCGTTCGCGCGCATGCCCGCGACGATCCCGGCCGCCGAGCAGGCGCGACTGCGCGAGGAAGGCCGCGCCGCCATCGCCGGGGCGGTGATCCCCGCGTTCCGTAAGCTGCTGGTGTTCTTCCGCGAGGAATACGTGCCGCAGGCGCGGACCACGCTCGCCGCGGAGGCGATGCCCGGCGGCGAGGCCTTCTACCGCCAGCAGATCCGCGAGTACACCACCCTGGACCTGTCGCCGCAGCAGATCCACGAGATCGGCCTGGAGGAAGTGGCGCGCATCCGCGCGCAGATGGACGCGATCATCGACGAGGTCGGCTTCGAGGGCGGCTTCGAGGCGTTCCTGGCCTTCCTGCGCACCGACCCGCAGTTCTACGCGAAGACGCCGGAGGAACTGCTGCACCGCGCGGCGTGGATCTCCAAGCGCGTGGACGGGGTGATCGGCCAGTACTTCGACCCGCTGCCGCGCGGGCGCTTCACCATCGTGCCGGTGCCCGACGACATCGCGCCGTTCTGGACCGCCGGCCGCGGCGGCATGGGCACCTACTGGGTCAACACCTACGACCTGCCCTCTCGCCCGCTGTACAACCTGCCCGCGCTGACCCTGCACGAGTCCGACCCCGGCCACGCCTTCCAGGCTGCGCTGGCGCGCGAGCAGGACGCGCAGCCGGCGTTCCGCCGCGAGAGCTACATCTCCGCCTACGGCGAGGGCTGGGGCCTGTACGTGGAGAAGCTGGGCGAGGAGATGGGCATCTACGAGACGCCCTACGAGCGCTTCGGCCGCCTGACCTACGAGATGTGGCGCGCCGCGCGGCTGGTCATCGACACCGGCGTGCACCACAAGGGCTGGAGCCGCGAGCAGGCGCTGGCCTACCTGCGCGACAACACCGCGCTGTCCGAGCACGAGGTGGTCACCGAGGTCGACCGCTACATCTCGTGGCCGGCGCAGGCGCTGTCCTACAAGCTGGGCGAGATCGCCATCGTGCGCCTGCGCGCCGAGGCCGAGGCGGCGCTGGGCCCGCGCTTCGACATCAAGGCCTTCCACCGCGCGGTGCTGGAGGAAGGCTCGGTGCCGCTGCCGGTGCTGGAACAGCAGATCCGCGCCTTCGTCGCCGAATCCGGGGCCACCCGCGCGCCCTGAGCGCGAGCGTGTAGGAGCGCGCTCGCGCGCGATGGGCTTTCCCCGCGAACCCGGTCGCGCGCCAGCGCGCTCCTACCAACGCGCCGTCGCTTCGATCCGCCGCCGCGCCCCTGTAGGAGCGCGCTCGCGCGCGACGCTTTTCTGCGGGCACCGGAAAAAGCGACGCCGGCCGTCGTTCACCCACGCCCGCGCGTGGGGACGGTTCTGCTTCTGCCATCGGTCCGGTGGCACCTGGCCCGGTCGCGCGCCAGCGCGCTCCTGCCAACGCGCCGTCGCTCCCGATCCGCCGCCGCGCCCCTGTAGGAGCGCGCTCGCGCGCGACGCTTTTCTGCGGGCACCGGAAGAAGCGACGCCGGCCGTCGTTCACCCACGCCCGCGCGCGGGGACGGTTCTGCTTCTGCCATCGGTCCGGTGGCACCTGGCCCGGTCGCGCGCCAGCGCGCTCCTACGGTCCGGGACCTGTCCCTGACGCGAGCGCGAAAAAAGACCCCGCGCGACGCACGCGCGGGGCCAAGGGGATGCCGCGTCGGAGAGAGACGGGCTACTCGGACGGCTCGGGCCGCATCAGCGCGTCGATGAGGAAGGTCATGCGCAGGCCCATCAGGCCCGGGTTGCGCAGCGGATCGCTGACGCCGTGCCCGCCCTCCTCGTCCTCGTAGAAGAACACCGGCGCGCCCGCGGCCTGCAGCCGCGAGGCCAGCTTGCGCGCGTGGCCGGGCCCGACCCGGTTGTCCTCGGTCGAGATGGTCACCAGGAACGGCGGGTAGCGGGTGCCGGCGCGCACGTTGTGCACGGGCGAGTAGCCCAGCAGCACCGCGCGCTGGGCGGGCACGTCGGGGTCGCCGTACTCGTTGAGCCAGGCCGCGCCCATGCCCATGTGCTTCATGCGCAGCATGTCGGCCAGCGGCACGTCGCTGACCACGGCGCCGAACAGGTCCGGCCGCTGGGTGCCGAGCGTGGCCGCCAGCAGGCCGCCGTTGGACATGCCGAACACGCCGGTGCGCCCGGGCGCGGTATAGCCGGTGGCGACCAGGTGCTCGATCACGGCGATGAAGTCGTCGTAGGAGGCCTGCCGGCGCTCGCGGATCGCGGCGTGGTGCCAGGCGTTGCCGCGCTCGCCGCCGCCGCGGATCGCCGGGATCACCAGCGAGCCGCCGCGGTCGAGCCAGAGCTTGAACGAGCGGCCGCCGACCACGTAGTCGAAGTGGCCGGGGCGGGTGGAGATGCCGAAGGCGCCGTAGCCGGTGGCCAGCGTCGGCTGCGGACTCGGCCACGGCGATTCGCGCGGCCGCAGCAGGTAGTAGTCGATGCGGGTGCCGTCCGGCGAGACGGCGTGGCCGATCTCGGTGACGTAGCGCTCCGCCTCGACCAGCGCCGGGTCCTGCGCCAGCGTCGTCGGCGCGTCCTCGCCGGGGCGGTAGAGATCCTGCCGCTTCGGCACGACGAAGCCGGTCGTGGCCACCACCAGCTCGCCATCCTGTCCGCCGCGCACCGCGGCGGTCTGGCCGGCCGGCACCTCCAGCAGGTCGACCGCGGTCCAGTCGCCGCCGTCGCGCCGGGCCACGCGCACGCGCTGGCGCAGGTGCGAATTGACCACGATCGCGATGCGGTCGCCGGAAGCGGCCACGTCGTCGCGGCCGCCGACGAACTCGCCCTCGCCCGGCAGGTACACCGCGCTGACCCGGCGGCCCTGCGCGTCCGGGGCGACCGCGTAGGCCAGCAGCGCCTCCTCGGGATAGGCGCGGCCTTCCAGCGTGGCCGCCTGCGCCAGCTGCACGACCAGGGCGTCGTCGGTCGCGGCCAGCACGCCCATCGGCTTCAGCGCGCGCGGCAGCGCCACGCGTTCCACCGCGCCCTCGCGATCCACCAGGTGCACCTCGAAGGTGGAGTAGTCGATCGAGCGCACGATCACCCCGCGCCGCCCGGCGCCAGCGCCGACCGCGCCCAGCTGCACGATCGCGTCGGTGGGCTGCGCGGTGTAGACCGTGCGCGCGTCGTCCAGCGCCTGCCCTCGCGACCACAGCCGCACCGCGGCCGGCCAGCCGGCGGCGGTCTTCGGCGCGTCGCCCGCGGTGTGCTCGACCAGGATGCGGTCGCGGTCGATCCACTCCGCGAAGGCGCGCGAGCGCGGCACCCGGAAGCCGTCGGCGACGAAGCCGCCCGCGTTGAGGTCGAACTCGCGGATCTCCACTTCGTCGCCGCCGCCGGGCGAAAGCCGCAGCAGGCAGCGGACGTAGTCCGGCGCGGCGCAGGCGCCGGAAAAGTCGTAGGCCTGCAGCTCGTAGGGCGCGCCCTCGCGCTCGCGCAGCGCGCCCACGTCGAGCACGGTGCGCCAGGCGCCGGGCGCGCCGCGGTCGTCGCGCGCGGCGACCTGCAGCAGGCCGTAGGGATGGGACGCGTCGCGCAGGAAGCGCAGCGCGCGCGTGCCCAGCAGCACCACGTCGGGCTCGGCCGGCGGCGCGTCGAGCGCGGTGCGCAGCTCGCGCACGACCTCGGCATGCACCGGGCGCGCGGCCAGGCGCTTCTCCGTCTCCGCGGTGGCGGCGCGCGCCCAGGCCAGCGCCGCGGGATCGTGCGGCGCCTCCAGCCAGAGGTCGTCCTCGGCCTGCGCCCGGGCGGGGGCGGCGGACGCGAGCAGGCCGGCGAGCAGCGCGGCGGCGCCGAATCGGCGCGCGGTCATTGCGTGAATGGGTGTCATCTCCGGTCTCCGGGAAGCGGCGGCGCACGGGGCGCCGCCGCGGTGTCGAGGCGCGGCCTCAGTAGGTGTAGCGGAACAGCACGCCGTAGCTGCGCGGACGCGGGTGGTTGGCCACGCCGAGCGCGCTGCGCGCGTTGATGGCGCCGTCCTCGTCGGTCAGGTTGTCGCCGTAGAGGAAGGCCGACCAGCCCGACGGGGACTCCAGGCCGATGCGCGCGTCCAGCAGCAGGATGTCGTCGCCCGGCGTGCCCTGGGTCAGCGCCGTCTCGCGCTTGGAGTCGTAGACGAAGCCGCCGCGCACCACGCCGCGCAGCCCGCCGACCGGCCATTGGTAGGCCACCGAGCCGTTGAGGCTGGTCTTGGGCACGTTGTAGACCGGCGTGCCGCGGTTGAGCGGCGTGCCCGGGACGTCCTCGGAGTAGGTGGCGTCGATCAGGCTGCCGCCGATCTGCAGGGTCAGCGCGCGGTTGGGGGTGTAGACGATGTTGGCCTCCACGCCCTTGTTCTCGGTGCCGTCGGAGTTGGCCAGGCCGTTGATGGTGTCGGTGATCGGCACCCGCACCGCCACGTCCTTCCAGTCGCTGTAGAAGATCGCGCCCTCCAGCATCACCTTGCCGTCGAGCAGCAGCGACTTGGCGCCGAACTCGTAGGTCATGATCGAGTCGGGATCGATCGTGGACGGCAGCTCGATGCCGGCCTGCTCGGCCAGCAGGATCGAGGTGATCGGCTGCAGCTGGCCGGAGCGGAAGCCGCGCGCGGCGCTGACGTACAGGGTGGTGTCCTCCTGCGGCTTGTAGGACAGGCTCAGGCGCGGGTTCCAGCTGTCGAAGGTGGCGTTGAGGGTGGACACGCGGTCGCTGGAGATCGAGATCGCGTCCACGTCGTCCTTGAAGTAGCGCAGGCCGGCGGTGACCGCCCAGGCCGGGTTCGGCAGCTTGTAGGTCACCTCGCCGAACAGCGCGTAGGCGTCGTTGGTCTGGCTGGAGGCGCTGGGCGCCAAGCCGCCGATGCTGGAGCTGTCGTTGCGCTCGGCCTCGCGCAGGTAGTAGCCCACGGTCCAGTCGAGCGCGCGCTCGCCGGTCGAGGACCAGCGCAGCTCCTGGGTGCGCACGCCGATCTCGATCAGGCTCAGGTACGACGTCGTGGGGTTGAGCATGCCGTCGTTGCCGTACTCCAGGTTGGCGTCGGCGAACGAGTAGAACAGCTGCGAGCCGTCGAAGTCGTAGGTGGTCACGAAGCTGGAGACGTCCCACTCGTCGACGTTGCTGTAGTAGGAGTTGGTGCTCAGGTCGTCGAGCGAGGAGTTGCCGCCGCCGGGCGCGTCGGAGTCGTACTTCCAGTACGACAGGTCCATGTTCCAGCGCTCGGTGGGCGCGAAGCGCAGCTTGAAGCGGCCGGTCTTGACCCGCTGCTCGTTGATGTCGCGGTCGCCGGTGGTGTTGTCGTCGATCCAGCCGCCGAGCTTCTCGTCGCTGACCGCCACGCGCAGCGCCAGGGTGTCCTCGACCAGCGGCACGTTGACGTAGGCCTTGCCGCCCCAGCTGTCGCCGCCGCCTTCGGTGGTGCCGGCGGACAGCTCGACGCCGGCGTTGAAGTAGTTGAAGTCCGGCTTGCGGGTGATGATGCGGACCGTGCCGCCCATCGAGCCCTCGCCGAACAGCGTGCCCTGCGGACCCTTCAGGACCTCGACGCGGTCGATGTCGAACGAGCGCGCGTCCGGGTACCAGGGCACGGAGACGCCGGTGAACGGGATCTCGTCCAGGTAGTAGCCGTTGTCGTTGCCGCCCAGCGAGCTGGAGACGCCGCGGATCTGCACCTGGGTGAAGCCGCCGCCGGTGTCGATGGAGGAGGCGCCGGCGGTGCTGTTGAGCACGTCGACCACGTTGAGCAGGCCCATGGCGTCGATCTGCTCGCCGGTCACCGCGCTCAGCGCGATCGGCACGTCGATCTGGCGCTCGTCGCGCTTGCGCGCGGTCACGATGACCGAGGACAGCTCGACGGCGTCGCGCTGGCCGTCGCGCGCCGCGGCCTGCGGCGCATCGGGCGCGTCGGGCTGCGCGGTCTGGGCGTGCAGCGGGCCGGCGGCGATCAGGCCGGCGAGGATGCCGGCGGCCAGGGGGGTGCGGGCGAGGGAACGGCGGGTCCGCGAACGGGACCTGAGGGGAACGGGACGATGCATGGCGACGAGCTCCGGGACGGGTGGGAGGCGGCCGGGCGCGGTGTGCCCCGCGCGCCGGCCTCGCGCGCCGCCGGAATCGACGGCGCTTCCCGTTCCAACGAAGCAGTGAAGGAAAAGTGAAACGCGCCGGACGCGAGGGCGACACACACCTGTAGGAGCGCGCTCGCGCGCGACCGGGCAAGGTGTCCCCGGAGCCCCCGGCAAAAGAAGAACGCGTCCCCACGCGCGGACGACGGCGAACGACGACCGGCATCGCTTTTCCGGAAAGCCGGAAGAAGCAGTCGCGCGCGAGCGCGCTCCTACCCGGCCGGTCCGCGACGTGCCCGCCCCGGCCGCCTAGTACCTGAGGTCGACTTCCACGCCCCAGGTGCGCGGGCGCAGCCGCGTCGCCGCGCCGCGCAGGTTGCGCGCGTCCACCGCGCCGTCCTCGCCGGTGAGGTTGTCCACGAACAGCGCCACGCCCCAGCCGCGCGGCGACTGCACGCCGATGCGCGCGTTGGCGAGCAGGATGTCGTCGCCCGGCGTGCCCTGGGTCAGCGACACCGCCCGCGCGCTGTCGTAGCGCACGTCGGCGTGCGCCAGCATCTGCAGCCCGTGCGGCAGCGGACGCGCGTAGCCCAGCGCGCCGGCGATGCTGGTGCGCGGCACGTTGTAGACCGGCGTGCCGCGGTCGATCGCGGTGCCCGGCACGGCGGCCACGTAGACCGCGTCGACCAGGCTCGCGGAGAGCTGCAGCGACCACGCCGGCGCCGGCGAGTAGGCCAGCGCGGCCTCCACGCCGCGGGATTCCACCCCGGCCGAGTTGGCCAGCCCGTTGAGGGTGTCGGTCAGCGGCACCCGCACCGCGACGTCCTTCCAGTCACTGTGGAACGCCGCGCCCTCCAGCAGCAGGCGGCCGCCGGCGAAGCTGCGGCGCGCGCCCAGTTCCACGCTCACGATCGAGTCGGGCGAGATGGCGCCGGGCAGCTCGATGCCGGCGAGGTCGGCGGCGAGCAGCGAGCTGGCCGGCTGCAGCTGGCCGGAGCGGAAGCCGCGGGCGAGGTTGGCGTAGACCAGGGCGTCGGCATGCGGGGCGTAGGACAGCCCCAGGCGCGGGTTCCAGCTGGAGAAGCGCGCGTCCAGCACGGTGCGCCAGTCGGCCGAGCGCGAGACCGCGTCGACCTCGTCGGAGAAGTAGCGCAGCCCGGCGAGCATCGACCAGCCCGGCCGCGGCAGCCGGACGCTCGCCTCGCCGAACAGCGCCACCGCGTCGTTGCGCTGGTGCAGCTCGGTCGCGGCCGCGGCGCCCAGCGCGGCCCGCTCCTGCCGCTCGGCGTCGCGCAGGTAGGCGCCGAGCGTCCAGTCCAGCGTGCGCTCGCCCTCCGATGACCAGCGCAGCTCGTGGGTGGTCACGTCGATACGGATGTCGGAGGCGTAGGCGACGTCGGGCGCCAGTTCGCCGTCGGCGACGTAGCCGAGGCCGGCGTCGGCGACCGCGTAGACCAGGGTGGAGCCGGCGAGGCGGTGGGTGGCGACCAGGCTGCGCGTGGTCCAGTCGGAGGCGCGGGCGTAGATGGCGTCGGCGCTCGCGTCGTCGAACGCGGCGTAGCCGCCGCCGGGGGCGCGCGAGTCGTAGCGCCAGTAGCCCAGGTCGATGTCGGTGGCCTCGCTCGGCGAGATGCGCAGCCGCGCGCGGCCGGTGCGCACGCGCTGGAGGTTGATGTCGCGCGCATCGCCGTCGTCGACCCAGCCGGCCAGGCGCTCGTCGGTGCCGACCAGCCGCAGCGCGGCGAGGCCGCCGGCCAGCGGCAGGTTGACCATCGCGCGCGCGGCGTGGCCGTCGCCGCCGCCCTCGGTGGTCGAGCCGGCCAGCTGCGCGCGGGCGTCGAAGGCGGCCGGGTCCGGCTTGCGGGTCAGGATGCGCACGGTGCCGCCCATCGAGCCCTCGCCGAACAGCGTGCCCTGCGGCCCGCGCAGGATCTCCACCCGGTCGAGATCGAAGCCGCGCGCGTCCGGGTACCACGGCACGGTGACGCCGGTGAACGGGATCTCGTCCAGGTAGTAGCCGTTGTCGTTGCCGCCCAGCGAGCTCGACACCCCGCGGATCTGCACCTGGGTGAAGCCGCCGCCGACGTCCACCGACGAGGTGGCCGGCACCGTGCCCAGGGCGGCGGACACGCCCTCGCGGCCGAAGGCGAAGTCGTCGAAGGGCGCGGTGCCCAGGGCGGTCACCGAGACCGGCACGTCGACCCGGCGCTCGTCGCGCTTGCGCGCGGTGACCACCACCGACGCGAGGTCCACCACCGCGGCGGGGCGTTCGGCGGGCGCTGCCGCGCGGGCCTCGCGCCGGGCGACCAGGACCACGCCGTCCGCGCGCACGCGGTAGACCAGGCCGGTGCCGGCCAGCAGCCGCGCCAGCGCATCGGCGCTGCGCATCTCCCCGCGGACCGCCGGCGCCGTATGCGGCCCGCCGAGGTCGCCCACCGCCACCAGGTCGAGCCCGGCCTGCTCGGAGAACGCGAGCAGCGCCTGCTCCAGCGGCTGCGGCGCGATGTCGAAGCGATGCAGCGCGCGGTCCTGCGCCCACGCGGGCGCCAGGCACAGCAGCCACGCCAGCGCCGGCCCGAGCCACCGCGCGGGCCGGCGCCCGCGCGGGGCGCGGGACGGTCGGGGCGCGGGCGGCGGCGGCGGCATGCGACGGCGGCTATCCGGATCCGGCCGGGCGCTGCCGCGGCGCCGGGACGTCGCCGGGGATGGCCGGCACCAGCAGGATGCGGCCGGCGCTGCGCACCACCGACAGCGAGGCCGCGCTGGCCAGGCCCTCGAGCCAGGCGTCGAGGTCGCCGGTGCGCCAGCGCCCGGTCACCGGCACCGAGGCCTCGACCCGGCGGTCGAGCTCGATCGGCACGGGCGAATAGCGGTTCAGGTCGCCGATGACGTCGGCCAGCGGTTCGCCGAGGTAGGCGATGCTGCGCTCCAGGCCGTCGCCGGCCGGTCGCGGGGCCGCGGGCGCGGGCCCCGACAGGCCCTCGCCGGCCACCCACAGGCCGCGCTGGCCGGCGCGCAGCCGCAGCGGCCGTCCGCTGGCGGAACCGCGGCCGGTGCTGAGGTCGTTGAACTGCACCACGCCCTCGTCGACCGCCACCGCCACCGCGCCGCGGGGGCGCAGGCCGACGCTGAAGCGGGTGCCGATCGCCTGCACCAGGGTGCCGTCGGCGCGGACCTCGAACGGCCGCTCCGGCGCCCGGGCCACCGAGAACCGGCCCACGCCCGCCAGCAGTTCCACCTCGCGGCGCGCGGCGCTGTAGCGCACCTGCAGCCGGCTGGCGGCGCCGAGCTCCACCACCGATCCGTCGGCCAGCGCGACCTCGCGGTGCTCGCCGATGCCGGTGGCGATCTGCAGCGGCCGCTCCCCGCCGCGTTCCTCCGTCGCGCGCCACCACAGCCCGGCGACCGCGAGCGCGGCGCAGGCGGCCGCGGCCGCGGCCAGCCAGCGGCGGCGCGGGCGCGCGGCACGGCGGCGCCCG